>JBIQMS010000014.1:0-85327 GCA_044463125.1 Terrimonas ferruginea
TACTATCAAAGTTGATTATTTTCCTGTTTTTTGAACTAAATCAAACATATAAGATGTCGCAGATTTAATAGAGCAGATTTACACAGAAATAAAGATAATTTACAACTTAAAACATATCCTAAAACTTAAAACTTATAACTTAAAACTTATAACTTATAACTTAAAACTTATAACTTAAAAAAGGCCGCCCCAACTCTAAACCAGTGAGGGGCAGCCTGTTGATGCAGCAGGGGTACGGTCAGAACGCGAGCACTGCGGCAAGGAGAGCCGAAAAACTTGACTTTGTAGCGGTGTAATCGCTCTTGGTGAAGAAACCATCGTCCGCTGTTTCATACCGAATCTCAGGAATGATTGTTAACGGCCCAACCCTGTAGTTGAGAGATAACGTATTAGCGAATATCTTCTCTGAACCAAAAGCTACCATTTCTTTATCACCAATGTATTCACTCCTCCAGGTAAGACCAATTTTTTCGCTGGGATCGTAGTTGAAATACAGCGCACTGCCCCACCAGCTTCCATCAGGGGTGGCGGAACCGGCGACTTGCTTGCGCGATTGTACGGTACCATTGAATCCGATATTGAATTTATCAGAAATGGTTCCCAGCAACACCAGGTCGATCTGGTTGAGCGATTGCAAGCCGCTGGGGTTAACAGCGTTTTCTGATCCGCCAAATCCTACATAGTTTAGGTAAAACTTCAATTTATCCTCGCCAAATCCACCACTAACCTGAGCGAGCAGGGTTTTAACGGAGTTGGTAGAAGTACTTTCGTCGGTGTAGTTGGCGACACCAAGCATAATGCCTACGGGGCCGGCGCTGATATCGGCTTTCAGGCCTGTGTGAAAGAAGGGCCCGTTGGTAAACATATAGCTCATGCTGTAATTGCGGTTAAGGGGTGCATCGAGCAACTCGTACCCTACATGGGTACCAAATTTACCCATGGTGAATTTCACGTTTTCAGAAGGGGCATAGGTAACAAAAGCCTGCTTGATATTCGACAGGGAGATAAAACCATTTTTGCCGGATCCATTATCACCGTCGTTGTAATTGAATTCTTCTACCCGGCGACCAAAGCCCAGGTCAACCGTACCACCCACTTTACCGGATAGGGCAGTGAAGTCGGCGCGGACGGTGGCCATACCTACTTCAAAGGAATTTTGGGAATTGGTAAAGCTGGTGTAATTGTTGGGAGCCGTGCGATTACCCGAGAAATTATAGCGATAATAAGCGTCGGCATTGCCGGAAATGGTCAGCGATTTGGTAGAGTCTTCTTGCGCAAAGGCAAAAAAGGTAGCCAGGCTGGCGGCTGAGGCCAGCATAATTTTTCGTAACATTGTAGTAGCATTTTAGATGTGAAGGAAAGGGCACAGCGGTACAGACTTTTGCGAGAAGTCTGCACCACCTAACTGTGCCTTTTCTATTTAATAGGGGTTAAAGAACAGCAGGGTCGAAATCAGGCAAGTGTTTTTTCTTCCACTTTACCATTGTTGTGGACAAGCAAGGTACCCTGCAGGTACTTTTCGTTGTGTTGCGAAGCATCCAGTCCTTCTTCTTCTTCGGCCTGCGTTACGCGCATGGGCAATACGAAGTTGATTACTTTGAAGATAATAAAGGATACCACGAAGCTATAGGTAACGGCGAAAGCCATGCCTTTGAGTTGGATCAGGAACTGACCTTCGGCTACGAGGGAATTTACTGCACTGCTACCAACGGCGCCGGTGAGCAACATACCGGTAATACCGCCAATACCATGACAGGCGAATACATCCAGGGGATCATCCAGTTTGGTTTTGTGCTTCAGGAATTCGGCTACCAGGTTCGATACGATAGCGGAAGCGAAGCCAATAAACAGGGCCTGCGGTACACCCACAAATCCGGCTGCAGGGGTAATGGCTACCAGGCCCACTACCGCACCAATGCAGAATCCCAGGACGGAGGGCTTTTTACCACGAATTACATCGAGGAACATCCACGACAGACCAGCGGCGGCCGCAGCCGTATTAGTAGTGGCAAAAGCGTAAACAGCGAGAGAGTTGGAAGCCACGGCGCTACCGGCGTTGAAACCAAACCAGCCAAACCAGAGCAGGCCGGTGCCGATCAGCACATAGGGAATATTGGCAGGAGAGGCGGGTCCGGAAAGGCTACGTGGTTTCAATACGATGGCACCAGCCAGGGCGGCCATACCAGCGGAAATATGCACCACGGTGCCACCGGCAAAATCCAAAACACCCCATTTGGCCATCAGGCCATCAGGATGCCAGGCCATATGGGCGAGGGGGGCGTAAACCAGCACACCAAATAATACAATAAACAAAGTATAAGAGCTAAAGCGAATGCGTTCGGCCACTGCACCTACCACGAGGCCGGGAGTGATGATGGCGAACATCAGTTGGAAAAAAGCAAAGAGGGGGAGGGGAATACTGGCAGCTGCGCTCCAGGGTTCACCTTCCATAACGCCTTTGAAGAACAGGAAGGTTTCGGGGCTGCCGATAAAACCGCCGATGGATTCACCAAAGCAAAGGCTAAACTGCACCACAATCCACAGAACGGAAATGATACCCGCCGAAACCGTGCTCTTGATCATGGTGGAGAGTACATTCTTGCGACCCACCATGCCGCCGTAGAAGAAAGCCAGCGCAGGTGTCATAAGAAATACGAATGCACAGGATACCAGCATCCAGGCGATATCACCGGTATCATACACATATTTGGGGGAACCATCTTCCGCGGTTACGGAAGCGGGATCAAATGCGGCCGATGGCGTCATGAAGACGGCGGCCAGCGCTACTCCCAGCAGGATCAGAAAGGGAGCTACCTGTTTTACGGTTTTCTTGCTCATAAACAGAACTTGGGGGTTTAAATATTAAAGAAATCGGCAATCCTGCAATCGTAATTGGAAATTAATCTTATTTTAATATAACATGTGTTAGTTTTAATATATTTTAAGGGTTTTGGTGAAAAATTGTGTATTATCTACTAATAAATATTAAATGTGAAATAATGTAATATGTAAGTGTTTGAAAAAAATTGTCGATGGAGCTGGAGCAATCAAGAATTGTCATATTATGATTGGAATAAATTCGTTGACCGACGATTTTTCGAGACCCTTCATTTTCTTTTAGCTTTATTATAGTCAGACATAACAGACAAGGTAACTGTCGATAAGCACAGTGAATACAAAGGGATATTCAATATCAGGCAGTTTGTAAAAAACAATGGAGCCGCGATTTATTCGCGGCTCCATTGTTTTTTGTTTCTTCCCCTTTAGGGGTAGGGGTTTAAGCAAATGCATGCAGAATACTCGCATCCCTTGTTTCGAGCGCGGAGCTGCCATTGTTGAGGAACTCATCCATTTTACGGGCGGCTTCTCTTCCTTCGCTGATGGCCCAAACCACCAATGACTGACCACGGCGTGCATCACCGGCCACAAATATTTTGGGCAGGCTGGTCTGGTAATTTTTTTCGGATGCTTTCACATTTCCCCGTTCATCCCTTTCTATTTCCAACTGCTCCAGCAGTCCTTCGTATTGGGGATGGAGGAAACCCATCGCAAGCAGGGCCAGTTCGCAGGGGATATCTCTTTCGGAGCCCGCCACTTCGGTAAAAGAAGCGGGACGGCCATCGGCACCGGATTTCCATTCCAGGTCCACCAGCCGTATGGCTTTCAGGTTGCCATTATCATCTTTCAGGAAGGCCTTGGTGCCTACGGCCCATTTGCGTTCACAACCTTCTTCATGCGAGCTTGTTGTTTTTAACAACATGGGGTAGCTGGGCCAGGGCATGGCAGCAGTACGATCTGTGGGCGGTTGAGGAAGCAACTCAAACTGCGTTACAGAAACTGCACCCTGCCGGTTGGATGTACCCACGCAATCGGAACCCGTATCGCCTCCGCCAATCACCACCACATTCTTACCCGCTGCAAGAATATCTTCGTGCCAGGTATTGCTCTCCAGGTTGGCATGGGCCAGGGGATCACGGCCATCCACCCGCTTGTTTTGCTGTTTCAAAAACTGCATGGCATAGTAAACACCTTTCGCATCACGACCGGGGATATCGAGATTACGGGGAACCGTGGAACCGGTAGCGATCACGATCGCGCTGTATTCGCGAAGCAAATCGTTGATATGTACATTCACGCCCACGTGCGCATGGCACTGGAAACTCACTCCCTCTTCTTCCATCAAAGCAATGCGACGATCCACTACCCATTTTTCCAGTTTGAAATCGGGTATTCCATAACGCAACAATCCTCCGGGCTTTTCATCCCTTTCAAAAACAGTTACCTGGTGACCGGCATAGTTCAGTTGCGCCGCGGCTGCCAGGCCGGCAGGGCCTGATCCAATCACCGCCACTTTTTTCCCGGTACGTAGGTTGGGCTTGCGCGGCTTCACGAATCCTTTTTCAAAAGCGATTTCGATGATATGCTTTTCGATCTCTTCAATGGTAACAGGAGGTTGGTTGATGCCCAGCACACAGGCGCTTTCGCAGGGAGCCGGGCAAATGCGTCCGGTAAACTCGGGGAAATTGTTGGTTGATACCAACACGTCATAGGCTTCCTTCCAATCCTTTCGATATACCGCATCATTGAATTCCGGAATTACGTTACCCAGCGGGCAACCGCTATGACAGAAAGGAACACCACAATTCATGCAACGCGCGGCCTGCTGATTGAGTTTTTCCTCACCCAGCTTTTGTACAAACTCGCGATAATGCTGAATTCGTTCGGCTGCCGGCAATTTGGATGGCAGTTCACGCGAAAATTCCAGAAATCCTGTAGGCTTACCCATATAGTTCTTTGTTGTGCTTGTGGTTGCTGATTACGGTTTACTTAGCGGCTGGTTACTTTGGCTTCCTTATGCGCCTGCTCGATCAGTACCCGCTTGTAATCCCTGGGGAATACTTTTACAAAATGCGGTAGCTGGTTATCAAAATCATCGAGGATAAAGCGCGCCACCGTACTGCCGGTGAATTCATAATGACGTTGAATCATCGTGAACAGGTTATTCTTGTCCTCCAGTGTGCAGGGATCCAGGTCCACCATTTCCGTATTGCAATTCTCGGCAAACTGTCCCTTCACGTCGTACACATAAGCGATACCCCCACTCATACCCGCGGCGAAATTGCGGCCGGTGCCACCAAGGATCACCACGCGGCCACCGGTCATATATTCACATCCATGATCGCCAATGGCTTCTACAACAACATGGGCGCCTGAGTTGCGTACGGCAAAGCGTTCGCCGGCCTTGCCGCGGATAAAAGCTTCGCCGCTGGTTGCGCCATAAAAGGCCACATTGCCAATAATGCTATTGTCTTCCGGAACAAAACTCGATTGCTTATCCGGATAGATGATCAGTCTCGCTCCGCTAAGACCCTTGCCAAAATAATCGTTGGCATCGCCTTCAATCTCCATCGTCATGCCGCGCGTGGCAAATGCTGCGAAACTTTGACCCGCGGTGCCGGTGAATTTGAAGTGAATGCTATCGTCGGGCAGGCCGGCCCCTTTATATTGTTTGGTTATTTCGTTCGACAACAGAGTGCCCGTTGTACGATCGGTATTGATGATGGGGAATTCGGCCCATACTCTTTCTCCTTTTTCCAGAGCAGGCTTCGCGGCTTCCAGCAGTTTCCAGTCGAGTATTTGTTGCAACCCATGATCCTGGGTCTCCATACAATACAAGCCGGTGTATTGTGAAGCGGGTTCTTTGTAAAGAATAGGAGAGAGGTCGAGCTTGCTATATTTCCAGTGGCGAATATCTTCACGTGGTTCCAGGTTTTCCACCTGTCCCACCATCTCGTTGATATTGCGATAACCCAGATCGGCCATGATCTCGCGCAATTCCTGCACCATAAATCGGAAGAAATTCACCACATGATCGGCCGCGCCACTGAAGCGCTTGCGCAGATCCGGGTCCTGGGTGGCCACACCTACGGGACATGTATTGAGATGGCATTTGCGCATCAGGATACATCCTTCAACTACCAATGCCGCCGTGGCGATACCCCATTCTTCCGCACCCAACAAAGTGGCGATGGCTATATCGCGACCTGTTTTCATTTGTCCATCGGCCTGCAATACCACGCGGCTCCGCAATTTGTTTTTCACCAGTGTTTGGTGCGATTCGGCTAAACCCAGTTCCCAGGGAAGACCCGCATGGCGGATGGAGGAGATGGGCGAAGCGCCGGTACCACCATCATGACCGCTGATCAGCACCACATCGGCCTTGGCTTTGGCGACACCAGCGGCGATGGTACCCACACCGGCCTTGCTCACCAGCTTCACACTGATGCGTGCCTGCCGGTTGGCATTCTTTAAATCGAATATTAATTGCGCCAGGTCTTCAATCGAATAGATATCGTGGTGCGGCGGTGGAGAAATCAGTCCTACTCCGGGTGTGGAATGTCGTGTGCGTCCAATCCACTCATCCACCTTATGGCCGGGTAATTGTCCGCCTTCGCCGGGCTTGGCACCCTGCGCCATCTTGATCTGCAGCTCATCCGCTTCGGTGAGGTAAAGACTGGTTACACCAAAGCGGCCACTGGCCACCTGCTTGATGGCGCTACGCATGGAGTCGCCATTGGCCAGGGGTTCGTAGCGGCTTTCATCCTCACCACCTTCACCGGTGTTGCTTTTCGCGCCAAGTCGGTTCATGGCGATGGCGAGGGTAGTATGCGCTTCCCAACTGATAGAGCCAAAGCTCATGGCACCCGTGGCGAATCGGCGATAAATGCTTTCCGCCGGTTCCACTTCATCCAGCGGAATGGAAGGCCGCAATTTTTTAAATCGGAACAGGCTGCGCAGTGTGCAGGCTTTCTCACCCTGCTCATTTACCAGCTTCGAATATTTCTTGAAAACGCTATAGTCATTTGTTCTTGTGGCATGCTGCAACAAGTGAATGGTTTGCGGGTTGAAGAGGTGGAATTCACCTTTGCGCTTCCATTGATAATTACCACCCACCGGCAAGCGATCAACGGGAACATCCTTCTTACTAAAAGCAAAGAAATGTTTAGCCAGGGCTTCCCGCGCGATTTCATCAAGCCCCATGCCTTCAATGCGCGATGTGGCTCCGGTGAAGTATTTGGCGACAACATCCTTGTTGATGCCCAGTATCTCGAATATTTGCGCACCCTGGTAAGATTGCAGGGTAGAGATACCCATTTTGGAAAATACTTTCAGCAAGCCTTCATTCACCGCTTTGATATAATTCTTCTTCAGTTCATCCTCACTCAAATTGGTTTGAAGCTTGCCGGTTTCCTTGCGGTCGCGGATTGATGAAAGCGCGAGATAGGGATTGATGGCCGTGGCGCCAAAGGCGATCAGGCAGGCGAAGTGATGCACTTCCCAGGTATCGCCCGCTTCCACGATAATGCCCACCTGCCCGCGCATACCCTTACGGATAAGGTGGTGGTGCACGGCGGCCACTGCCAGTAATGATGGTATGGGAGCATGGTCCGAATCGATCGCACGATCCTGCAGGATCAATACTTTGAATCCATCCTCTACCGCATCCACCGCATAGCGGCATATACGATCCAGCGCCGCTTTCAGCGCACCCGGATTACCATTGGCGCGGAAATAGCATTGCAGGGTTTTGGCCTGAAACAAACCGGTATCGATACTGCGGATTTTTTCCAGCTCATGATTCGTGAGTATCGGATGCTTGAGCGCCACACTATGGCAGGTGAGCGGATCTTCGAGCAGTAGATTACCATTGTTGCCTGCGAAGCTGGCCAGCGACATTACCAGTCGCTCGCGTATGGGATCGATAGGCGGGTTGGTAACCTGCGCAAAGAGTTGTTTGAAATAAGAACTGAGGTGCTGCGGTTGGTCGCTCAATACCGCCAATGGTGTATCTGTTCCCATGGAACCAATGGGCTCCTTACCATCCAGCGCCATGGGCGTAATGATCTGATCCAGGTCTTCGGTAGTATAACCAAATGCTTTCTGGTATTTGAAAACCTGCTCATGGCCGAGGTGCGTAAAAGTGATGCGGGGTTCGGGTAATTCTTCGAGACGAATTTTGTATTTGTTGAGCCATTCGCCATAGGGCTTTTGGGCGCAGATGGTGGCTTTCAGTTCATCATCGCTGATGATGCGGCCCTGCTCCATATCAACCACAAACATCTTACCCGGTTGCAAACGACCTTTCTCCACTACCATTTTCGGATCCACAGGCAGCGCGCCAGTTTCGGAAGCCATGATTACGCGGTCGTCTTTGGTAACGCAGTAGCGTGAAGGACGAAGACCGTTGCGGTCGAGCGTGGCGCCAATAATTTTTCCATCGGTGAAGGAAATGGAAGCCGGTCCATCCCAGGGTTCCATAAAGGCGGAGTGAAATTCATAGAAGGCTTTCTTCACCGGGTCCATCTGCTCGTTGCCATCCCAGGCTTCGGGAATCAGCATCATCATTACATGCGGCAAAGAGCGGCCGGCCAGCGTGAGCAGCTCGATCATATTATCGAGACAGGCTGAATCCGATTGTCCGTCCGCTACTATCGGCAGCAGCATTTCCATTTCTTCCTTGCTGAAGTAGGGACTGGTAAAATTCTTTTCACTGGTCTTTAACCAGTTCAGATTTCCCTGCAGGGTATTGATCTCACCATTATGCGCTATGAAGCGGAAGGGCTGTGCCAGTTTCCAGGATGGAAATGTATTGGTGGCGAAGCGGGAGTGCACCAGTCCAAAAGCACTTACCATACGCTTATTTTTCAGGTCAGGGAAATAATCCCTCACTTGCTTGCTCGTAAGCTGCCCCTTGTACACGATTGTTTTGTACGAAAGGGAAGCGATATAGAAACCAATCTCGTCTTTACGAACCGTATTCTGAATAGTATGGCTGGCATAGTTGCGCAGCACAAACAGTTTGCGTTCAAATTCGTCGGGATTGGAAATATGGTCGGGACAGGCGATAAACACGTGTTCCATTTCGGGCTCCACGCTCAATGCGGTTGGGCCAATGTCGTTGGTGTTTACCGGTACTTTGCGATAAGCGAGAATCTCGAGTCCCAGTTTCTCGGCGGCGCGGTTGAAGATATCGCGACATTCTTCGCGCAGGCGGATATCACGGGGGAAGAAGATTACGCCCACTCCATAGCGGCCAAAAGCGGGAAGATGGACGCCAAGGCGAATACATTCATCAAAGAAAAACTCATGCGGCACCTGTATCATGATGCCGGCGCCGTCACCTGTGTTTTCCTCACAACCACAGGCACCGCGATGCTCCATGTTTTCCAACACAGTCAGCGCGTCCGAAATATTCTGATGAGATTTTCCACCCTTGATGTTGGCGACAAAACCAATGCCACAGGCATCGTGTTCAAAGGAAGGATGGTACAAACCGGCATTGCTTGCCATGGGCAGTCACTTTTTTTTAGATGAATTATAATGAAGTCCAGTTTTGGCTGAACGAATAGCAAGCAATACTGGAAAATTACTGAAAATTCTTCAGAGGATAGGCGGAAAACATTCGATTTTTTCCACAGTTTTTACTACGTACTAATGTTAGTGGAATGGGTTAAACCAGGTAACCAAAAAGTGTATCGTTCTTATTGAGTTCGGTGTAACGGATCTGGTATTCTTCGAGCTTGCTTAATAGCTGCGCATAATCTTCCGGTGTACGCAGTTCAATGCCCACCAGGGCAGGGCCGTTTTCCTTATTGGTTTTCTGCATGTATTCGAAGCGGGTGATATCATCGGTTGGGCCCAGCACATTGTTGACAAATTCCTTGAGAGCGCCGGGTCTTTGCGCGAAGCTGATCAGGAAATAATGTTTGAGTCCCTCATATTGCAGGCTACGTTCCTTGATCTCCTGCATACGGTCGATATCATTATTGCTGCCGCTGACCACGCACACCACATTTTTGCCACGGATCTGATCGGCCATATCGTCGAGCGCGGCAATGGAGAGTGCGCCTGCGGGCTCCACCACTATGGCGTCTTCATTGTAAAGGCGCAGAATGCTGGTACATATTTTACCCTCGGGTACCAGTCGCATGTCGTCTAAAACATGCTGGCAAATTTCAAAGCTTCGGTCACCCACGCGTTTCACCGCAGCGCCATCCACAAAACGATCTATGGAGGGGAGTGTTACCGGTTGTCCGGCTTCGAGGGCTGTTTTCATGGAAGGCGCTCCTTCCGGTTCCAGGCCTACAATTTTGGTATGTGGAGATACCATTTTGAAATAGCTGCCCACGCCGGCGCACAAGCCGCCGCCACCCACAGGTACCAGCAGGTAATCCACTTTGGGGAGGTCTTCCAGTATTTCCATGGCTACGGTAGCCTGTCCTTCAATGATGCGGTAATCGTCGAAGGGCGGAATAAAGGTCATCTTGTTTTCGCGCGTATAAGCTATGGCCGCCTGCGCGCAATCATCGAAAGTATCGCCCACCAGTTGTATCTCGATAAAGGATTCGCCAAACATTTTGGTTTGGTGAATCTTTTGTTTGGGGGTGATGACGGGCATAAAAATTACGCCCCTGATCTCCAGCTTGCGGCAACTGAAGGCAAAGCCCTGTGCATGATTGCCCGCGCTGGCGCAAACCACACCCTGTTGCATTTGTTCCTGCGACAGTGAGCTGATCATATTGTAGGCGCCGCGGAGCTTATAGGAGCGTACCACCTGCAAGTCTTCTCTTTTCAGATAAACATTGCACTGATACTTACGCGATAGGTTGGCATTCCATTGCAAAGGGGTCCGGATCACTACAGGGAGCAAACGCGCAGCGGCTTCTTCAAAATGAAGATGCTTTTTCCAGCTATTGCCGGAAACGACATTCGTATTCTGTTCGGTTTCCTCCACTGTAGCGACCGGTTCCATCCCTTTGCTTTTTTATGTTAAGTCCTTATCCTACTGATTCTGATTTCAGCGCCTGCTCACGGAAAACGCTCTTCGTGGAGGATTCCTCGAAGGGGTTTTCGTTGCCGGGCTGATTTTCGGGGCGGAGGCTGCGAACGGTTTTGCCTGCCTGCCACATTTCACTATCACGCAGTTCTTTCAATTCCGCTTCCAGTTTCTCACGGTAATCGGGCTGTGAGTTGCTGTCGATGGAGCGCTGCGATTCTTTACCGGCAGCCACACTTTCATACAGTTCGCGGAATACGGGAGCCGTGGCATCGCGGAATTTCTTCCACCAATCCAGCGCACCACGTTGTGCGGTGGTAGAGCAGTTGGCATACATCCAGTCCATACCGTTTTCGGCAACCAGCGGCATGAGCGATTGAGTCAACTCTTCCACAGTTTCGTTGAAAGCTTCGCTGGGGCTATGTCCTTTATCGCGCAATACCTGGTACTGGGCGGCAAAGATTCCCTGGATGGCGCCCATAAGGGTGCCCCGCTCGCCGGTGAGGTCGCTATATACTTCTTTCTTGAAATCGGTTTCAAACAAATAACCGCTGCCTACAGCAATGCCGAGCGCGACAACACGATCAAATGCCTTTCCGGTAGCGTCCTGGAAAATGGCATAGGAACTGTTGAGCCCGCGACCCTGCAGGAACATGCGACGCAAAGAAGTGCCGCTGCCTTTGGGCGCTACCAGGAACACGTCCACATCCTTGGGCGGCACAATGCCGGTTTGGTCATTGAAAGTAACGCCAAAGCCATGAGAGAAATAGAGGGCTTTGCCGGGTGTAAGGTGTTTCTTCACCGTGGGCCACATCGCGATTTGCGCGGCATCGCTCAGCAAATAACAGATGATGGTACCACGCTCCAACGCCTCTTCAATTTCAAACAGCGATTCACCGGGAATAAATCCATCACGTACGGCCTTGTCCCAACTCTTGGAATTTTTCCGCTGGCCTACAATTACGTTGATGCCATTATCGCGCTGGTTCAGCGCCTGTCCGGGACCCTGCACACCATAACCGATTACGGCCACGGTTTCATTTTGCAGTACCTGCTGGGCTTTGCTCAGAGGGAATTCATCACGGGTGATTACATTCTCCTCCACGCCGCCAAAATTTAATTTTGCCATCTTATCTGTTTTTGGGTTTTGATTGTTAATTTTTTATGTAATAACGGGATATTCAATTTACGAATTTTTTCTTACATGCTGAACACCTTCTCATGCTGGTCGAGATATTCGTTTTCGATCGCTTCTTCACCGGGTTCACGATATTCAAATTCCTTGAGTTTTTCATGAAAGCCCACACTGTCTTTAATAATCGCCACGCGGCCACTTCGTACAAACTCAATCAGACCAAACGGTTCCAGTACCTGGATCAGCTTATCAGTTTCTTCGCGATGGCCTGCCACTTCAAAAACGGTATAGTCCTTGCGTATTACCACCGCCTTGGCGCCATATTCACGCAGCAATCTTTCCACTTTCACTTCTTCTGCGATTACTTCTGTAGGCACTTTATACAACGCCAGCTCCTGCCACACAATTTCCTCCTGTGTGTTGTAATAAGCTTTCAATACTTCCACCTGCTTTTCGATCTGGCGGCACAGCTTGCGCACCACTTCTTCCGTTTCGTTGATCACGATGGTGAAGCGATGCACGCTCTCCACTTCCGAAGGAGAAGTGTTGAGGCTGTCGATATTGATCTTCCGCCGCGAAAACATGATGGCGATCCGGTTCAGCAAACCGATCTGGTTTTCGGTGTAAACGGTGATGGTATATTCTTGTTTGGACATATCTGTGAGTTATAAGTTATAAGTTCTAAGTTTTAAGTTGTTGAATGGTTGAGAGTTGAGGGTTTAAGGTTGAGAGTTTAAGGTTTAAAGGATAGAAAGTTTAAAGAATTTAGCCCAACTTTAAACTTTAAACATTAAACTCTAAACTCACTCACGCCTCACGATTCACGCCTCACGCTCATCACACTTCTTCACTACTCAACACAATCTCCGCCACTCCTCTTCCCTGCGGTACCATGGGGAATACATTATTTTCCTTGCCTACCATTACTTCCAACAGGAATGAGCCATCTGTCTGCAACATTTTTTGCAAAGCTGCTTTCAGATCCTTGCGATCGCTGACACTTTGTCCCGGTATGCCAAAACCTTTGGCTACCTGCACAAAGTCGGGGCTGGTGATATCTACAAAGGAGTAGCGCTTCTGATGGAATAGCTGTTGCCATTGGCGCACCATACCGAGGAACTGATTATTCAGGATCAGAATCTTTACATTCGGTTTGAATTGCATAATAGTGCCCAGTTCCTGCAGGGTCATTTGAAAGCCGCCATCGCCGATGATCGCTACGGTTGTGCGCGAAGGATCACCATAGGCAGCACCGATGGCTGCGGGAAGGGCAAAGCCCATCGTACCCAGGCCGCCACTGGTGATATTGCTGCGGGTATTGTTCATTTTCGCATAGCGGCAGGCTACCATCTGGTGCTGGCCCACATCGGTAACGATGATGGCGTCTCCATTGGTGAGTTCATTTAGCTCGCGAATCACTTCGCCCATGGTCATGATATCAGTTGTCGGATTCAATTCCTGCTTCACCACTTTTTCATCTTCCTTTGCCTGGCAATCCTTGAAGCGTTGCAACCATTGCGGATAAACTTTCTGGTCGATCAGCGCGGTGAGCTGGGGGAGTGTTTCCCGGCAATCGCCCCAAACAGGTACGGTGGCTTTTACATTCTTGTCAATTTCTGCCGGATCAATATCCAGGTGAATCACCTGTGCCTGGCGTGCATATTTATCGAGGCGGCCCGTTACCCGGTCATCGAAACGCATGCCGATGGCGATCAACACATCACATTCGTTGGTGAGTACATTCGGACCATAATTGCCATGCATGCCCAGCATGCCCGTGGCCAGCGGGTGATCAGTAGGGATGGCGCCCATGCCCATGATGGTCCATGCCGCGGGTATGCCACTTTTTTCCAGGAACTGCAAAAATTCTTTTTCTGCCTTTCCGAGTATTACTCCCTGGCCAAATACCACAAAAGGTCTTTCAGCGGCATTGATTAGTTTGGCAGCGGCTTCAACATATTCTTTACGCACAAATGGTTTGGGCCGATAGCTGCGGATATGCTGGCAGCGCTCATAGCCGGCAAATTCGAATAATTGCAACTGGGCATTTTTGGTGATGTCGATAACGACAGGGCCCGGTCTTCCGCTTCTGGCTATGTAGAAAGCCTTCGCCAGAACAGCGGGAATTTCGGTGGCATCCGTAACCTGGTAGTTCCATTTGGTAACGGGGGTAGTGATATTGATCACGTCGGTTTCCTGGAACGCGTCTGTGCCCAACAAGTGTGCAAATACCTGCCCGGTGATGCATACCACGGGAGTGGAGTCGATCATGGCATCGGCCAGGCCTGTTACCAGGTTGGTAGCGCCTGGTCCACTTGTGGCGAATACCACACCCACTTTTCCGGAAACCCGGGCATATCCCTGCGCGGCATGGATAGCGCCCTGCTCGTGGCGGACGAGAATATGTTGCAGTCGATCCTTATAATCGTACAGCGCATCATAAATGGGCATGATAGCGCCACCGGGATAGCCAAAAATGGTTTCCACTTTCTCGGCAATCAGCGCTTTCAGCACGGCTTCACTACCGCTCAATTGCGTGGGAGCTTCTTTGGGGTTGCTCGTGGTTTCCTTTTGTAATGCCAGGGTTTCCATAATTTCTATTTTGTGGTATCAGGCTTCATCGGTTACACAACCTTCCGATGCATCCTTCACCTGTTTTGCGTATTTAAAGAGAATTCCTTTGGTAGCTTTCAGGGCAGGTGGCTGCCAGGCTGCTTTTCTGGCGGCCAGTTCTTTTTCATCTATCAATAATTCAATCCTGTTGTTGACGGCATCAATCCGGATGGGATCATTATCTTTTACCAGCGCCAGAGTGCCGCCATCGAAGGCTTCGGGAGTGATATGACCCACGACAAAGCCATGCGTGCCGCCGCTAAAGCGGCCGTCGGTAATAAGCGCCACAGATTTGCCGAGCCCGGCGCCAATGATGGCGGATGTTGGTTTCAACATCTCTGGCATGCCGGGCGCGCCACGAGGTCCCACATATCGAATCACCACCACATCGCCCGACTGAATCTTTCCGGAATGAATACCTTCTATCAATTGCGATTCGCCATCGAATACGCGTGCCGGGCCTTCAAACAACTCACCCTCTTTACCACTGATCTTGGCCACACTTCCTTTTTCGGCCAGGTTGCCATAGAGTATTTGCAGATGCCCGGTTTTCTTTACAGGTTTTTCTACCGGGAGAATGATGTCCTGTTTTTCAAAATCAAGTTCGGGCACATCTCGCAGGTTCTCTTCCAGCGTTTTACTGGTAACGGTCAGGCAATTCCCATGCAGCATTCCTTTCTTTAGCAGGTATTTCATCACGGCCGGTACACCGCCATGCTGGTGCAGGTCCTGCATCAGGTATTTGCCAGAGGGTTTAAAGTCGGCCAGCACGGGTACCTTATTGCTGATCTGTTGAAAATCGTCCTGCGTAATTTGAATATTTACACTGCGCGCCATGGCAATCAAATGCAGCACTGCATTGGTACTTCCACCCAGGGCCATGATCACGGTGATGGCGTTTTCAAATGCCTCGCGGGTCATGATATCGGAAGGCTTGATATCTTTTTCCAACAGGATGCGGATAGCTTTACCGGCCGCGCGACATTCCGCCTGCTTCTCTTCGCTCAAAGCGGGATTGGAGGAAGAGTAGGGCAGGCTCATACCCAACGCTTCAATGGCCGCTGCCATGGTATTGGCTGTGTACATGCCACCACAGGCACCTGCGCCGGGACAGCTATTTCTTACAATGCCTTTGAAGTCTGCTTCGTCAAGTTGACCGGCGAGCTTTTGGCCAAGAGCCTCAAAAGCACTCACGATATTCAGGTCCTGGCCCTTGTAATGACCGGGAGCAATAGTGCCGCCATAGAGCATGATAGCCGGACGGTTCAGTCGCCCCATCGCGATTACGGATCCGGGCATGTTTTTGTCGCAACCCGGAATGGCTATCAGACCATCATAATATTGCGCACCGCAAACGGCTTCTATGCTGTCGGCAATGATGTCGCGACTGACAAGTGAGTAGCGCATGCCTTCCGTTCCATTGCTAATGCCGTCGCTTACGCCGATAGTGTTAAAGATGAGACCTACCAGTTCGTTATCCCAAACGGAGGATTTCACCACGCGGGCCAGGTCGTTGAGGTGCATATTACAGGTATTGCCATCATAGCCCATGCTGGCGATGCCTACCTGGGCTTTCAGCAGATCCTCATCGGTTAATCCAATTCCATAGAGCATGGCCTGGGCCGCGGGCTGTGTCGGGTCCTGTGTAATCGTCTTACTGTACTTATTCAATTCCATGGTTAAAATCTCGTCCGGGTTTATACTATTGCGGTTCGGGTTGATGGATGCATTTCTTCAAAATCCAATTCAGGTCCTTTTTTTCAATCGTCAGAAAACAAAAAACCCGCCTCGGCAGGAGGCGGGTTCTTTACTTATTTCAGTTTCTTTATTACAAAGTAAATCCACCTCCTTGCATTGCAGGAATAATAATCACCACCACAATAATCACATTGATTAGTGTGCTAATGTTGTTGTATGTTCTGCTTTGCTGCATGAGATGTATATCAACAAATATACAGCTCATCGATTAAAAAGAACTCTTTGGATTGGATTTTTATTTTTTTCTGATGGCGGGCAATCGTAGGAAAGCAAACGGTCGTTATCAAATAATCGTGGACTTACGCAATTCAATATTTTCCTGCTTCACTGATCCGGGAATTTTTCCACTTACATAATCGCAGATCAGTTCGCCGAGGGTATTGGTGAAATAAAAATTAACCGGGTCGATATCTTTCGTTACAAATCCATTTTGGAGTGTCCATTGTACGGCTTCACGTACCAATGCAGCTTCCTCATTCATGTCGAAATGCTCGAGCAGCATGGCGGCGGAAAGAATGGAGCCCAATGGGTTGGCGATATCCTTGCCTGCTGCCTGCGGATAGGAACCATGAATGGGTTCAAATAAGGCGGAGCCATTGCCCAGGCTGGCGGAGGGCAGTAGTCCCAGGGAGCCGCTGATCACGCTGGCTTCATCGCTGATGATGTCGCCAAACATATTCTCAGTGAGGATTACATCAAACTGACCGGGGTTGAGAATGATTTGCATGGCGGCATTATCCACAAACAGGAAATCGAGACTTACATCGGGATATTGATCGGCCAGGTCTTTTACCGCTTTGCGCCAAAGCCGGGAGGTTTCCAGCACGTTGGCTTTGTCGACAAGCGTCAGCTTCTTTCGGCGCTTTTGTGCAGCCTGGAAAGCAAGGTGCGCAATGCGTTCTATTTCGGGAATGCTGTAGGTGCATTCATCGATGGCGCTCATGCCATCTTCGGCCAATTCTTTCTTGCCAAAATAAATGCCGCCGGTGAGCTCGCGATAGATCACAAAATCCACTCCCTCGAGATTACGGGGTTTGAGGGGCGACAGATGATGCAGCGCGGGGTAAGCCGTAACCGGGCGGATATTGGCAAACAATTGCAGCGACTTGCGCAATTTCAGCAAGCCCTGCTCGGGGCGCACTTTGGCATTGGGATCATTATCGTATTTGGGATGCCCGATAGCGCCAAACAGGATGGCATCGCTTTGCAGGCAGGTTTCAATCGTTTCGTCGGGTAGGGGGGTGCCGGTTTTATCGATGGCATCAGCACCCATCAGGCAATAGCGATAGGAAAATTCGTGGTTAAAGGCTTCCGCGATGTTGTTTAATACCCGTACCGACTGACGGGTTACTTCGGGTCCTATTCCATCTCCTTCAATAACTGCAATAGTCTTCTTCATAAATCTTTGCCGAATCAGGCCGGCCAGCCTTGTTTTTCAAATGCTTCTATTTCGTTTTTCATGCTGAGCAGGTAGTCGATATCATCGTACCCATTCAGCAAACAGGTTTTTTTGTAACTATTGATGTCAAAACTTTCTTGTGTGTCGGTACCATCAATCCGGATGAATTGCTCCGAAAGATTTACTTCTATTACGGTGGATGGTTCTTTTTCAACTGCTGCAAACAGTTGGCTCAGCATTTGATCCGTTACCGTAACGGGTAGTAGAAAGTTGTTGAGCGCGTTGTTCTTAAAGATATCCGCAAAAAAGCTGCTTACCACCACGTCGAATCCGGCGTCTTTAATGGCCCAGGCCGCGTGTTCGCGACTGCTGCCGCAACCAAAGTTTTTTCCGGCAAGCAGGATCTTTCCACTAAATCGTGACTGGTTCAACACGAAATCGGGTTTGGGTTGATTTTCGTCGTCGTTTATGTAGCGCCAGTCGCGGAACAGGTTTTTGCCAAATCCTTCCCGACTGGTAGCTTTCAGGAAGCGTGCCGGAATGATCTGGTCGGTGTCCACATTTTCTATATTCACCGGTACCGCCGTAGATTTTATGATATTGATCGCCTTGCTCATGTATGCTGATTCCGTTTCGTGATAATGTTTTTTAGATAGTTGTTTTAAACGACACTGGCTTCTTCGGTTACATAATGTTCCCGGATATCGCCCACCTGACCGGTAATGGCCGCCAGGGCGGCAGTAAGCGGGCTGGCCAGAAAGGTTCGGGCATTCGGTCCCTGTCGGCCTTCAAAGTTTCGGTTGCTGGTGGATATGCAATATTTGCCGGCCGGAATCTTGTCTTCATTCATTCCCAGGCAGGCCGAACAGCCGGGTTGGCGAAGTTGAAAACCGGCCGCTTCAAAGATGCGGTGGATTCCTTCTTCCCTTGCCTGTTTTTCAACCTGCTTGCTACCGGGTACAACCCATACTTCCACACCATCGGCTTTCTGCTTGCCTTTTACAAAACTGGCTACCATGCGCAGGTCTTCGATGCGCGAATTGGTGCAACTGCCGATGAATACATAATCCACTTTCTGACCCTTGATGGGTGCGCCGGGCTCCAGGCCCATATAGGCAAGTGATTTCTGAAAGGAGGGGATTTCTCTTTCCTCAATTTCCGTCAGGGCCGGAATATGTCCACTTACACCCATTCCCATACCGGGATTGGTGCCGTAGGTAATCATGGGTTCAATATCCTCCGCACGCAGATTGATCTCTTTGTCGAAAACAGCATCGGCATCGGAGTAAAGGGTTTTCCAATAGCGAAGCATTTCATTCCATTCTTCTCCTGAGGGAGCAAACTGGCGACCCTTCATATAGTTGAGGGTGGTGGTATCGGGCGCTATCATGCCGCATCGTGCTCCCATTTCAATACTCATATTGCAAATGGTCATGCGGGCTTCCATCGAAAGATTGCGGATGGCCGAGCCGGCAAATTCTACCGCATAGCCGGTGGCGCCACTGGCTGTGATCTTTGCCAGGATATACAACACAATATCTTTACTTACCACGCCGGGATTCAATTCCCCTTCAATATTGATGCGCATCAGCCTGGGCTTACTTTGCATCAGGCACTGCGTGGCCAGCACCATTTCCACCTCACTGGTACCAATGCCAAAAGCGATGCTGCCAAAAGCACCGTGCGTGGAAGTATGGCTGTCGCCGCAAACAATGGTCATGCCCGGCTGTGTAATGCCCAGCTCCGGGCCAATTACATGCACAATTCCCTGGTAGGGATGGCCCAGGCCATAGAGTTCAATGCCATGCTCAGCACAGTTCTTATGCAGGGCTTCCACCTGGCGCCTCGAGAGTTCCTCCCGTATCGGCAAATGCTGATCAAGCGTAGGCACGTTATGGTCGGCCGTAGCTACTACCTGCTGCGGGCGAAATACTTTGATGCCTCTTTTATTCAGCCCGTTGAAGGCCTGCGGACTGGTTACTTCATGAATAAAATGCCGGTCGATATACAAAACAGAGGGGCCATCTTCAATGGTCTTTACCACATGCCGCTCCCAGATCTTTTCAAATAATGTTTTTCCTGCCAAGGTTTTGTTGTTGAATCGTTGAACTGTTGAATTGTTGAATCGTTGAATCCCAAATACTCAAATTCCCAAATCCTCAAATTTGCCCTCAAATTTGCCCTCAAATTTCTATCGCCTGATACTGCTTCGCCAGCTCCTGCAGGTCTTCATTCTCCACTTCTTTTTTGCGGTCAGCCACTTTGAGGAATTCGGCATAAAGACTGTCCACTTCGTTGCGGTTAAACTGGAAACCGAGCAGGTGGAGGCGATGGGCCAGCGCGGAGCGGCCGCTGCGGGCGGTGAGTACAATTTTGGAACCATCGGCGCCCACTTCTTCGGGGGCGATGATTTCATAGGTAAGCGCATCTTTCAAAAATCCATCCTGGTGTATGCCGGATGAATGAGAGAATGCATTGCTGCCCACGATTGCTTTATTGGCCTGTACCGGCATCCGCATGGTGTCGGCCACCAGGCGACTCATCGGATTCAGTTGTTTGGTTTGAATATTCGTATAATAGCCCAGCGCATGGTGCTGCTTCAGAATCATCACCACTTCTTCCAGCGATGTGTTGCCCGCACGCTCACCCAGACCATTAATGGTACATTCGATCTGCCGGGCACCATTCAATACTCCGGCTATGGAGTTGGCAGTAGCCAGACCCAGATCGTTATGGCAATGACAGGAAATGATGGCTTTATCGATATTGGGGACATTGTTGACTAGGTAAGCAATTTTTTCACCGTACTGATGGGGTAAACAATAGCCCGTAGTATCAGGAATATTTACCACAGTGGCGCCGGCGGCAATCACCGCTTCAATTACGCGGGCCAGGTACTCGTTCTCCGTGCGTCCGGCATCTTCCGCATAAAACTCCACATCATCCACCCGATTGCGGGCCCATTTCACGCATTGGATGGCGCGTTGCAGTATGTCTTCGCGATTGGAATTGAATTTGGATTTGATATGATAATCGCTCGTGCCAATCCCGGTATGGATACGGGGCCTTTTGGCGAATTGGAGTGCGTCGGCAGCCGTCTCAATATCTTGCAGTACCGCGCGACTAAGGCCACAAACCGTAGTGTCTTTAATCACTTTCGAGATCTCCTGTACCGATTCAAAGTCGCCGGGAGAAGATATAGGAAAGCCGGCCTCGATCACGTCAACGCCCAACTGCTCCAGGGCCAGGGCCAGTTCAATTTTTTCTTTGGTATTCAACTTACATCCGGGTACCTGTTCACCATCGCGAAGCGTGGTATCGAAGATGTGAATTTTTCCGTCGGCCATAATAAATCAATAAATTGAGTGATGAAAATGCAGGCTGCTTATTTTTGCTTGCTATTATTGGAACCATAAACAACCTGCATTACTAAGTTAGCCCGATGCCACCGGCGGGTAAAACCAAAATTGGCTTGTTTTTACACGGTTAAAAATGGCCTGAATAGCCTGAAACCCTTGCCTGGTAAGGGTTTTAAAATATTTGAATTACGATGCCCAACCGTTCAAACGATGCCCTTTTTCAACTCATAAAGTCGCTCGAAAAGAGCGAAAAGCGGAACTTTAAGCTATTTGTGAAGCGCAATAAGGCCAGCGATGACCTGAAGATCATCCAGCTTTTCGACGCGCTTGATAAAATGAATGAATACGATGAAGCCAGTCTTCTGCGAAAGCATAAGAACATTCGTAAGCAGCAGCTTTCGAATATGAAGGCCCATTTGTACCGGCAGATTTTGTCGAGCCTGCGGATTATCCGCGATGAAGACAATGTGGACATAAGATTGCACGAACTGATGGATCATGCCCGTATTCTATTTAACAAAGGTCTTTATCTGCAAACCCTGAAAGCGCTTAAGCAGTTGAAGGATATGGCCCGCGATCACCAGCAGATCAGCTACCTGCAGCAGGCGCTTTTTTTTGAGAAAAAGATTGAAGCGCTTTATATCACCCGCAGCATGCAGGACCGGGCGGATATGCTATGCGCGGAGTCGGATGCGGTGACGGAATCCTTGAGCCTGGTGAACAAACTCTCCAACCTGTCGCTGCAACTCTATAGTTGGTACATTCAACATGGTCACGCGCGCAATGAAAAGGATATGCGGAGTATCCAGGCGTTCTTTCAATCGCACCTGCCCGCACACGAGCGGGCTGCCAGGGGCTTTTATGAAAAGCTTTATTTGTTTCAGAGCTATTGCTGGTATGCGTTTATCCGACTCGATTTCCTGCAGTATTATCGGTACAGTCAGAAATGGGTGAATCTATTTGAGGAGTTTCCGGCCATGCTGGCCGTGGAAACGGCCAGCTATATCAAAGGCATGCACAACCTGATGGGGGCGCATTTCGATCTGCTCAATCATGAAAAGCTGGCGGCGGATATCCGCAGGTTTGAGCAGTTTGCGAAGCATAAGCTGGTATTGCAAAACGACAACAATCTTATACTTACCTACCAGTATCTCTACACGGCCCGGATCAATTTGTATTTTCTTCGGGGTACATTTGAGAAGGGTATTAAGATGGTGCCGTTTCTGGAAGAGATGTTGCAGAAATATGGGATATACCTCGATACGCACCGTGTGCTGGTATTTTATTATAAGATTGCCTGTTTGTATTTCGGATGTGGTAATAATGAAAAAGCCATTGACTACCTGAACCGGATCATCAATCAGAAAGCGGATTTGCGCACCGACCTGCAATGCTATGCGCGGCTGCTGCACCTGATTGCGCATTATGAGCTGGGCAATTTCGATCTGTTGGAATACCTGATCAAGTCGGTATACCGGTATATGGCGAAAATGGAAAACCTGAGTAAGGTGGAGGAGGAAATGTTTGCCTTTTTGCGCCGTTCATTCCATGTGGGAGCCCATGCCCTGCGACCGGAATTTGAAAAATTGCTGCATAAGCTGAAGAAATATGAAGCGAACCCGCTGGAGAGCCGTGCCTTTGCTTACCTCGATGTGATCTCCTGGCTGGAAAGCAAGATCAATAATGTGAATGTGCAGGATGTGATGCGCGAGAAATATACCCGCCGCCGCCGATCCTGAGCCTGTGGAAAAATCCGGGAAAATCAAGACATTTTTCCCATTTCCATAAGGCATGAAGTCCTTACCTTTGCGCAATTTGTTCAACCAACCCCCTTGATTTTCATGCCTGAAAAAAATTACCCGCCGTTTTGGTTCTCGCCGACGGCACAGTTGCTCACGGACAGTCATTTGGCGCGATTGGTACCACCACCGGTGAAATCTGTTTCAATACCGGGATGACGGGTTACCAGGAGGTATTTACCGACCCGAGTTATTTTGGGCAAATCCTGATCATGAGTGCCGTACATGTAGGGAATTATGGTGTGAAAGCAGGCGATGTGGAATCGGATTCGGTAAAGATCCGGGGACTGATTGGCCGCAACCTGGAAGAAGGTTATTCCCGCAAGCTGGCGGATGGCAATCTCGACCAGTATCTCAAGGACAATAATATTGTATCAATTGAAGGCGTGGACACCCGCGCACTGGTAGCGCATGTGCGTACCAAAGGCGCCATGAACTGCATTATTTCTTCGGAAACCACCGATGTGGAAGAACTGAAGAAACAGTTGGCTGAGGTACCCGATATGAATGGGCTGGAACTGGCATCGCAGGTAAGCACCAAAGAAGCTTATGAAATGGGAGATCCCCAGTCGGCAAAGCGTATCGCAGTGATGGACTATGGAGTAAAGCAACATATACTCCATTGTATGGTTGACCGTGGCGCTTTTGTAAAAGTATTTCCCGCTAAGACGCCGTTGAAAACGGTGAAGGAATTTAATCCCAATGGATATTTTATCTCCAATGGCCCCGGCGATCCCGCGGCGATGGACTATGCCGTTGAAACGGTAAAAGAAATATTGAAAGAAGATAAGCCCGTATTCGGCATTTGCCTGGGGCATCAATTGCTGGCGCTGGCCAACGGTATTCCCACTTTTAAAATGCACCATGGTCACCGTGGTCTTAATCACCCTGTAAAGAATATTATCACCGGTCGCTCCGAAATCACTACCCAAAACCATGGTTTTGGTGTGGATCCTGAAGCAGTGAAAAAGGCAGATCATATCGAAATAACCCATCTCAACCTCAATGACCAGTCGATTGAAGGTATTCGCGTGAAAGGAAAGAAAGCATTCTCGGTACAATACCATCCCGAAAGCACGCCCGGCCCGCATGATAGCCGGTATTTGTTTGATGATTTTTTGGAAATGATTGGGTGAGGGAGTGGTAAGTTGTAAGTAGGGAGTAGGGTTTAAGGTTTAAGGTTTAAAGTTTAAGGTATTGGGTTTGGAATTGGTGGGTTTGAAGAATGGGTGGAATAAAAATCTGCGCCAATCTGCGTTGTAATCTGCGCCAATCTGCGGGAAAACTCTCCCGAACTTTTAACAGGTTTAAGGTGCTGAAGCGTTTCCCGCAGATTTTCGCAGATTTTTCCGCAGATGAACGCAGATAAATACGGTGAGAGTTCAAGAATATTTTGACGGAAAGTGCATAATCTAATTCCGTCAGCTTACTAATCACAAATTCCCAAATTCACAAATTCCCAAATTTTATCAATTCCTCAAATTCACTACTTCCTTTCCCTCCGCTTCGCTCTTCGCGCTTTCTGCTGGAGGAGATATTGCCAGATGACCAGGCTTTTATCTTTGAAGGCTTGAGCCACCCGGAAGTAATTCCATTTTATGGTGTGTCGTACGCAACATTCGAGAAAACTGCCGGTCAAATGGAGTTCTATCAGCGTGTCTGGCGGGAGCAAACCGGTGCATACTGGAAAATCGTTTCAAAAGAAACGGGAGTCCGTTTAGGTGTTTGTGGCATCAGCGGATATATAGCGCAGCATGAAAAGGCCGAATTGGGTGCCTGGCTACTACCCCGGTATTGGAAACAGGGAGTAATGACCGAAGTGATGCCCATCGTCATAGCGTTTGCATTTGAGCACTGGCGTTTGCATCGTATTGAAGGCGTAGTGGAAGAAGGAAACGAAGCCAGCCGCCGCCTGATGAAGAAGTTGGGCTTCGTTTATGAAGGCACGATGAGGGAAGCGGAGCTGAAAAAGGGGAAGAGGGTGAGTTTGGAAGTATATAGTTTATTGCGGGGAGAGGTAATACGTAGTACGTAATACGTATTACGTATTACGTTGTACGTATTACATTGTACTTTTTATTCGAAGGATACAAGCGATCTTCCTAAATTTATACTCAAATCAATAAATACAATACGTAGTACGTAAAACGTACTACGTACTACGTAATACGCCTCTATGCATATTTCCATCATCAACGGCCCCAACCTCAACCTGCTCGGACAGCGGGAAACGGGTATTTATGGCTCCACCAGTTTCGAAGAATTTCTCCAATCCCTTCGCGCGCGTTATCCGAAAGTGAATTTCAGTTATTTCCAAAGCAATATAGAAGGGGAGTTGGTGGATGCTTTGCAGAAAATGGGTTTTGAAGCGGATGGAATCATCCTGAATCCGGCCGCATACACGCATACTTCGGTGGCCATTGGCGATGCGATCGCGGCGATCAAAGCGCCTGTGATAGAAGTACATATCTCCAATGTGCATGCCCGGGAAGAATTCCGCAAAATTTCGCACGTAAGCGCTAAAGTGAAGGGCAGCATTATTGGCCTGGGTTTACAGGGTTACGAGCTGGCCCTGCTCTGGCTATTGCAGCAGGAAGCTGCCAGCACGCCCTGAAGGGCCTTTCCGGCAGGGAATTTGCGACAGAATCGGCAACAAATGCGGTACCCCATCGTTAACTAATAAATGGCTCATTATGCGTTGCCTGTTTACCTTTCTTTTTTCCATTCTTCTTGTATCTGCTCAATCGCAGACCTGGAAATCCTATATCATCAGCGTAAGGGGCGATACGCTTAATCGCGTGGATATGGACGATAAGAAGCAGGGACCCTGGGTGCACCAGTTTGAGTCGGTGAGGGGTGAGCCGGGCTATGAAGAGCAGGGCTATTATGAAAATGATATGAAAGTGGGGCGTTGGGTGAAATTTTCGTTGATGGGCGATAAGTTGGCGGAAGAAAATTACCGCTGGGGGCAACTCGATGGCAAGAGCCGCTACTATACCCGCCTGGGTGGACTGGTCCGGGAAGAAAGCTGGCGAGCAGTTGAACCGGGAAAGAAATTTGATACGGTGGATGTGATTGACCCGATGGACGCATCGCGCATCATAGAAAGAGCCATTGTTCCCGTGGAAGGCTATGCTGTAAAGCATGGCACCTGGACTTATTATGATCCTGAATGGGGAACCATTCTCCGGACAGAAGAGTACTGGATGAATAAAAGCAAGGCGGAGATAGAGAAGGAAACAGCAGGAGTGGGCGATGACCTGAAACCTCTCGATGTGAGCAAGGATGGAAACGCTGAAAAGAAGGAAGTGAAGAAACCGCAAGCCATACTTGACTTCGAGAAAAAGAATTCAGGCAAGAAAAAAGTGAAAGTAAGGGATGGCCGTACAGGCGGTGGTTAATAACGGGTCTTTTTGTTTTGAATGTTGTTCAACGCTCCATTTGGGAAGTTATAATCAGGATGAACTCTTCGCGAAAAAATCTGCAAAAAACAGGAACTGGTAGCGAATAGCCAAAGACCAATAGTTCCAGTCGTGTTTGCCCGGCCGCTCAATATATTCATGCGGTATTTTTAACGACAACAGCTTCTGATGCAGGGCCGCATTAATGCTATAGAAAAAATCCTCGGTACCGCAATCAATGATCATAGCCGGCGCTTCTGCCGGTTTTATTTTTTCCACCAGTCCCATCACGGAATAATCTACCCAGTTCTGCGCATACTGCATCGTATCGCCCAGGCGTTGGGGCACATCGAAACGGGTGGTGCAGCAAAGCAGGTCAACGCCACCACTCATGCTGCCACAGGCGCCAAAGGTTGACGAATAGCGCAGGCCCAGATACAGACCGCCATGCCCGCCCATGCTAAGCCCGGTGATGGCGCGGCCCGCTGGTTCGGCACGGGTAGGATAATGCAAGTCGATATAGGCGGGAACTTCCTCCCCCACATAAGTGGCATAGCGCATATTGCTATCCACCGGACTATCGAGATACCAGCTACTGAAACCCCCATCGGGGCACACTACCATGATGCCATAACGATCGGCATATTCTTTAATGCCTGGCACCTTTTGTATCCAATTACTGTAATTGCCACTATAACCATGCAATAAATAGAGTACCGGCCAGCCGGAAGCCGGCTTTTCCGCTTCTGGCACAATCACCACACAGCGGGCTTCGAGCCGCATGGCTTTGCTGGCGATAGTGATGGTATCCACTTCAGCAGCATAAAGCGGTGTGGTCAGCGCGAGGGCCAGGAGGGTTCCGATCCATGATTTCATGGTTTAAATATAAGCCCTTGTGTCTTTATTTGGATTATTCGGGAACTTGCTATAAATTTGATATCAAAATGATATTAAAACAAATTGTATATGGAAAAGATCTTTAAACCCGTTTCGGGATTTCTGGCCCTCTTGTTGGCCCTGGTGCTCTTTATTGCCGGCATCGTGTTCATGGTGGATGGGGTGGATTACCAGAATCAGCCCACAGCTCGCCTATGGATTGGGTTATTTGCCGTGCTGGCCGCCATATTCCTTTTTAAAGGCGTCACCATCATCAACCCCAATCACTCACGCGTATGCGTATTTTTTGGAAAGTACGTGGGCACGGTGAAGGAGAACGGACTCAAGTTTATCAATCCACTTTTCCGTCGCATGAATATTTCGCTGCGTGCGCAGAACCTGGAAAGCTCCAAGCTGAAGGTGAATGATAAGATGGGCAACCCCATTGAAATTGGCGCGGTAATCGTATGGCAGGTGCGCGATACTTATAAAGCGGCATTTGAAGTGGCGAACTATGACCACTATGTAAAAGTGCAGAGTGAAGCCGCGGTAAGACATCTGGCCAATAGTTTTCCTTACGACAACCTCGAGGATGAAACGGCTGATATCACCCTGCGTGACGGTGCCGACAAGGTGAATGAAATCCTGGAGCGTGAGTTGAATGAGCGCCTGGCTCCAGCGGGTATTGTAATCATTGAAGCCCGCATAAGTCACCTGGCCTATGCCGCCGAAATTGCGGGC
The DNA here is from genome assembly GCA_044463125.1 of Terrimonas ferruginea. GTDB lineage: Bacteria > Bacteroidota > Bacteroidia > Chitinophagales > Chitinophagaceae > CAYMZZ01. The sequence goes on from JBIQMS010000014.1 coordinate 27,919, forward strand.
GCCATGCTGCAAAGGCAACAGGCAACCGCCATAGTAGCCGCACGTACCAAGATTGTGGAAGGCGCCGTGGGTATGGTGGAAATGGCACTCGATATGTTGGCGAAGAAACAGGTGGTAACATTGGATGACGAGAAGAAAGCCGCAATGGTGAGCAACCTGATGGTAGTACTTTGTGGTGAAAAGAGCGCATCACCCGTACTGAATACCGGTACCCTGTATCAATAATCCAAAAGAATCCGGATGGCAGATAAGAAAACATTTGTATTGCGACTGGACGCTGAAATGTATAAGGCGTTGGAGAAATGGGCCGCGGATGAATTTCGCAGCGTAAACGGGCAATTGGAATGGATCATAGCCCAAAAGCTGAAAGAAGCCGGCCGCTCAGCATCCGATAAAAAAGGGAAGACACGCAGTAATTGAACTAGTAGAAAATGAAAAAGCGCAGTGGTTTACCACTGCACATTTTGTGTAAAGCAATCAAATAAACAAATCCTCTCCACAAACACCTACAATACAATAGCCGTGGTTTACCACGGCTATTGTATTGTAGATTAGAATCCTTTCTTCTCCTTCGCCTTTTGCATCGGGTTGATGCCGGGAGGTTGTGTGAGATTTTGTTTTTGCTTGAAGAGCTGGAAGCGGCTGGGCGCTGCAATTTCATTCCAGCTATTGTTGCTTTCGTCGATATCAGCGGTTTCGCGATAGGGATCCAGCTTAATGGAGGCCACTTCCTTGTCCTTCATAAAGGATTTTGTCACCTTATTCTCATTATGACGCCAGATCTGTACGGGAATTCTTTCAATTTCCTTTGTACCGTCTTTGTAAGTCCACTCAATGATGATGGGCATTACCAGGCCGCCTTTATTGCTGAAGGTAAGTTCGTAGAAATGCTTGTCGCCATATTTCTTCTGGCCTTCTTCATCAAGCGCTTCCACATTCGATACAAACTTAACGGGGTAGGAGGTACTGTCGTAAGGCTCCAGCCCGCGGTCGTAACGCCAGTAGAAATCGCGCAAAGTGGTATCGCGGTCGGTTTCGAAAACGATGTTCTTGTCTTCGCGGTTGCGGCGCTTCGACAAATCATCGAAATCATTCACCATGGGTTTGGGCAGTTTGCGCATCACTGTGGTGTCGGTAAACTGTGGTTTTGCGGTAACGTCGGGTTTGGCGTATTTCACGGTGTCGAGCGCGATATCAACAGGGTCGGTGCCATAGAACCAGCCTCTCCAGAACCAGTCGAGGTCTTCGCCGGTTGCATCCTCAAGGGTGCGGAAGAAGTCGGCCGGGGCGGGCGATTTAAAAGCCCAGCGCCTGGCGTACTCTTTAAAGGCGTAGTCAAATAGCTCACGGCCCACGATGGTTTCCCGCAGAATATTCAGTGCGGTAGCCGGCTTATCGTAAGCATTGGGACCAAAGCGCACGATATTTTCGGAATTGGTCATCACCGGCTCCAGTTGATCCTTGGGTAATTTCATATAGTTCACGATGGTCCAGGGCGCTCCTTCGGTACTGGGGAAGGTATTATCCCACAATTCCTGGGTCAGGTATTGCAGATAAGAGTTGAGGCCCTCATCCATCCAGGTCCACTGGCGCTCATCGCTGTTCACGATCATGGGGAAGAAGTTGTGGCCTACCTCATGAATAATTACAAAGATGGCCGCATTGCGCGAGCTCTCGGTATAGGAACCATCTTTTTGCGCACGGCCGGGGTTGAAGCAGATCATTGGGTACTCCATACCCTGGTTGCCTTCCACGGATTGCGCGGTGGGGTAGGGATAGGGGATAGAGAAATCAGAATAGGTCTTAATGGTATGCGCCACGGCCTTGGTGGAATAGCGATTGTAGATGGGGAATGCTTCTTCACCATAGAAGCTCATGCACATTACTTTCTTGCCTTCCACAAAAGTGGGCATGGCATCCCATACAAAGCGGCGGCTACTGGTCCAGGCAAAGTCGCGCACATTATCGGCCTTGTAGATCCAGGTTTTCTTTGCTGTGGATTTTTTCTTTGAAGCAGCTTTTGCTTCGTCAAGAGTTACAATCTCCACCGGTTCCTTCGCACTCTGTGCCTTTGCCCAGCGGGCTTTTTGGGTAGCATTCATTACGGTCGCGTAGTTGAGACATTCGCCGGTAGAGCCTACGATATGATCCGCGGGAACGGTCATCTGCACTTTGAAATTCCCAAAGCTGAGTGCGAATTCACCACGGCCTGTGAACTGGTGATTTTGCCAGCCCTGGTCGTCGGTATACTTACAGAGCCGGGGATACCATTGGGTAACCGTGTAGGCATTGTTGCCATCGTCGAATGATTCATAGCCGCCACGTGCGCCACCAAAACGAACAAAATCGCCCCGGTTGGCCAGCTTATAATTCCAGTCAATCTTGAATACAAATTTCTGACCGGGCTTCAAAGGCGTGGGCAGTTCCACCCGCATCATGGTTTTGTTCAACACATGCTTCAGCGCCTTTCCGTTCATATCTACCAGCTTGGTAATCTTGAAACCATAGCCATTATCGCTGCGGCTTTCCTCCATGGCATTCAGCATATTGTCGGTAGCCTGGCGGGGCAGGGTGCTGCTGCTCTCGTAGCCCGCATTGTTCACGGTGCTGTGCTGGTTCTCGTCAAGCTGCAGCCAGAGATAGGTCAGCACATCGGGTGAATTGTTGTGGTAGGTGATGGTTTCACTACCGGTAAGTTTGTTGTTGGGTTCGTCCAACTCGCATTTGATGTCGTAATCGACACGCTGCTGCCAGTATTTGGGACCAGGCGCTCCGCTGGCCGTCCGGTATTCGTTGGGCGTGGGCAGGATGGTTCCCAGTTGTTCGAATTTGTTCCCGTGATTGCTGCCGGGATTATTCTGAATGTTCTGCGACCACAGCGCCAGCATTGGTCCGGTAAGCAGGAGCAATAAAATAGCTAGCTTTTTCATGATGATTGTTTTATGAGTGAGTGTTACCAGGGAATTCTTTCCAGGGCAATTTTAAGTGAAATACCAAATACGGCGGCGGAGAGGAAAATGACCCACTCACGCCTGTTGACACGGAAAACGGAAATGATCAACTGCGCCAGCAAGAGCAGCGCCACTACCACCACAATCTGCCCAACTTCGAGGCCCACATTGAAACCAAACAGGCCCCAGGCCAGGTTTTGGTCGGGCGCCAGCATCATTCGGATGGAATTGGCAAAACCCATTCCATGAATCAGGCCAAAGAAAAGCGCCAGGAAATAGTTGATGCGAACAGAACGTGGTGTAAATTTTTTCTGTCCCAGGTTCGACAGGGCTGTAATTACAATGGTGACGGGAATCAGAAATTCGACCCAATTGCTTGGAAAACGAACCAGGTCCAGCACACTCAGGGCCAGGGTCAGGGAATGCCCAATGGTGAAGGCCGTTACCAGAATCAAAACCTGCTTCCAGTCGCGCAGGAGGTAGATAGCCGCCAGGGCTGCAATAAACAATTGATGATCGAGCGCATCGCTACTAATAATATGTGCCCAGCCTTCGCGGAAATAAAAGCCAAAATCTCCCATGATGGAACTGCGGTTTTCAGGAATTGCCAACTAAATGAACGAATTTGCCGTCTCCTTTGCAGGCTGTTAAAATAAGGCAGAGTTTCGTAACCATAAAATAATTTTGGTCAATGGTCGCTGTGTTCAATAAATGGTTTTTAGCCTTCCTCATGCTGGCCCCTGTCGGCCTACCCGAGACTCCCGCGCATCCCCTGCATTTGGGAGTGGTGGAACTGGCACACAATGCGGAAGAGAAATCGCTGGAGATCACCGTGAAGCTGTTTACCGATGATTTTGAGCACGTATTACAAAAAGCCCTCAATGTGGACGTTGACCTGATTAATCCTGTTGACCGCGAAGCCGCACGAAAAGCTGTGGAAGCCTATGTAAAAAAACACCTGCAGGTAGTGGTAAACGGGAAAGCAGCGGCCATGGAATGCATCGGTTTTGAAAGAGACTTTGAAGCCACTTATAGCTATTTCCAGGCCAATGGTATCACCGAAGCCCAAAAGTGGGAAATCCAAAACACCCTGATGTACGATCTATTCGACGATCAGAGCAATATTATTCATGTAATGGTGAATGGGAAGAGGAAGAGTAGTAAGTTGAAGTATCCGGAGAAGAAAGGCTTTTTTGAGTTTTAAGTTTTATGTAGTAAGTTTTAAGTAGTGAGTATTGAGTAGTAACGAGAGTATAAAATGAGAGTTTAAATCTGCGTTCATCTGCGGCCCAAATCTGCGCTCATCTGCGGGAAATGCTTCAGCACTTCAAATAGCTTCAAAGTTCAGGAGAGTTTCCCGCAGATTTTCGCAGATTGTTACGCAGATTTTCGCAGATTCTATCTTTAAACCACTTAGAACTTACCACTTACAACTTAAAACTTAAGACTTACAACTTCCTACTTACAACTTCACCCCCTCCGCTTTCACCAGCACCTTATCAATCCTGTGCCCGTCCATATCAATAATCTCTATATGAAAGCCCTTCCATTCCAGTTTGTCGCCGGTATGGGGGATCCTTTCCAGCTGGTGCAGGATGAATCCGGCCAGGGTATCAAATTCCTGTTCGCCTTCATTCATCCATTCCGTTTGGTCGAAATGACTAAGGAAATCGTAAAAGGGAATCTGCGCATCAATCAGGAAGCTGCCATCATCGCGCAGTTTTATTTCGTATTCGGGCACATCGGGTTGGGGCATATCGCCAATGATCGCCTCCAAAATATCGTTCAGGGTGATCATACCGAGGATGGATCCGTATTCGTCTACAATAAAGCAGCTATGTAGTTGCGATTCCTTGAATTTCTCCAATACCTGGTAGGCGGTGTTGTTTTCCGGAACAAATAGCGCGGGCTTCATCAGGTCTTTGAAGGCGATATTATCGGGAGAAATATAGAGGTCCTTGATGGCCACCACGCCTTTAATATCGTCGATACTATTGTCGCAGATAGGGTAGAGGGAGTGCGGTTCTTTCATGATCTTTTCCTTGATCATTTCTTCCGTATCGTTGAGGTTGAACCACACAATATCGCTGCGGTGCGTCATCAGCGAAGTGATATTCCGATCGCTCAGGTGAAAAACCCTTTCAATGATTTCCTGCTCCGTTTCCTCAATGGTTCCCTGCTCCGTGCCTTCGCTGATGATGGCTTTGATCTCATCTTCCGTCACCATATTGGCGCTGGGCTTCAATCCAAGCAAACGCACCACCACATTACTACTCTTGCTCAACAACCAGATAAAGGGATGCGTGATCAGTCCCAATATTTTCATGGGTCTTGCCACTCCTTTCGCGATTCCCTCAGGATGGGCCAGGCCCAGGCGTTTGGGTACCAGTTCCCCAAAAATGATGGTGAAATAGGTAACCACGATTACCACGATAGCGGTGGCCAGTCCATAGCTATAGGGTTGCAGGGCAGGCCAGCGTTGCAGGAAGGCGGCAAAATCATCGGTGATCTGCTCGCCTGAGTAAATACCTGTCATGATGCCCACCACTGTGATGCCCATCTGAACAGTAGAAAGAAAATTTTCGGGTTTATTGGCGAGGTTCAGCGCTTCGCGGGCTTCCTTATCGCCCTTGTTGGCCTGTGATTCCAGTCTCGCCTTCCGGGCCGATACCAGCGCGATTTCCGCCATGGAGAAAAGCCCGTTTAGCAGGATGAGTCCTGCCAATATGAATATTTCCATTAAGAAGTGACCGTTGATTGTGGTTCGAAGATAACAAATCCATAGCGCTTGATATACAATTGCCCGGTCAAAGTTCCCAGCAGAATGCCAATCAGGGAACCCACCAATACGTCGAAGGGATAGTGAACACCCACATAAATCTGGGCATAGCCGATCATTCCCGCCCAAACCAGTCCCAGTGCAGCCCAATTACCGAGCCATTTACGGGTTGTGATGAAGAAAAAAGTGGCCATGCCCATATGGTTGGCGGCGTGGTTGCTGGTGAAACTGTGCCCGGTAGAACAGCGGTCCACCAACAGGCGCACATACATGCCGAAATCTGGATCACCACAGGGCCGTATTCTTTCGAAATTGTGCTTGAACAGGTAGGTGCCGGTCATGTCGGTAAGCGCCACAGTGGCGAGCATAAAGAGTACCCACCAGCCACCCTTCGACCGGAAATTAATCAGCGCGAAAGCGATCAGGAAAATATAGAGCGGAGCCCAGTTCAGCGAGGTACGCATGAAGGGCAATAGTTGATCGAAAAAGCCATTGGTGAACTGGCCGTTTATTTTGGTAAACAGCCACTGATCACACTGCACCAGCCAGTTCGGAAAATCAATCTGCAAAAACATCCGGCAAAGTTAGGAAATTGCCAGTGGGCATTTGTGAGGTCTGATTTTTTTGGCCATATTTTAATTCCCTGGCTTTGCGGGCATTGGGTAGGCTGAATGTCCTGATTTTTCAATTCCTTTGCGCATGCTTCGTCGCTACAAGATCCCGAAGACCATACTCTGGGTGATCAACCTTTTCCTGCTGTTCCTGCTGCTTTTTACTCTGTTCAGGCTGGCGACCTTTTTTGCTTTTCGCCCGGCTGATCTGGGGTTTATGGACACCCTCGCTTCCTTTTCCCTGGGGCTACAGTACGATCTCCGGTGGATTTCGCTATTGTTGCTGCCAATAATAGTGGCCAGCCTTTCCATGCGGCTTTCGCCGTTTTATTCGGCGCGAAATAAGAAATGGTGGACCTGGTACCTGGTGCTGGTGACCTTTATCGTATTTTTCTTTTTTGCGGCGGATTTTGGCAGCTTTTCCTATAACCAGACACGGCTCGATGCAGGCGCCATGAATTTTGTGGAAGACCCCGGCATTTCGCTGGAGATGATGTGGCAAACCTATCCCATGATCTGGATGCTGCTGGGACTAATGGTTACGGTGATTATTTTCCGCTGGATGTATCGCAAAAGCCATTGGCGGGTGATTAGTCAGACGGATGGCCTGAAGATTCCCTACCGGCGAAAATATTTTGTGATCGCTGCCTTGTTGCTGGCGGCATTGGTGCATGGAAAGCTTTCGCTACAGCCATTGACCTGGAAGGAATGCTTTGTATTTCGCGATAATTTCAAATCTTATCTCGCACTCAATCCCCTGCAGAATTTTTTCTCCACGCTCCGCTTGCGCAAACCCGAGTTCAACGAGAATAAGGCACGGGAAGTATTCCCCATAATGGCGCGTTGGATGCCCTTGCCTGAACCGGAAAGATTTGGCTATGAGAGGCTGGTGACTCCCTATGGAAGCGCCATCGAAAGCCGCCCCAATATTGTGCTGGTGATGTGCGAGTCTTTCAGCATGTATAAAAGCAGCATGAGTGGCAACCCGCTTAATACCACGCCCTATTTTGATTCCATCAGCCGTAAAGGAATTTTTTTTGAAAAATGTTTCACTCCGCATTTCAGTACCGCACGGGGTTTGTTTGCGCTGATAACAGGCATCCCAGATGCGCAGCTCTTCAAATTCTCCACCCGTAATCCGCTGGCCATCCGGCAAAAGACGATCATAGACAATTTCCCGGATTACAGCAAGCATTATTTCCTCGGTGGCGATCCTGATTTTAATAATTTCAAAGGGTTGCTCGAGAATATCGATGGGCTGCAAATGCATACGGGCTTAGAATTTAGCGCGCCGAAGGTGAATGTATGGGGTATCAGCGATAAGGATCTTTTTCTGGAAGCGAATAAGGTTTTTCGACGGGAAGACAGTTCCTTTTTTGCCATCATCCAAACCTCCTTTAATCACCGGCCCTTTATGATTCCGGAAGGTGATTCAGACTTTGAAAGGAAATACCCGGATCGCGATACCCTCCTGCGCTATGGTTTTGAATCGGTGGAAGAGTATAACAGTTTTCGGTATTCCGACTATTGCTTCCGGAATTTCCTGGAGGCGGCGCAAAAGGAAGCCTATTTTCATAATACCATTTTCGTGTTTGTAGGCGACCATGGTGTGGCGGGCAATGCCGCTGCTATGTATCCGCCAGCCTGGACGGAGCAGCGCCTGACGGATGAGCATGTGCCCCTCTTATTTTATGCACCCTATTTGCTGGCTCCGCAGCGGAGGCCGGAAGTGGTTTCGCAGATCGACGTATTGCCTACCATTGCTGGCATGCTGCACCAGCCCTATATCAACAGCACTCTGGGGCGCGACCTGCTGCATCCCGACAAACAAAATCATTATGCATTTATTACCAATACGGCCGGGCGAATCGGTATTGTGACCAATCAGTATTATTTCAATACCCATCTCAATTTTCCCGACGACCAGTTGGTGCCGATTACCGAACTTGCACCCGGGCACAGCCCACAGCAGCAGGATTCCATACGGCGCGAGTTGGCGGAGTTTACGCATGCGTTTTTTGAAACAGCACGTTATTTGCTGATGAATAACAGACCGGAGTGACGTAATACGTAATACGTTTTACGTTATACGTTATACGTTTGGTTTAAGGTTTAGGGTTTAGGGTTTAAAGTTTATGGGATATACTTGATCAATTTTCTTAATTCCAAACATCAACCCGTCAACTGTAAACATTAAACTCTCCTCAAATAAACAAATAAACAAATCAACAAATCAACAAATAAACAAATTCTCTCTCCCCCATGTCATACGAACCCATATCGGTTTTTGATATTTTCAAAATTGGCGTAGGGCCTTCCAGCAGTCATACCCTGGGTCCCTGGCGGGCGGCGCAGCAGTTCCTGGCGGAACTGGAAGAGCGTGGCAGCTTGCAGCAGGTGACGGGTATTCGGGTGTTGTTGTTTGGGTCATTGGCCAAAACCGGAGTGGGCCATGGTACCGATATCGCGGTGCAGATGGGACTAATGGGTGCCGATCCGGTAAGTTTCGCTGTAGAAGAAATACAACCTCGTATCCGCGACATTGCGGAGATGAAAAGGCTCCTGCTGGCCGGCCGTCATGAAATTAGTTTCGATCCCAGGGAGGATATTGTGTACCTGCTAACGGAGTCGCTTCCTTTTCACAGCAATGCACTGCAGTTTCAGGCAAGTTTGCAGGGAGGGGAAAATATAGCTGCCACTTTTTATAGTATTGGCGGGGGCTTTGTGGTGAAGGAAGGCAAAGCGGAGAACAAGCAAAGCCAGGTGCAGATTCCTTTCCCGGTCAATAATGCGCGGGACCTGTTGCACTGGTGCATTAAAACTGGCATGGCTATTCATGAACTGGTGATGGAGAACGAACTCGGTTGGCGCACCGAAGCGGCCACGAGAGAGGGGATTCAAAAGATATGGAGCACCATGCTGGAGAGCATGTATCGCGGATGCCATACCGAAGGTTTTTTGCCGGGAGGTTTGCAGGTGAAGCGAAGGTCATCGGCGCTCAATAAGCGGTTGTTGCGCGGAACAAGCTATCAGAATCCGGCTGAATGGATGCAGGCCATCCGCAATGGAGGTAAAGACTTTCCCTATATCCTCGATTGGGTCAGTTGTTTTGCTTTGGCGGTGAATGAAGAGAATGCCAGTTTTGGCCGTGTGGTGACGGCGCCCACGAATGGTGCCGCCGGAGTAATACCGGCCGTATTGATGTATAGTCTCATTTTTGTACATCCCCCGGATACGCCGGAAGCTGAAGCGGAAATGATCCAGCGCTTTCTCTGCACCGCCGCTGAAATCGGCAGTATATTCAAAAAAGGCGCCACCATTTCCGCGGCCATGGGTGGATGCCAGGCTGAGATTGGTGTATCGAGCGCCATGGCCGCTGCGGCCCTTGCCGAAGCCATGGGTGGTAGCCAACGTCAGGCAATGATGGCCGCCGAAATTGCGATGGAGCATCACCTGGGCATGACCTGCGACCCGATAGCCGGACTGGTACAGGTGCCCTGCATTGAACGCAATACCATGGGCGCCATTAAAGCCATCACGGCGGCACAACTGGCCCTGCAGAGCACACCCGATTTCGCAAAAGTGTCGCTCGACGCTGTAATAAAAACCATGTGGGATACAGCACAGGATATGAGCCAGAAATATAAAGAAACCGCCGACGGGGGATTGGCGGTGCATGTGCCGTTGAGTTTGGTGGAATGTTGATTAGGTTGTACGTTTTACGTAGTACGTAGTACGTTGGGTGATGGTTTAGAGTTTAGAGTTTAGGGTTTAAGGTTTAAAGGTGGATATGTTATTGGAATAAATAAATGTCCGTATTCAATCCTTTATTATTTCACATAAAACCTTAAACCTTAAACCCTAAACTCTAAACCAACGTACTACGTACTACGTAAAACGTACTACGTATTCACGCTTGTCCGTGAATATAATTTTCCAACTGATTAATCGTTTCTTTTTGCGCCAGAATGGTTTCTTTCACCACGTCGCTCATGGAGATGATGCCGGCCAGGCCCTCTTTATCGAAGACGGGGAGATAGCGGAGATTTTGTTGCGACATGATATTCATGCATTGGTCTATACTGTCTTCCGGACGGAGGGAGGGCAGGTCGGTAGACATGATCTCCGACACTTTTGTTTCGCTGGAATGCTTTCCTTTCAGGATCACTTTTCGGGAATAATCGCGTTCCGACACAATACCCATAAACCGATCCTTGTCGGCCACCACCACCGATCCGATATTTTTTTCGGCCATGATACGGATGGCTTCCAGAACGGTGGTATCCGGTGCCACCGTTACCACGGCAGCGCCTTTGCGCTGAAGAATGGCTGCAATTTTTTTCATGCGCTGAAATTTTGATTACCTGAATTTACAAATTAAAACAGGCGGTGAAAAATTTTTTTCACCGCCTGTTTTAAGTATTGAAGGGAAGTCAATTGAGTGTGGAAGGGTTATCGCTTTGCTGAATCTCTTCCAGCGGAACATCAGAATAGTCGCGGATTACGCCATAGAGCGTATCCCGCTCAATGGGCCGGCGACGGGCCTGGCGGATCAGGTTTACCAGTTCGGCGGTGGTCATGGAAGGGTTTTGTTCTTCGGACCCCGCCATACTATAGATCTTGGTGGTATCGTCAATGGTACCATCAATATCATTCACGCCAAAGGCGAGGCTCATTTGCGCATTCTGCCTTCCCAGCATGGGCCAATAGGCTTTCAGGTGCGGGAAATTATCGAGATAGATCCGCGCGATTGCGTACATCCGCATATCTTCCACCAGGCTGGTTTCCGGCACATGGCTCATGTCGTTGTCGCCATTGCGGAATTTCAGCGGAATGAAAGTATTGAATCCTTTTGTGCGGTCCTGCAAGTCGCGGAGCTGGCGCATGTGATCGATACGATGGGTATAGTTTTCAATATGCCCGTAGAGCATGGTAGCATTGCTATGCATACCCAGTTTATGCGCGGTTTCATGAATGGCCAGCCATCCGGCGCCATCCACCTTATCGGCGCAAATTTTTTCACGCACTTCCGGCGCGAATATTTCAGCGCCACCCCCGGGCAGGGATTGCAGTCCGGCCTCCTTCAACAGCTTCATGCCTTCCTCCACACTTAGTTTGGCTTTACGGAACATATAATCCAGTTCCACGGCCGTAAACCCTTTGATATGCAGTTCCGGACGATGGGCTTTGATGGATCGAAGCAATTCTGCGAAAAATTCGAGGTTCATTTTCGGGTGCACGCCACCTACTATATGCACTTCAGTAACCGGCTTGCCATCATAGCTCTTTACGATCTCGAGCATTTGCTGCAGGCTCAGTTCCCAGCCTTCGTCGCGGTGGGCATAAAGCCGGCTATAGGAGCAAAAATGGCAGGAGAACACGCATACATTGGTGGGCTCGATATGGAAATTGCGGTTGAAATAAGTATTGTGGCCATGCATCCGCTCCCGGATGGAATTGGCCAGGGAGCCCACAAAGGAAAGACTGCCCTTCTCAAAAAGCAACAAAGCGTCTTCGTCAGTAATACGTTCCTGGTTTTTCACTTTTTGAGCGATGACCTGTAAATCGGCATCCACCTGCAGGTTTTGAATCATCGCGATACTCTTCACATCATTCATAATTCGGAATTTGGGCAAATTTACGATGGAAAATCTGGATAGCTGGTAAAGCTTCCGGCAGGCCTGAGTCCAATATTTCGGACCTGCTATGGGTTAAATGATAAAGTTTACATTTATTTGTAGATAGTCAATCTGCTTACATGCAATTAAAATACAGGCTCACCTTACTGAGTTTCCTCGAGTTCTTTATCTGGGGCTCCTGGCTTATTACCATTGGCCCCTACTGGTTTCAAAACAAAAAATGGGCGCCCGACGATTTCGGAGACATTTTTTCCACCATGGGTCTTTCGGCCATATTTATGCCGGCCATCACGGGGATTATTGCCGACCGTTATATTAATGCCGAGCGACTATTGGGCATTTGCCATTTGGCGGGTGCCGTTGTGCTTTGGTTTATACCAGCAGTGAATGACCCCGATTTGTTTTACTATGTATTGTTGCTTTATATGGTATTTTATATGCCCACCATCGCGTTGGCTAATACGGTATCTTATTCAGCGCTTACACAAAACGGCCTGGATATTGTGAAGAGCTTTCCGCCGATCCGGGTTTTTGGGACGGTGGGCTTTATTGTGGCCATGTGGATTGTAAGCCTGTTGCGGTTGGAGACTTCGGCGGGTCAGTTCTATGTCGCTTCCATAGCTTCCCTTTTGTTGGGTCTTTATGCTTTTACTTTACCCAAATGTCCGCCAAGGGCCAAAACGGAGGGCAAATTGTCGATAGTGGAAACCCTTGGGCTAAAGGCCTTTTCGCTGTTTCGCAATACACGCATGGCGCTGTTTTTTGTTTTCGCCATGTTGTTGGGCGCGGCATTACAGCTTACCAATGCTTACGGCGATACATTCTTACATGATTTTGGAAAAATGGCCGAGTACAAGGATAGTCTTGTGGTTCGCTATCCCGCCATCATCATGTCCATATCGCAGATAAGTGAAACCTTGTTTATTCTTACCATTCCATTTTTTCTCCGCCATTTTGGTATTAAGCAGGTAATGCTATTTAGCATGATTGCCTGGGTGCTGCGCTTCGCTCTTTTCGCGTATGGAGATCCTGCCGGTGGACTTTGGATGATTGTTCTTTCCTGTATCGTGTACGGCATGGCTTTCGATTTCTTTAATATCTCGGGTTCTTTGTTTGTCGACAAGCAGGTAGCTCCCGCCATCCGCGCCAGCGCGCAGGGGATATTCATGATGATGACCAATGGCTTTGGCGCCTGGCTGGGCAGCAAAATCAGCGGCTGGGTTATCGCACGCTTTTATACCAATCCCGACAACAGCCTGCAATGGCAAAATATCTGGATCGCATTTGCAGGTTACTCGGCGGTAGTGGCGGTGTTGTTCGCCATCTTATTTAAATACAAACACAACCGAAACGAATCGGTGCAAATCCTACACTAAATCGGCTCATCGCAGCCTTTTATAATGAGAAAAGACAGCCGCGGCTGTCTTTTCTCATTATAAAAGATTTGGCTCAACCTGTATTAGATATGCGCTTCAATTTTCTTCACGAAATTGCTCTTGGGCTGCGCACCCACCAGTTTGTCCACTACCTGTCCGCCCTTGATGAAAAGAATGGCGGGGATGGAGGTAATGCCATAGTTCATCGATACCTGGGGATTATTGTCCACGTTCACCTTACCGATATTCACTTTGCCATCGTATTCTTTGGAAAGCTCTTCGATTACGGGACCAATAGCGCGGCAGGGACCACACCATTCAGCCCAGAAGTCCACTACGGTCAGTTTATCCGAAGCCAGTACATCCGACTGGAAATTGGAATCATTGAATTCTTTTGCCATCGTATTTATTTTAAATTTTAATGTTTACAGAAACAGGAGTGCAAATTTAGTTCCGTTCAACATAACAGCCCATACTGGCAGAAAGTTGTGTAAAACTTGACAGCCGGAATTTGCATTCAGGCCAGTTTGTCGGCCACCCTAACATTTTGTATAGGTTTCTTTTTCAATGCTTTAACTAATTGAAAGGGTTCAGTTTAATTGAACCTGTATTTCACATTCTGGTTTTTCTTCCAGAAACTGAATCAGCTCATCATTCATCCGGAAGCTGTTGGTGCCGGTTTGGAGGCTGATGCGCAGGTTCTGAGCCGGGTCTTTCAGTACCAGCCTGAGACTGGTATCCCCGTTGCGATAGGTTTTCAGGTTCTGCGCCAAAAAATCAATCCACTCCTCGTTCAGGTAAGCGGGATGAATTTCAACCAGCAACTGCTTCGTCTGGCTTTCCTTGATGTTTTCCGCCAGGGAAATGCTGCCTACCCTGAATTCCCACTCGTCGCGGCCAAAGCGGGGTTTGAGCTGGCCGGTGATATACAAAGCCGTACCGGGCATCAGCAGGGGTGAAAAGCGCAGGTAATCTTCCTTGAAGAGGGCAATCTCCATTTTTCCGGAATAGTCTTCCAGGGTGAATCGGCCGAACTTGTTCCCATTTTGCGCTATGCGATGGTCCGCACCGGTAACCAGCGCGATCAGTTTGAATCCACGGCCGGGATTCGGCTGGGCCTTGATGGTATCGCGGAATTCATTGAAGTCGGCGATGGAAGTGATGCCGTAATGTTTGATCTCGAATTTGTAATGATCTAGCGGGTGGCCACTGAGGAACATGCCCGTTACGTCTTTTTCAAATGCCAACTGTTCAGTAAGCGGCCAGGGCGCGCAATCTGCGATCCGGGGTGGTGGTATCTCCATATCAATGGCCATATCACCAAAGAGGGTAGCGGAACTGGTTACACTTTGCGCGGCTATTACCTGGCCATATTTGATGATTTTCTCCAGGCCTGTTGCGGTATCGCCTTCCGCCACGGTGAAATACTGCGCACGATGCAGGGCAGGAAAGCAATCGAATGCCCCGGCATAGGCCAGGCTTTCCAGGGTTTTCTTGTTAACGGCACGCTGATTAATTCGCTTGATAAAATCGAAGATGTCGGTAAAAGCACCACTCTTCAGGCGCTCTTCAATGATGTTTTCCACGGCGGCTTCACCCACGCCTTTCAATCCGCCGAGGCCAAAGCGTATTTCGCCCGCTTTATTTACGGCAAAACCTTTGAGCGATTCGTTGATATCTGGTCCCAGCACTTTTATACCCATGCGCTTACACTCCTCCATAAAGAAGGTGATTTTTTCAATACTGCCGGCGTTGTTGAGTACGGCCGACATGTACTCACCGGGATAGTGTGCTTTGAGGTAAGCGGTTTGATAAGCTACAAATGCATAGCAGGTAGAATGCGATTTGTTGAATGCATATTGCGCAAATGCTTCCCAGTCGGTCCAGATCTTTTCCAGCTTATCGGCCGGAAAATTTCTTTCAGTGGCGCCTTTTACAAACTGGGCTTTCATTTTATCGAGTACCGCTTTTTGCTTTTTACCCATGGCTTTCCGAAGCACATCTGCGTCGCCCTTGCTGAAGCCAGCCAGCTTTTGTGCCAGCAACATCACCTGTTCCTGGTACACCGTAATGCCGTAGGTTTCTTCCAGGTATTCCGCCATCTCGGGCAGGTCATAAGAAATGGCTTCACGACCATGTTTCCGCTCAATATAGTTGGGGATATAGGCGATAGGACCCGGGCGATATAAGGCATTCATCGCGATCAGGTCGCCAAACTTATCGGGCTTTAGCTCGCGCAGGTATTTCTGCATACCGGGGCTTTCGAACTGGAAAGTACCGATGGTAGCGCCGAGCTGGTAGAGTTCAAAGGTTTTGGTGTCATCGAGCGGTATGTTGTCGATGTCGATATCAACATTATGATTTTGCCGTATCAGTTGCAGCGCGTTCTTGATGATGGTGAGGGTTTTCAAACCCAGGAAGTCCATCTTAATAACGCCGGCGTCCTCAATCACATTTCCTTCAAACTGCGTAACCCAGAGTGGGGAGTCTTTGGCCACCGTTACGGGCAATAGCTCGGTTAGGTCTTTGGGAGCGATGATGATGCCTGCGGCATGGATGCCCGTATTGCGCACGGAGCCTTCCAAACGCTCGGCTTCGTGCAATACTTTGCTGGCCTGGCTTTCGGTTTGGTCATATATATCGCGGATTCGGCGGACCATTTCAAGATCGTCGGAGCTGAGTCCATCTTTTTCTTCCAGCGATTTTTCTCCATCCTTGCTGCGCATGGGCGCGTGCAGCACCCTGCGCAATTCAATACCGGGTTTTTCCGGCACCAGTTTGGCCAGGGCATTCGATTCCGGCAGGGGCAGGTCCATCACACGCGCCACATCCTTGATGCTCATTTTGGCGGCCATGGTACCATAGGTAATAATCTGCGCTACCTGGTTATTACCATATTTCTCCACTACATAGTCGATTACTTTTTGCCGGCCCTCATCATCAAAATCCGTATCGATATCGGGCATCGATTTCCGGTCGGGATTCAAAAAACGTTCGAAAAGCAATTTATACTTGATGGGATCGATATTGGTGATGCCGGTGCAGTAGGCGACAACAGAGCCCGCGGCCGAACCACGACCCGGACCAATGAACACACCGATATCACGACCCGCGCGGATGAAATCACTTACAATAAGGAAGTAACCCGCAAAACCCATGGTCTTGATGGTGTAGAGCTCAAAGCGGATACGTTCATCAATTTCAGGAGTTATTTCGCTATACCTGGCACGAGCTCCCTCCCATGTCAGATGCTCCAGATATTCGTCCTGGCTGCTGAATTCTTTGGGCACCTGGAAAAAGGGGAGGAGAATATCTCGCTTCAGGTTGAGCAATTCCACTTTGTCTACAATCTCGTTGGTATTGTCGAGCGCCTCCGGCAGATCCGAGAAAACCTGGTTCATTTCCGCCGTGGTCTTGAAATAGAATTGGTCGTTGGGAAATGCAAACCGTTTTCCTTTCACGTTGAGGTCATCATCCGCAAAATCGCGCATGGCCGGTGTGGCGATCTTTTCACCGGTATTGATGCAAAGCAGGATGTCGTGGGCGTTGAAGTCACTTTGCTCCACGTAATGCGAGTCGTTGCTGGCAATAATCTTCACATTGTATTTACGCGCCAGTTTAATCAACACTTCATTCACCTTATCCTGCTCGGCCATTCCATGCCGCTGCAGTTCCACATAAAAATCATCCTGAAAAATATTGAGCCACCATTTGAATTCATTCTCGCCCTCCGCTTCGCCATGGCGAAGAATGGCCTGCGGTACCGAAGCGCCCAGGCAACAGGTAGTAGCAATCAGCCCTTCATGGTGTTTCAGAATAAGCTCTTTGTCGATACGTGGATACTTACTGTACAGACCCTCGATATAACCCAGCGATGTCAACTTTACCAGGTTGCGATAGCCCTGCTCGTTTTTTGCCAGTAAAATCTGGTGGTGACGAATATCTTTTTGATCCTTGGTGAAGGTCTTCTGATGCCGGTTGGCCGTAACATAAAATTCGCAGCCAACAACGGGTTTCACTTTCAGGTTTCCGTTTTCATCTTTATGCTTGTAGGCTTCGGCCACAAAGGCAAAAGCGCCGAACATATTACCGTGGTCGCTGATGGCCAGGGCCGGTTGTCCGTCGGCTATAGCTTTTTTATAAAGATTCGGTATAGAGGCTGCTCCATCGAGCAGGGAAAACTGGGTATGTACGTGTAAGTGTGAAAATTTCATGGGTTGCACTGGTTTCAAATTCTCGCAAAGTGAAGACGAATCGTCGCTTACAAAAGTGCCGAATTCGCAAAGTTCGGCCATCAATAGTTACCCACAAACTTCGATTAGGATTTTAGGATTTTAAGATTGGTTGATCAATGCTTTGATTATCAGTAATTTGATCGACGCAATAACGGAGCTTTAGCTCCGTTATTGTAAGTGATTTTTATCAGGAATTATCCTATATTTTTGCACATCTGGCCGCGGGGTCGCCGGCAGTGGTTTTTCCACTGAAAATTCCCCCGCACAATGGAACACTCATGGCAAGAAATCTAATGGCAAAAAATTGGATCGCTGCATTGGGAATCATTGTATGGTTGTCAAGCTGTTCAAGCATGCGTCCCGTTAACAACAAACTGTCTTCGCCCCTTCGGCAGAGCGGTACGGCGCAAAGCAGTAATTCTTCGGAAGCGAATAAAGACATTAAATTCCTCGACGATATAAGCCTGGAGCAGGATGCTTCGGTGGTTAGAGTGAAGAAGGAAAATACTTCGGCACGCAAACCTTCTGGAACCCAGTCGGCCCCTGCTTCAACGGGTAATCGTTTTCTGAACCGCACCGCCAGCGTGGAAAAAGCCAGCCCGGTGCAATTGAAATATGCCGTTCTCCTGAATACGGAAGTGGAGCATATTTCTGACCTGAAATTGCTGGAACATGTGGATGAGTGGTATGGCACGCCTTACCGCCTGGGTGGAAGCAGCAAGAAGGGAATTGACTGTTCCGCATTTGTGCAGGCCGTGTACCTTTCGGCCTATGCCATGTCGGTGCCGCGCACGGCAAGGGAGCAATACAAATATTCCCGGATAGTGTCGGCTACCGAATTGCAGGAAGGCGATCTTGTTTTCTTCAATACCCGAGGTGGTGTTTCCCACGTGGGCATTTATCTTCAGAATAATAAATTCATTCATGCATCGTCCTCCCAGGGCGTAACGGTAAGCGATCTCTTTGAGCCCTATTATCTGAAAAGATATATAGGGGCGGGAAGGATTGAGAAGCCACAAGCATCCAGTAAGTGAGGAGTGAGACGTGAGACGTGAATCGTGAGACGTGAATGGTGAGGCGTGAATCGTGAGACGTGAATCGTGAGACGTGAATCGTGAGGCGTGAGGCGTGAGACGTGAGGCATGAGGCGTGAATGGTGAGGCGTGAGACGTGAATCGTGAGACGTGAGGCGTGAGACGTGAGTTGGACAAGTGCAACTATACAAATTAGCAGGACTTTTTCTGGTCAAAAAATCTGCGCAAACTTCCTTGAGTTCTCCAGCTATTAGAGTTACTGAAAAGTTTTACAGCAACCAACGCCACGAATCCGCGACGTTCGTTGCGGTAAAGACTAACCTGCAAATTCAACCATTTCAAAACTGACATTTTTTATCTCTCCACTTACCCGCCTCACGTCTCTCGCCTCACGTCTCACGATTCACGCCTCACGCCTCACGATTCTCTTCCTTATCGCCACCAGCACTGGCTTCGCGTCGGGAGTAATTTTTAGCAGAATAGTGGCGGTGATATAGAGGATACAAAATACACTACTGCGTAAGACCATTCCCCATATTCCTTCCATATCGCGAAACAGAAAATACGCGATGGCGCCGGAAGCGGCGGCTAACAGAAGGGCATAGAAGGATGATGCCGTAAACGGCATTAGCTTAAACTTCTTCCACAGAAATGCAAAACGCACAAAATTGTAGAGGCCAATAGCGATAAGGTTGGCCACCGCGGGACCCATTATGTCCATTTTGCGGGCCAGGATAATCGAAAGCGGCAGCATCAATGCCAGCAGGCAAACCCCACTGATCAGTTCTACCCGCCAGTAATTGGAGGTGCCGATGATTTCCGCATTGAGGCCGGTACCCATTTCAATCACGCGTGTCAAACCCATAATCAGGAATGCGGGAAAGCCCAAGAGGAAGGCTTCTTTCAAACCAAAAGTATGGATAGCTGCTTCATAGTTCAGGGCGATCAGTAAAAAAAGTCCACAGGAAAAAATGAGCTGATTTAGCGAGGAGCGCTGATAAATTCTTTGCAGTTTCTCCCGGTCCTTGTCTTTCCAGGCGCGCGCCAGGGCGGGGATGGCGGCGGCGACAATACCCCTTTTCGGCGCCAGTATCACCCCGGCCAGCAGTTGCGCCAGGCCGAAAATACCGGTCTTGGCCATGCCATCATCCAACACGGCAGCGATCACCAGTTGGTCAAATACCTGCGCGATGGTGAAGATCAGGAAACCGGAATACAGAAAAAGAGAAAACGTCAGAATCTTCTTATACAAACGCCGCGTAACCTTACTGATCTGGAGCGTGAAATGAATTTTACCCTTCGCTGCCAGGTAAATCAAAAGTGTGAGGGCAATGGCAGGATAAGTGAACGCATAGAGCTTGATAAACAAATCAAAATCCGGTATCAGTTTCCATATAAACAACACAATCAACACCGTGATGATCAAACGCCATTGAATCTCTTTCAGGAAATTGGTGAGAATAGGCTTGCCAACATTCCATGCATACACTTCCAGAATACTAAATAGCGTAAGACCCAGCCCCAGGGGAAATATCCAGAAATAATAATTGACCAACTCAGGCGAATTCTCCGAATATTTCCTAATCACCAGATCTTTGAATACCCAGCCACCCACGCATACCAGTGCAAAACCAATAAGCCCGGCAATCATGGCGAGGCTCAGCATATCATTCTTGCGTGCGGGAAGATGGTCCTTGTAATAAGGATAGAACTTTGCGATATAAGAAGGCATCGCGAAATTGGCGAAAGCCGCCATCATTTGTGCAATGGCTATGAATATGGTGGTGAGGCCATATTGCGCGGTGGTAAAATATTTTTCCGCGCCAAAGAAGTAAGTATTCAGCAAACCCACGGCAAAGCCCAGGTAAATGACCAGGGAGGCGATGATGCTTTGCCGGCGGATGGTGCTCATGGGAGGTTTTACGTTGTACGTTTTACGTAATACGTATTACGTATTATAGTTTTTTGGTGGAAATGTAAAAATTGGGGTTTATGGATAGCTCATTTGGCATTTTGCCGGTTAGTTTCAGGGTTTTGAAACCAGTGCCGGGCTGGATCCATTGCTCTTTGTTGTTGACAACAATCTTCAGCGGCATATCGAACCCTTCTATGGTTTCGGCCCAGCGATATTTCAAGGTATAGGCGCCTGCTCCAGCGGGAATGAGTTCATATTCCAGCACAGGTATATTGGTTTTTCGCAGATACTGGTCAAAGATTTTATCCAGCTTCTTACCGGATTGTTTGGCGAAATAAGCTTCTACTTCGCGGCTGCTCGTGATTTTGTGATAGAACTCCTTATTGAGTCCTTTTAATATTTCCCTGAACTTTGTATCATTATTAATTACCTGGCGGATCGTATGCAGCAGGTTGGCGCCTTTGAAATACATATCGCCACTGCCTTCCCTGTTTACTCCATAGGGGCCGATGATGGGTGCATCGTTTTCAATATTATTACGCAGTCCCTGGCAATATTCATCCGCCGCTTTTTTGCCGTATTCACATTCCACAAACAATACTTCGCTATAAGTGGTAAAACCTTCGTGCACCCACATATCGGCGATGTCGGACGTGGTAATATTATTGGCAAACCACTCATGTCCGGTTTCATGGATTATGATATAATCCCATTTGGTGCCCCATCCACTGCCGGAAAGGTCTGAGCCCAGGTAACCATCCCTGTATTGATTGCCATAAGCCACTGCGCTTTGGTGCTCCATGCCCAGGTGTGGAGTTTCTATCATTTTATAACTATCCTCATAAAAAGGGTAGGGGCCAAACCAGTTTTCAAAGCAGGTCATCATGCGTTGCACATCGCGGCCAAAATGCGCCTTGCTGCGTTCCAGGTTGTAATCAAGTACCCAATAGCTTCCGTCGAGCGAGCCTTTGGCTCCTTTGATCTTTTCTTCCCAGTTCACATAATGACCGATATATGGAATGATATTATAATTATTAATGGGGCTTTTAACTTCCCATTTCCAGGTTGTATGTCCATTTGACGCGGGAGTTTTCTTCACGAGTCGGCCATTGCCTACTGCTACCAGTGAATCGGGTACCGTAATCGAAAGGCTGGCTCCCTGATCGGGTTCATCGGACTGGTAATCTTTGCAGGGATACCAAACGCTGGCACCCAATCCCTGGCAGGCTACCGTAATCCAGTTGCGCCTCAGGGAATCCTTGGCCCAAACCCAGCCACCATCCCAGGGTGCCCTAATGGCTTCGCGGGGTGTGCCGCTGAAATGTAGGATCAGCGTATGTTCCGTTCCTTCCTTCAGTTCCCTTTCGTTGAAGTTGATCCAAACAACATTGCCTTCCCTACGGAAAGGCAGGGCGCCGTATTTCATTTGCGCATATTCCACCCGGTCGAGCTGCATCGGCATCTGCAGATCAATTTGCATCAAACCCGGGCGTCCGCCTTTTACCACTTTAAAATGAAGTTGATTGCTTCCTTTGATCGATTTATTCGGAATATCCACCGCCACTTTCAGATCATAACGCAACACATCCCACCAGGCGCGGGCTTCGCCATTGCTACCGCGCAACGTATCAGCCATCGTAAATGCTTCGCGCTCCTGTGCTGTTGCGGAGGAGAAAAACAATGTCAAAACTGTCAGGTAAACAAAGTATTTCACTGCCATATAGGTTTGAATTGTAAATTTAATCGTTCAAAGGCTAAATGACGGTGAAAATGAGAAAATGGATGGATGCTTTGGCGATTTTATTGCTCGCCGGCTGCTGGCTGGGATGTGATAATACAGCGAAGCGGGATAAGAACATCTTTCATTACAACGAACATACCGGGATTGCTTCTCTGGATCCGGCTTTTGCCAAGAATCAGTCGGTGATGTGGCCGGTACATCAATTGTATAATACGTTGGTGGAAGTGAACCAGGGCCTGGAACTGGTGCCCTCCCTTGCCCGGTATTGGGAATTGTCGGCCGATAAAAAGCTGTATCGGTTTGTACTTCGCGATGATGTGTATTTCCACGATGATCCCTGCTTCTCCGAAGGCAAAGGACGCAAAATGACGGCCGCCGATGTAGTCTTCAGCCTTCAACGTATCATGGATCCGGCCACGGCCAGCCCCGGCGCCTGGATTTTCAACAACAAGCTCGACAGCCTGCAGCCTTTTGTTGCTGTAAACGACACGGTATTCGAGTTGCGCCTATTGCGCCCCTATCAGCCCATTCTGGGAATTTTGTCGATGCAGTACTGTAGCATCGTTCCACAGGAGGCGGTAAAAGCTTATGGCCGCGATTTTCGCCGGCATCCGGTGGGCACCGGGCCTTTTCGCTTGCTGGCCTGGGAAGAAGGCCAGGCCCTGGTAATGCGCCGCAACCCCCGCTATTTTGAAAAGGATAGTGCCGGAAATTCCCTGCCTTACCTGGATGGCATCAAGATTAGTTTCTACGATAGTAAAGCCACGGAATTTCTCCTGTTCCGGCAGGGACAGTTGGATTTCATTAATGATATCGAATCATCTTTTAAAGACGAAGTGCTGACCAAGCAGGGAAGACTGCGTCCCAAATGGGAGGGAAAGATAGCCCTGCAGGTGCATCCCTATTTGAATATCGAATACCTGGGAATTCTTGTTGATAACGACAATGAACTATTGAAAGGTTCACCTCTTCGCCTGCAAAAAGTGCGGCAGGCGATTAATTACGGGTTCGATCGCCGGAAAATGATCCTTTACTTGCGCAATTCGCTGGGCACACCCGCCGAGGCGGGCTTTGTACCGGTTGGCTTGCCCTCATTCAACGATTCGTTGGTGAAGGGTTATCATTATGATCCACAACGCAGCCGCGAATTATTGAAAGAAGCGGGTTATCCGGGAGGGGAGGGCATGCCGCAAATTCGCTTGCAGACCATTGCCCTCTATGCGGATATGGCCGACTTTATCGCCAAACAAT
The DNA here is from genome assembly GCA_044463125.1 of Terrimonas ferruginea. Lineage (GTDB taxonomy): Bacteria > Bacteroidota > Bacteroidia > Chitinophagales > Chitinophagaceae > CAYMZZ01. The sequence goes on from JBIQMS010000014.1 coordinate 51,451, forward strand.
TGAGTGATGTTGGCATAAAGGTGCAGGTGGAAACCGTGCAAAAAGCTTATCTGCTGGAGTTGACTTCTGGTTCGCAATCCCCATTTTTCCGGGGTAGCTGGATAGCGGATTACCCGGATGCGGAAAATTATCTGTCGGTATTTTATTCCCGCAATCCGGCACCACCCAATTATACCCGATTCAATAATGCCGAATTCGATCGACTCTTTGAACAGGCGATACGGGAAGAAAACGATTCTATTCGCTATCGACTCTACCAACAGGCCGATCAATTGGTGGTAGATCAGGCACCCGTAGTGCCACTCTGGTACGACAAAGCCGTGCGGCTGGTGCAGCCCGGCGTAACGGGTTTCGAGCCCAATGGCCTGAATTTGCTGGAGCTGCGCCGGGTGAAACTTTGAGCGAATCCTGAACAGGAACAAGTAGATCGCCACGCCCCGCGCCTGCTTTTTTATTAATCAAATTCTGTCCTTTCAGCGCGGGGCACCGGGTTTTTTCGTAGGGATTACCGTATTTTCCGAAATTTTTTTTCGACTCAAATCGATTGATCTGCACAGGATTAGGATTTCGCCAATCCGCTGAAACCCTTGCCGGGCTTGCATTATCCAAAAACCCATTCTACTTTCACATCGTCAAAGCTGGTGAAAATACGACGTTAAGATTCGACAGACCCACAGCAAATTTTCGACAGATCGGCAGTAATTACCAGCAGCGAATCCATCCTATCAAGAGCCGACCCTTAATCTTAATACCGTACTTATGAAAGCGAAACTTATCCGTGAGATGCTGTATGCATGCGTGAGCCTAATTCTTCTTTCGCTCATGGGGCTGCAAACTCTGAATGCCCAGGCCCCCATTTACCGATTTCAGAGTCCCACATTAATAGAAGGAACCGACCGCCAGGTAGGCGCCAAATACCGCTTTTCCAATGTGGTTACGGGTGTGGATGCGCATGTTCGCATCGATTCCATGACCACTGGCATTACGCTTCAAAATATTGACCGGACAGCAGATGGCTATCCCGAAGCTTTTCAACCCGAGTATCGGATATCTTCTGGTCGGAATGCTTATATACTTTTTACCATTCAATTTGTACAGGGTGGTACCAGTACCCCGATGAGCCAGGCGTATGTGGATGTTAGCGGCCTCGATATCGATGGCAGTACCAGTAATGGCAATAGCCTTTACGAAATGAATGGCGTGGATATGGGAGGAGGTGTTTGCTCCTTTAATGCCACCAACAGCCATATCGTGCTGGCGCAACATGGTACGGAGTATCGGGGATGGAATATCACGGGTTTCCTGTTTGGCGCTCTTGTCGACACATCTGCCAATGAAGTAATGTTCACCGTTTCGCATGTAAATATGAGTTCGTTCAAATACCGGGTAGGTGCCAACAACGAAACATCCAACAACAGTACCCGCTATGCCAGTCTTTATTTCAAACGTTTTGAATTTCCTGATGGCGCCATCCTCAGCGCGCCCATGCTGCGCGAGTTCCAGGGCGTGCAGGATGATGGCAGGACCCGCCTGCAGTGGGAACTGAATGAAGGCAACCAGGCCGCAACCGTGGATATTGAGCGCAGCTCCACCCCCGGTGGCGACTATCATTCTATAGCCCAGTACTGGGTGAATATGGAAGGAAACACGCAAACCAGTTTCAATTATTCAGATGCTGCTTACGACAAGCAAGCGACCGCTAACTGGTATCGCCTCCGCATTACCGGGGTGGATGGTAAAGTTCAATACAGTCATGTGCTGCAATTCCGGAATGAATCAGCTACAGACAAAAAGAAACTGGTATTGTACCCTACAGAAGTACAATCGGGCGTCAACCTTCAGTTTCATGCACAGCGTTCGGAGCAGGCCAGTTTTGAAGTGTATGATCTCAGCGGAAAATTAATCTACCGTCAGGCAGTAAACCTGCAGACGGGACAGAATACTATTCGAATTAATACCCTGGACGGTATCCCACGTGGACAGTTTGTTTCCACCTTGCGAACCTCAGAAGGAATGTATCCGGCTCGTTTTTCGAAGTTTTAGGTACAGCCACCATCCTTACTGAGTTAGCCGAGCCCCGGCGGCCAAACCGGGGCCTATTTTGATCACCAATAGCGATTTTTCATAAATGGTCCGTTTTGATCCCCAACCCTTGAAAAGAAATCCTGCCCGTGTACCCGGTGTCGTCCCACTGGCCGGCAGGTCTGTCCGCCCGGACAGTTCAATTCGATCACCTAAACATCAACCCTCATGAATTGAATGGTACACTTAAAGCCCCGCTTGCGCGGGGCTTGTTTTTGTCAGGAGGTTGAAGTTGTAAGAAAAGCTGTAATGCCAATTATTTTTGCTCTTTCAGTTTGTCTTTAAAGACTTTTCTGAATTTATCCAACTTGGGCCGGATCACGATGCGGCAATAAGGATTGTTGTTCTCGTTGTTAGCGAAATATTCCTGGTGGTAATCCTCGGCTGAATAGAAGGTTTCAAATTTTGTAATCTCGGTAACAATGGGCTTGTCGAATGCGCCACTTTTATTAAGGGCTTCCTTATACTGTTCTGCCTTTTTCTTTTGTTCATCGTTCACATAGAATACGCCACTTCTGTACTGTGGCCCTACGTCATTACCCTGACGGTTGAGGGTGGTAGGATCATGTGTTTCCCAAAATACTTCCAGCAATTCATCGAAACTGATGACAGCGGGGTCGTACACAATCTCCAGGCATTCTGCATGTCCGGTGGTGCCGGTGCAAACCTCTTTATAAGTAGGGTTCACCACATGGCCACCCGTGTAACCGGAAACGGCACTCACTACACCTTTCAATTCTTCAAAAATCGCTTCTGTACACCAGAAGCATCCATTGGCTAAATAGGCGGTATCGTAGTTGGCCGCCTTTGGGTTTTCCTGATTCATTTTTTTAGTTGTGATGGCTTTTTGATTGTCTGCCTGCGCGCAACCCGGCAGGGCCGTGAAGGCAAGGAATAGCCAACCAAATACTCCGTATAAATGATTTTTTTTCATTTTGATAAAGGTACCTGTTAATAATGCTTTTATCCCTCAAATGTTCAGCACTCTTTCCTTCGGAAAGAGGTGGGGGGTAGGTAGCACTTACGGGTGCAGCGTGGTTTTGGATGCAGCAGCAGGATGGGTTGGCTTGTATTTGGGGATTTATTAAGAACTAAGTAATTCTACTTAAATGCGTGAATTTCACTGGGGTATTTACGAAGTTGGCATTTGTTTATAAAAAAATTAATAAGTTTTTTGTGATTTTTAGAAAGTTTTATACTTTGAGTTAAATTTTTAATAAGATTTTCATTACAGCCACCGCAAAACTGACACATGGGAAAGAAGGCATTCTATAAGGGGTTGGTGCTAAGGGAATTTTATTTCTCCGATACCCTGTCCTGCGCCGATTTGAGTGAGCGAATTGGGAAGAGCCTTCCGTTGACCATGAAGATCCTGAATGAATTGATTGCGGATGGTTTTGTGAAGGAATCAGGATTCGCGCCATCGAGTGGGGGACGCAGACCGGTCATGTATTCCATTATGCCCGACACCATGTATATATTGTCGGTGGCGATGGACCAGTTGGTGACGCGGATTTCGATGATGGATATTCATAATCGGCACGTAACGGAGATTGAGAAGTTTGAATTGCCGCTGAATAATAATCCGGCCGCCATGTCGGTATTGGCCGAGAAGATGAACCAGGTGATATTGAAATCGGGGATTCCGCGGAAAAAGATCATTGGCATAGGGATAGGCATGCCGGGCTTTATTGATGTGAAGAAAGGAATCAATTATTCCTTCAGCTTCGCCACCGGCGGCCAGAGTATTAAGGATTATCTGACGGGTAAAATGGAATTGCCGGTTTATATCGACAACGACTCCAGTTTGATTGCCCTGGCGGAATTCCGCTTTGGGGCCGCGCGCCATAAGCAGAATGCGATGGTGATCAATATTGGTTGGGGTATTGGACTGGGTATGATCCTGAATGGTGAGCTCTTTAGAGGACATAATGGTTTCGCGGGTGAGTTTAGCCATATGCCGATGTTTAACAACAACAAGCTTTGTGCCTGCGGCAAAACGGGTTGTTTGGAAACGGAAGCTTCTTTGTTGGTAGTGGTGCAGAAAGCGGCAGAAGGCGTAAAGAAAGGCAGGCTGTCGAACCTGGGAGCTGGTTTTCCGAGCGGGCATTTTGAGCAGGATAGTGAGGCCGTGATCAGGGCAGCAACGCTGGGCGACAAATTCGCCATTGAGTTGCTTTCGGAAGCGGGTTACAGTATTGGAAGAGGTGTAGCCATCCTGATCCATCTTGTAAATCCGGAACTCGTGATACTGAGCGGCAGGGGTGCACTGGCCGGGAAAGTGTGGCAGGCACCGATACAGCAGGCGCTCAACGAACATTGTATTCCACGCCTCGCAGCGAACACCAGCATGGAAGTGTCAACCTTAGGATACGAAGCCGAACTGATTGGATCCGCAGCACTCGTAATGGATAATATGATTCGAGAGAATAGAAAGCTGGCTTATAGAGATAGCGAAAAAGTTCCCGCTTAGCCGTCCTTATCCCCCCTGAAAACAACAGTACAGAACCATATGAAAAACAAATAAGGCTTTTTTATCTAAACTTTAAAAATCAACTGCAATGAAGAGAAACGAACGATTCTTACTTGTACTGTTGATCCTGTTGCTGGGCAATACCATGCTCTTCGCGCAGGAGAGACGTACGATTACCGGCGTTGTCACGGACAACAATGGTAGTCCGGTACCATCGGCTACTGTGTCGGTACAGGGTAGCACGCAAAGTACCATTACAGACGATGCAGGCCGCTATAGCATCGTTATCGACAAGGCAAATGCTGTGCTTGTTTTTAGCTCAATTAGTTTTGGAACCAAATCGGTTACAGTCGGCAGCTCCAACACTTTAGATGTATCCCTCGATCAGTCGGCCGGTGAACTGGGAGAAGTGGTTATTACCACGGCCCTCGGTATTAAGCGCCAGCAGAAATCGCTGGGTTATGCCGTTCAGGAGCTGAAGGGTGGTACCCTGGCCGATGCCAAGGAAACCAACCTGGCCAATGCGCTTTCCGGTAAAGTGGCCGGTTTGCAGGTGGTACGTTCCAGCAATGGTGCGGGCGGTTCTTCCAAGATTGTATTACGTGGTCTCAATTCACTTACCGGCGATAACCAGCCCCTGATTGTTGTAGATGGTATTCCCATCGACAACTTCACTGGTACTACGGAAAATGGTTACTGGAGCGCGGGCTTCGACCGTGGTAATGGTCTGGGTGATATCAGCGCTGATGATATCGAAAGCATGACGGTGCTGAAAGGCCCATCTGCCGCCGCCCTCTATGGTTCGCGTGCGGGTAATGGAGTTATCCTGATTACTACTAAATCGGGCCGCAAGTCACAGGGTTTGGGTATTACTTTCTCTACTACACAAGGTGTGGAAAGCATTTTTATAAAGCCTGAGCTGCAGAACTCTTTTGGTCAGGGTACTGATGGAATCTTTGACCCCATGAGTACTCAGAGCTGGGGACCCAAAGCCGAAGGTCAAACCGTAACCAAATGGGATGGTACGCAGGGCCCTCTGAATATTCAGAATAATGTGGACAATTTCCTGCGTAATGGTACAACTCAGTCGTACAACCTTTCCTTCCAACAGCAATTCGGTTCTACAGCGGTTTATTCTTCCATCAGCCGCTGGAATGATCGTAGCATCATCCCCGGCAACAAGCTGGAAAGAACAAACCTGACCTCACGCGCTACCACGCGTTTTGGAAAGAATGATCGCTGGACAACCGATGTGAAGTTTTCTTACAACAATACTTCCGGTTACAACCGCCCGATCAATGGTCGCGACGTAAGTAATGTGTATGTATTGTACACCCTGCCGCGCAGCCTTGATATCCGTGATTTCAGTGAAGCTACCAATGAGTTTGGTAATATGATCTGGTATCCCGGTTCACCAGGCTGGCAAAACAACCCTTACTGGAATACGCTGTATAACCTGAACAGGGACAGCCGCGATCGTTTTATCATGAATGGTTCTGTGAAGTATGCCTTCACCGATTGGCTGGATGCGGAAGTGAAAGCAGGTGCTGACCTTTATACCACCAATACGCAACGTAAAGTGTATGCAGGTAGCGCACGTAACAACGAGTATTCTGAAGGCAAGCAAACCTTCCGCGAAACCAACTACACGGGTTTGATTACCGCCCGTAAGGACAATGTGGTAGGCAAGTTTGGTGGTGTAATCACTGCTGGTGGTAACCTGATGGAGCAGAAAGCCAGCTATATCGGTATCGCAACAGGTCCGCTGGAAGTTCCCAACGTATTCTCGCTCACTAATGGTCAGGGTGCGCCCATCATTGGTCAATCCTACATGAATAAGAAGATCAATTCTGTGTTCGGTAGTGTAGGCATCAACTATGATGGTTATGTGTACCTGGACGCCACTTTCCGGAATGACTGGTCATCGGCATTGATTGAAGAAAACCGTTCTTATTTCTATCCTTCCGTGAGCCTGGCCGTGGTGGTAACTGATATGTTGGAAAAGAATGGCGTGAATCTTCCCGGCTGGATGAACTATTTGAAAGTTCGTGGATCACACGCAGCAGTGGGTAATGACCTTGCTCCCTACCAATTGTATAATGGCTACGAGATTCGTAAGGACCCCCTTAACAACACAATTGCGATTCGCAATTCGCTGTTGAAAGATCCTATGGTGCGCAGTGAGCTGATCAAGTCGCTGGAGTTTGGTGCTGAAACCCGTTTTCTCCAAAATCGGGTAGGTATCGACTTCACCTGGTATAAGTCGAACGCAACGCGCCAGCTGATTGCCATTCCCATGGACCCCATGAGTGGTTATACCAGCCAGATGATCAATGCAGGTAATATCCAGAACAAAGGTATTGAGTTGATGGTGGATGTTCGCGTGCTGAATAAGCCCAATTCGCTGAACTGGAATATTATGGCTAACTATTCCAAGAACGAGAACAAGATCATTGATATCGCATCCGACAAGGGCGTGAATGAATACACTCTTGGTGGATTTGATGATCTGTTTATTCGTGCGGCAACCGGTAATTTGTACGGCGATATTTATGGTACGCGTTTTCTGCGTGTGGAAGATGCCAGCAGCCCCTTCTTTGGCCAGTTGTTGCTTTCTTCCCAGGGCTTGCCCCAGCGCGATTCGCGCATCGTAAGGTTGGGTAACCAACAGGCCCGTGGCCTGCTGGGTGTAACCAATACCTTTACTTACAAAGGATTGGCACTTAGCTTCCTGATTGATGCCCGTTTTGGCGGAGAAATCTTCTCTGCTTCCAATGTGGGCTTGCAGGCTGCCGGTACTGCTGCAGTTACAGCGCCCGGTGGTGAACGCAACGATTTTGTTGTGGATGGTGTGGTACTCGATGGCGGTGGCAACCCCGTTAAGAATACAATGGCCGTTACACAACAGCAATACTGGCGCACAGTATCTACACTGAATAACCTCGGTGTAGGCGAAGCATTCCTGTACGACGCTACCAATATTCGTCTGCGCAATGTGCAGTTGAGTTATAACCTGCCCCGCACCCTGTTCAGCAAAACGCCGATACAGAATGCGCGCGTAGCACTCTCCTGTAATAATGTTTGGATGCTGAAGAGCCATTTGATGGGTATTGATCCGGAATCAGTATTTGCTACCGGCAGCAACGCGGTAGGTTTTGAAAACGGTGCCTTCCCCACCATGCGTTCTTTCCTGTTTAGCTTATCACTCGGATTCTGATTTAACCATTATTCAAAACATTATATATGAAACGATTTTTGAAATATGCCTGCTTACCCCTCGCGGTCTCCGCTATTATGAGTGGGTGCAGCAAATTTGACGAGGTCAATGAAGACCCCTACCTGGTTACGGAAGACCAGGTTCAGGTAGAATATTTTATCAACAATGCCATCATTGGCTCCCAGATGGATCCGCATATCGCCGAAAGGATCTTTGTGCTCTACTGGAAAACAGCCGGACGTCAGCAATTCGGTGGCGGTATTTCCTCGGGTGGTTATAACGATGGTTGGAGCAGCGACTATTATGGCGGTGGCTATGGTGGTGGATGGTTGAATGCCATCAGCACCGGTATCCAGGTGGCCGAGGCTCAAATTGCCGCAGGCAATGTGAAAGCCTATACCAACAACCTGCTTCAGATCTGCCGCATCTGGCGTGTGTACCTGATGAGTGAACTGGCCGATACCTTCGGACCCATTCCCATCAACGCATTTCAGGGTAAGAACCCCGAGTTTGTGGACCTGAAGACCGTGTATTACCATTTGCTGGAAGAACTGGCGGATGCATCCCCCAAGCTCGACCTGGGTGCTGCAAAACCTGATGCGAAATTCGACCAGGCTTACGGATTTGATTACGCCAAGTGGCAGAAATTTGCGAATTCACTTCGCCTGCGCCTCGCTATGCGCCTGTCTGAAGTAGATGCACCCAAAGCCAAGGCTGAGTTTGAGGCTGCCGCTGCACTGCCTTTGCTCACTAATATGTCAGAGACATTCCAGATCCAGGAAAAACCAGGTTGGGATGCACTGACCGGTGTGATGACAAGGGAATGGAACTATTTCCAGATGTCGGCTACTTATAATAACCTGGTTCAGGGTTTGGGTGGTGTTTTGTCGGAAGATCAACTGGATGCCGACAAGCATCCCTTTATCAAAGACGCGGACTATATCGGCTTGCGCCTCACGGATCATTTCACGCAAATGACTAATGACCCCATCGCAGGTTACTGGCTCGACGGTCTGCCCAACAAAGTGGATCCGCGTGCGTATAAGACCTATGTAATTCCTGGTGATTTCAACAACCCGGATTTCAATGCTTATCCTTCCTGGGATCAAACGGCGAAGACTACGCAGCGCAACCTGCTTGACGCCAGCAACAACGTGGTGAAGACACTGGATGCGCACTACACATGGAACGCACCCGTGAATGGCGATTGGGGTCAGAAAGGTGCACGTAACCAGATCCGTGCTTTCAATGGCGCTATTCCCCGTCACCCGCATAAGTTCCGTAACAGCAGCAGCAAGCGTATCTTCTTCGCGCCCTGGGAAACACATTTCCTGTTGGCCGAAGGTGCTGTACGCAACTGGGCAACTCCTATGAGTGGCAAAGCAGCTTATGAGGCAGGTATCGACGCCAGCTTTGAATACTTTGGCGTATCCAGCTTCGCGGCAGCTTACAAAGCATCCACTGACTACAATAACTGTGGTACTTCCGTGAGCTGGGATCATGTAACTGAGCCCCCTGCAAACCGTTCGGTGGATTATGTAGACGGATACACGAATACACCGGGTACCACTACCGTTGTTTATCCCAGCAACACGCTGTATCAAAATGGCACGGTGAAGAACGATCGCCTCACCAAGATCATTACCCAGAAATTCATCGCCCAGAACCCCTGGTTGCCGTTGGAAACATGGAATGATCATCGTCGCCTGGGTCTTCCTTTCTTTGAAAACCCTGCGATTGAAAACCCGCTGGTAAATATGCCTGCCCTGAACAGTGGCAACTTTATGACCAGCGATGTACGCTTCTTCCCCCAGCGTGTGCGTTATCCCTCCAGCCTGGCAGCCAGCAACCCCGCCGGTTACCAGCAGGCTGTTGGATTCCTGGGTGGTGAAGATGCTGTACTGACCCCGCTTTGGTGGGCCAAGAAACCTTAATAATTCAACTCTTCCCTATTCTCTTTATTAAGCAGTCAGGTTAGGGTTTAAGCCGGTTGTGCAAACAGCCGGCTTTTCTTTTGCCTTCATGCCAACAAACGGGCAGTCCTTACCTTTGCACTCCGAAAAGAGCAGAGCGTATATGAAACTATTCCCCGAATCGGCGGCCTTGCAACTGGAGATGGATAAGGTGAAGGACCTGCTGGTGAATTATTGCCAGACAGAATGGGCGCGCCAAACCGCGGCGGAACTGCGTGTGCATACCCGTCGCGATTATATAGAAACGGCGCTGCGGCAAAGCCATGAATACCATCAGTTGCTTCTGAATAGCATCTATTTCCCCAACGATTATATCCTGAACCTTGCCCGGGAAATTAAACTGCTGAGCATTCCCGGTGCTGTGCTGACGGGCGAGGATTTTTTGCAGTTTCGCAAGCTTGCGGAGAGTTTAGAAAAACTGTTTCGGTGGTTCGATCAGGAACGTCGTAGCGCTTATGGCGCTCTTTACAAAGTGCTGGAGCCAACGCATTACGAAAAAAAAATCATTACCCTGATTGATGAAGTGCTGGATGAAAGCGGACAGGTGAAGGATAATGCGAGCGATGAGCTGAAGCAAATAAGAATGAGCCTTTACCGCAAACGCAATGAATTGCGCCGGCTCTTTGAAAAGATAGTATCGAAACTCAATAAACAAGGTTATTTAGCCGAAATTGAAGAGAGCTTCATGAATGGCAGAAGGGTAGTGGCGGTATATGCGGAGCAAAAGCGCACGGTAAAGGGAATTTTGCACGGCGAAAGCGATAGCCGCAAAACCGCTTTTGTAGAACCCGAAGAAACCATTGACCTTAACAATGAGGTACAGGACCTGGAGAATGAGGAACAGAGAGAAGTATATCGAATTTTGCGCGAGTTAACAGCCCGGCTGGCCAGCTATGCGCCGCTACTGAATCAATGGCACTCCATACTGGGTGAGTACGATTTCATCCGCGCCAAAGCCAAACTGGCCGTGGAGATTCGCGGTGAGTTTCCTTCCATCACCGACAAAGCGCATATTCACCTGGTGCAGGCATATCATCCTTTATTGTACCTCTACAATCAACGTAACCAGAAGCCCACTATTCCTGTTAATCTCACCCTCGATGAGAAAAACAGGATACTGGTGATCAGTGGTCCCAATGCGGGTGGTAAAACCGTGACCATGAAAACGGTAGGCTTGCTCCAATTGATGGTGCAAAGTGGTTTGCTGGTGCCGGTGCACCCTTCTTCACAGTTTGGATTGTTCAAGCAACTCATGATTCATATCGGTGATACGCAAAGCATCGAGTTTGAGCTGAGTACCTATAGCAGCCACCTCCTGCACATGAAGCATTTCATGGAAAATGCCAATGGCCGCACGCTATTCTTTATCGATGAACTGGGGAGTGGTAGTGATCCCAGCCTGGGTGGCGCTTTTGCGGAAGTGATTCTGCAGGAGCTGGCCCGCAAGCATGCATACGGGATAGTAACCACACACTACCTGAACCTGAAAGTGATGGCAGGCAAAACAGCAGGCATCATCAATGGCGCCATGGCCTTTGATGAAAAGAACCTCATGCCGCAATACAAATTACTAATAGGCAAACCTGGCAGCTCTTACACTTTTTCCATCGCTGAAAGAATTGGCCTCGACAAGGAACTGATTCGCCGTGCCCGTGAACTGGTGGACAAAGACCAGTACCGCCTCGATAAATTGCTGAACCGCACTGAGCAGGACATGCGTGATCTGGAGAAAAAGGAGAGAGAGCTTAACGCAATGTTGCGCGAAAATGAAAAGCGCAAAAAGGAAATGGAGCAGTTGATGGACCGGGAAAAGCACCGCCAGCAGGTGGAGTTGCAGAAAGAACAGAACCGCATCGCTTCGGAGAAATTGGTGTACCTGAAAGATATGGAGCGCAAGCTCCGTCAGATGTTGATCGAGTGGAGAAAGGAAAAAGATAAGACCAAAGTCATTAAACAGATGGAGGCACTTCTGTTTAAGAAGAATGAAACAAAGGCCGTGAGCAAGATGCAGAAAAAAATCGACTCCAAATACCAGGAAGTGGGCGGCGATATAAAAGTGGGTGACCGCGTAAAGATGAAACGCAATCACCAGGTTGGGGAAGTGATGGAAATAAGGGGCAAAAGGGCAGTGGTGAAAATTGGATTGCTACCGATGCAGGTGGAGATGGGGGAATTGGTGGTGGTGAGGGAGAAGTGAGTAGTACGTATTACGTAATACGTTTTACGTTTTACGTTTTACGTTTTGGGTTTAAGGTTTAAGGTTTAGTGTTTAAGGTTTAAGGTGAAATTATTGTGGAGTAAGAGTAGGGAAAAGCTGGGGCCGTATCGATTTCTTATCTGCGGCAATCTGCGAAAAAATCTGCGAAAATCTGCGGGAAATGTTTCAGCACTTTAAACAGCTTCAGTTTCCAGAAGAGTTTCCCGCAGATTTTCGCAGATTTTTCCGCAGATATACGCTGATGAATTGATTATAGTAATAACTGTCAACTTTTTTAGGACGCGAAAACGTTTAAGGGTCGTAACTAAAGTAACACCCAAAAATGAAACCCTAAACCTTAAACCCTCAACTTTAAACCAAATACGTAATACGTATAACGTAATACGTATAACGTAATACGTACAACTACTTCACAAACAACGCTTTCAACTCAATCGCATCATCCGGTTTCATTTTTCCCCCGAGGATCAGCCGCAGTTGCCGGCGGCGTAGGGCTCCATCGAAAAGCTTTTGTTCTTCTTCCGATTCGGCTACCAGCGGCGGTACCTGCCTAGGGCGGCGATTGGGATCCAGCGCTACGAATGTATAATAGGCTTCGTTGCTCTTGTATTTGTATTGATGCGTGAGGTCTTCTCCCCAAACCTTCATGTGCACTTCCATGCTGGAGTTGAAACTGCGGGTTACTTTGGCTTCAATATGCACCACATTCCCCAACTTGATCGGATTCTCAAAAGAAATATTATCTACCGAAGCGGTTACCACCGGCGCATTGCAATGCTTTTGCGCGGAGAGTGCCGCTGCTATATCCATCCAATACATCAGGCGACCGCCCATCAGGTTGCCAAAAACATTGGTATCATTCGGAAGCACCAACTCGGTCATGATGGTGAGGCTATCGCTTGCTTTGCGTGGATTCATGTGTTTTTTTTGAATTTGCGCAAAGATAAGCACTGCCGGCCTTACCTTAATCCTGCTTTTGCAGTACCGCTTTCCGCTGGAAATACTGCTTGAGTACCGGCTGACACTTTTTCCAGTAGGCAAAAAAGGAGGGATAAAAGCCATTCACTTCAGGAAACAACCAGTCCCGCTCTTCTTTTATCCCCGGATAATGTTTGAATGCAGGATGTTTTCGGGAAATGATTTGAGGTACTTCCCTCAATCCGGGCAGTTCATTCAACTCTCCCACAAAAACCTGCAGTCCTTCTATATTTTTCGCAAGCCCCAACATAAACTTCATCACTTTATCGCTTACCGCAAAGTCCCGGAAATGAGAAGGTTCGAGGAGCAGAATTCTGTTGCCGGGTTTATCTGCATGCCACAAGGGATCCAGGCTATAAGAGTTGTACAGGTATATCGGTAGTGATGGATCGATAACGGGTACTGCTGCCATGGGCAGGGTGCTGCTTCCGCTGAATTCTCCCAATTCCTGCAAAGACTCCGGTATTGCCAACAGGGGGAGGGCCTCATAAGGTACATCCAGAAAACTGTCTTTCTGTTGGCTACCGGTGTATTTATTGATATTGTCCTGGTTGCAGTAATAGGGCTTGGAGGAAAAGCTTCCCGCCACCCATTGCCAGCTACAGATGTTGCTGGCGATATCACCGTCAAGCAGATGGTAATACAACCACTGCGCGGGCATTTGCCAGTAGCTGCGGGCGATATTGCAGGCAACACTGGCCAGATACATGCGCACGTGATTGTGCATATAGCCCGTTTCCTTCAGCTCCTCAATTGCCTGATCGATGGCTTCTATTCCCGTGCGCGCGTCCATTACCGAATGAGGAATCTTCCGGTTTTTTACACCTGTGTAGCGTCGCCGGATATCGTGATACAGATCATCTTCTAAAAATTCCCACACGCGTTGAAAATATTCCCGCCAGGCCAGCTCCTGTACCAGCTTCTCCGATTCGTTGTAACTGTAACCCTTTTCTATCAAAGTATGCAGAACCCTTCGCGGGCTGATTACTCCTCGTGATATATAGGGGGATAAATAAGTGACCGCCCCATCCGTATAGTTACGGGTACGCTCATAGGCAATAGGGTCAACCTGATCTATCCGGTCGAGTACGGAGGCAAAGTCGGTGGGGAAATGCATGCTCATAACATTTAGGAATAAACCATACAACAGCATTTACGCAGCTATGTTGACTCCTGGATTATCTTATTCTTATTGTTGATGGAGTTGTTTGATAATCGGACGAATGTTTAAACAGAATTCGTCTTTTTCTTATGATCCTTCCGACAACGGTCACTGCAATATTTCACCTGCTCCCAGTCGCGCTCCCATTTCTTTCGCCAGCGAAAGGGACGCTGGCAAATCACACATATTTTTTCCGGCAGAAATTCTTTACGTATCGCTTTCATAGATTGTCCAGAAACTTTTCTGCATGCTGCAAATGCCTGTTACGCTTCTCCGCCGGCATCTGGTCAAATTGGCGTACCAGCATACCCAGCCGGGGATTTTGCAGAAAGAAATCCCGATGCACATGCATAAATCGCCAGAAAAGTCCATCCCAGGTATTCTGCCATTCCCCTTTTTTCCAATCGGCCATTTTCAGCAAATAGTTGCTTCCGCTGATATAAGGTTTGGTAGTCATTAATCCAGCATCGGCAAACTGACTCATGCCATATATATTGGGAACCATCACCCAATCGTAAGCATCAATAAAAAACGACATGAACCAACGGTACACTTCATTCGGATCAAATTCACAAAGCAGCATCAGGTTACCCAATACCATCAACCGTTCAATGTGGTGAGCGTAGGCGGATCGCTTAACGCGATTCGTCACTACATCAAAGGGCAGCATACCGGTGCTGCCCTGCCAGAATGATTCAGGAATTTTGCGCGTAAAACCCCAATAGTTTTGGGTGCGCTGCTTTCTTCCTTCGCGGGCATACAATTGCCGGATAAATTCGCGCCAGCCCAAAACCTGCCGCACAAAACCTTCCAGGGAATTCAAGGGTACCTTGAATTCCTTTGCAGCGTCCAGCGCTTTATTCAGGACATCGCCCGGCAATAGCAGGCCTGCATTGAGCAAGGGTGAAAGCAGGGAATGGTGCAATACCGTTTCTCCTTGCAGCATCGCGTCTTCATAATCGCCAAAGGCCCGAAAGCGGTTTTCCAGAAAATCATCCAGCCATTTGCGGGCATCCGCTGACGTTATGGGATAGAAGAATGGATCGGGTCCTCCGTATTTCCATTCAAAATGTTCAGCAGCATATATTGTCGCTTCCGACACTATAGTAGAGCTTTTAGGAAATTGAATTGCCGGTGGCTTGCCAGCTCGCGGAAACCGCTTGCGGTTTTCGGTGTCAAAGCTCCATTTTCCTCCTGCTGGTTTGCCGTCGGACAAAACCAACAGACCCGTTCTTTTTCGTTGCCAGGTGTAAAAGTCAGTTTGAAAATATCTCTTCTGTTGAGAGAAAAATTCATCCGCTTCTTTTACAGTGATCAGGAAAGATGGGTTTTCGTGGCGTACCAACTGAATACCGGAATCGGCGGTTGATTGTTTCAAGCGCCGTTCCAGCCAGTCGTCATCGGGATCAATGTAGTGAATTAGTTGAACACCCTCTTTGCGCATGCCGGGAATGAGCAGCCTGATATCGCTGAGGTTATTGGTAGCGTCGATATACTTTACCTTCATTCCCTTCTTACGCCGGCTTTCGGCGAAATGCTGCATCGATGCCCGGTGGAAAATGATTTTATGTGGATGAAAGTTGAATTGCCGGAAATAAAGTTGCTCTTCTACCAGGTAAATGGTTTCTGCTTTTTTCCAAAGCGCATGTTCTTCAAATAACTGATGCGGAAATACGAGGATCGCTGTCGATGACATAGTTTGCTCAAACAATTTTTTCAGGTCATTGTTTGACAGAAAAAACTTCATGGAATCGTTGAAAGGGAAACAGGTATTATTGGCCGGTGCCACAGGTAGTATAGGATCGCAAACGGCGAAGTTATTGGCCCAGGGCGGAGCCCGGCTCTTCCTGGCCGGACGAAATCAGGATAAACTTGCATCGCTCGCCGCATCATTGCCCGGTGAAGGACATCAATATTTTGTTTGGGATGCCTGCGATGAGGAATCTTGTAAACGCATGGCGGATTCTGTTAAAGAAACGGTGCCGCAAATCGACATTTTGATAAACGCCAGTGGTATCGGCATTATCAAATCCATGGACAGTCTGAGCCTGGATGAATTCAGGCGCAGCCTTGATGTAAACCTTACCGGTGCGTTCCTGCTGCTCAAATATTTTCTTCCGGCGATGAAGGAAGCCAAAAAAGGTTTGATCATCAATATACCCGGGGTATTGGGCAAAACACCCATGGCTGGCGCCGCGGCTTATAGCGCTTCCAAATACGGATTAATGGGGATGATGCAAAGTGTGCGCGAAGAATTGAAACGAACGGAAATAAGAATAACGAACATTTTCCTGGGTGGGGTAGACTCCAATTTTTGGGATACCATTGATCTGCGAGTGCAGCGCGAAAAAATGATCAGGGCCGAAGAAGCCGCAAGAGCGATCTGGTTTCTCTGCCAGCAGCCCGCATCGGGTGTGGTGAGTGAGATGGTGTTGCAGCCGTTTAATCATCAGGCGATATGAGGGAGGTAGTACGTAGTACGTTTTACGTAGTACGTTTTGTTTAAGGTTTAGGGTTTAAGGTTTAAGGGGTTGGTAGGTTGGGATATGAAAAAGTTTGGAGAAAAAAATCTGCGAAAATCTGCGGGAAACTCTTCTGAAAACTGAAGCTGTTTAGAGTGCTGAAGCATTTCCCGCAGATTTTCGCAGATTTTACCGCAGATAGACGCTGATGAATTGATTGTAGTAAAAACTGTCACCTTTTTTCGAACGCGACAATGTTGAAGGATAGTAATTAAACTATCAACAAAAATTAAACCTTAAACCTTAAACCTTAAACCCTAAACAAAACGTACCACGTAAAACGTAAAACGTATAACGTAAAACGTATAACGTAAAACGTACTACGTACTACGTAAAACTTTCTTTCCGCTATCCAAATCCGGCAATGCTGCCGCTATTTTTTTTACCGCTATGGCCAATTGATTTCTTACCGTAAGTGGCGATACCTGCATAATTTCCGCCGCTTCTTTATAGGCCATTCCTTCTTCTTTTACCAATTGAAATACCAGCCGGCATTGAGGAGGCAGCTCATGGATTACCTGCTGGATTCTTTTCTTCAACTCTTCCGTTATAAAAATATCTTCCGGATTACCAAACTCCACTTGCGGTTCAATATTGATATCCTCGAGTCGGGCCGGGGGATTTTTGAGGACACGTTGCAGGTAATTGAGACTCAGGTTGCGGGCGATGGTATAGCAATAAACGCGGAGATTTTCAATTTCAGTAAGGCGGCTGCGGATCTGCCAGATTTTGATGAATACATCGGATACAATTTCTTCCGCCGCCTCCGAAGATTTTACGATGGAGCTGGCGAAGCGATGCAACTCGTCGAAGTAATGGTAGTACAATGCCTTATAGGCATCCATATCTTCGAACAATGCAATCCGTCTTTGCAGTTCAGTTATGTTTGCAGCAGTAAGCAATCGTTGAATGAATTCCCTAACAATGTTAGGAAGAAATTCCTGATTGAAAAAACCTTATTGGTGCCGACGCTTCAGTTCCTTATTGATCAGCAACAGCTCGCGGCCGGTTTGTCCGCCCACCGATGTGTTTTCCTGTGCGCGGCGCATCAGATAAGGAATCACATCTTCGATGGGGCCAAAAGGAAGATACTTGCTTACACTGCATCCTGCATGGGCAAGGTTGAACGTGATATTATCGCTCATGCCATAGAGTTGACTGAAATGAACGTGGGGATGGTTATTGGGAAGACTTTTTTCCTGCAGTAATTGCACAGCCAGCATATTGCTTTGCTCATTATGGGAAGCCACAATCAACGCAATCCGATCGAGATGATCCATACAAAAACGAACGCCGTTGTTATAATCGCGGTCGCTGGCTTCCTTATCCGGTTGTATCGGGCTGGGATAATTCATTTCTTCGGCACGCTTTCGTTCTTTTTCCATATAAGCGCCCCGTACCAGCTTGGCGCCGAGGATAAAGCCTCTTTCCTTCGCGGCTTCGTGCGAATCGATCAGAAATTGCAGGCGATCGTGACGATAGTGCTGTATGGTATTGTACACAACACAACGTTCTTTGTTGAAGGTATCCATCATCAGGATAGTGAGCGCATCCACAGGATCCTGAATCCAGCTTTCTTCGGCATCAATCAACACTCCCACTTTTTTGGCGGCCGCGATTTCACAAATGCCCATCATACGGTGGCGTACGCGATGCCATTCTTCTTTCTCGGCTGGCCCCAGCTCGTCAACAGCGGATAGAAAACGCTTCATCAGGCTGCCCTGCTTTTGGTGCATGGCCGTATCCAGTTTTTCCAAAAGTGCAAAGCGCGCGAAGCCGGTAACTTTCACGCTCATGAAGGGAATATTGGGTTGGGTGGCGGCATATTCGATCACGCGGATAAATTCTTCTTTGGCATGGTCAAAACCCGCTTCGCCATCGTCGCCGCCCTCCACACCATAATCAAGTATCACCTGCACGCCATACTCACCCAGCCGGCTGGCCACCGTGGCGGTTTGTTGCAGGGTTTCGCCTCCCACAAATTGTGTGAATATGGTATTGCGGATCAGCCCTTTCACCGGAAGGCCCGATTTTACGGCCCAGGGAGTAAGCCGGGTCCCCAGTTTTACCAGCCAGGGATAACCCATCAGGCTAAACAGGAAGCGTGCTTTTTTCAGTTGTTTATCGGATTTGTATTCAAAGGCGAATTCAGTATTCTCAAATGAAACGGGCATCGTTGCTGGCATACGGGCGTTTGATTGTGCGGCAAAGGTAGGCAGAAACGTGAATCGTGAGGCGTGAGTCGTGAGGGAGTTTAGAGTTTAGGGTTTAAAGTTTAGAGTTTAGAGTTTAAAGATCAACCATTGGTACTGGTACCTAACACTAAACATTAAACCCTAAACCCTAAACCTTAAACTTTAAACTCCCTTGGTACATTCCCCCGCCACCCTGTGTCTATACTCATAATTATGACCGAAGAAAGATTTTGGTTACTGGTAAGCCTGAAAATGAGCGGGGAGGCTACGGAGGCCGAGTTGCAGGAGTTAGAAGACCAACTTCAGCAGGAGCCTGCCCTTCGCTTGAAAGTTTCCATCATGGAACAGAACTGGCGTGCTAAAAAGGGTAGCCGCATGTCAAAGGACGATGCCTATAACCGGCACCTGCAGCGCCTGAGCCAGCAGTTGCACCTGGATCAGCAAAAACTTCCCTTGCAGGGCAGTCCGGATGAAATGGAGCAGCCGGTACGGCGTACCCTCTATCGTCGCCTGGCCTGGGTATCGGGGATCGCCGCTTCGCTATTGCTCGCATGGTCCTTGCTGGGCAATCCGTTTGACCTGTTCCCATCTCCCAAAGATCCGGCTCAGAATTCCATCAGTACCCGACGCGGCTCCAAGACAAAAGTAGAACTGCCCGATGGTACCCAGGTTTGGCTCAATGCCGATAGCCGGATTACCTATAATGAAGAATTCCAGGGGAAAATACGGGAGGTAAATCTTACCGGCGAAGCCTATTTCGATGTGGTGCGTGACGAAGACCGACCCTTTGTGATACATACAGAAGTAATAGATATCAAAGTATTGGGAACCGCATTCAATGTGCGGTCCTATAGCGACGAGGAGAATACCGAAACTTCTCTCATCCATGGTTCGGTAGAAGTGACCCTGCGCAATCATCCGGAAAAAAAGTTTACCCTGAAGCCAAACGATAAGCTGATCATCAATAACGCTGAAGCTGCACCCATCGCGGAGCAGGAAACCCCGGAAAAGCCGAGCAGCAAGGAAATTGTGCTCACCTGGGGAAAAGTGAACTATCAAAGCAAGGCCGATACAGTGGCCACCGAAGCCATGTGGACACGTAATAAGCTGGCATTCGACAAGAAAACAATGGAAGATATCGCCCTTACGCTCGAGCGATGGTACGATATAACAGTAGAGATTGAAAACGAAAAAATAAAATCCACTGAATTCTCCTTAACCATTGAGGACGAAAGCCTGCAACAGGTGATGGAGGCCTTACGCGAAGCGGGCAAATTCCGCTACCGAATAGAGAAAAAGAAACTGATTATATGGTAAAGAACGATTGCTTAACTCCTAAAAAAACTGCCAATATGGAAAATACTTCCTGATGAGGGATTAAAAAAGAACGGGAAATGTTTGCGGCATTCCCCGTTGCTGAACGACAAACATTGCTCAGGCCTGAGCAATATTCCATCATTAAATCAAAACTAAGGTATGAAAAAAAATGTACCGGGCGTATGCTGCTATACGTCCCGATCACTCCTCAAATGCTTGCTTATGATGAAGATCACGGTGCTCCTGGTGCTGGCGCTTTCTTTCCAGTCTTTCGCCAGGGGCTATGGTCAGGAGCAGATCAGCCTCAGCCTTGAAAAGGCAACCCTGAAACAGGCGCTGAAAGCCATTGAACAGCAGGGTGTTTTCCGGTTTGTATATAAAGACGAAATACTTCCCCGCGGCCAACGCGTTAGCCTGACAGTGAAGGATGCTTCGCTCGACGATGTGCTACAGCGGGTTTTTCGCGATACCGAATTGCGGTTTAGAAAAATGGAAGGCAACCTGGTGGTGATTACCGCCACAGGCCAGCCCATACCTGCATTCACCGTTCGCGGTAAAATCACCAATACCGAAGGCCTGCCCATGCAGGGGGTGAACGTTTTGGAAAAAGGTACCAACAATGGCACCACTACCGACGCGAATGGCGATTTCACCCTGAACGTGGCCAGCGGATCAGCCACACTTGTTGTATCCAATGTGGGTTATGCCATGATGGAGATTGCGGTGGCCGAGCGCAGCCAGATCAGTGTAATGATGACGGCTGAAAACAAAGCCATCGAAGAAGTGATTGTGGTGGGCTATGGTACCCAGAAAAGAAGAAATGTAACGGGTGCCATCTCCAGTGTGCGTGCCAAGGATCTGGAGAATATGCCCGTATTCCGGGTAGAGCAATCCCTGCAGGGTCGTGTATCAGGGTTAACGATTACCTCCGCTTCGGGTCAACCCGGCGAAGGATCAACCGTTAGGGTACGGGGTACTACCACCATCGGCAATAGCGATCCCCTTTATGTGGTGGATGGTGTACCTGTGAATGGTGGAATTGACTACCTGAGCCAGGCCGATATTGCCAGCATCGAAGTGTTGAAAGACGCAGCTTCCGCAGCAATCTACGGTACACAGGGTGCTAATGGAGTAATCCTGATCACCACCAAGCGCGGCAGCTCCGGTGCCATCAAAGTAAACTATAATGGTTTTGTGGGAACCCAGGCGCCCTGGCGTAAACTGGACCTGCTGAATGCCACAGAATATGCCACCCTGCTCAACGAAGCCTACATGGCGGCAGGACAATCCATACGGTTTCCAAATCCATCCTCTTATGGCGAAGGGACCGATTGGCAGGAAGCTGTCTTTAACGACAATGCCCTTATCCAGAACCATGAGCTGAATATTTCAGGGGGTAACGAACGCAGCACCTATTATGGTTCTTTTGGTTACCTGAACCAGGATGGTATTGTGGCAACTTCCAATTCCAATTACAAACGCTTTACCGCGCGTTTTAATAGTACGCATAAAATAGGAAACCGGGTCACATTCGGAACCAATATTGGATACACCCGCACGAAATCTGTAGGTGTGGGAACCAATGGAGAGTACGGTACACCGCTCAACAGGGCTATCAACCTGGATCCGATTACTCCTTTGGTGGTGACGGATCCCAATGTAGTCAACCAATTGCCCTATACCGCCAGCCCCTATATTGTACGCGATGCCAATGGTAACCCTTACGGCATTAGTACCCTGGTAACATCGGAAATATTGAATCCCATCGCCGCCTTGAAAGTGGCGCAGGGTAATAGCTGGAGTGATAAGCTTGTAGCCAATGCCTTTTTAGAAATAGAGCCCATCAGCGGATTAAAGTTCCGTTCCAATATTGGTACTGATCTGGCCTTCTGGGGCGATGAAAGTTTTCAGCCTTTGTATTACCTCAATGCGATCAATCAGAATGTAGATCTCAACGGATATACGCGCAACAGCAACCGGGGCATGTACTGGATCTGGGAAAATACGCTTTCCTATACCCGTAGCTTTGGCGACCATAACCTGACCGTTCTGGGTGGAACATCTGCCCAAAAGAACTATGGCGAAGCACAGGGCGGTACCAAACGCGGTATCCCTGTAGACAACCTGGAGGATGCTTCTTTGAGTTTTGATGTTCCGCAGACCAACCAATTTTTTGGAGGGTATGAATACAATGTGGCTCTGTCTTCCCTGTTTGGCAGGATTACCTATGATTATGATGGTAAATATCTGTTGAATGCTGTCATTCGTCGCGATGGCTCATCGCGATTTGGCTCCAACAACAAATATGGTATTTTCCCTTCGGTATCGGCAGGCTGGGTACTCAGTCGTGAAAAGTTCTTCCCGGTCACCGACAAGATCAGCTTCTTGAAAATCAGGGCTTCCTATGGCGTTAACGGCAACGATCGTATAGGCGATTTTCGATTTGTCTCCACCGTTGGCGGAGGACGCAACTATACGATCAATGGTCAACTGGTTACCGGCTTTAGCCCCAATGCCATTGCCAACCCTGATCTGAAATGGGAGTCTACCTCCCAATTGAATTTCGGCCTGGATGCGGTTATCTTCAAGAAATTTAACCTTACCCTGGATTGGTACAATAAGAAGACCTACGACATGTTGCTCGATATTGCCGTACCCGGTTATGTGGGCAACAATGGTCCTATCGGCAATATTGCTGATATGGAAAACCGTGGGGTAGAGCTGGAACTGGGTTATAGCGACAAGATTGGTGAGCTCAGCTTTAATGTGTCGGCCAATGTATCGCACCTGCGCAATCGCGTTACCTATCTGGGTGATGATAAGGAATATTTGCCTGGTCAGCGATTTGGTCCACAAGGGGTGGAGATTACGCGCATCGCGATCGGTCATCCCATAGGCGCATTTTATGGCCATACCACCAACGGTCTTTTCCAGACCTGGGCAGAGGTAAATAACCACAAGGGACATAATGGTGAACTTTTGCAACCCAATGCTGCGCCTGGCGATATTCGTTATGTGGATATCAATGGTGACGGTATTATAGACAACGATGACCGCAGCATAATTGGTGATCCTACTCCTGATTGGAGTTTTGGTTTTACCGTAAATGCGGCATGGAGAGGTTTTGACCTTACGGTGTTTGGACAGGGTGTGGCCGGCAACGATGTGTTTCAGGCGATTCGTCGTTTTGATCTGCCCACGGCCAATTATACCCGCGAAGCGCTGGGTCGCTGGGTAGGTACCGGAAGTTCGAATTATTTCCCCCGCCTGGTGATCAATGATCCCAACCAGAACTTTAGCAGAAGCTCCGATTTCTTCCTGAAGCCGGGTGATTATTTCCGCATCAAGACCCTGCAAATCGGCTACACCTTCAACAACCGTCTGCTCAGCAATGCCGGTATTACCAAACTGCGTGTGTATGCCATGAGTAATAACCTGGCCACCTTCACGCGCTACAGCGGCTTTGATCCGGAGATTGGTGGTGGCAGCTATGGGGTTGACCGCGGTATTTATCCGCAGGCAAGGTCCTTTATGTTGGGAGTGAATCTTGGTTTTTAATCTAAAAACGAAAGCACAATGAAACAAACAATCAATCGATATAGCCTGATGGCCCTGCTTTCCGCTTCCCTCTTGGGTGGATGTAGCAAAGACTTTTTGGAAATTGAACCGCGCGGTACACAGCTCGAAGCCAATTTTTATCGCAATCAAACTGAAATATACCAGGGACTTGTTGCCGTGTACGACGTGATGCAGTGGGGTAACAGCGGTGGTTACACGATGAAGATGCCCCTGTTGACGGTGGCTTCGGATGAAGCACATGCGGGCGGTAGTGATGCATCGGATCAACCATCCTGGGTGGCATTTGACGATTTTACGTTGGATCCATTCCGTGGTCCGCAATTAGGATTATGGCAGAAGAATTATTCCGGAATTTATCGTGCCAATCTTTTCCTCGAAAAGATTGAAGGAGTGCCCAGCCTGGATCCTAATTTTAAGGCGAGAACCACTGCGGAAGCTAAAGCTTTACGTGCATATTTCTATTTCGACCTGGTTCGTTTTTTCCGCAATATCCCTTTGATCACAGCATCAATTCCTCCATCCGAATTGTATAGCCAGGAGCAGGCGGCACCGGAAGAAGTGTTTGCGCAGATTGAAAAAGACCTGACAGAGGCCATAGTTGATTTACCCCTGACCATTCCCGTGGCAGAGAATGGCCGGATTTCAAAAGGAGGCGCCAAAGCGTTGCTCGCCAAAGTAATCATGTTTCAGAATGATGACAGCCGGATGGCGCAGGCGGCACAGCTCTTGA
This sequence comes from Terrimonas ferruginea, assembly GCA_044463125.1. GTDB lineage: Bacteria > Bacteroidota > Bacteroidia > Chitinophagales > Chitinophagaceae > CAYMZZ01. The sequence goes on from JBIQMS010000014.1 coordinate 75,897, forward strand.
ATGAAGTAAATACTTCCGGGGTGTACAATCTCCTTTCCAATTTTGCCGACATTTTTAACCCATCCAATCGTTTCAGCGCTGAATCCATCTGGGAGATACCGCACAGCAATATTGCGGCCTGGGGCGACTGGGGTTGGATCAACGGTGGAGAAGGTAATGTGGCACCCCAATTTGTGGGTATGGCCGATTTTAGCGGTGGCACCTATTCAGCCGGCTGGGGTTTTGCCCCCATTTCCCTGGAACTGGTAGCGGCCATGAATGGAGATCCACGCTTTGAACATACCATCATCGATGGTCAGGCTCTCAAAGCGGGAGGCGCCAATTATACACCCCGTTATCAAAACACCGATTATTTCCTGAAGAAATATGCGCCCATGCAAAGCTTCCGTTCGCCTATCGGTACCGCGGAACTAAACTGGCCTTACAATGAAATTGAAATTCGCCTGGCGGATACTTACCTTCTGGAAGCTGAAGCATTACTGCGTAGCGGAGGCGATGTAGCCCGTGCAGGACTCCTCCTAAATGGCGGCCCCGGATTCGTGGGCGTTCGCAGCCGTGTAGGTCTTCCACCCGTGGCGGTTACTCTCGACAATGTTTACAACGAGCGTCGCCTGGAACTGGCAACGGAAGGTCATCGCTTCTTTGATCTGATTCGTACCGGGCAGGCTGCTTCGGTTCTGGCTGGTAAAGGATTTACGGCCGGAAAAAATGAAGTATTGCCGATTCCGCAGCAGGAGCTGGACGTAACCAATGGGGTGTTGAAACAAAACCCGAATTACCAGTAAGCCCTATTCGTAAACTTCAATTATCAAAAAAATGACACGCTATAAAACGTTTAATGTAAATAGTTGGTTGCTGATAACAGCATTGCTGTTTGCGGCATGTACACCAGACTTTAAAGGCGAGGACCTCGGGCCACTTCCGCAGCCTGATTTTGAAGTACTTCCCGGACCAGATGCCAATACCGTGGTGCTGGTCAACAAATCAGATCAAACTTCAATACCTTATTGGTCGGTCAGCACGGGTGCAAACCTGTCGGGCGACTCAGCGCAACTCCGCCTGATTTTTGCCGGAACCTACCAGGTAACCATGACGGCGGCCGGCAGAGGAGGTATGGCTTCCGTAACCAAGGATGTAACCATCACTCAAAGCGATCCCACGGCCTGCGATCCCAGCAAAGCGCTTGGATTCATCGCGAGTTGTACTTCCAAAACATGGAAGCTGAATCCAGACGGCGGTGCCTACAAGGTAGGACCCGGTCCCGACAACGGAAGCTGGTGGAGTAGCGGGGTAGGGGATGTAACCGGTCGCAGTTGTGAGTTTAATGATGAGTATGTTTTCAGCTTCGATCCTGAAGGAACATTTGTTTTCGACAACAAGGGCGATTATTATGCGGATGGTTATATGGGAGCCGGCACCTGGGGATGTGAACCTAACAGCAACCTCAGCGGCGCACAGGCGGCCTGGGCTTCCGGTAATTTCAACTTTGCTGTAATTGAAGGCACGGGCGTGAGCGGCCTTGGACAACTAAGGGTGATTGGAACCGGAGCGCATATTGGTCTGCAGAAAGTACACAATGGCGGTGAAACCACCAGCGGGCCTGTTGGCAATTCCATCACTTACGATATTCTGGAAATGAGCCAGAATGTGGGCGGACAGGGATATGATATCATGAAGCTCGGCGTAAATATCGGTGGAGATGCGTGGTGGACGTTTACGTTGAGGTCGAATTAAGTTGTACGTTCTACGTAGTACGTTTTACGTTTTTTGGTTTAAAGCTTAGGGTTTAGACGTGAAGTAAAACGTACTACGTATAACGTATTACGTAAAACTAAAAACAGTGAAATACAAATTACAATATTTCCCACTTCTAATCCTCATCGGTTGTTCAAAGGGAAGTGGCGGCGGCGACAACCCGCCTCCTCCTCCTGCTTTGCCGGCTATTACCATTGAAGACCTTTCGCTTTTTGAAGGCAATGGAGGGAGTACCAGCTTTAATGTGCAGGTGAAACTGAATGCCGCTTCGCAGGAAGAGGTTTCGGTGAACTTCAGCTTGCAGGCGGGAACGGCCAAAGCAGGTGAGGATTTTGTTGCCGCATCCAATCAGATTCTTCGTTTTGCGCCAGGCGAAACGCAAAAAAATATCCCCATTTCAGTAGTAGCCGATGATATTCGCGAAGGCGAAGATGAATTGTCGGTGCAACTGAGCAACCCAACAAAAGCAACTTTGAGCAGAAATGCGGCGCTCGTCACCATTCGTAATGACGATAGCAAAGTAGCCTTCACCAATGATGGTTATGATGCTCCAACCAGTTACCCTGGTTACACATTGGCCTGGGCCGATGAGTTCAATTCGGGTACGCTCGATGCCAGCTCCTGGTCGCACCAGAATGGTGACGGTTGCGATATCAATCTTTGTGGATGGGGTAATAATGAACTCGAGTATTATACCAACCGACCTGAGAATCTTTTCTTCCAGGATGGTAAGCTGATCATCGAAGCACGCAAGGAAAATTTTGCAACGCGGAACTATACCTCTTCCAAGATCATCAGCTCCGGCAAGCGTAAGTTCAAGTATGGCCGGGTGGATGTGCGTGCTAAATTACCCACAGGTAAGGGCATCTGGCCGGCTTTCTGGATGTTGCCACAGGACAACAAGTTTGGCGGCTGGCCCACCAGTGGTGAAATCGATATCATGGAAATGGTGGGGCATGATCCCATCCGCACCCATGGCACGGTTCACTACGGTCCCGGTCCAGGCAGCACCAGCGTAAGCCGCAGCACTACCGCGGCTACAGGCACCCTGCACGACAAGTTTCATGTGTATAGTATAGAATGGGAAGAGGATGAAATTCGCTGGTACCTCGATGGCAACCTGTTTTCCACCTTCCGTAAGAGCGATGTGCAGGCCGGAATGATCTATCCATTCAACGAAGATTTTTATTTCATCATCAACCTGGCGGTTGGTGGCAACTGGCCGGGTAGTCCCGATGCCACTACCTATTTCCCCCAATGGTTGATCGTGGATTATTTCCGGGTCTATCAATAACCTACTTTGTAAGGAAGGGCAAAGCCCTTCCTTACAAAGTAGGTTACTATCGGGTGGGGTATGATTTGCGTTGAAAGTTTGCTTTTAGGGGCCAGTATATTTTATTTCATCAAAGGATTTCTTTTCAAATTCCGCATTGACAAAAGCCTCCGGAACTTTCACGCTTCCGACGGCCACCTACAATAAAGGGAAGGGCGCAGCCCTTCCCTTTATTGTAAGTGGAACGTACTGGACTCGAACCAGTGACCCCTACTCTGTCAAAGTAGTGCTCTGAACCAACTGAGCTAACGTTCCTTACCGGCAAAAATAGGGGCATTCCGGGAAATTTAACAGGAGGTATTTTGGAACTCATGCAACATTTGCGGCTGCAAATTGTCTATTAAACAGTCATGCAAAAGTTCCAGGTAACCATCGACTTCGAAATGCGCGATAATTTTGTGGACCTGATCCCACCGCATCGCACCTACATCAACTACCTGATCAATAAGGAAATCATCGATCAGTACGTAGTGAGTATGGAAACCCACCAGGTATGGATTACCATCAATGCGGCCAGCAAGCGCGAGGTGGAAGATTATTTGCAAAAATCGCCCCTGTTCCCGTTCTGGACCTACAGCATTCATGAATTGTTTGTTTGGGACGGCCAGCATTACCGCCTGCCCGCTGTTCAGCCCAATTAGTACACTGCCTCATTCTACCGTCGCCATTTCTAAATTTTGTCTGGCCTGACGAAAGTCTTTGCCGTTCGTCCTTTCCCTGCTGTTATCTGTCCGGCTAAATAGTAATTTACCAAAGTCTTCTTTTGCCCGTTCGCCGGTTTTTGGGAAAATTATACCCATTTCAACAACAACTTTCTTTCCTGCTTATGAAGAAAATTTTATTGGCCGGTCTGGCTATCCTCTGTTTTCAGTTAGCTGAATCGCAAGTACAGGCATTAACGCGTGAGCCATATGGTGGCAACAAGAAAGCCAGCGTATCGGAACAGATTGGCATTGTTGTGATTCAGGTCTCTTATAACAGACCCGGGGTGAAAGGTCGTGAGGGAAAAATCTGGGGTACATCGATAGCCCATTATGGATTTAAGGATCAGGGTCATGGTACCAGCTATGCGGCGCCCTGGCGGGCGGGTGCTAACGAAAATACAACCATTGAGTTTTCACATCCGGTAACCATAGAGGGTCAACCGCTGAATGCAGGCAAGTATGGATTCTTCATTGCCCTCGGAGAAACCGAAAGTACCCTCATCTTCAACAAGGTTAATAATTCCTGGGGAAGTTTTTATTATGATAGTACGCAGGATGCGCTACGCGTAAAGATTAAGAACAAACAAATAAATGGTATGCAGGAAAGGCTGCAGTTTTCTTTTGGCGATCAAACCGACAGCAGCGCGGTGCTTTCTCTCGCATGGGAACATCGATCCTTTCCCTTTCGCATTGAAGCGAAAACCAAAGAATTGCAAATGGCATCCTTCCGTTCCGAACTGCGAACCACTCGTTCTTTCTATGATTTTCTGACCGCCGCCTTCTACTGCCTCGAGAAAAACTATGAACTGGACCAAGCCCTGGCCTGGGTAGACCGTGCTGCTTATTTCCGCGTGATGGGTGTAAAAAACTGGCTTACCCTCAGCACGCGGGCGAGGATCCTGTACCGGTTGGGTCGCAAAGCGGAAGCAAGTAAGGCCATTGACGAAGCCCTGCCTTATGGTAATGCCTACGACATCAGCAGCTATGCGGATTTCATGCAGTCGGCAGGAGAAGAAGCGGAAGCCTTGCGCCTTTATCGCATCAATTATGAAAAACATTCGGATGACCCCAGGGCTATATTGGGAATGGGAATCGTTGAAAAGGCTAAGGGCAACAGGAAAAAGGCTCAGGCCCATTTTGGGAAAGTGTTGTCGGCAACAACGGAGGAAGCTTTGAAGAAAAGGGCTGAAGAGCTCGGCCAATCGGTACAGTAATTATTGTCAACCAAATATTATCAACATGAACCGGAAATCTTTCCTGCTGCAATCGGGCCTGCTCGCCGGCATGGCCGGCATTGGCAGCCTGCCCATTTTGGGTCAAGCGCCGCCCAATCGTCCACAAAAAGGCGAACCGCTCGACAAAAAGCTGGTACAGGAATTTGTGGGAGCGGCGCATAAAGACATGGACAAAGTGAAAGAGATGTTGCAAACAACACCCGACCTGCTCAACTCAGTTCATAACCTGGGTGGCTGGGATTGGGAGGATGCCATTGGCGCTTCCGGGCATGTGGGGCTTCGGGACCTTACACTGTATTTGCTCACGCAGGGTGCCCGACCTACCATCTGCACTGCCGCTATGCTGGGAGAAATGGAACTGGTGAAAACATTTGTGAAGGCTTTTCCCGCTATGAAGGATGCAGTGGGTCCACACAAAATTTCTTTGCTTCGTCATGCGCGGGCGGGTGGGGAGCACGCAAGAGAAACGGCGGAATGGCTGGAAAGCATCGGCGCAAAGGCTTAATCGATCAGAGTTGCCATTCGATTACCTGGTTGACCTTTTCAGGATCGAAGGCCGCAGACACGCGGATATAGTTGTCGGTATAGCCTTCCATCAACCCGTTCTTCTCGTGGCCTTCAAACAATACCTTTCTTACCTGGCCTGCATGCCGGGCCGTGAAGTCCTGCATTTTCCGGTAAGATAAATTGCGCAGGATGCGATTGCGGTCATGGCGCACCTGCACAGGCACTATGGGCTGCAGGGTTAAAGCATGCGTATTGTCGCGCTCCGAATAGGTGAATACATGAAGGTAAGTTACATCTAACTCATGCAGAAAATCGACCGTCTCGCGAAACAGTTCATCCGTTTCGCCGGGGAATCCAACAATTACATCCACACCAATGGCGCAATGGGGCATCAATGATTTAATATGCTGCACACGGCTGGCGTATAATTCCTTTTTGTAGCGGCGGCGCATAGCGCTGAGAATGGTATTGCTACCGCTTTGCAGGGGAATATGAAAATGCGGCATGAACTTTTCGCTGGCGGCCACAAAGCTGATAATCTCATCAGTGAGCAGATTGGGCTCAATACTGGAAATGCGATAGCGTTCAATGCCCTCCACTTTTTCCAGTTTCTGAATCAATTCAAAGAAATTTTCTTCTCTTTGATTCATTCCCATTTGTCGGCCGGCCCCGTCGGGGCCTTTACCAAAATCGCCCAGGTTCACGCCGGTGAGTACGATTTCCTTTACGCCACTGGCAGCCAGGTCTTCTGCATGCTTCCGCACATTTTCAATCCGGTCGCTGCGGCTCTTGCCCCTCGCCATGGGAATGGTACAAAATGAGCAATTATAGTCGCATCCATCCTGCACTTTCAAAAATGTGCGGGTGCGATCATTCACCGACCAGGAAGCATGAAATCCACTCACGTCCTCCACATCACAGCTGCATATCCGCGTGGGATCGCCCTTGGCCAGCTCGCGCAGGTGCCGGGCAATGTTGAACTTTTCCGCTGCGCCCAATACCAGGTCCACACCCGGAATGGAAGCGATTTCCTGCGGTTTCAATTGGGCATAGCAACCCGTAATCACCACCAGGCTTTCCGGGGCCTTCCGCTGAATGCGACGCACCAGTTGCCGGCATTCCTTATCGGCATTGTCGGTAACGGAACAGGTATTAATCACATACACATCAGCCTGATCCTCAAAGCTTTTTTTCTCAAAACCCTCCGCTTCCAGCAAACGGGAAAGCGAGGATGTTTCTGAAAAATTCAGCTTACATCCGAGGGTGTGGAAAGCGACTGTTTGAGCGGCTGGCATAAGGGGGCAAAGGTAACGTTTTACGTTTTACGTAGTACGTATTACGTTTTGGGTTTAAGGTTTAGGGTTTAGGGTTTAATGAGATGATTGGACGGCTGGGAAATGAAAATTGGTTTAAGAAGAAAATCTGCGAAAATCTGCGAAAAAATCTGCGAAAATCTGCGGGAAATCGCTCCTGCACTTTGAAGATGCTGTGAATCCGGAAGCATTTCCCGCAGATTTTCGCAGATTTTTTCGCAGATGAACGCTGATAAGAAATTACAGTAAAAACTGTCTATTTTATGTGGGACCTAGCAAAGTGAGTAAGGAGGCTTCAACGAATCAACGATTCAACAATTCAACGATTCAACATTTACCAATAACTTACAACCTAAAACTTAAAACTTAAAACTTCCTACTCACTACTCACCACTCACTACTTCTCCATGAAAAAACGCGACAACTATATCTCCTGGGACGAATACTTCATGGGCGTGGCCCTGCTTTCGGCACAGCGGAGTAAGGACCCGGGTACCCAGGTAGGGGCCTGTATTGTGAATAATAAGAATAAGATTGTGGGCGCGGGTTATAACGGGCTGCCCACAGGATGCCACGATGATGATTTTCCCTGGGGAAGGGAGGGGGAATACCTCGATACCAAATATCCCTTTGTGTGCCATGCCGAGCTGAATGCCATCCTGAATAATATCGGGATGGACCTGGGCGGGTGCCGGATTTATACCGCCCTTTTTCCCTGTAACGAATGTGCCAAGGCGATAATTCAGGCGGGCATTACGGAAGTAATCTACCTGAGCGATAAATACGATGGGAACGAGATCGTTCGCGCATCCAAGCGAATGCTTGATACGGCGGGTGTGGCCTACCGGAAGGTGGTAACCTCCCTTACGGATCTTCATCTTTCCTTCCGACCGGAGGATGTGTGAATTTTTTGTGGTTTAATTTCAACCCAACCACAGCCGATGGGTCATGCCATTTTCGCCAAAGCCATTAACTTGCAGCCATGCAGGCTTATCACGATTTATTGAAACATATACTGGAGCAGGGCGTACACAAATCGGACCGCACCGGCACCGGTACACAAAGTTGTTTTGGTTACCAGATGCGCTTCGATCTGCAAAAGGGGTTTCCGCTGGTGACCACCAAGAAAGTGCACCTCAAAAGCATAATTTATGAGTTACTCTGGTTCCTGAAGGGCGAAACCAATATTGCTTACCTGAAAGAGAAAGGGGTGAGCATCTGGGATGAATGGGCCGATGAAAATGGAGAGTTAGGGCCTGTGTATGGAAGGCAATGGCGTAGCTGGCAGGGGCGCGAGGGAAGGGTAGTGGACCAGATCACCGACCTGATCGCGCAAATAAAGAAGAATCCGGACAGCCGCCGCCTGATCGTGAGCGCCTGGAATGTGACCGATCTGCCCGATATGGCACTCATGCCATGCCATGCCCTATTTCAGTTCTATGTGGCGGAAGGCAAGCTGAGCTGCCAGCTCTATCAGCGATCAGCGGATGTATTCCTCGGTGTTCCCTTCAACATCGCTTCCTATGCATTGCTTACCATGATGATCGCCCAGGTTTGCGATTTGCAGCCGGGTGAATTTGTGCATACCTTTGGCGATGTGCATATTTACAACAATCACCGTGAGCAGGTATTACTGCAACTTAGCCGTGAGCCCTATCCCTTACCCACCATGCGACTGAACCCGGAAGTGAAGGATATTTTTGCTTTTCAGTTTGAAGATTTTGTGCTGGAAAATTATCAGAGCCATCCGGCGATTAAAGCGCCAGTAGCAGTATAGAGTTTTAAGTTTTAAGTTTTAAGTTTTAGGTTATTCGATTTATGTGGCAAATCGGATTCCTACTGATTAGATTTGTTGTTGAGGATGCGAAACTTTATACCAGCGATGAATGGAAAATATCACTTTTTTAAATGCTACTCCTTATCATAGCTTAGGCAATCCATCGGACTTATTACTTTCAACCCAAAACTTAATACTTAATACTTAATACTTAAAACTTCTCATGACTATTTCCCTCGTCGTTGCCGCCGCTACCAACAATGTTATTGGAAAAGACAACCAGTTGCTCTGGAAGCTTCCCAACGACATGCGTTTTTTCAAGAACGTAACCTGGGGTATGCCGGTGATCATGGGCAGAAAAACCTTTGAATCGCTGGCTTCGCCTTTGAAGGGAAGAAAGAATATTGTACTGAGCCGGCAGGCGGCAGAAGCCGAAGGCGCGGTGCTGGTGAAGAGCCTTGATGATGCACTTTTCCTCGCCCGGCAAATGGATGTGAAAGAAGTGATGGTGGTGGGTGGTGGCGAAATCTATATACAGGCGATGGAAAAAGCCCGCCGCATTTACATGACACGCGTAGATGCGGAACCCGAAGGTGATACTTATTTCCCGGCCATCGATCCCAAAAAATGGCGACTGGTTAGGCAGGAAGACCATGAAGCCGACGAAAAGCACGCCTACAATTATTCCTTTCAGGTTTGGGACCGTATATAACTTTTTCGCACGGCTATGCCGTGCGAAAAAGGTTTTTTGTCGAGATGCTGATGAATGCTGTTTGCTGACCTATTCAGGCTTGGAAACTCTCTTAG
>JBIQMS010000015.1:0-7500 GCA_044463125.1 Terrimonas ferruginea
CCCTGAACGTGAAGCTGATTCAGCCTATCGCGATGGAAAAAGGTCTGAAGTTCGCCATCCGCGAAGGTGGTCGTACTGTAGGTGCCGGCCAGGTAACTGAGATCATTAAATAAGAGTAAGCGTTAAGCTTCTTATCTTTACAATTAGCTAATTAGCAAATTTGCTAATTAGCTAATTGTTCTTACGGGCATAGTTCAATGGCAGAATAGCGGTCTCCAAAACCGTTGATGGGAGTTCGAATCTCTCTGCCCGTGCGATTTACGTATTACGTAATACGTTTTACGTAATACGTAATACGTACAACATCAAATTATGAATAAGATCTCCAACTACGTTCGCGACTCTTACAAGGAGCTGACAACCAAGGTAACCTGGCCTACATGGTCCCAATTGCAGCAGTCCACCATGATCGTATTGGTAGCCACCATCATCATCACACTGATGGTTTGGGCAATGGACTTTGCCGCCGGCGGTGCTTTGAAGTTTATTTATGGTCTATTTTATTAAAGGTTAATCCATGGAAGCGACAACAACCCATACGGAAAACGCACAGGAGCAGGAGACCAAATGGTTCGTGCTGCGTGTGGTAAGCGGTAAGGAGCGAAAGGTGAAGGAATACCTCGATAAGGAAATTTCCCGCAGTGGCTGGGGTGATATCGTGAAACAGATTTTCCTGCCTGTAGAAAAAGTATATAAAGTACAGAACGGGAAAAAGGTAATGCGCGAACGCAACTACTATCCCGGTTATGTAATGATAGAAGTGCTGGATGGAAAACTGAGCGATGATATCCGCGATACCATCAAGAATACCAATAACGTGATCCATTTCCTCGGTAAGGAAAATCCCATTGCCCTCCGTAAGGCGGAAGTGAACAAGATGCTGGGCAAAATGGATGAGATGGCCGAAGCAGGTGGAGCCAGCATGAGTGAACCCTTCATTGTGGGCGAAACCATCAAGATCATCGAAGGCGCCTTCAACGACTTCAATGGTGTAATTGAAGAAGTGAACGACGAGAAGAAGAAACTGAAAGTAACGGTGAAAATCTTCGGTCGCTCCACACCTGTTGAGCTGACTTATATGCAGGTAGAAAAGATCAGTTGATCTTCCTCTTTACCTGTCGCTATATCTTTGTCTGCGGTTTGTAATTTGTCACTTGTGGTTGAAAGCAACCATTATGGCAAATCACAAACCGCAGATTGCTAAAGGGGCTATCATGTACGCGAAACTAAAATTCCTCTTTCTCTACTACCTGTCATGGCTCGTCTTTTTTGAGGGGCTCAGAATGGTCTTTGTTCTTTACCATTTGCCCCGTACCGATGGCATACCTTTCGCTAGCATGCTCGGCAGTTTCTGGTATGGCTTGCGCATGGATCTTTCAGTAGCCGCATATATTCTCGCCCCCGTTTGCCTCTTTGTAATCCTCAGCCTTTTTATACGCTTTTTTCAACGACTGCCGGTTTATCGGGTCTATACGCTGCTGGTACTTCTCCTGGTATGTATGATTTCCCTCGCCGACCTGGAAGTGTATAATGCCTGGGGTTTCAGGATGGATGCGGGACCGCTCCGCTTCTTGCAAACGCCACGCGAAGCCATAGCATCTGTATCGCACCTGCCCCTGTTCTGGATTGCGTTATTGTTTCTGCTGGCCTATGGTTTGTTCTATTTCTGCTTTCGCTGGCTCATGCGCCGAATATTCTTTCAGCAACAAAACCGGCAAAAGCTTCTTACAGCATTCGTGCTGCTGCTGGTTGCTGGTTCGCTGATATTGCCAATCCGTGGCGGCTGGCAACTGGCACCCCTCAACCAAAGTGCGGTCTATTTTTCGCAATACCAGTTTGCCAACCATGCAGCCATCAATGCCAGTTGGAATTTTTTGCACAGCCTCTTTAGTAAATCGAATATCAAAAAGAATCCCTATCGCTACTGGCCCGATGAAACGGCAAGAAATATCGTGGACAGCCTGTATAGTGCCGGTGGAAAGCAGGAACAATGGGTTCTTGCATCCGACAGCAGTCCAGTTAATGTGATCCTCGTGATATGGGAAAGCTTCACGGCCAAGGCGGTGGGGCAGCAGTATGCCGGAGTGGAAATAACGCCCCGCTTCAATCAACTGACCCGGGAGGGAATCTACTTCGATCAACTTTATGCCAGTGGCGACCGAACCAATAAGGGTGTACCCGCCATTCTGAGCGGTTACCCGGCCATGCCCAATACCACCATTATTCATAACCCCGCCAAATCCGCCAGGCTCAAAACCCTGCCGGGCGAACTGGAATCATCAGGCTATAACAGTGCTTTTTATTATGGCGGGGAGCCGGAGTTTGCCAATATCAAATCCTACCTGGTGCATGCCGGATTTGAAAAGATTATAGGCAAAGAAGATTTTAGCGACCGTGACATGAATTCTAAATGGGGAGCGCATGACGGAGTGGTGATGCAAAGATTATTTTCAGATTTGTCGAAAGCGAAGTCGCCCTTTTTCTATACCTGGCTTACCCTGAGCAGTCACGAACCCTTCGAAACACCGGAGGAGCCGGTTATAAAAGGAAAGGATCATACGGCACAATTTCTGAACTCCATTCATTATACTGATAAAGTATTCGGCCAGTTTGTAGATAGTTGTCGTAAACAACCCTGGTGGGACCGGACTCTCCTGGTAGTTATTGGCGACCATGGCCACCCACTTCCCCGCACAGGTCAAAGGGCCGACGACTTTCACACGCCCATGCTCTGGCTGGGGGGAGCCCTGAGCCGGCAGCCCTTTACGATTTCGCATGCCTCCTCGCAGCTTGATCTGGCCAGTACCCTGCTGATGCAGTTGAAGCCGGTTAGCCCATCTCCCTTTCCCTTCAGTAAAAACCTGACCGACAGTAGCACACGCCACTGGGCCTTCTTCACCTTCAACGATGGCTTTGGCTGGGTGGATGATGGGGGGCGTATTGTTTACGACAATATTGGCAAAAGAATGATTTCTTCTGAAGGCCAGCCGGAACTATCTGCCGAAAGGGCCGGCAAGGCGATGCAACAAGCGACTTTTCAGGATTTCATGGATAAGTGAAGGGAGGAACTCTGGATTCAATTATTTGAGAATTTGGGAATTTGAGAATTTGGGAAAAGAGGATTTGATACACAGATACAAATTCTCAAATTCCCAAATTCTCAAATAAAGAATTTTCCCCTATCTTTGCCGCCCCAATTAGTTCTTTAGCCGTCCTGCGTACAGCAGGATAGCGGGATTTGGGAGACTAAGTAGCTGAGCCTCAATAGCAAAGTGAAAGGTCGTTAACACCAAAAAAAAATAGTATGGCAAAAGAAATCACCGGCTTTGTAAAGCTGCAGTGTAAGGGTGGCCAGGCCAACCCTGCACCTCCGATCGGTCCTGCGCTGGGTTCCAAGGGTATCAACATCATGGAATTCTGTAAGCAGTTCAATGCAAGAACGCAGGACAAAATGGGAAAAGTTCTTCCCGTTCTCATCACCGTTTATACCGACAAGAGCTTTGATTTTATTATCAAAACTCCCCCGGCAGCCATTCAATTGATGGAAGCCGCCAAAATTCAAAAGGGTTCCAAAGAAAGCAACCGCGCCAAAGTGGGCAAAGTTACCTGGGATCAGATTGAGGTTATCGCGAAAGACAAGATGCCCGACCTGAACTGTTTCACCGTAGAAAGCGCCATGAAAATGGTAGCAGGTACCGCTCGCAGCATGGGACTTAACGTAGAAGGAAAAGCTCCCTGGGAAAATTAAATTGCTAATCTGCCGAAGCCTTAGGCCGGCGGATGGATCACCGAAAAATTGAATACCATGGCATTCATCAGTAAAAAAAGAAAAGTTGCCAACGGCAAAGTTGACAGCAACAAAACATATTCCCTCAAGGAAGCTTCTTCACTGGTAAAAGAAATTACCACTTGTAAGTTCGATGCTTCCGTTGACATACACGTTCGTCTGGGTGTGGATCCCAAGAAAGCCGATCAGGCAATCCGCGGAACCGTAACACTCCCTCATGGAACGGGTAAAACCAAGCGCGTATTGGTGCTCTGTACTCCTGATAAGGAAGCGGAAGCCAAAGCAGCAGGTGCCGACCATGTAGGTCTGGACGAGTTTGTACAAAAAATTGAAGGCGGATGGGTAGATGTGGATGTGATCATTGCCACACCTTCCGTGATGCCCAAGATCGGTAAGCTGGGTAAAGTACTGGGTCCTCGTAACCTGATGCCCAACCCTAAAACAGGCACCGTAACCAATGATGTGGCGAACGCTATCGCTGATGTCAAGGGCGGTAAGATCGCTTTTAAAGTGGACAAAGTAGGGATCATCCATGCTTCCATTGGAAGGATCAGCTTTGCGCCCGAAAAAATCGCGGAAAACAGCCAGGAATTTCTCAATGCGATCATCAAGGCCAAGCCTTCCACCGCAAAGGGAACTTACCTGAAAGGAATCAGCATGGCGAGCTCCATGAGCCCCGGCATCGCGATCGACACCAAAGCATTTGTTCACTAAGCCTATCTAACCGTAGGGTCAAAAAATTACAGCAATGACTAAAGAACAAAAAAATGAAGTGATCGAACTGCTGAAAGGTAAGTTCGCTCAATATAACAACTTCTACATCACCGATACCGAGTCGCTGAGTGTAGCACAAGTGGGTAAACTGCGCCGCGCCTGCTTCAGCAAAGAAGTGGAAATGAAAGTGGCCAAGAATACCCTGATCCGCAAAGCGCTTGAATCGCTCGACGGCGAAAAATACGCCGGCGTGTTGGATTCACTGCACAATGTAACTGCCCTGATGTTTTCGGAAAACCCCAAGGAACCTGCGCTGATCATCAGCTCATTCCGTAAGGAAAGCAATTCCGAAAGGCCCGTACTGAAAGCGGCTTTCATCAATGGCGATGTGTACACAGGCGATGAAAATCTGAAAACACTTACCCAGATCAAGACGAAGAACGAACTGATCGGCGAAGTAATCGGATTGCTGCAGTCTCCTGCCAAGCGCGTGATCGCTGCCCTGTTGCACCATCACGAGCAGAAAGCGGGTGGGGCAGAAGCCGCAGAAGCAGCTGCGGAATAATGACGGACATTTTAGCTCTTTATACTGGCCGGATTGTTAAAGGCACTTAATAATTTTTTTAATCACGCCGCCGGATCCGATATTCGGAAATGAAGGCGGGAAAAATTGAAACAAATGGCAGACGTAAAAGCGTTAGCTGAAAGCCTGGTAGGCTTGACAGTAAAGGAAGTACAGGAACTTGCTGACTTCCTGAAATCAGAATATGGTATTGAGCCCGCAGCCGCAGCGGTAGTAGTTGCTGCTGGTGGCGATGGTGGTGGCGCAGCCGCTGAAGAGAAAACCGCTTTCGATGTAATCCTGAAAAGCGGTGGTGCTTCTAAACTGAACGTGGTGAAGATCGTAAAAGATCTGACCGGCCTCGGACTGAAAGAAGCCAAAGACCTGGTAGACCAGGCTCCCAAGCCCGTGAAAGAAGGCGTTTCCAAAGCAGAAGCAGAAGAAATTGCTGCCAAGCTGAAAGAAGCTGGTGCCGACGTGGAAGTTGCCTAATCGCACTTTCAACCACAAAGAAATCAAGCCCTCCATCATTGGAGGGCTTTTTTTGTTTTATTCTGAAGAAAAGCTCAGATAAGGCGCCAGCTTCTTCAGCAGCTTGTCGTCTACGCCAATAACTGCGCGCAAATCTTCTAAGCGGGCAAAAGCGCCATGCTCCTGGCGATAGGCCAGCAACCTGCGTGCCAGCGTGGTAGAGATGTAGGGATGAGCGGATAAGACCTCCAACGATACCTGGTTGATAGCAATCTGGCGGATGATGGGAGTCCCCAGTTGCAGGCGATCCCTGATCTTTTGATAAACGCTGTCGGCGAGCCCATAAGTCTCCGCCACCTGCTCAATCCGATAGAAACCGCCCAGCGCTTCCCTGTAACGTGTAATGCGCTGCGAAAGGCGGGGCCCTATTCCGGGCAGGGCCTCCCAGGTTGCCGAATCGGCGCTGTTGATGTTGACGACAACTGGATCGAAGGCTTTTTGGGCCTTCGATCCATCTGCGTATAAAGCTTTTTTAGTTTCTGGATGATTAGTGGCCTGGCGGGTTATCCGTACATAAGGGCGCAGCCGCTCGTATTCATCGGGGAAAAGTCCATAAACCCTCGATAGATCATCCGGTTCCCGAAAACGCCCGCCTTTGGACCGGTAATTCAGAATGGTTCTTACAGTCTTCTCCCGCAAACCCAGCCTGCGCCAGCCTGCAGAATCCAGCTCATTTGGGTCGAAGGGAAATAGTTCATGCTTTATAGATTTTCGGTTTTCGGCAGGAACCGAAACCAATGCCTTGCCTGAACGATTGAAAGTCGTTTCCGCGGAATCGGCTGCAAGAGCCAATCGCCATTGGATAACCCAGGCACTGTCCTCCTGATTTAAAGAGATCGGTTGCTCACGACGCGGCCAGTCGGGCATTACAAAAAACAGGAGGGAGAGCAACAACATCACCGTCATTCCCACCCGGTCTTTGCGGCTCAGGGTCAAAAAATCTTTTAGGAGGGGCCAACCCTTCATGGAACTGGATTTCAGGCAAAACTACCGGCCCGGACCCCCAAAACCCGGGGATAATCACCGGAATTTGGCGAGGTTTTTGTCAGCAAGATTTTCTTGCTCTTTCGATCTTATTCCTTACCTTTGCTGTCCTTTATTTTGGCCAAATATATTTTGACACCCCAAATCATTCGCAAATAGTTGATTTTCATCAGCTTTTATTCTTTATTGAATAGAAGCCTGAGAGTGATTTGTATGTCATTACTATCTTAAACCGGTTTTTACGCATATGTCTTCTACAAAACTGAACTCAAGAGTGGATTTCGGAAAGATCAAGCACCTCGCTGAAACTCCCGACCTTCTTGAAGTACAAATCCAGTCTTTCAAAGAGTTTTTCCAGTTAGAAACCACCCCGGACAAACGTAATATCGAAGGCCTGTTCCGGGTATTTAAAGACAACTTCCCGATCACCGACACAAGAAACATCTTCGTGCTCGAGTTCCTGGATTATTTTATCGATCCGCCCCGCTACACCATCGATGAGTGTATGGAGCGCGGACTTACATATGCCGTTCCCCTGAAAGCCAAACTGCGCCTTAGTTGTAATGATGAGGAGCACGTGGACTTTCAGACTATTGTGCAGGACGTGTTCCTGGGCAATATTCCCTACATGACTCCCCGCGGTACATTTGTGATCAACGGCGCCGAGCGCGTAGTGGTATCACAACTGCACCGTTCACCCGGTGTATTCTTTGGCCAGTCGGTTCACCCCAACGGCACCAAGATCTATTCCGCCCGTGTTATTCCTTTCAAAGGAGCATGGATGGAATTTGCCACGGATATCAACAATGTGATGTATGCTTACATCGACCGGAAGAAGAAGTTTCCGGTAACCACATTGCTGCGCTCTATCGGTTACGAAACCGATAAGGACATCCTGGAACTTTTCGGTATGGCCGATGAG
>JBIQMS010000015.1:7510-81612 GCA_044463125.1 Terrimonas ferruginea
GAATGTGGATAAGAAAGAATTGCAGAAGCACGTGGGCAAGCGCCTCGCCGCCCGTGTACTCCGCACCTGGGTAGAAGATTTTGTGGATGAAGATACCGGTGAAGTAGTATCCATCGAAAGGAACGAGATTGTGATGGAGCGCGATACAGTACTGGATGAAGAAGCGATTGAGACAATCGTGGACATGGATGTGAAGAGCGTATTCATTCAGCGCGATGATGTGGGTGGTGACTATGCTATCATCTACAATACCCTGAACAAGGATACCTCCAACAGCGAACTGGAAGCGGTTCAATTCATCTATCGCCAGTTGCGTGGTGCCGATGCGCCGGATAACGAAACCGCCCGCGGTATCATCGACAAGCTTTTCTTCTCCGACAAGCGCTATGATCTCGGTGAAGTAGGTCGCTACAAGATCAACCGCAAGCTGAACCTGGATGCACCGCTGGATCAGAAAACACTGACCCGCGAAGACATCATCCTGATCATTAAATACCTCGTACGCCTCACCAACGGTAAGGCGGAGATTGACGATATTGATCACCTGAGCAACCGTCGTGTACGTACCGTGGGTGAGCAGCTCTACGCGCAGTTTGGCGTAGGTCTGGCACGTATGGCCCGTACCATTCGTGAGCGTATGAATGTACGCGACAACGAAGTATTTACTCCGGTTGACCTGATCAACGCACGTACACTTTCTTCTGTGATCAATTCCTTCTTTGGAACATCGCAGCTGTCGCAGTTCCTCGATCAAACCAACCCGCTTTCGGAAATCACGCACAAGCGTCGTATCTCCGCACTCGGACCAGGTGGTTTGAGCCGCGAGCGCGCCGGTTTCGAAGTACGTGACGTACACTACTCGCACTATGGCCGTTTGTGTACCATTGAAACACCCGAAGGTCCCAACATCGGTTTGATCTCCACACTTTGTGTGCACGCCAAGATCAACGATATGGGCTTTATTGAAACCCCTTATCGCAAAGTGGCGGAAGGCAAGGTGAACATGAAAGAGCTCGAATACCTGAGCGCTGAAGAAGAAGATAATGCCAAGATCGCCCAGGCCAACACACCTGTAGATGACAAGGGCCATTTTGTGGATGAAAAAATTGTGAGCCGCGAAACAGGCGACTTCCCCATCCTCGACAGAACAGAAGTGGAGTTTATGGATGTGGCACCCAACCAGATTGTGGGACTGAGTGCCTCGCTGATTCCCTTCCTGGAGCATGATGATGCCAACCGTGCCCTGATGGGATCGAACATGCAACGCCAGGCGGTACCGCTGCTGCGTCCCGATGTGCCCATCGTTGGTACAGGTTTGGAAGGTAAAGCTGCCCGCGATGCGCGTATCCAGATTCACTCCGAAGGAAACGGGGTAGTGGAATTTGTAGATGCCAACGAAATTCACGTTCGATACGACCGCGACGAAGCCGAGAAGCTGGTAAGCTTTGAGGAAGACCTGCGTGTATATAAGCTCACCAAGTTTATCAAAACCAACCAGGAAACCTGTATCAACCTGAAACCCGCTGTTCGCAAAGGACAGAAGGTGAAGAAGGGCGATTTCCTGACCGAAGGTTATGCAACCCTCGATGGTGAACTGGCACTGGGTAAGAACCTGAAAGTGGCCTTCATGCCCTGGAAAGGTTACAACTTCGAGGATGCCATCGTAATCAGCGAACGCGTGGTGAAAGAAGATATGTTTACTTCGGTTCACATCTCCGAATATGAACTGGAAGTGCGCGATACCAAACTGGGTGAGGAAGAACTGACGCCGGATATTCCGAACGTAAGTGAAGAAGCCACCAAGGACCTCGACGAGAACGGTATCATCCGTATCGGCGCCAACATCAAGGAAGGCGATATCCTTATTGGTAAGATTACGCCCAAAGGCGAATCAGACCCCACTCCGGAAGAGAAGCTGCTGCGCGCCATCTTCGGCGACAAAGCCGGTGATGCGAAAGACGCTTCGCTGAAAGCCCCCAATGGTGTGGAAGGTATCGTGATCGGTAAAAAACTTTTCCAACGCGCCAAGAAAGACAAGAACGCGAAAGTGCGTGAGAAAGCGGCGATTGAAAAACTGGAAAAGATCCACGAGAAAAATGAAGCAGACCTGAAAGAAGTATTGCTGGAAAAACTGACTACCCTCCTGAAAGATCATGTATCATCCGGCGTTAGCAACAACTTCGGTGAAGTACAGATTGGCAAGGGCGCGAAGTTTACCGCGAAGAACCTCTCAGGCCTGGATTATCAGAATATCAACCCGCTGGGCTGGACCGGCGATGCCAAAGTGGACGACCAGGTGAATATTCTGCTGCACAACTTTAATATCAAGTACAACGAAGAGCTGGGACGATACAAGCGCGAAAAATTCAACATCTCTATTGGTGATGAATTGCCCGCTGGTGTATTGAAACTGGCGAAAGTGTACCTGGCCGTGAAGCGTAAGTTGAAAGTGGGTGATAAGATGGCCGGTCGCCACGGTAACAAAGGTATCGTTGCCAAAATCGTTCGTGCAGAGGATATGCCCTTCCTGGAAGATGGCACACCGGTGGATGTGGTATTGAACCCGCTGGGTGTACCAAGCCGGATGAACCTGGGTCAGATTTACGAAACCGTACTGGGCTGGGCCGGACAAAAACTGGGACTGCGTTTTGCAACCCCGATCTTCGACGGTGCTACTACCGAAGAGATTGAAGAGTATTGCAACCAGGCAGGACTGCCCAAGTTTGGTCACACCTACCTCTATGATGGTGAAACCGGCGAACGCTTCCACCAGAAAGCCACTGTGGGTATCATCTATATTATCAAGCTGCACCACATGGTCGACGATAAGATGCACGCGCGTTCTATCGGACCCTACAGTCTCATTACCCAACAACCGCTGGGTGGTAAGGCACAGTTCGGTGGTCAGCGTTTTGGTGAAATGGAAGTGTGGGCACTGGAAGCCTATGGCGCCTCCAACATCCTGCAGGAACTGCTCACCATCAAGTCGGATGATATCATCGGCCGAGCCAAGACCTACGAGGCAATTGTTAAAGGCGACAACGTTCCAAGAGCCGGCATCCCCGAATCGTTCAATGTACTGGTACATGAATTGAGGGGACTGGGATTGGATCTGAAGTTTGAATAACGTGAATCGTGAGTCGTGAGGCGTGAGTAATTCACGTCTCACGATTCACGTCTCACGGTCACGAATCGCAACATCATTAAAAAGCAAGAAACTCTCTACACAATATGGCTATCAAAAAAGACAATCGTCCCAGAGCGGCTTTTTCAAAAATCACCATCGGTCTGGCATCTCCGGATACTATTCTGGAGCGCAGCTATGGCGAAGTGTTGAAGCCCGAAACGATTAACTACCGAACCTACAAGCCAGAGCGCGATGGTTTGTTTTGCGAGCGCATCTTCGGTCCTGTGAAGGACTATGAGTGCGCCTGCGGCAAGTACAAACGCATTCGCTATAAAGGAATCGTGTGCGACCGTTGTGGTGTGGAAGTAACCGAGAAGAAAGTACGTCGCGAAAGAATGGGCCATATCAAGCTGGTTGTACCGGTGGTGCATATCTGGTATTTCAAATCACTGCCCAACAAAATCGGCTACCTGCTTGGCGTAAGCTCCAAGAAGCTGGAAAGCATCATCTATTACGAAAGATTTGTAGTAATTCAATCCGGTATCCGCGCCGACAAGGGCCAGAATCCCGGTGATTTGCTTACAGAGGAAGAATACCTCGATATCCTCGACGCATTGCCGAAGGATAACCAATACCTGCCCGACGATGATCCCAATAAGTTCATCGCGAAGATGGGCGCTGAGGCGGTACACGATATGTTGCAACGTATCGACCTGGATCAGCTTTCTTTCGACCTGCGTAATGCCGCCGCTACCGAAACTTCGCAGCAGCGTAAGGCAGATGCCCTCAAGCGCCTGAGCGTGGTGGAAGCATTCCGTGAAGCCAATACCCGTATCACCAACCGCCCTGAGTGGATGGTGATGCAATATATTCCGGTAATTCCGCCGGAGCTGCGTCCGCTGGTTCCCCTGGATGGCGGTCGTTTCGCCTCTTCTGACCTCAATGATCTCTATCGCCGTGTTATCATTCGCAACAACCGTTTGAAGCGCTTGTTGGAGATTAAGGCGCCGGAAGTGATCCTGCGTAACGAAAAGCGTATGCTGCAGGAAGCGATCGACTCCCTGTTTGATAACAGCCGGAAATCGAATGCCGTTAAAGCAGAAGGTGGCCGTGCCCTGAAATCACTCTCGGATGTGTTGAAAGGCAAGCAGGGACGTTTCCGTCAAAACCTGCTGGGTAAGCGTGTTGACTATTCCGGTCGTTCGGTAATTGTAGTAGGTCCCGAGCTGAAACTGCATGAGTGCGGTTTGCCGAAAGATATGGCGGCTGAACTTTTCAAACCTTTCATTATCCGCAAACTCATTGAGCGCGGTATCGTGAAAACGGTGAAGTCGGCCCGCAAACTGGTAGACAAGAAGGAAGCCGTAGTTTGGGATATCCTCGAAAATATCCTGAAAGGTCATCCGGTGATGCTCAACCGTGCCCCGACGCTGCACCGTCTTTCTATCCAGGCCTTCCAGCCCAAGCTGATTGAAGGTAAAGCGATTCAATTGCACCCCCTGGTAACCACGGCCTTCAACGCCGACTTCGATGGTGACCAGATGGCGGTACACGTGCCTCTGAGCAACGCGGCCGTTCTGGAAGCGCAATTGCTGATGCTCGCATCGCACAACATTCTGAACCCACAAAACGGGCAGCCCATCACCCTTCCTTCACAGGACATGGTACTGGGTCTGTATTATATTTCCAAAGTTCGCAAGTCAACCGAAGAATATAAGGTAAAAGGTGAAGGCAAAGCCTTCTATTCTACCGAAGAAGTGATCATCGCTTACAATGAGCGTAAGGTTGACCTGCACGCCTCTATAAAAGTGAAGGCGAATATCCGCAATGCGGATGGTTTGCTGGAACACAAGCTGATTGAAACCACGGTAGGCCGTGTGATCTTCAACCAGTTTGTACCCGCTGAAGTGGGCTTTGTAAACGCGCTGCTCACCAAGAAGAACCTGCGTGATATCATTGGCGACATTGTTGAAATCACCAATGTACCCAAGACCGCCAAGTTCCTCGACGATATCAAGCAGCTTGGATTCCGCACCGCTTACCAGGGTGGCTTGTCGTTCAGCATCAATGACCTCAAGATCCCAGAGATCAAGGCTCAGTTGCTGGAGAATGCCAAGGGAGAAGTGGATGAAGTGTGGGATAACTACAATATGGGTCTGATCACCAACAACGAGCGCTATAACCAGATAGTGGATATCTGGAGCCGGGTGGATACCCGACTCACAGAAACCCTGATTCGTGAACTCAGTTCCGATAACCAGGGCTTCAACTCCGTGTATATGATGCTCGATTCCGGTGCCCGTGGTTCCAAGCAGCAGATCAAGCAGCTTGCTGGTATCAGGGGTCTGATGGCCAAGCCACGTAAGTCGGGCTCTACCGGTTCAGAGATCATCGAAAACCCGATCCTCTCCAACTTCAAAGGCGGATTGAACGTATTGGATTACTTTATCTCCACCCACGGTGCCCGTAAGGGTCTGGCCGATACCGCCCTTAAGACGGCGGATGCCGGTTACCTGACCCGTCGTTTGGTTGACGTAGCCCAGGATGTGGTGATTACTGAAGAAGATTGCGGCACCCTGCGTGGTATCGCTACTTCGGCATTGAAAGATAATGAAGACATCATCGAGCCGCTGGCCGACCGTATTGAAGGTCGTACTTCGCTGCACGATGTTTATAACCCGATCAATGAAGAGCTTATCGCTGCAGCGGGCGAAGAAATCACTGCCGCTGTTGCCCGCAAGATTGAAGATGCAGGCATTGAAACGGTGGAGATTCGCTCGGTATTGACCTGCGAAAGCCGTCGCGGTTGCTGTGTGAAATGCTATGGCAAGAACCTCGCATCGGGCATCCTGGCACAGAAAGGTGATGCTGTTGGCATCATCGCTGCCCAGTCTATCGGTGAACCGGGTACACAGCTTACCCTCCGTACCTTCCACGTGGGTGGTGTGGCCGGATCCGCTTCGGTGGATTCCACATTGATCGCGAAGTTTGATGGTACCATCCAGTTCGATGGTCTGCGTACTGTTACAACTGTGAATGGTGAAGGAGAAAAAATTCAGGTAGTTATTGGTCGTACCGGTGAGGTAAGGATCGTGGATACCAAGAACGATCGCCTGATGATCACCAACAATATTCCTTACGGTTCCACCCTGATGGTAAAAGATGGCCAGCATATCAGCAAAGGCGATACCATCTGTACCTGGGATCCGTTCAACAACGTAATCGTTGCGGAAATTGATGGTGTGTTGAAATTTGAAAACGTTATTGAAGGGGTTACTTACCGCGAAGAATCGGATGAGCAAACAGGTCACCGTGAGAAAGTGGTAATTGAAACCCGCGATAAGACCCGTATTCCTTCTATCGTGGTTGACGGTAAGGAAGCGAAATCGTATAACCTGCCTACCGGTAGCCATATCATGCTCGATGAGGGCGATGATGTGAAAGCCGGACAGGTACTGGTGAAGATCCCCCGTGTGTTGGGTAAGCTGCGCGATATCACCGGTGGTCTGCCCCGTGTTACCGAGCTCTTCGAAGCGCGTAATCCGAGCAACCCCGCTGTGGTTTCCGAGATCGATGGTGTGGTAACCATGGGATCCATCAAGCGTGGTAACCGCGAGATTGTGATCGAAGCCAAGGATGGCGTTACCAAGAAATACCTGGTGCCCCTGACCCGCCAGATCCTGGCTCAGGATGGCGACTTTGTGAAAGCCGGTTCGCCGCTTTCCGATGGCCAGATTTCACCGCAGGATATCCTCGCCATTCAGGGACCCTTCGCTGTACAGCAGTACGTAGTGAATGAGATCCAGGAAGTATATCGCTTACAGGGTGTAAAGATCAACGACAAGCACATTGAAGTGATAGTTCGCCAGATGATGCGTAAAGTGAATATTGTGGATCCGGGTGATACCAAATTCCTCGAAGACGATTCCGTGGATAAATTTGAATTCCTGGAAGAGAACGACTATATCTTCGATAAGAAAGTGGTAACCGAAGCGGGAGATTCCACACGCATGCGTCCGGGCCAGATCGTAAGCCTGCGCGACCTTCGTGAGGAGAATTCCATCCTCCGTCGTAACGACAAGGCGCTGGTAGAATTCCGCGACGCGAAGCCCGCCACATCGGCGCCCACATTGCTCGGTATCACCAAGGCATCACTGGGTGTACAAAGCTGGATTTCGGCGGCCTCCTTCCAGGAAACCACCAAAGTGCTTTCGAGCGCGGCCATCCATGGCAAAGCCGACGAAATGCTGGGTCTGAAAGAAAACGTGATCACAGGTCACCCGATCCCTGCAGGTACCGGCTTGCGCGAATTCGAAAACATGATCGTGGGCAGCAAAGAGGAATACGAACTGCTGCAAACTACCCGCGAAGCCATGGCTTTTGATGAAGAAGAATAATTCGAAAGATTAATACACATTAAAGGAGTGGGTAAACCCACTCCTTTTTATATTGTGCGATATCTGTTAAGGGATTCCTAAAGATTCGTCTAATAGCGATGATCCCTCAGTTCAACCATTAACTTGTAAAAAAAACGAGCAAAGAATGAAAAATGCATTGCTGATATGGAATGTGCTGCTAACACTATTGACCGGTTATTTATTGTTCCAACAATTTGGCGGATCCGGTAAAAAACAAACCGCCGCCAATGCCGTCAGCTCCACGGAAGGGCAGGCTTTCCGGATTGCTTATTTTGAAATGGATTCCATCGAAAATAATTTCGACAAAGTGAAGGACGTGAAGAAGGAAATAGCAGATAAGGATGCTTATTACAATACTGAACTCGCCAAACTGGAAGCCCGGCTGAACCGTAAGAAGCAAAGCTACCAACAGCAAAGCTCCACTATGACCGAGCAGGATTACAACAATGCCATGATCGATCTGCAAAGGCTGGAAAAGACACTGGCCGGCGAAAAGCAATTGCTCGATAACGATTATCAGGACTTCATCTTCCGCCGCAACCTGGCCGTAAGAAAAGAAATTGAAGATTATATAGCGAAGTATAACCAGGACAAAGGCTATAGCTACGTGATCTCCTACGAACCCGGCCTCTTCTACTACCGGGATACCCTCTACAATATCACTGCCGACCTGGTAAAGGGCCTGAACGAAACCTACAAGACCAATAAGGATAAGAAATGAGTTTGATGATGTGGGGTGAAAGTTGTAAGTTGAAAGTTGTAAGTTGTAAGTGGTAAGTAGGGAGTAGTAAGTGGGGAGGGAATAGGAAGTTGGCAGCTGAAGGGAAAAGAGATGAATAGATGGTTGGGAATTGTGAAATAGGTTTCAGGAAAAAAATCTGCGAAAATCTGCGTAGGAATCTGCGCAAATCTGCGGGAAAGCCTCCTGAATCCTGAAGCTGTTTAAAGTGCTGAAGTATTTCCCGCGGATTTGCGCAGATTTTTTCGCAGATGAGCGCAGATAAATGACTGCTGTAAAACTGTCAACTTTTTTTGGGAAATCACAGAGGAATAGGGAGTAGGTAAGTATCAACCATGTAGGGTCAGGATTCCAGCAATCACTTGCTACTTTTAAACTGCTGAATACCACAAATCCACAAATAAACGAATCAACGAATTAATCCCTTCGCTTCATGCAGGAAGAAACATCATTCAAGCGCTCCCTCGGATTGGTGGATGCCACCATGATCGTTGCCGGCTCCATGATTGGGTCCGGTATTTTTATTGTCAGCGCCGACATGTCGCGTAGCGTAGGTTCTGGCTCCTGGCTTATATTGCTATGGGTTTTGACCGGCGTAATGACGGTTTTTGCGGCCATCAGCTACGGTGAGCTATCCTCGATGTTTCCCAAGGCCGGTGGGCAATATGTATTTCTAAAAGAAGCCTACAATCCCTTAACAGGATTCTTATATGGCTGGAGTTTTTTCTCCGTTATACAAACAGGTACCATTGCCGCTGTGGGTGTGGCTTTCAGCAAGTTTGCGGGGCACTTTATTCCCGCGCTGCAGATGACAGAGAATAATGTGTTGATGGATATCGGGGGGTGGCTCAAGATTTATCCGGCACAGTTGGTATCCATTGCCCTGATCGTTGTACTTACATGGATCAATACCAGGGGCGTGAAGGAAGGTAAAGCCATTCAAACCTTTTTCACCAGCGTAAAGATTCTGTCCCTCGCGGCTTTGATCATTTTTGGATTAATCCTGGCTGCGGATTCCGATATCTGGTCGGCCAATTTTGCTAACGGATTTGACCTGAGTAGTACCCAGGCAGTTCGTGATACAGACGGTTCCCTAACTGGCTGGTCACTTTTTGAATCACCACTTACCACAGTTTTGGCGATTGGAATTATATCCTCGGCAATGGTGGGATCGGTATTCAGCTCGGTAGCTTGGGAAAACGTGACTTTCATTGCTGGTGAAATTAAGAATCCCCAGCGCAATGTGGGCCTTAGCTTGTTCCTGGGGACATTGATAGTTACAGTAATCTATATCCTCACCAATATCATGTATGTAGCAGTGTTGCCTATTACTCCTGAAGCCATGGAGGGTTCGGTAGCATATGCACCATCATCTGCCAGCATCGCTTTTGCGCCAGAAGACAGGGTAGGCACAGCCGTTTCGGGCGAAATATTTGGTAGTTATGGGGCGGTAATTATCGCCATAATGATCATGATTTCCACTTTTGGCTGTAATAATGGTTTGATATTAACTGGTGCGCGGCTTTGTTATACCATGGCCAAGGATCGGCTCTTTCTGCCAAAGGCCGGAATCCTGAACAAGAACGCGGTACCGGGTTGGGCTTTGTGGGCACAATGTATTTGGGCCAGCGTTTTGTGCCTGAGTGGTAAGTATGGTCTCCTCCTCGATTATGTTGTATTCATCACGCTCATTTTCTATATCCTCACTATTTGGGGAATCTTCAGGCTTCGTAAATCGCGGCCCAATGCGGAGCGCCCTTACAAAGCATTCGGTTACCCGGTGATCCCGGTAATCTATATGCTGATGGCTGGAACCATGGCGCTGGGTTTGCTTTATATCAAATGGCAAACATCTTTGCTGGGAATCCTGATTGTACTGTTGGGTATACCACTTTACTATGTAGCTCAGCGCAGAATGAAATAGAATGTGTTATGCATTCTTTTTTTCCGCTTCTGCTATAGACTTATCGATCATTTTATCAAAATTGATAAACAGGTCGAAGTATAACTTGATGGCCACGAATACGATCATGAATCCCAACCCGAATTTAAATAGGAGGAGCATGCTGCCGATGATCACCGTAAACTGCTGGATGATGATGCGCCCATAGGGTTGAAACATCAGTTTCGTCATCGGGATGGTTCGATATTCGCCATTGAGCATAAAGGGCATGAAGTGATTGGCGAAATGGCTGATTACAAAAGCAGCCAGCATGTAGCCAATGGGCACGGTGATATAACTGTACCAGTGCAAAAAGAAATGCAGGGGGCCGGCACCCGGCAGCGCAATACCTGCCACACTGGAAAAGATGCTGGTTTGGATTGCCGCGAACATCCCAAAGTGGACGGTGAAGAATACCATGAAAAATATTCCTCCCAGTTTTTGACCTTGTTCTCCGGCTTGCCACTCATCCGATGGCCGGTGAAAAATTACTATCGCCATCTTCAACAGGGTAAATATCCCGATAATCAAAGTCTCCAATGCATAAACGGTAAAAGCCTCTACAGGGCTCCAGCCCCAAAAAGCCACGCCCAGTATGGGCAGCAGGTTGGCCAGAATTGGAAAGAGATCAGAGCGGCGGAGGGGGCGGAGGCGGGGGATGCTTTTGAAATTAGAAGACATTTGGAGCAGTTATACGTTTTACGTAATACGTAGTACGTTTTTTTTGTTTAGGGTTTAGAGTTTAAGGTTTAAAGTTTAATTGGGGTAATAGGTTTAACGTGTGTTGTTCATTCTTTGCGTCCTTTGCGACTTCTTTGCGCTCTTTGCGGTAAATCTTCTATTGCTTTAAGTATACTTCTTATACAGGAAGGGTTACCGCAATCCCGCACTGGCGGGACAAAGAAGTCGCAAAGGACGCTACGAATCTTAACACCCTCAGACATTAAACCTTAAGCCCTCAACCTTAAACTCTAAACTAACGTAAAACGTATAACCTACAACATAAAACTCTCTATTTTTGCTCTATGAAAAAAATCGCCATCATCGTGGCCGGAGGATCGGGAAGCCGTATGGGTAGCCAATTGCCCAAGCAATTCATTCTGCTTCGGGAAAAACCGGTGCTATACTATACCCTTAAAGCTTTTTTGGATGCCTATGCCGACATGCAGGTAATCCTGGTATTGCCAGGCGATTATATTGAAATGGGACGTGAGATTATCGATGCCTGGTTCGACCCTGAAAGAATTCAGATTACCGAGGGTGGCGATACCCGCTTTCAATCGGTACAAAACGGGCTGCAATTGGTGCAGGAAGAAGCCATCATCTTTGTACATGATGGGGTGCGTTGCATGCTGAGCCAGGACCTGATTCATCGTTGCTATCAAACAGCTTTGGAAACAGGTACCGCCGTACCGGCCATCGCCAGCAAGGATAGTGTGCGCATACTCACCAGCGAAGGAAATGAAGCGGTGGACAGAAATCTGGTACGATTGATACAAACACCGCAAACTTTTCATAGCAAGATTCTGTTGCCTGCCTTTCAAATCGACTATAAGGATAAATTTACCGATGAAGCTACCGTGGTGGAAGCATTCGGTATCAAGATCACGCTTGTAGAAGGAGAGGAAGCCAATATCAAACTCACACTCCCGGTAGATATGGTACTGGCGGAAAAATTGATGGGTGAAAGGGAATCGTCTGCAGACTGATCAGGATTTCAGCCAGCGCAGATAAAAAGGCAGGCGGTTGATATGCAATAAAGGATATGGGCGGATTACCGCACCAAAGCCCGCATAGAAGCGATCTACCGTCTCAATATCGGATCCTTCAAAATCCAGCAAACAATCGCTGCCCGCATGCTCCTGTATAAAAGTATTGACCAACGCATGTGAAGCGCCTGTACCCCGGCTTGCGGGCAAATTGACTGGCAGGAGATAATAAGCACGACGCCCCTGCCAGAGAAAAATACAGGACGAAAGCCAGTTGCCCGCTTCGTCCACACTCACATACAGGCTGAGCTGCTTTCGTTCCAACGCAGTATGCATGAGTTGTTGCAGCCGATACCGTTCTTTCCCATGCTTCCGGTTAATTGGTTGCTGCAAAAACAATTCTATCGCACGCTGAATGTCCGCTACATTTTCTTTTCGAACCACGCTGATTCGCTGCTTTTCGGCTTTTCGGATATTTCGCTCCGTGTTTTCATGATAACCTTTTCGGATATCAGGGTAAGCTGCGGATAGCGACAATACCCGGTTGCGCCTGAGCGGCATTGGCCAACCTTCCACCATCGCCGGGTTCTGCTCATTCAGATCATAATGCCCATAGCGGACGTTTGCTGGTATGGATGCCAGAAGGCTTTCGACGCTTTTACCGGAATTGTCGGAACCGACAATTCCGGTTTGTGCCACTAGGAAGGGTTGATATAGATAGCGGATGCCCCATTTGCTGCGCAGGGGCAGTGCCATCACTGACCTATATTCGCTTTCACCGGGGGCCACCAATGCTTCCCAACCGGGGGCCATACAATCAAGATACCAGCTTCGCATATAGAGCAGGTCGGGGAAATGGCGATCGAGACATTCGTCCCAGTATTTGCGGTTTACTTCATCATTCCGCAGGTGCAGTATGTGCTCCGTTTGCGCCATCAGAAAGCCAGGTTCCGGTTGATTTTCCGAAAACTGAAATTTGACAGGTCGATAGAAAAAGACATCTTCTTCAGCAGGCGTTCTTTCTTGGGGATCGTCGACTCAATATAATCTCTGAAAGGACTGCTATAAATCAGCGGCAGATAAATGTGGATGGTTTCTTTCAGCAGCGATACCTGCAGGCCGGCATCAAACAAAAAGCGATCGAGGTTGGCGCTCCGGTCCCAGGCTTCGGCATACGTACCGATATCCGCAAAAACCTTTAGGGGAATCTTGATGGGAAGAAGACTCAGCGGATTCCATTTGTCGGGTATGCTGCTGCTCAGGTTTACGGCGATTAGCCAGTTGTCGGTGCGGCCCACCTTGGAGGCGAGCAGGTCGGTTCTTGTTTTAAAAGCGCCGTCGCGTTCCATGATCTGCTGACTGGCCAGGCCTTCAAATTCATTTCGTCCCAAAAAATAATCGCTATAGGTATAGTCTTCATACCCATTGGCGCCGGTCATGTTTAAGTGATAGCGATCGGTTTCAAATTGTTTGCTGATTGTTTTCGCGCCACTATAAAAAAACTTGCCGGCAAAAAAACGCGCATTCAGTCCGCCCCCTTTGGCATAATTGAAGAAATAATTACCGGTGAATGCGGCGCGCAGAAAATCTTTACCCTGCTCCATTTTCAGTTCAGCGCGATAGGGGTAAAGCGCCCTGAAATCCTGCCAAACCAGTTTCAGTTGGGCAAGGCTCCGGTTTTCGGCTCTTTTGCGGTAATTGTCCTGAATCAGGGTATCCGTTCCCGTGAAAATGGAGTCGCGCGAGAACCGCAATCCTTCTTCGCGGAACAGGAAGGTTTTGAATTGAATATATCTTTCCCGGGTGCTACGGGCACTGGGTTCACGCAATTGAACGCGAACGCCGGGCACCAACTTATTCATGCCAAAAAACAACTGCTCCCGATCGGGTGTGGTAAATTCATTGATGGTAAAACTGCTGGCCGAAATACCCAGGTCAATGCGATAGATCCTGTTGCTGCGTGGGTAATGGCTGTAGTTGATCAATCCCAGTCCGGCAAAACGCCCGGAGCCGGTGCCATAGAGAGGCGCCAGCAGGTATTGCAGTTTTGGCACAGGTAGGGTTATATTGCTGATCATTGCACCCGCCATCAATTTATCGTACATGTTGTACCCGGCAACAGGCGATACCAGCATAGTATGGCTATGTTTCCCTTCGAGCATTTGCTTTATGTTTGAGCGACTAAAGGGGAAAGCTACCCGGAATCCCTTTCGCTCTTTGCCCGGAAGATTACCTTTTTCATAGAGTTGCATGCGCTGGGCCAGCAGGTCGCGACCACTTACTGTTTCCAGCAACTGGAAAAAATTAGCCGGATTGGGGTGTTTGAATTGCCACTGCTGGTAATAGGCGCGAATCGCCTGGTCGAGGGTATCCCTGCCCAATTGCTGCTCAAGTTGCTTCAGCCATGCTGCGGCTTTGCCATAAGCCATCAGGTTATAGTTGCTGGCGCTGAAATCGGCTCCATCAGTTTGTATGGGTTGATCGGTATGCGTGGAACTTGCTGTTTCCACCAATAAATTCATGATCGCCTCCAAACGAACCGGCACTTTCATAAATTGAAGCATGCCGGAATCGCCCCAAATCTTTTGGCTGTAGCGATAGTCATAATAGGTATTCAATCCTTCATCGAGCCAGGGATGCTTTCGTTCGTTGCTGCCCAGCGCTGCCTGAAACCAGTTATGTCCTGCCTCATGCGCAACTATGAAATGCAACATCTTATCATTTTGAAGGGGCGATACCAGCGTAATGCCCGGATACTCCATACCTCCCACACCTGCTTTGTCGGATTGCACCACACTGAATACAGGATAAGGATAATCACCGATCCACTGCGAGCGGGTGACGATACTTTGGCGCGCATAGCCCGTGACCTTTGCCCATTGTTCTTTTTGATTGGGAAGATAGTAGGCAAACAGATCTACCATTTTCCCAGCCGGTAATTCGCATACATCATGCTGCACCACAAACCGCTTATCGGCAAACCAGGCAAAATCATGCGCGCGATCGAGCGTATAACGAAGGGTTTTGTATTCGCCCGAGGATGCAGGGAATTCCTGTTTAACACGCTTGATAGCGCCGCCTTTGGTTTTTACCTTACTCGTTTCGGGTATCCAGTCGAAATTGGCGCGACTTTTCAGCCACTCTTTCTCCTCCGCATTTTGTAAAACACCGCTCGCCGCCACAACATAATTGGAGGGAAGGGTAATGCGTACATCAAAGGATCCGAATTCTCCATAAAACTCACCCTGATCCAGGTAAGGCATTTCGTGCCAACCGTCACGGTCATATACTGCCGGTCGCGGATACCACTGGGCTACCTGGTAATGCTGACCTTTATGTCCGGATCGTGAAAAAAGTTCCGGCAATTGTACATGGAAAGAAGTGCTGATAGTTGTTGTTGCGCCTGGCAACAGCGGCTGAGGAAGTACTAATTTAACGATGTCAATATGCGAGGGGTGATCTTCCAGCGAGGCGGTTACCCCATCCACGCGAAAGAGCAAACGATTCATATAGCCTCGGGCCTCTTCATCAGAAAAATAAAAATCAGTTCTTCCGTTTTCCAGTAATTGATCGCTAAAAGCAGTGCGATCATTTTTGTAGGCGTTGGGCCATACATGAAACCAGATATAGTGAAGCGTATCGGGCGATTGATTGTGGTAATCAAGATTCATGAACCCATCGAGGCTGTGCAACTGGTCGTTGAGCGTAACATCAATGGAATAGCGCAATTCCTGCTGCCAATAGCTTTGTCTTGCATCGACAAGACAGAAGTAGCAACAGGCCAGCAGCGTCATCAGGCTTTTTTTCGATAGGAACATATTTCAAAAATAGACCCCAAAATCCGCATCGGCAAGCCTTATTTGCCCTTGCCCTTCCAGATTATGCGAAGGGTATGCAGCATGATCTTAAAGTCGAGTGCGAGCGAAATATTTTCAATATATACCAGGTCGAATCGGCTGCGCTCAATCATGGCCTCCACATCTTCGGCATAGCCGTATTGTACCATACCCCAACTGGTAAGGCCGGGTTTTACTTTCAACAGGTATTTGTAGGGGGGAAACCGGGGCGTGATCTGATCGATATAATACTGTCGTTCCGGCCGGGGACCCACCAGGCTCATATCGCCTTTCAAAATATTCCAGAGCTGTGGCAATTCATCCAGCCGCCACTTCCGCATAATACGCCCCCACGGCGTAATGCGCGGATCATTATCGGAGGAAAGGGCGGGTCCGTTGGGCTCTCCGGGATGAATCATGGATCGGAACTTGACCATGCGGAATGGCCTTCCTTTATAGCCGATTCTTTCCTGCACATAGAAGATGGGGCCCGGCGAAGAAAGCCTCACGCGTATCATCACATAAATCAGGAGTGGGGATAGCAGTACCAGCGCCAACAGGGAAAATAAAACATCGAGCAGGCGCTTGATTGGCTCCTGCCAGGCAGGTATCAATTGCGTACGAACTGCCATCAGTGGCGCACCCAGCACATTGCTGGTTTTTACCGAACCGGAAAGTATGTCGAGCGTATCGGGCAACAATTTTATCTGCACATCCAACTCCGACAATCGGCTTACCAGCGATTCCGCCAGTTCAGATTCCTTACGCGATAGCGCCAGCACCACAAGTTGTATTTTCTGCGATTCAATTATCTGCTCAAGGTTGGATAGGTTCCCTAAATCGGACAGCGCACCAGTATCCGAAGCATTGTTGTCGACGGCAATATATCCGCTGTATAAAAAACCACCGTCGTGCAATTGCCGGGCCGTCTTGTTGCGGATGGTTTCAACCGTTTCGCGATGGGTAATGAGAAGGGCTGGGAAACTGATGCGCCCCGAAAGCATTTGCCATTTCACCAGGTTTAGCAGCAGCCATCTGCCAAAAAAACTGAGGAGGAAATGGATGCCCAGCATGGCGGCGCCGGTTTTCAGGTAGTACACAAACCCGGCAGCTGTATCGGCAGGAAACAGCAGGAAAAACGCGAGCAGGCTACCGGCAAGGCTACAGAAAAATGTGAGAAAGAATTCGGATAATCTCGATTTGGCATAGAGCGATTGATAGGTTCCCGCCAGCGCGTAAATCATTATCCAAACCAGGGGAACCAGCAGGAAACTGACCCAGGGTTCGCAACAAACGGGCGTAGAAGCTGTAGGTAGCCAGGCTTCCCTAAGCTGGCAAAGCAGCCACCAGGCCAGCGCGGCCATGGCATAGTCAATGGCCAGGTACCAGCCCGTTGCTATTTTTCCTTTTTGGCTCATCCCTGCGATATCACCTTGTTGCCGATCTTCTGCAATATCTGGTGGGCCACATCCATGGCCATCAGCCCATCGTGTTCCGACACCACAGTTTTGGTATTCTGTAAAATGGCATCGCGAAAAGCGATCAACTCTTCTTTAATCGCGTTTACTTCCGGTACCTGCGGATTGGCTACCGCGATGGTTTTGGTACCTGTGTTGGTTTCAATATCAAAACTGAATACCTGCTGATCATTCTCGTCTTTGAGTTTGATGATCTCGGTTTTCTTATTCAGGAAATCAATGCCGATATAGGCATCTTTCTGAAACAGGCGCATCTTGCGCATTTTTTTCATCGATATCCGGCTGCTGGTCAAATTAGCTACACAACCATTGTGAAATTCGATGCGCACGTTCGCGATATCAGGCGTTTCCGTCATCACACCCACACCACTCGCGGAAATAGTGCGAACATCGCTTTTCACGATATTCAGAATAATATCGATATCGTGAATCATCAGATCAAGGATCACGCTCACTTCGGTTCCGCGGGGGTTGAACTGCGCCAGGCGGTGCACCTCAATAAACATGGGTGCCAGATCCAGATCCTTCACCGCCAGGAAAGCGGGATTGAAGCGCTCCACATGTCCCACCTGGAGCTTGATATCCGACTCCTTGGCCAGTTTTACCAATTGCCGCGCCTCCTCCATGGTATTAGCCATGGGCTTTTCTACAAAAACATGCTTACCCAGTTTCATGGCTTTTTCGCACCACTGAAAATGGTAGGGGGTGGGTGCCACAATATCGATGGCGTCCACAATCGACAGCAAAGCATCCGGATCGCTGAATCGGGTGATCTGGTATTTTTCCGACACTTCGGCGGCGTTGGTATCGTCCGGATCATAAAACCCGACAATATCAATGCCCGAAATTTCTTTCCAGTTGTTGAGGTGAAATTTGCCCAGGTGGCCTACGCCGAATACCGCAATTTTTAGCATTGGGCAAAGATAGGCCAAGTAAAATTTTGGCAAGTGCTTTTTGGCTGGGAAGTCCCGGAAGCAGCAGCTCAGCCCCCGCGCCTTGTAAAATCAAAGTTCTGCTTGCGATACTGGCCATTTCTGCGGCCTTCAATACTGGCGAAAAGCTGATCTTTCACCCGGCGATAGCTGATGCGTTGCGGGAAATCATGCGCCGGATTCTCGCTGATGAATTCGGTGCCCCGCTGAAATATCAGGGCAAAACGAACGGGCTGGTTATTATTCTGGCCCTGCACAGTAGGGATATAATACCACTGGCCACCGCGATGCGCCAGCTCAATGGTCTCCTGCGGAATGGTATCTTTCCCATCTTTCAGGAAATAACTTCTTCCGGTAAGGGTGCTGTCGTTGGCGACATTCCATTCCTCGATGATGACCGATTTGCCCGCCGGCATTTCCCAGGTCCCGGTGAGCCAGGCAAATTCGTTGGCAGGTTTATCTGCAGGTGCAGCCAGGGCTGCAATCAGCCAGATCAGGGTGAGCATAGGCTTTACTTTAATCAATACCTTTTAATAGCCTTGAAAAGGTACTGATTATCCGCCGGGAAATGGAGAGATTGGGATAGGCGGTATCCTCGTCCCGCACCGTAATTACGCTACCTACCGACCAGCCGCAGCCCTTTCCAGTTCGGCGATATCGAACTTTTTCATCTTCATAAATGCTTCCATCACTTTTTGACCGTTTTGCGGATGATTGATCAGCCTGGGCAAAACGGAAGGTACAATCTGCCAGGAAACGCCGTATTTATCCTTCAGCCAGCCGCACATGCTTTCCTGGCCTCCGTTGGCTGTGAGTTTTGACCAGTAGTGATCAATCTCTTCCTGGTTGGCACAGGTCACCACAAAGGACACCGCTTCCGTATAGTCAAAATCGCGCCGGCCATTGAGGGCCATAAATCGTGTACCATTAAGTTCAAACTGCACCACAAACGCATTTTCTTCCAGAATGCGCGACTGGGGAAAAATGCCGCAATAATAGTCCGCCGCTTCTTTGGCCTGCTCATTAAACCAAAGGCAGGGATAGATGGGTTCACTCATTTCTTTTGTTTTGGACAAAGCTACAGACCATTTCAGCCTGCGGGCAGGGTTTGTTGCGACAAATGCGGGCTGAAATTGCGACAAGTGCGGAAGCGTATGTCCTGGAGGCCGAACCTATGCGGGCAAATGAGGCTTTTTCCGGAACTTTAAGGAAATAGCAAAATAGTATGAGCCGGAAAATATTGCCCGCCTTTTATATAGTTGTGTTAGCAGGTATTGTTGCCTGCAACAATACTGATAAAGAGAAAAAGAACACCGCCCCTGCAGCAGATTATTCTGCTTTCTACGCGAAAGCTGATAGCATTTCGATGCTGGCACAGCAGGAATTGCTAAAAGAGGTGAGCAAAGCCATTCAGCAATCAGGCCCCGCTTTCGCGGTTGATTTTTGTTCAACCCATGCATTGCCGATAACCGACTCAATCGCGCGAGACAATGGTATCCAATTGCAAAGGCTGAGCGACCGTAACCGTAATCCACAAAACAAACTGGTAGAGCCGCTTGATAAGCAGGCATGGGATAGCTTGAAGACAATGTTAGCGACCGGTAATAAAAAGGCCAGCCTTACATGGAGCGATGTGGCGCAGCACCCCGTCTTCTATAAACCCATCGTGCTGGGTATGCCCACCTGCCTCAAATGTCACGGCAATCCATTGGACGATATTGACGCACCCACGATGGATATTATTCGAACCCGCTATCCGAATGACCTGGCCACGGGTTATCGGCTGGGTATGTTGCGAGGAATGTGGAAGATTAGCCCGACTACCGGAATGGGAATGTAACCTGAGTTACAGAAGAAAATTTGAGGAATTTGGAAATTTGAGGGATGAGAAAATTTGAATCCCTGGTAACTGGTTGGAATATGCTTCGCTGGTTGCGCCTATTATTTGGAGTTTTGATAATTGTGCAGGGAGTTATCGCGGCGCAAGTTGTTTGGGTGATCGCGGGCATTGCACTCACGGTTTTGGCCCTGCTGAATAAGGGTTGTTGTATGGCCGGTCAGTGCGGTATACCTGATAAAGGTAGAAATGACCTAAAGGAAAATGAAACCATATCGAGAATTCAATACGAAGAAATAAAACAAAAGTCATGAGTAGTTTTTCAGAATTGATTGGAGGAGACAAGCCAGTGCTGGTTGATTTTTTTGCCACATGGTGTGGGCCCTGCAAAGTGCAGGCTCCTATTCTGGAGGAAGTGAAACAGCGCGTGGGCGATGATGCATCCATCATTAAAGTGGATGTGGACCGTAGTCCCGAAGTGGCCCAGCTATTTCAAATAAGGGGTGTACCTACATTGATTGTTTTCAAAAAAGGAAAAGTGCGCTGGCGTCAATCTGGTGTGTTTCCCGCCAATGACCTGGAAAGGGTATTGAGAGAAAATATGGACTAGAAAGCCGATTCGGTAATTAGACTATTTGTTGATTTGTTAAACCGAAGTGGTTTCTTCCTTTACGTTGAAAATAAATCCCACACCATATACATTTTCTATCTTCACTTCCTGCGACGCCGAGAGTTGTTTGCGCAGGCGCGAAATGAATACATCGAGGCTGCGGCCGGCGAAATAATCGTTTTCGCCCCAGATCCTTACCAGGATGTCTTCGCGTTTCACTACCTTATTCTTGTTCAGAAATAAATATTCCAGCAATTGAGCTTCACGGGGAGTGAGGGAGATGTCTTTGCCGGCATCCTTAACGGTGAGCTTCAGCATATCTTTTTGCAGGGTAAGATCGCCTGCCCGGATGCTGCCACTGGTGATAGTGGCCGGCGCGTTGCGCCGGATGATATTGCGAATGCGCAATACCAGTTCATCTATATCAAATGGCTTGTTGATATAATCATCGGCGCCTAAACGAAGTCCAAAAAGCCGGTCCTTTTTTTCGTTACGTGCGGTTAAAAACAAAAAAGGTGTGGCGGGGCTGAGTTCACTCACTTTCTTCGCCAGTTCAAATCCATCTTCACCGGGCAATTGCACATCAATAACCAATATTTGGTATCGGTCGGGCTGCGCGGCAAATGCCTGGAAAGCTTCTTCGGCCGTTTTATGCCAATCCACCTGAAACTCCATCAACTGTAGGTAGCCCGATACCACATGTCCCAGGTCCTGTTCATCCTCCACTAATAATATTGTATTATCCATACGCGTATAATTATGCACCCGCCTTCTACCGCCGGTTACGCAAGTGAAATATAAATGATAAACTCCGTGCCTTCTTTTTCCTTCGATCGCAGGTCAAGCTCCCAACCATGCGCATGTACGCATTGCCTTACGTAAAACAATCCCAGGCCCAGCCCGTTGGTGGCGTTATTGGCCATATTATTGGTGCTACGGAAAAATTTATCAAAGATAAGGCCTTTCATATCCTCGGGAATCCCCACACCATTATCCGCGATATGCAGCGCCAGTTTTTTCCCGTTGAGCCGGGTGAATACCTTCAACTCTTTGTGGGTATGATTATTATACTTAATGCCATTATCCAGAAGATTAATAATCATGGTCGTGGTCCAAAACCGGTCGAGCATCACCTTATGCCGTGTAGCTGGTTTTTCATAGGAGATGGTAACCAATTGGTTTTGCACCAGCAGGCGATAGTCCTGAATAATTTCTTCCAACAAATCTTCCAGCACCAATTCTTCCAGTTGCAGGTTACTCGCATCCATCAGGGTGAGGTCCAATACCTGGTTGAACAGGGTCTTTAATCTTTGCGACTGGCGGTTGATAACGGCCGTAAGCGATAATACCCGCTCGCGGTCTTCCATGATCCTTTCGTTTTGCAGGCTCTTGTTGGCGACGATAATACTCGAAAGCGGGGTGTTGAATTCGTGCGTGATGCTGTTGACAAAATCGGATTTCATCTCCGCCAGCTTTTTTTGCTTCAGCCAGTTGCGGAAAGTGAGATAGAAGATGGCCGCCACACAAAAGATAGAGAACAGAGCCAATAATAATACTGGCCACATTTTTCGCAGTATCAATAAAACACGATATGGGGAATCGGCATAGAGGCGGAATGTAATACGGCTGGAATAAGGCGTGGGACTACTTACCGTAATGGCGCTCACTTCGTTCGTCTTATTGGGATTATCAAGACTGCCGGAAATAATACCGTTGAAGTTTAGTCCATCTGTTCCTTCTATATTAATGGGGCACAACTGCACATAGTTGATGCCATCGAAAGTAACCGATACTTCCTGCAGTACGGAAAGCCATTCCAACGAACCTTCGAACTGAATTTTTTTCAAATAGCCTTTCATGAGGCTGTCAACCGTACTTTTCGCCCGAAGCTCCCGGAAGATGCTGTCACAAATTCTTTGTCCTAATGCTTCGAAAACTTTTTTATCCGATTTAAGAAGTGAATCCAGCTCGCGCATATGCGCGTTCACATATTTATCAATGATCTGTTGACCACCCGGGAAAATTTTATCATTTGATATACTGCTGCGATACAAACTGTTGATCGCTTCTTTCTCCTCAAAATAATGTTGTTCATCTTTTAACTGGTAGGTATTGTAAACCAGGAAGAACTGCACAGCAGCCAGAATAAGAAAGCTGAGGATGGCAATAGTTTGATATAAGCGAATACCTGATCGCACGATAGTTAGTATAAGAATTAAAGATAGGGGAGTACCGGCAAATTACTGAATTGTTATAGTTCCGTTAACAATGTGTTAGGCATCCATTAATAGCAATGAGTGGGAGCTATGGATATTTTTATCGCAGCTTGAAATCCGACTGCTCGATTGACGGTAAGGCCGTATGAAACGATCGGCGTGGAATTTTTTCAACCAAAACCCAAAAAAAATGTCGACCAAACAAAAACTGCTCTGTTTCGGTTTAATGGCTCTTTTGTGCTGTGGCCTGATGGAGGCCAGAGCACAAACCGGTGATGCATCGCAAGTGATCACCGTTACCGGCACCATCCGGGATCCGCTCAATTCCCCACTTGCAGGAATCAATGTTCAGAATCTTCGCACAGGAAAAGGCGTCATCACAAACGCTGAAGGAAGTTTCAGTATCGAAGCCATCAAGGGCGACTCCCTGCTGGCTACGCACGTTGGCTACAAAATGCAATACTGGGTATTGCGCGATCGTATTGAAGCCGACCTGCAAATGGAGCCCGAAGTGGGCAGCCTGAACGATGTGGTAGTGGTAGGCTTTGGCCGCCAGAAAAAAATCAGCCTCGTAGGCGCGCAATCATCTGTAAATGTGGAAGAGTTAAGAGTACCGGTTGCCAACCTGAGTGCGGCACTGTCGGGACGCATCGCAGGCCTGGTAGGTGTGCAACGTACCGGTTTGCCAGGTTCCAATGGCGCTGATCTCTGGATCAGGGGTATTTCCACTTTTGGCAACAATAGCGCTGCTCCGCTGATTATTGTAGATGGCGTAATGGGGCGCGATATCAATGCCTTTGACCCGGAAGACATTTCCTCCTTTACCATTTTGAAAGACGCCTCCGCCACGGCGGTATATGGTGTTGCCGGCGCCAACGGTGTTATCCTGATTACTACCAAGCGGGGTAAGGCCAGCAAGCCGGTGCTGATGTTTAACTATAACCAGGGTTTTATTTCCTTTACCAAAACGCCTGAGCTTACCAATGCCGAGCAATATATGGAGCTGCGCAACGAGGCTCTGATTGCCAGTGGCGCTGCGCCTGCTTTTTCGCAGGACTATATTGATAGCACCCTCGCGGGTAATCAGCCCTATCTCTATCCCAATGTGGATTGGATGAAGACCATCTTCAAATCCGCCGCCATGAATCGTCGCGCCAATTTCAGCGCCCGTGGTGGTTCGGAAAATGCCAACTATTATGTAGGCCTCGCCTAT
This sequence comes from Terrimonas ferruginea, assembly GCA_044463125.1. Taxonomy (GTDB): domain Bacteria; phylum Bacteroidota; class Bacteroidia; order Chitinophagales; family Chitinophagaceae; genus CAYMZZ01. The sequence continues at coordinate 31,568 of JBIQMS010000015.1, forward strand.
TATGAAGAAGGTAGCCTGTTGCGTACCGACGGTTTACAAACCTATGATGCGGATACGCGCTTCCGTCGATACAACTTTACTTCGAACGTGAATATGAACTGGACCAAGACAACCAAATTTGAACTTGGTATCCAGGGTTATATCACCAATTTGAATATGCCGGGCACCAACCCACAGGAAGCATTCAACCGCGTGATGCAAACGCACCCGGTTTTGTACCCTATCATGTATCCCAATAATTTGTTGCCCGCGGTGAACCAGTCGCTCGATGCGCAACCCAATCCTTACGGGTTGTTGACGCAGCGTGGCTATGTGAACACGGCCAGCAACCAGGTATATTCCAATGCACGCATTACGCAAGATCTGGGTGGTATTGTTCCCGGGCTTTCGGCCTCCGTGCTTTATTCTTTCGATGCCTGGAACTCGCATACCATCAGCCGTACCCGCGATCGCAGTTCTTACCAGATCGATCGTGGTAATCCTTACAACCCCGATGGTTCACTCAACCTGACCATCATCCGTGAAGGATCGGAGAACCTGGGTTATGCAAGGTCGAATGATGCCAATCGCAAGAGCTACCTCGAGGCATCGATTAATTATAACGCGGATATTTTCAACGATGACCATCATATTACCGCGATGATGCTTTACAACCGTCGCGAAGATGTTTATGCATTTGCGACCGACCTCACTTCCTCACTGCCTTTCAGAATGGATGGTTTGGCCGGACGTGCTACCTATTCCTATCAGAATAAATACTTCGGTGAATTCAACTTTGGTTATAATGGATCCGAAAACTTTGCACCCGAGAAGCGTTATGGTTTCTTCCCCTCCTTTGGTGTGGGTTGGGTACTCTCGAATGAGAAGTTCTTTGATCCGATCAGCAATGTATTCCAGTTCCTGAAGCTGCGCTATTCCAATGGTTTGATTGGATCAGGCAGCGGTGGTCGCCGTTTTGGCTTCCTTACGCTGGTTAACAGCAATGCACCGGGTTATACATTTGGTTACGGCAGCCAGGAAACCGGTTTTGGCGGTGTGGCCATTACCGATTATGGTTCCAATGTGGCCTGGGCCAAATCGCACAAGCAAAACTTCGGTGTTGAATTCAAAACTTTCAACTCGCGTATTTCCGTGAATCTCGACTTCTTCAGCGAAAAACGTACCGGCGTATTCCTGAATCGCGGAAACCTGCCCGACTATGTTGGCTTAAACAACAACCCCTTCGGCAACCTGGGTGAAATCAGCAATAAAGGTATCGACCTGACTATTGAGTCGCTGCCCGTGAAGATCGGAAGCACTACCTGGGATTTCCGTGGTACGCTCACTTACAACCGCGATATGATCCTGGAGAACGATAGCCCCATTCAGCCCTATCCTTATATGGAAACACGTGGCGTGAATATTTTGTCGCGCTTTGGCTATGTGGCACTGGGTCTTTTCCAGAGCCAGCGGGAGATCGACAACAGCCCGGTTCAAACCATGGGTAATCCCCGTGTAGGTGATATCAAGTACAAGGACCTGAATGGCGATGGCCTGATCAACGCGAACGACCGCACCCGTATCGGCAATGGCGATGTGCCCAACCTGGTATTTGGTGGCGGATTCAATGTAACCTGGAAGCAGTTCTATTTTGGCGCTTTCTTCCAGGGTATTTCGGGCGCGGATCGTCTGTTGAGTGGTGATGGTATTATTCCCTTCAACAACAGCATTGGTGCCGAGCGTAGCAACCTGCTGGCTATTGCTACCGATCGCTGGACGGTGGAGAATCCCAATCCCAATGCCTTCTATCCCCGACTTGCACATGGTAATGTGGAGAATGCTAACAACAGCGTGGCCAGCACCTGGTGGGTAAAGGATATCGATTTCGTTCGTTTGAAAACCATCGATTTTGGTTATAACCTTCATAAGAGCGCGCTGGATAAGCTGGGCATGAAGAATGCGAGAATTTATATCCAGGGTGTTAACCTGTTTTACTGGAGCAAGTTCAAGCTTTGGGATCCGGAATTGAATACCAGCAATGGCGCTCTTTATCCCAATACGCGCACTATCTCCATAGGTGTACAGGCGAATTTCTAATCCAAGCTGAAAATCAAAACCAAGGAATTTCAAAAGCAATTGCAATGAAAAAATATAGTAACATACTCTTCCTGGTGGCGGTACTCTTCCTCAGTTCCTGTTCCAAGTTTCTGGACCAGGTGCCGGATGATATCCTTACCACCGATGAGATTTTTCAATCGCGCGAGAATACAGATAAGTTTCTCGCCAATATCTACAATGCGGTACCCAACGAGTTTTCGCAGCGCTTCGTGGTAAATGAGAACTCAGGTACCTGGACCGGTAGCAGTGATGAGGCCAAGTATAACTGGGACTTCAACTACGGGGGCCGTCTCAACAACAGTACCTGGACCTATACCGACGGGGAAGTGGCCGCTTTCTGGCGCAACTATTATCGCGCTATCCGGAATGCTACCTTCTTTATCAAGAATATTGATAATGCCAACCCGGCTGAAGTGAATGAGGAGATACGCCGTGTGTATAAGGCCGAAGCCAGGGCGCTGCGTGCTTTATATTATTTCTACCTGGTAAGGCTTTATGGTCCGGTGATTATTATTGGCGAAGACATGCTCGACTTTGAAGCGCCGGCAGAGGCACTTCAGGTACCTCGCAATACCATGGAGGAGTGCATCAATTTTATAACAACGGAGTTTGACGCAGCCTATGCCGACCTGGGCAACCAGCCGCTGAGCCAGCAATGGGGCCGCATGACCCGTGGCGTTTGCAAAGCTTATAAGGCCGAAGCGCTTCACCTGGCCGCCAGCCCGCTCTTCAATGGCAACCCCAACTATGCCAATATGAAGAATCCCGATGGCACGCAATTGATCAGTTCCACCTACGATCAAAATAAGTGGAAGCAGTCGGCCGATGCGGCAAAAGCTTTTATTGACGAGTTTGTACCCACTGTTTATGATCTGTATGTGGAAACCAATGGCAATCCCTTTATGCAGGCCTATCTTTCTTGCAAGAATGTGGTATTGCAGGATTGGAATAAGGAATGGATTTTTGGCCGCACACGTTCCACCAATTATTCGCAGTACGACCGCACCCCCAAGCATGTGGGCTTCCCCTCACAAACACAGGGTGGCGGCGCATTGGGCGTAACGCAGACCATGGTAGATGCTTACTATATGGCCAATGGGTTGCCCATCACTGATCCGGCTTCCGGTTATGTGGAAACAGGTTTCAGCGACTACCAGGCTCCGTTTGATGTGCAGGCACGTTCCACCTTCAACCAATGGGTGAATCGTGAACCACGCTTTTATGTGGGAGTTACTTATAACCGCAGCTATTGGCTGAACCAATATTCGAGCCCCACACCCGTTATCACGATTATGGAATTCAGTGGTAACTCGGGTCGTATTCAAAGTACTTCCGACGTTACCCCCACAGGCTATATCGTTCGCAAGAATGTTGCTTTAAACGGCAACAACCGCGGCGTGGTACTGCTTCGCCTGGCGAATGTTTATCTCAATTATGCCGAAGCGCTGAATGAGTATGATCCCGGCAATACCGATATTCTGAAATACCTGAACCTGGTCAGGAAGCGGGCGGGGATTCCGGAATTTGGCAATGATCCCGGCCAGATTCCCGCACCGGCCGGCCAGGCCGCGATGCGCGAAGCCATCCGTGCGGAAAGAAGGGTAGAGCTTGCTTTTGAAAACGTGCGCTATTTTGATACACGCCGCTGGCTTATTTCCGAGCAAACCAATAACGGTCCTTTTTACGGAATGAACCTGGCAGCCAACGGCAACGCTTTTTACGAGAAAACGGTGCTGGAAGTGCGCACGTTCCAACAGCGCGACTACCTGTGGCCCATTCCCAACAACGAAGTGTTGAAAGATCCCAACATGGTACAAAATACCGGTTGGTAATTGAGGGACTGAACAGCGATTCTTCAAACAAAAAATCAAAAAAATGAAACCGATAAAATACCTGGCCCGCCTCAGTTTCCTGTTTGCCTTGCTGGCAGGATGGGTGGCCTGTAACAAGCCGGATGATATCAGTATTCCGGAAGAAGAAACCATCTACATGCCACAGGCAGTAGGTAACCGCAGCGCGGTGAAGCTGATGCTGGTGGATGAACCTTATGAGTTTTCCTTTGGCGCCGCCTATGGTGGTTTGGAAACACCTGGTGATGATATCAACCTCAATTTTGAACTGGCCCCCAATCTGGTAGATGCCTATAATGCCGCTAACGGCACCAGCTATGAATTGCTGCCACAGGCAAGCTATACGGTGTCGGGTCTCACTTCTTCCATAAAAGCGGGCCATACCACTTCGGAGCCCCTGGTAATCGCCGTAGCTTCGAAGGAACTGGCTATGGGTGGAAAATACATTTTGCCTGTTCGGCTGGTATCCGCCTCCGCGGGAAAAATTGATCCGGATAAGCAAATTACCTATTTCCGCATTGATGATGTAATTCGTAAGGAAACCGATGTTACCAAGAAGGGTGTACTCACCGTTTCGGACGAGAATACATCGAACCCCAATGAAGCTTCCGTGAAATTGGTGGATGGAGATATCAATACCAAATATCTCACATTCAACTACACGCCCAATCTTTGGCTGCAGTTGTATTTCGATACGCCGGAAGTGCTGGGTGCCTACACTTTCACCTCTGGCAACGATGCCTCGGGCCGTGATCCCAAGAGCTGGCGCGTGCTGGCTTCGGATGATGAAACCAACTGGGTGGAGCTCGACAACCGGACCAACGAAATGTTTAACAGCCGGAAAGAAACCCGTTTCTTCGAATTCATCAACGAAACAGCATACAAATATTACCGGATCAATATTACTGAGCGACGTGATGCAGGCAATGGTCTGTTCCAGATGAGCGAATGGCGCGTGATTACCTTTAAGTAAATAAAATCCTACTAAACAGCACTCCCGCTATAAAGAGGGTGGGAGTGCTGTTTTTTTTCATCCCAAACCTTCCTGGCAAATGCGCATGTATTCAATAGGCAGACCACTTGTACTGGGCCTGCTCGGATTGCTATGTTCCTGTTCCAAACAAAAAATCAGTCAGTCGGATCCTCCGCCTGATCCGCCACCCAATCCTCCCAATCCGGTGAGCTGGCCGCCTGCTACCTGGCGCGAACATTGGTTTGAGCATAATCAACTCGTAAAAAAAGTATTTCACAATAACAATATCGCCGTTTACTACGACGATGATGTAAGCCGCACGGCCACCTGGCCTTTTCAATTTATAGATAGTGTCTGGACCTATACCAAACAGGTTTATGGTCAATTCGGGCCCACGGATTCGGTGAACCTGCTCTTTACCGTTCTGCATACCAATAAATATGGCGGTGGCCATCCCTTCACCTATTTCGATGCCGGCCACGACTACCGCAATGGCATTGATATTGGTCTTGGCGCCAATGCCTGGGTAAACCAAACGGATCAGGAAACGGATATTATTGTTCACGAGATCGCGCATATTGTGGAAGGCGCATCGAAGAACGTGAAAGAATCACCGGCTTTCGATATTTGGGGCGATAGTAAATGGGCGGAGATATTCATTTACGATGTGTACGACTATATGAATCGGGCCAATAAGAAGAGCAATGCGCATGCCTTATTCAGCGGGCAAACCGAAACCTTTCCACGCGCCGGCACGGCCTGGTACCGGCATTGGTTTTTTCCCGTTTACCAGCAACACGAAGGCGCGAAAGTGTTGAATCGTTTTTTTGAATTGCTGGCTGCGCATTTTCCCCAACGCAATATCAGCAAGGGGAAGGAGTACACCCGGCGAATGAATTTCGGTGAGTTTGTTCATTTCTGGAGTGGCGCCGCCGGTGTTGACCTGAGCCACCGGGCTCAATTGGCTTTTGGGACCAAAGACCGAAATGGGCAGGACTGGCTGGCACAATTGGCCCAGGCCAAATCGGCTTATGGATCGATTAGTTACGAAACGGTGGATAGCCATTTCGGAACAGATCACTCCGCTGGCGCTTCCGTATCCGTAAGTTCGGAAAATGTGAACGGAGCCAATGGCGCGGAAGGTTCCGCCAGGCTTACTGATATGGATCTTCAGACAAAATATTTCAGCAATGCCTATGATGCCAATAGCTGGATACAACAAACCATGCCCAACCCTGTTGTCGTGAACAGCTATATGCTTAGCTCGGCCAATGACCATACCGACCGCGATCCGAAGAGCTGGGAGTTGTTGGGATCCAACGACGAGCTGAACTGGACATCGCTGGACCAGCGAAGCAACCAGGTATTTTATTATCGCCACGATATGAAGCAGTACGACCTGACCAATTCGCAGGCCTACAAATATTACCGGTTGAAGATTACGGCCAATGGCGGAAGCCCCGATATTCAACTGGGAGAATGGCGGCTCTATGAGAAATAACAGGGAAAGATCATTTGGCATCCATTAACAGTTATGTGAAAATCTGTTAGGTATATAGTTGCCTCGAGTCGAGTACCTTTAGGGCCTATCGTTCATACGTAAAACTGATCTATGTTCAAGAAACTGACAGGAATCCTTTGTCTGCTTGCCTGCAGCCTGCTGTCGCAGGCCCAATCTGCGAAGAAAGCCGAGCCCGTGGATTATGTGAATATTTTGATGGGTACCGACTCAAAGTACAGTCTCTCCAATGGTAATACATACCCGGCTATCGGCCGACCCTGGGGTATGAATCTGTGGACGCCTCAAACCGGACGCAATGGCAATGGCTGGCAATACACGTATAGCGCCGACAAGATTCAGGGCTTTAAACAAACCCATCAGCCCTCGCCCTGGATGAACGATTATGGTATGTTTTCCCTGATGCCGGTAACAGGTAAGCCGGTTGCCGAACAGGAAAAAAGGGCCAGTTGGTTTTCGCATAAAACCGAACAGACCACTCCATACTACTACAGCGTGTACCTCGCCGATCATGATGTAACAACGGAGATAACGCCCACCGAACGTGCGGCCATTTTCCGTTTTACTTTTCCCAAAACTGATAGCGCTTTTGTGGTAGTGGACGCGTTTGATAAGGAATCCTATGTGGAAATCATTCCCGCGCAAAACCGGATCATAGGTTACTCCACCAAGTACAGCCGCGGCAACCTGAAAAACTTCCGCAATTATTTTATCATACAGTTTGATCGGCCCTTTACCTATACCGGCACCTGGACCGAAAGCGAGTTGATGCCCGGTGAGCTCAAGCTGACCAACGATAAGAACAGCGGCGCCATTGTAGGCTTTTCTATCAACCGCAGGGGTGAGCAGGTGCAGGCGCGCGTGGCTTCTTCTTTTATCAGCCCCGAGCAGGCAGCGATTAACCTGAAAGAATTAGGAAACAAAAGCTTTGATGCCGTGAAGCAGGAAGGCCGGGATATCTGGAACAAGACCCTGGGACGCATTAAAGTGGAATCCGACAACCTCGATCAGTTGCGCACTTTTTATTCCTGTCTCTATCGCATGGTATTCTTTCCGAACAAACTGTATGAGATAGATGCTGCCGGCAATATCGTGCATTATAGCCCCTACAACGGAAAAGTAATGCCGGGCTATATGTTTGCCGGTACCGGTTTCTGGGATACTTTCCGTGCACTCTATCCCTTCCTCAACCTGGTGTATCCTTCCATCAACCGCGAGATGCAGGAAGGACTGATCAACGACTATAAGGAGGGTGGATTTTTGCCAGAGTGGAGCAGCCCGGGCTTCGCGGATATCATGATAGGCAATAATTCCGCAAGCGTGGTTTCCGATGCGTATATGAAGGGACTGCGTGGCTACGATATCAATACGCTTTATGAAGCCCTCCTGAATGGCGCCAACAACGAAGGACCCATTACAGCGGTAGGTCGCAAGGGTGTGGAGTATTACAATAAACTGGGTTATGTGCCTTACGATGTCAAGATCAATGAGAACGCTGCACGCACCCTCGAATACGCTTACGACGATTTTACCATCTATCAGTTGGCCAAAGCCCTGAACCGCCCCAAAGAGGAGCAGGAGCTCTATCGCCAGCGCAGTCTCAATTACAAGAACCTTTTTGATCCCCAGCATAAGCTCATGCGCGGTAAGAATAAGGATGGCCAGTTTCAGGCGCCTTTCAATCCGCTGAAATGGGGCGATGCTTTTACCGAAGGAAATAGCTGGCACTATTCCTGGAGTGTTTTTCACGACATCAATGGTCTGATAGGACTCATGGGGGGTAAGCAGGAATTTGTGGGCATGCTCGACTCCGTTTTCAATATGCCCCCCGACTTTGACCCCAGCTATTATGGCGGCGTTATCCACGAGATCCGGGAAATGCAGATCATGAATATGGGTCAGTATGCGCATGGCAACCAGCCCATACAGCATATGCCCTATCTCTACAACTATGCAGGGCAACCCTGGAAATCGCAGTACTGGGTGAGGGAAGTAATGGACAAATTATACAAAGCCACACCCGACGGCTATTGTGGTGATGAAGACAATGGACAGACATCGGCTTGGTATGTGTTTTCGGCCATGGGCTTTTACCCGGTTTGTCCAGGCACTGATCAGTACGTATTGGGTTCACCCTTGTTTAAGAAAATGACCGTGGAACTGGAGAATGGAAAGCAATTGATCGTGGAAGCGGCGAACAATAATGCGGACACCCGCTATGTGAAAAGTTTGAAGCTGAATAAAAAGAATTATACCAAAAACTGGATCAGCCATTTTGATATTATGAAAGGCATGCGACTGGAATTTACGATGAGCGCGGAGCCGGAAAAAAACCGGGGCGTGCAGGATTCGGATTTCCCTTATTCCCTGTCAACTGCTGAATCTATCCCATAAACAACAGAAATATGAAAAGCAAAAAGCTATGGCTGGGGGCCCTGCTCCTGGCGGGAACTCTTTATGCCTCCGCGCAGCGGGGTGAATCCGGTCGCTGGGATCGCGACGATAAGGATGTGGTGCGACGCGACACCCTGACGCAGAATGGCTATACACTTATTTGGGTTGAAAAGCTGGAAGACTTCAGTGATAGTACACGTGCAAGAATGATCCGCACTTTTTTTCAAACCTATCCGGCACAGGCCGCCATCTATAATCCCGAAAGCCGCAAAACAGTACGGATCGTGATGGACCCGGGCTATAAAGGCGTGGCCGCTGCGGGCAGCGGTGTCATTCGCGTCAACCCCGACTGGATGAAAAAAAATCCGGAAGATATTGATGTGGTTACGCACGAGGGCATGCATATCGTGCAATCCTATCCCGGAGGAGCCGGTCCGGGCTGGGTTACCGAGGGTGTTGCCGATTATGTACGCTACAAAATGGGAGTAAACAATGCGGCCGGCAACTGGTCGCTACCGGCTCTGCGGGAAAATCATCACTATACCAATGCCTACCGCGTTACTGCCCGCTTTTTTGTGTGGATAGAGTACAAGCATGGCGATGGTTTGGTGAAAAAGCTGGATCATGCCATGCGCAGCAAAGAGTACAGTGAAGAATTCTGGAAAACGCATACCGGTAAAACGGTAGATGAACTCTGGGCAGACTATAAGGCCGATCCGGCTCTTCCCGCTCAGCCCTGATCAATAATGGTGCATCCCTAATTTTTTATGAATAGAACAGTGATGTTGTACAAAGCAATACTTTCGAGTTTCATCTTATTTGCAGGCGCCTCATCAATGGCGCAATCGCCCAACCTGCTGCCTTATGTGAACCCTTTGATAGGTACCAAAGGCATGGGGCATGTATATCCCGGCGCCACGGTTCCCTTTGGTATGGTGCAACTGAGTCCCGACACGGATACCATTCCCTATGCTGTAAACGGGCGTTACAATCCCGACGTGTATAAATACTGCGCGGGTTATCAATACAACGATCCTACCATTGTTGGCTTTAGTCACACCCATTTCAACGGTACGGGGCATTCCGACCTGGGCGATTTTCTGATCATGCCTACTGTGGGACCGCTGCAATTGAATCCCGGAACGGCGGATAATCCCGCATCGGGTTTCCGGAGCGCCTATTCGCACGAGAGCGAAGTAGCGCAGCCCAATTACTATAAAGTGCTGCTGGAAGACCATAAGATTCAGGCAGAGTTGACGACCAGCACCAGGGTGGGCATGCATCAATATACTTTTCCGCAATCGAATGACGCGCATATCATCCTCGACCTGATGAGCGGGATCTATAACTATGATGGAAAAACCGTCTGGACTTTTGTGCGCGTGGAGAACGATACCCTGGTTACCGGCTATCGGCAAACCAATGGCTGGGGGCGTACGCGTATTCTTTATTTTGCGATGAGTTTTTCAAAACCCTTTAAGGAATATGGCGCAAAGGATTTTTCGGGCAGGCAAACCTATCGCGGCTTTTGGGGTAAATGGGATCAGTCGAAGAACTTTCCCGAACTGGCGGGTAAGGCCCTGCGAATGTATTTTAATTTTGATACAGAAGAAGGAGAGAAAGTAAAAGTGAAGATGGCGCTATCGGCCGTGAACACAAAAGGCGCCTTATTGAACCTTCGTACCGAAACACCGGGCTGGGATTTTGAACAGGTAAAAAAGCAAGGACAGCAGCAATGGCAGGAGGAACTTGCCAAAGTGCAGTTGGATGCCAGCGAATCCGATAAGGTCAATTTCTACACCGCCCTTTACCACGCATTTATCAACCCAACCGTTTATATGGATGTGGATGGACAGTATCGTGGACTCGATCAGCAAATACATCAGGCCAAAGGATTTGTGAACTATACCACTTTCTCTCTTTGGGATACGTATCGCGCGCTGCACCCGCTCTTCAACGTACTTCAACCCAAAAGAAATGCGGATGGCGTACAATCCATGCTGGCGCATTATGACCAAAGTACCTTGAAGATGCTGCCCATCTGGAGCAATTCCGCCAATGAAAACTGGTGTATGACGGGCTACCATGCCGTATCGGTGCTGGCCGATGCTGTCGTAAAGAACAATACCGGGTTTGATCCGGCAAAAGCTTTGGATGCGGCGGTAACCACCGCGCGCAACCGGCGCTACGATGGGGTAGGGGATTATATGGATAAGGGTTATATACCGGTTGACCGGAATGGAACGGGCGTATCTACTACGCTCGAGTATGCATATGATGACTGGGCCATCGCGCAGTTGGCGCTTAAGCTGGGCAGAAAGGATATTTATGAAGAATTCATCCAACGATCTGGCAACTATAAGAATTTGTTTGATCCCGTTTCAGGTTTTATGCGTGGCCGCCTCAGCGATGGAGGTTTCCGGCAAAAATTCGATCCGCTGCGTACGCATGGCGAAGGATTTATTGAAGGCAATGCCTGGAACTTTTCGCTATTTGTGCCGCATGATCCGGAAGCCCTGGCCGGCTTATTGGGAGGACCTAAAAAACTCAGGACTTATCTCGATACACTCTTCGGTATGCACCTGCCCGACAGCTATTTTGCCGGCACGGAAGATATCAGCCGCGATGGCATTATTGGTGGCTATGTACACGGCAACGAGCCCTCGCACCATGTGGCTTATCTCTACAACTGGACCGACCAGCCCTGGAAAACTCAGGAAAAAGTGCGCATGATTCTGCGCAATCAGTATCACAATGGCCCGGGAGGATTGGGGGGCAATGACGATGCGGGGCAAATGAGCGCCTGGTATATATTCAGCGCACTGGGCTTTTATCCGGTAGCACCGGGTTCTGTTGATTATCAGTTGGGCAGTCCGCTGATCAACAAAGCCAATTTGCAGTTGGAAAATGGCAAAAGGTTTTCAGTGGAAGCTGTGAACCAGTCGGAAAAGAATGTGTATGTTCAAAAAGTTACGTTGAACGGAAAACCCCTTAACCGGCTCCATATTACCCACGAAGAGATTATGCAGGGAGGAAAGCTGATGTTTTATATGACATCGAAGCCCCGGCGAAAATAGTTTTACTCCGGCTTAGTTGATGAGGTAGGCCATACCATTATCCACCGGCTTGCACAAGTCGCCGATCTTTTGCTGGCGAAAAAGTTTCTCCAGTATATCGCGGGCTTCTTTATAGGTATGGTGGATAGGGCAGGGGCGGGTGGCGGAACATTTGGAAAGTCCCAGCCCGCATTCTTTAAAGGTCTCCGGTCCGTCGATGGTTTCCACAATGTTGATGATGGGAAGTTTTAGTTGTTCTTTCGTGATGTAGAATCCACCCGTTGGGCCTTTGGCGCTATGAATAATTTTTTGTTTTACGAGACTTTGCAACAATTTGCCGACCGTATGTTCGCTGGCGCGGATATGGTCGGCAATTTCCTTTACGCCTGATTTAGCGTCCGACTTATGACGGATAGCCAGGTATAGCACGGCCTTGATGGCGGTTTTGCAGGTGAGACTAAGCATTCATTCAGCATTTAAAAGTTGGCGGGCTTCCACCGATAGCATGGAATGATTCCATCGCGGATCGTAGCGCAGCATGATGGCCGCATCATATTCCGGCAATGCTTCCTGCAACGCCGCGCCGGCGGCATTGATGATGGATTCGCCCATGGGGCAAAATTGCGTGGTTAATGTCATCTCACAAAAAACCGCCCGCTGCTTTTCATCAAAATGCAAGTCGTAGAGCAGGCCGAGGTCCACGATATTGATGCCCAGTTCCGGATCAATCACCGTACGCAGGGCATCAACGGCCCTCCTTCTGATTTCCGTATCGTCTTTGCCATTAGCCATGCCCCGTCGCCTTATGCGTCATCAATTTAAGGATATTGAAAATATAGAGCACGGAGCTGGCCAGTAGTAAAAATGCGCCGGCATGCAGGATGTTGACCTGACTGCAGAGGATGCCGATAAGAAATAATGGAAATCCCAGGAGGTAGCAGAGTGTCATTCCGCGAAAGATCTCCGCATGATACAGTTCTTTCGGGTTAGGGGTAGCTTTTTTTCCGGCTATTTGCTGATACACTTTGTTCCAGATAATAAACGGGAGTGTCTTGAATGTCATGCCGAGGATCAACGCGGTGATCCAGCCAAAGAAAATCACAAATCCATACACGATAATCAGGCGCATATTTTCGCCGGTCGATTGTATGGCGGCCAGTACCAGGGCGAGCGCCAAAGCTGCCGGCCCCAGCATCAGGGGCAGAGAAAGCAGGGATATCCGCATGGGGCCATCAACCCGGCGCCGGATACGAAGTCGGTAGCATTGATAACAATAGCGGACAAATAAGATCAGCGCCATCGCGATCAGGGAAAGTGGTATCAGCAGCCAGCTATGATGGGTTGTTGTTAAAAACAGGAAGATAAAAAGCAACAGACCCATGTTGACCAGGCCATAGATCCACCACAATGCTTTCTTATTATCATATTTCGACAGTAGAAACATGGGGATCAGGCGACTGGCCACACCCATGATCAGTAATAAGAACCAACCGGCAATACCCATGTGCGCGTGCATGGGAAGGTAGTCGAGTGAACCCGCCGGAAGAATGGGCGTGGTAAAATTGTAAACCAGTATGAGACCCACCACACAGGTGGCCAGCAACCAAAGCACGGAGGTGAATACAAACAGGGCGTGAATATTTTCCTTCTTGCTGCGATGCATGCTCACGCCCAGATTGATGAGATAGGCGAGGATGGCCAGTATGATCAGTCGCCCGCCCCATTTGGCGGGCCAGCCCATATCGAAGACATAGAAGCCATAGGCGAGTAGGGGTATGCCGAGTGCCGCAAAGAAAAAGCAGAGCCGGGCAAGACGTTTGCTATACAATTCACCTTCGATCAGCACAGGCACCAGTTGGTGACCCGAGCCCAGGATGATCATGGTACCCCAGCCAAGCGCCATGATATGCACAATGGCCAGGCTATGCGGATGGAAATAATGACCGGCAACATGGGTTGCTGATAACAACAACAATAGGCAGCCCAACACAAAGGCGAAGGCTGCGTAGAGGTAAAAGGGCAACACCAGCCGGTGCGGCGTGGTGGAAGGCAAGGGTCGTGTGGTTTCCGCTGCTGACATTTCAATCTTTAAAAATGAGGAGATGCACTTCCCCTTCGCTGATGCTGCGGGCTCTGAACTGGAAGCCCCGGTCTTTTAATTCGGGTAATAAAAAAATGGGAATCCGCTTATGAAATACAAATAAGGCTTCCCCCGCCTTCACATTATCCAGCTTTTCCAGAATTCGCATCATGGGCAAGGGCATTTCGAGTTCCCGAACATCGATCTTCTGCGTCCTTCCATTAAATCGTTGCAGTTGATTAGTCCAGTCGTCTGAACTATACTCGTCTGATCCTACAGGTTGCGGTATATCGCTTTTCTTATAGAACCAGGTGTAGATTTTTTCATCGCTGATAGTTTCGGTGTAGGCCTCAAAGCCCTGCTTCCCGAGCAAATAAATAAGGGGGAGCGGTTCAAAGCTATTGACCAGCCGCAATACTTCCCCTTTTTGCAGTTGTTTTATCCTTTGAATGATGAGTTGCAGGGGGTCTTCTCCTTTTTCTATCAGGGGTCTTACATCCAGTTCAAGGATATTGTTTGGGTGGAGTCGCTTCAAAAAATCCGGCATTTCGTCTTTGCTTCCACTTGGTTCGGGTTTGGGTATCGTATCATCAAAATCAAAACCGAGCGGGCGCAAGCATTTGTAAAAGTCCTCCACCTGGCAGCCTCCCATTTTGGCGGCCATGGCTATGCTGGCCCTTCCCGCTATCAGTTTGCGAAGTACCGGGTTGCGCAATTTCACAAAGCCTGGCGAAAGACCCACGATGGCCTCCAGCGCTTCGGGCCTGTGCTTCAGCAGGGTTGCTATTCGGGTCTGGGCATTGATTGTCATACCGCTTTTTTTTGCTGCCAGAAAATATCCGACCAGTTGTCGTCCACAATATTACCGTCATTCGGTAAGCGTTCGGCAATTCGCAGAAGTTCATTCTCGCTTAACTGTTCCTGCAGGTGGGCGAATAGTTCACGCTCCTCGAAGCGGATATGTTTTTCCAACTTGTCGGCAAACTGCTCCAGCAGGCTGATATTGTTCTTATTTTCTTCTATCTGCTCCACTATACGACGGATTATCCGATGCTCCGCTTCAGCCTGCCGGCGCAGGGGATCACGGGCATCCAGGGCGGTAAAGAGCAGTACCTCCTCGGCATTGAAATGTTTTTCCAGGTCCACTTTGAAGAAGAAAAGCGTGTAGGCCGCGATTCGCTCTGCGCTCACGCCGGTTTTAATACCCTGGCGAATCTTCCACACCAGCAGGAGGCCGAAATGATGGTCTTTGGAAAAGGAGATGATCGAGGGGTTGCGCTTGATAGGAATGGGCTGTTTCATGGTCTTAGGATTTTAATTGGGAGAGGGCTTTGGGACAAAGCACATTGTTTTCAAGATGAATATGCAATTCCAGGTCGGCCTGGAAATCGCGCAGCATGCGGTAGAGAATGCTGTAGCTGCTGCAGGCGTCTTCCGGAATGCTGTATCCGTTGGAAAGTTGCTGAATAATAGCCAGCTTCTTGCCCACCTGGGTATGATCATCCTGCATGCTGTTGAGCATCAGTTCAAGGGAATCCGGAACACTGCCCGAAAGCGACATCGCCTTCACCGCGGGAAACAATACAGTTTCTTCTTCTTCCAGGTGCTCCACCAGTTCGTTGTTGATTTCAACAATAAGCTGGTTGATGGGTAATAGTTCCGGGTGGCTTTTCCCATGCACGCGGCTCACTTTGGCGGCATAGCCCAGGAGTTCAGGAAGGGTCTTACGAACATAACTGTGATGGACGTTTACTATATAATCAGCGAGAAAATGCAGGGGCCAGTCCTGGAAGGAGAGGGGGCGGGTTTCAGTTCGTTGGTCGGCCTGTTGCAATTCCTGCTCTATACGGGTACTGTCCAAACCTTTCTCGGCGCAGGCTTCCTTCACGGTTTTCTTGCCGCCACAGCAAAAGTCGAGACCATATTTTTTAAAGATGGCCACTTTGCGCAGATCTTTGGCCGCAATTTCGCCGATGGTTTCTTCCGGTTCATCGGCATTCCTTTTGCGGATATTCACGCGCCAGCTTTCAGGACCCTGCTCCAGGTACTGCCATTCAAAACTATTACCCCTTTCGCCAAGGAGCTGATAATACAGCGGCTTGGGGTCATGATCATTATAAATGGTGAGCGTGTCGCCTGCGTGCAGCTCATCAAACATTTTGAAAATGGTAGGATGCTTATGCCGGGGCTCCAGGGTAGTTACGTCGAGAAATTGGCCAGTAGTCGTGTTCATATAGAGATGATTTTTTAATTGATGAAACAAAGGTAGTATGCCTGAATCTAATAAAAGTATTTAAATACTGTTATTTGGGTCAACCTGACGAGAATCATGTTTTTCCGTAGCAAATCCTAACTTTCCACAAGACCCCACTTTAAAGATTCTAAATTTTTAGACATGGTTACGGTCGTACACTTATCATCTTATAGCTTGTTTCGAAAGGGAGTCAGGGAGCAAGTAGGAAAACGGGAAGGCATCCGGATAATTGGAGAAGCGGAGAATGGAGTCCAACTCCTCGCATTTCTGGAGCAGCAACAGCCCGATGTATTGTTGATGGATATTTTATTGCCAGGTATGCCGGTAAGCGAGATTTTCTCCGAGGTCACGAGCCGCTACCCCGACATAAAAATCCTGATACTAAGCGTTCATAATGCTCCTTCCGTTATAGTGTCTATGTTGGAAATGGGTGCCAAGGGGTATTTGACTATCGATTCGGAGGCGGAAGAGATTCATCAGTTGATCCTGGCGTCATCCAGGCCCGGAATTTTGTTCAGCAAGGGCGCCAGGCGTTCCTTGATTCCCGATGAGAAATAGCCGGAATGCTTGTTTCAATAGAATTTAAATTTTGTAGTCTAATCCAATGGTTTGATCAGCGAGAGTGAAGGGAAACTCGGGAATTATATTACCATTAAACAGATTGGAATGTAAATTGTACCTAAAGTTTAGTTGATAGTTTTCTTGTTGCAATGCAAACTTGAAACAAAATACTGTAGTATTTAACAACAGGAGCCTGGACCGTTTGTCAAAAATTGTAAAGATGAATGACATTTTAGAATACAAGGGCTATTACGCTGAAGTTCACTTCAATAGTGAAGATGAAGTTTTCTATGGAAAAATAATTGGCATCAATGACCTTGTAAGTTTTGAAGGCACATCAGTAAAGCAATTGAAAAAGGAATTTCAGGAGGCTGGGGAAGATTATTTGGCTACCTGCCAAGAGTTAGGAAAAGAGCCAGAGAAAACGTACCAAGGTACTTTTAATGTTCGTATTCCATCCGAGCTCCACAGGCAGGCAGCGAGACATGCGGCTTTAAAAAAGATTACCTTAAATGATTTTGTTCGGCAGGCCATTGATAGTATGGTATCAAAGACCCCTGATACGCGAACCTCGAGCTTTACATAGTTTATTACCAAAATACTTTACCCGCTCTTGCAGCGGGGTGATAGCAGCCGCATAATATTTGAAGTATTTCGGTGTAACCTCAAATCCACTCGTGTCGAATTGCTTGAGCATGGGGCTTATCTGCGGCTAGGGTGAGGTTTTTAAACTTCCTGATCATTTCATAAATCCGTTCTGCCAGGTTGCGCATGCTTTCTTTATATCATATTTATACATATAGTTGAAGATCCTGTACGCATATAATGGAGCCATAGCTAAAAATTTCAGGAGTTTTAATTTCGGGAGCTTTACTTACTTTTAAGGCTTCTGATGTTAAGGCCTGCGCGTTCATATCATCCTGACCCGGAATTATTCCAAAAATTTATCGAAGGCAACGAGGCGGCATTTTCCGCGGTTTACCGTCATTACTATTTCCAGGTGTACCAGTTTGCAAAGCGTTGGCTTTCGGAGCCTAAGGATGCGGAGGATATGACAGCCGACACTTTTGTCAAACTCTGGGACCGGAGAGAGAGCTTTGACAACTTCGACAACCTGGGTGGGTTTCTCTACCTGACGGTGAGGAACTCGTGCTTTGATCTGCTGCGAAGACGCCAGTTGCGGACAATAAAAGAAGAGGAGGTATTTCGCCGGTTTCAGGAGGATATGGAGACAGACTTTACAATCCAACAGGTCCGGGAGGAATTTTTACGCATCATTTACGCCAGAGTTGACAGTATGCCACCGAAAATGAAAGAGATATTTCTTTTATCCTACCGCGAAGGCCTTAAGCCGGCTGAGATCGCCCGCCAGCTGAATCTCAGCGTTCATACAGTTGGTAACCATAAGGCCAACGCCATTCGTTTTCTCAGGCAGGCATTAACCGACAGACCCATTCTGATCGCATTTCTTATGCTTTTCGATAGGCTGCCCAGCCACTACTGACCGCTGCGTTAACGGAATCTGAAGTTTTTGTAAAATTTCCATTATTTCTATTAGTGGTTTTTTGCCGTTCATACGTAGTATGAATGGTAACCTTATTCCTTTTATCCAACTATTATTATTAATATGACCGAGCACCAACAGTACGGGCTTTTGCTATATAAATACCTCGATGGGACAATCAGCGCTGAAGAAGCAGCCATGTTGGAGCAGTGGTTGCAAGTGAGCCCGGAACGAAGGGAACTATTAAAAGAACTTTCAGACGATGAGCAGTTGCCGGCGGCGATCCAGGAGTACCACCCAGATAACAGGCTTGAACTGGAAGGCCGCATCTTCGATATGATAAAGGGGCGCATTACAATGAAACCCGACCCTGTGGCATTCTACAGAAGGTCATGGTTTCGGGTAGTCGCTGCGGCAAGTGTGGCTTTGCTATTGGGCCTGGGTTCCTATTTGGTTTTCTTCCAATCAACCGGTACTTCAGCACCCGTTGCAGAGCAGCAACTCAGCAGTGATGTAAAAGCCCCTGAAAAAAACAGGGCAACGATCACTTTGGCAGACGGTAGTACCGTTTACCTGGATAGTGAAGTTAGCGGTGCTTTCGCACAACAAGGCAATATTCAACTTGTAAAGCTGGCCGATGGTCAGATCGCCTACCAGGCCGCAGAGCAGCATGCAGAAATCGCTTTGCAGTATAACACATTAACGAATCCCCGGGGCTCTAAAGTAATCGATATAACACTGGCTGACGGCAGCAGGGTATGGTTAAATGCAGGAACTACTTTTACTTATCCTGTTGCATTTACCGGATCCGATAGAAAAGTGTCCGTTAGCGGAGAAGCTTATTTCGAAGTGATGCCGGACAATAAAAAACCGTTCCTTGTAAATACCGGTAGCGCCTTTGTAAAAGTTTTGGGCACACACTTTAATGTGATGAACTATAACGCTGAGCCGGCAATACAAACCACGTTGCTGGAAGGAAGTGTACAAATTGTAGCTGGCAACAGGGAAATGTTGTTAGAACCAGGACAACAAAGCAACCTGGAAAAGAACGGCAGTCTCACCTTAACAAACAATGTAGATGTAGAGTTGGTGATGGCCTGGAAAAACGGGTTGCAGTCATTCCGGCATGCAGATCTGAAAACCCTGATGCGCCGGTTAGAAAGATGGTATGATGTAGACGTGGTTTATGAAGCTGAAGTACCCGCTTATTTAAGTTTTACCGGTGAAGGCATTGCAAGGAATGTGAGCCTGCGCGAACTATTGCAGGTATTGGAAAATAAAGAATTGAAATTTGAAATAGACGCTGAAAACAGAAAAGTAATTGTAAAAAAGGCAAATCGCTGATAAGCCCAAAGCTCGTAATAATCGTTGTGATCGACTGCGTACAACGTGACTTATAAAAAAGGCAATGATCATTAAAATCAAACTTAACTATGCATCTGACTGCTCGTGAGAAGATTATTCCTGACGTACAGGAAAAGCAACTCTCTTTTTTTACTGCAGCATTACAACGCAAGCCTAAGGAAGCTGCTGTAAGAAAAACAATCCAGCCGTCTTTAAGACGGGCAATTAGAACCGCGAAGTATTTGGCTTTCCTGCTATTGATATTGAGTTTGCAGGTGAATGCCCGAACTTATGGCCAGATAAGCCTGCATGCAGAATCTGAATCCCTGGAAAAGGTATTGCAGCAGGTAAAGCAACAATCAGGCCTGGCTGTTGTATATCAGGACCAGCTAATGAAGCGCAGCAAACCAGTGACCATTTCTGTCCGGAATGTAACAGTACAACAGGCACTTACGCTGATTTTTAAAGATCAGGATCTTACCTGGGAACTGGTTGGCGACAAGATTATTTCCATCCGGGAAAAGAGTCAGCCACCGGTAAAACAGCAAGTGGGAACCTTTATAGAAAAATCGCAGCCACTTATCGAAATCCGGGGTCGTGTTGTAGATGCCAAAACCGGTGAGCCGCTGGTGGGCGCTAATATCTTTTTAAAAGAGTCGCAGGTAGGCGTATCCACAAACGAAAAAGGTGAATTCATTATCACCATGGAAACTGCGGGCGTATTGCAGATATCAATGGCAGGATATCAGACGGTTGAAGAAAGAGCAAATGAAAGCAATGCCAACCTGGTGGTGCGCTTACAAATGAAGGTACAGGAATTGAACGCAGTAGTAGCTGTTGGGTATTTTAACCGAAAAAAATCTACTTATACCGGTTCTGCTGTAACCTATAATAATGACGACCTGCGTAAGGTTGGTAATGCAAATACTTTCCAGGCTCTGAGAAACCTGGTGCCGTCGATGTTTGTCGACAACTTTGCATTGGGGTCAAGTCCCAATGCTATACCCGATATCCGGTTGCGAGGCACTTCCACTTTTGACAACCTGTCCGCTAGCGTTGACGGAGTAAAAGGCAATTATATAAAAAATCCCAATGAGCCATTATTTATTCTGGATGGTTTTGAAGCAAGTGTTGAGCGGATATTCGACCTTGATATCAACCGTATCGAGTCTATCACCATTTTAAAAGATGCAGCTTCCAAAGCAGTATATGGTGCAAGGGCAGCTAATGGCGTGGTAGTGGTTGAAACAAAGAAATCGGTAGGCAACCGTGTATTTGTTCACTATAACGGCTCTCTTGATATAGAAGTACCGGATCTAACCAGTTACAACCTGGCGAATGCCAATGAAAAACTGGACGCTGAGGTATTGGACGGATTCTATAAGGCGAACAATATTGATCAGTCGATCATTTTTCAGCAGATGTATAACCAGCGCAGAAAACTTGTCCTGGAAGGATTAAATACAGACTGGATTGCAAAACCGTTACGTGAGGGTATTGGCCACAAACACACAGTGGGCATTGAACTGGGTCACCAGGGGCTGAATGTAATTGGCGATTTAAGCTACAGGGATGTACAGGGTGTAATGAAGGGTTCTTACCGAAGGAATACAGGAGGTAACATAACGGCATCATACAGGGTGAGAAATTTTCTGTTCAGAAATATCATGAGCGTAACCTCAAATAAAGCGATGGAGTCGCCTTTGGGCAGTTTTGGCGATTACGTAAAAATGAATCCTTACTGGATAGCTCAGAACCAGGATGGCAGTATCCCTTTTTATGCAGAATTAAATCCGTACGATGGTTCAAGAGTAACAAACCCACTCTTCAACTCCACTACTAACACCCGTTACGATAATAGTTATTTTAATTTTTCCAATAACTTTTATTTGGAATGGATGCTGAACAATCAGTTGAGGATTGTTGGACGCTTTGGTATGGATCATAAAACAAGTGAGGCGAACGCTTTTGAGCCGTCAAACCATACAAAGTTTGATGCAGCGGAATACACGAGTGATGAAGGCCGCTTAAGGAAAGGAACTTATCAGTTAAACAATGGGAAAAGCAGCTATGTTAGCGGTGACCTGAATGTAAATTACCGCAATGTATTTGGCCGCAGTGTGGTTGGGGCTAACGCCGGTGTATCTGTTAGTGAAAGAAAGTTCAATGAGGTGTTCCACCGGGTGGAAGGCTTTTCAAGCGACAGGATGGAAGATGTAACCTTTGGCCGGGGCTATGCATTAAACAGCAGACCGACCGGTATAGCATCTGTTAATCGCGACCTGGGCGGGTATTTTGCGGCGAACTATTCCTTTGATGAAAGATTTTTAGCTGACTTCAGCTTCAGGGCAAGTGCTTCTTCCCAGTTTGGCGCTAACAATCGTTGGGGGCTTTTTTATAGTCTGGGCCTGGGATATAACCTTCATAATGAGGCAGCCATTAAGCGGATGCTTCCATTTGTGGATGAGTTGCGTGTCAGAGGGTCTTTTGGGACATCCGGCAATCCCAACTTCATGACCAATGTATCTATTGCTACTTACCAGTATTATCCTGATGCCCTTTACCAGGGATTCCCCGGAACTTACCTGGTAAGTTTAAGCAATCCCGATTTACGCTGGGAAAATAAGCTGGATTACAATGCCGGCCTCGACATACGTATCCGTCGTTTTAGCGGGCGTATCGACTATTATAACAGTTATACCGAAAACCTTGTAACTCCTATTTCAGTAGTACCGTCAACAGGCTTTAGCACGGTTTATGAAAACCTCGGAAAAGTACAGAATACGGGTATCGAAGCTTACTTGTCTTATAATGTCTATCAAAAAGGTCGCGATTTTGTAAATGTTTACGGTAGTATCGAGACCAACCTGAACAAGATACTGGCTTTGTCGGATGCGATGAAAGCTTATAACGACCGCATGACAGACTCTGCTTCTTTTAAGGGCAATAGTGTGCCGGTAAAACGCTATTATGAAGGGGGATCCTTGCATACCATTTGGGCGGTTCCATCACTGGGAATAGATCCTGCTACGGGATTGGAAGTTTATCAAAACGCTGACGGCAGCACCACCAATTTGTGGGATGCCAACAACATGGTGAATGCCGGTTACGGAAGCCCGAGATACCAGGGAACCTTTGGTGTGAACCTGGAAATTAAAGGCTGGGGATTGAATGTTACCGCCCGTTACCTGGGCGGTGGCCAGTTATACAATCAGACCCTCGTAGATCGCGTGGAGAATGTGAATATGTTGTACAATGTTGACAGGCGTGTGTTGACAGGCAGATGGACCGAGCCCGGACAGAACGTATTGTTTAAGAAGCTGGGCCAGTTTTCCCATGATCCGGATGGCGATGGTGTGTTTACATCCCTGCAGGAAGTAACCAGGGCCACAACCCGTTTTGTACAGGATCGGAACGAATTGGATATAGCGGCCGTGAATTTGTACTACCTGTTCCAGGATAGAATCGTTAAAAAATTAGGTATGCAACGACTCAAAGTAGCTTTCAATATGAATGAAATAGGCAAATTCAGCTCTATTCAAATTGAAAGGGGAACCACTTATCCATTCTCCAGAACCATGTCGCTATCCATTTCTGCTACCTTTTAAATTAACCCAACATGAAAAGAATATTAATATATATACTCATAGCAGGATGCCTTGCGGGTTTTACTTCCTGCAAAAAATTCCTCGACGTTACGGCCAGTAACCAGATCAAATCCGAGGACCTGTTAAGTACGGAAGTAGGCTTTAAAGACGCATTAATGGGTGTTTATATTGGCATGGGCCAGAATAAGCATTATGGCAGTATGCAGACTTATGTCGTTACCGATATTTTAGCACAACAATATAGGCCACTTATCAACCTGTCTGTTTATTACCAGCTGCAATCTTACAACTACGAACATATGGCGGGCCGTAAGTACACCGACATGTTCTGGGAGTTGTATAAAACCATTGCCGGAATAAATAATGCTTTGAACCAGATGGATAACCAGCAAAGTATTTTTAATCCCATCAATTATAAAATAATAAAAGGCGAATTACTGGCTTTGCGGGCCTATCTGCATTTTGACCTGTTGCGTTTATATGGCCATGAGAATTACCAGGGTCGGCCGGAGCTTGCAACTTTCCCCGCCATACCTTATGTAACGGCATATAGTAAAGAGGTAACTCCCCAAAGGTCCTATACCGAAACGTTCGCACTCATTTTGAAGGACATTCAGGATGCTGCTGAGCTGCTCAAAGAAGATCCTGTTTATCCCGACGCATCGCGTCCGGCAGACTACTACGCAAACGTGAACAGGGATGGCTTTTACAATAACCGGAACAGTAGGATGAACTATTATGCTGTAAAGGCATTGGAAGCGCGGGTGTACACCTGGATGGGGGGTGCGGATAATCTGCAAAAAGCAGCCAGTGCAGCAAGGGAGGTAATCGATAACGGACCTGCGATGTTGATCAACAGCAGCAATTCAGGCAGTAATGACCGGGCCTTCGCGGCAGAGCATATTTTCCACCTGGAAGTTTATGAACTGCCTTTATGGTCAGGCGCTTTGAAAAGTGGATCTGCTGCTGATTATAATGCCTTGTTTGTTGACGAGACTACTTTTAATACAGTATATGAATTGAACGATCCCCAGGTGGGAGCGGTGGATAAACGCCAGATTGTACAGTTTGTACAGGATGGTAACGGCAGAACGCCGGTGAAGTTGGCTGCGGCTCCCGGTCAGGCGCCCAATAAGTTTTTTCCGATGATGCGGGTGTCGGAAATGTATTATATAGAAGCGGAATATGAATTGATAAATAACCGGTTAAAAGCAATACAGTTATTAAATGAAGTGCGCAGGAGCAGAGGAATTTTGAAAGACATACCAGACACTGCAACCGAAGAAGAGGTAAGGCAGGAGCTGACGAAAGAATACCAGAAAGATTTTTCTGCAGAAGGGCAACTGTTCTTTTATTACAAAAGAAATGGCTTTGATACATTCCGCGGCCTGCCCAGCACCATAATGGGCGATGATAAATTGTACATGTTGCTTTATCCGCAGAATGAACTGGAATTAGGCAACAGGGTACAGTAAATCAAAAACAATTTTAAAAGGTTTTATATGAAACTCATTTTAAATTATATTTTTTATAGCGCACTCTTCCTGGTGTCTTGCAAAAAGAGTGATCCACTTTCCTTCAGCGCCGCACCTGCTGTCAATTTTATCAGCCAGGCCAGTGTGTATACCTTCCTGGGTAATAGTACTGGCGAACAAATACACGAAATTCCTGTAAGGATAATCGGGCATGCCGGCAGTGAGGACAGAGCCTTTACGGCGGAGGTCGTCAATGGCCAAACCGATGCGCCTGCCAATCTTTATGAAATACTGGGTGGCGAGGTAAAAGCAGGCGCTTTTGAAGGGGTGCTAAAAGTGAAACTGAAGAATGCACCGGCATTAAGTTCGAGCGAGGTAAAGCTGACACTGAAAATTAAAAGTACGGGTGAGTTGGGATCAGGTAATGTAGAAAGCCAGTTACACACGATCACCTGGACTGATAAAGTGGTGATACCTGCTTGGACCTACTACAGGATATTTTTTACGCAAAGTCCGAGCTCACGAGCATATAAACTAATCGTAGAGCTCACGGGGCTAACCACTTTCCCGGCATCGGTATATAGCGGGCTTCAGCAACATGGTGCGGAGGCTTTGGGTGTGAAATTTGGAAATTATATAAAACAGTGGAACATAGATCACCCCAACGACATCATCGTGCACGATGATGGTGCGATGGCAGGGCAGCCTATTGTGCCTAAGTACTGGGACAAAAATCTGTATCCATAAAATTCGCACAAGCGGAATAGACTTTTAGAATTTCAATGTCACACAAGTAGAAAGTATTAAACTTAACAAAAGATCGATACATGAAACGTATTACAATAATTTCTCTCGGTGTAATGCTTGTTGTCTGCGCTCTCTTTTCGGCATGCCGGAAAGATGACAGCTCATTTGCGACGGATAAATTGCCTGACCTGAGCTTTGATTATGAACCAGGTGAGGCATTAACTGTCTACCAGTTTAACACCTTACAACTGGATCCCAAAATTGATTACGATGGGGCCGATAAATCAAAGTACACTTTTACATGGATGATCAACCCGGACCCCAGGGATACTTCGTTCATTACCATTGGGGAATCAGAACTGTTGGAATACGAGGTGAGTTTTCCACCCAATACTGGTACTTACTATCATACCCTTAAATTGTATGTAACAAACATTGAGAACAAATTACAGGCTATTCATTACTGGAGGCTTACTGTATTGAATAATATTGGGGAGGGATTGGTTATTGCTACAACCAGCGATAATGCCACTACCGATTTTTCACATATCATGAGCCCGGAAGTAACCACAAATTATAGCGAGGTTTCTATTAAGAAGAATATATTATCCGGAGTAAATGGTTCGGGTATTGATGGGCTGGTGCACGATCTTTATTTTGCCAATGTACGCGGTGGCAACAGGGTGTATGCACTGACCAGCAATAATATGTATGCGTACAATACCCTGAACTATTCCTTTGTGGGTGATAAGGATGCTTTGTTTGTTACGCCTCCTGCAAGTTTAAGTCCCAGTTCTTTTTACTACTGTTACCAGAACGATGTGTATGTGGGAAATAATATGATTTATTATGGCTGGTTTGCTACAGCAGCAAGAATTGGGGTACAAGCCCTTTATGCAAATCCAATTCCCGGGATTATTGCTTTAAATGCTAACTCGGGTAATACTGGTACCTACGAACCTGCGTTCAGGATACACTACTACGATGAAGTAAACGAAAAGTTTGCTTATATACATGGTCCTTTTGCTTTTAACGATAAGACACAGAACTTTTCTCCCAACGAAGAATATAATGGCGTTAATGCAGGTAACT
Organism: Terrimonas ferruginea; assembly: GCA_044463125.1. Taxonomy (GTDB): domain Bacteria; phylum Bacteroidota; class Bacteroidia; order Chitinophagales; family Chitinophagaceae; genus CAYMZZ01. Next base: position 58,122 of record JBIQMS010000015.1, read on the forward strand.
ATCCCGGGAAAGTGAATGTGGCAGCAGGTATATCGGTAGACAGAGGATTTTTACATCTTCTAAAGGACAAAACTACAGGTGTACACGAGTTGTTGGTTTTTGATGGAGGTACTAATATTTATGGTCAGCCTTATATAGCTCCAAAAGCTATTAAAAAAATCGACCTGGCCGGTGCTCCTGACATTGCCAACGCTACCCGGTTTGTCATGCTCGACGATCAGAATGTAATGTTCTATGCTACGGCAAACAAGATTTATGCAGTAATATTTGCCGGCGCTACTGCCATTGTGGAGGAAAGATATACGGTGCCTGCGGGGGAATCTATCACTACATTGGATATTTATCGCCAGCATGGCTATCCCAACCTGGCGTCTTATATCAGTACAAATAATAAACAATTAATCCTTTCAACCTATAATGGCACGGAGGGAAAGGTAAGCTTACTGCCATTAATTAACCTGGGTGCTGGTAATATTAATACCGCCGATATTAAAACCTTCAACGGTTTCGATAAAGTGCTTGCAATCGTGCCTCAGAAATAAAGGGTTGCTCGTTTTTTCGCTTCTCCAGAATGCCATTTCGTTGGCTTTGGATTAGTATTAAATTTTATTACAGTTTTAGAATATGAAAAGATCCGGAATTTTTTTTCTTCTTTTATTGGTGGGCTTACTGGTAACCGGCGTTACGGCTGGTTACGGGCAGAGTAAAAAGAAGCGTGAAATGCAGCGCATCGAGCGGGAAAAGAAAGAAACAGAGGCCAGGGAAAAGGCCCGTAAAGATAGCCTGGCAAAGCTCACGCCTTATGATAAGCTACTCGGCAATTATGATAAAGTATCCAGGGGATTTATCAATATTTATAGTGTAAAACGGAAAGTATACCTGGAACTGCCGGTTAGCCAAATGGATGTTGATATGTTACTGGCCTCTACCATTTCAGAAATCAGCGACAACTATGAAGGTATCGTAGGCTCCAAACAGGAGCCCTTGCTCATACAATTCAGCCTGGTTGATTCAACCGTTTTGCTGAAGAAAATGAATAATTCATACCTCACAGATGCGCCGGATAATAATATTGCCCGGGCATTGAAGTTGAATAATATGGGGGCTATAGTGAAAACATTCAAAGCAGAGGCATTCAGTAATGATGGTAAATCGGTGGTGATAGATGTGACGGACTTTTTTAATAGCGATATGAAGGAATTGTCACCCTTTGGAATATTCAGTGTGTATGCATCCATGGGGTATAAATCAACGCCCAGCTTTAAAAAAGACCGGTCTTTTATTGCGTCCTTTAAATCCTTTGATGATAATCTGATTATTAAATCGCAATTATCCTACGAGAATAACTATAGTACCGGTACCCGGACTTTTGCAAAAGAAATCCCAGTAACGGCAACTGTGACCCGTACCATCATCCGTCTGTCGGATCGGCCGGCCCGACCAAGAATGGCGGACCCAAGGGTAGGTATCTTTCATTCGAAGAGAATATTGATGAGCGAGCATCTAAACCGTACGGAAGAGGTTTATTATGCGCACAGGTTTTTATTGGAGCCAAAAGATAAAGCAGCCTACCGTGCAGGTGAGTTGACTGAACCCGTTAAGCCTATCGTTTTTTATATCGATAATGCATTTCCTGAGAGCTGGAAGCCTTACATTAAGCAGGCAGTGGAAGACTGGCAGGAAACTTTTGAGAAAGCCGGATTTAAAAATGCTGTTATTGCAAAACCCTTTCCGGTAAATGACTCCACTTTTGATCCCGATAATATCAAGTTTAACTGTATCCGGTATGCGCCGGTTCCTGTTGCCAATGCCATGGGCCCCAGCTGGGTAGACCCGCGTTCCGGTGAGATTATAAATGCATCGGTTTACGTTTTCCATGATATAGTAAAACTATTAAACGACTGGATGTTTATTCAGACTTCACCGGCAGATGCAAGTGTCAGAAATACGATATTACCAGAACAAAAGAAAATGGAGGGACTGCAATACGTGATAAGGCACGAGTTGGGACATTGCTTGGGACTTCGTCATAATATGGGTGCATCCAGCGCTATTCCAGTCGACTCGTTAAGATCACCCTCCTTTACACAAAAATATGGCACCACTTATTCCATTATGGACTATGCCCGCTTTAACTACGTAGCGCAGCCCGGCGACCTGGAAAAAGGGGTTGTGATATCGCCCCCTAAATTCGGGGTATATGATTACTATGCTATCCAATGGAATTACAGGTATTTTGATCCTGCACAGGTGACCGCCATCGACGAAAAAAACATTCTCGGGGCAATGGTCAGCGAAAAATCGGGTGATATACGGTATCGTTTTGGTAATGAGTTTTTGACTTCTTTTGATCCCCGGACACAAACAGAAGACCTGGGGGATGATGCCATTAAAGCATCCTCTTATGGGATCAAAAACCTGAAATATGTATTGGATAATCTAAATGATTGGGTGAAAGCTAATGATAAGGACTACAGCTACCGGGAAAATATCCTGGCGCAGGCCCGTGGCCAGTATGTCCGCTACCTGAACCATGTATTAACCAATATAGGTGGCATACATGTAAATGAAAAGTACGAGGGTGATAGTGTAGAGCATTATAAAGTGGTAACGCGAAAGAAGCAACAGGAATCGTTACGGTTCATCCTGGCACAAATGGAAGATTTTAGCTGGTTGGAGCCGGAAACCTTACTGAAAAACATGACAATTACCGGGACGCCGTTGGTTTCGTTGCGAAATAAAATGGTCAGTACATTATTACAACTGCCGGCGAGGGTACAGTTAGGCGCGGTTCGGTCCGATGAGAAAGATCCCTATACACCGGAAGATGTACTGGATGACCTGTATAAGGCATTCTGGAATCCTACGATGCAAAGGAAAAAACTTACATCGGCACAGATGCAAATGCAAAAAGCATTTGTAGCAACGGTAGCCAGAGAAACAAAATTGGGCCCTGCAGGAGCAGCCGGAACTGGCGGGGATGCCATTTCGCTTCACGGGGCATTACCCGTTGTTCAGTTCAGGAATGACGTACATGATAGGATATCATGTTCCGTTGATGAGCGTTTAGGAGTTAGCGGAAACAACATTCCCGTTGGTGGTTTTGGCTATATGAATGTTCAGTTCAATTTAATGCCGGCATTGGAACCAGTGTATTTCGGACTACTAAAGAAAGTACAATCATTGTTGAAAACGGTAGCAACATCCACCAGTGATAAAGAAACTGCTCAGCATTATCAATTGTTATTGCATCAGATAAATAAAATATTAAAATAGGGGAGATGAACAGAAATCTTAAGCATTGCTTTGTACTTCCCGGTTTGATGCTGCTGTGTTCAGCGCTCTATGCTCAGAAGGATACGATAAAGCAAAAGGGAAAATACGAATCACTATTTAAAGGGAAAAAGGTAGAAACAAAGAAAGGTATTATTACCCTGCATAAGATGAGCGGGAAGGTATATTTCGAGTTTCCTGTAAATTTATTGGAAAGACACTTTTTACTGGGGTCGGTGGCTGAACAAACCAGCCATACGGAAGAAGTGGCTGCAGGTGAGCAGGCAAAAGACCCGCTGGCGGTGCATTTTACACTGACCGATACTACTGTTTTTTTACGCAGGTCCGATTTTTCAGTCCGAAGCCTTGATGCCAATATACAGGAGGCTCTACGTATGAACTATGCCAGCCCGGTAATAGACGCTTATCCTGTATTGGCTTATAGTCCGGATAGTTCAGCACTGGTATTTGATATTAGCAGGTTATTTTTAAGCGGAAGCCCTAATATGGATCCGTTTATGCCGGTGGGCGGCCTGTCGGGGCGGACCGCTAAGTTTAAACCAGAAGGGACCGTCTTGCACGAAATAATGTCTTTTGAAGACAATATCTCTGTATCGGCATACCTAACTTATCTGGTGAATAAGACCTTTTTTGGTTTTTCTGTAGCCGAAAATATGCCGGTGACGGTACTAACAAAAAGGTCGATGCTGTTATTACCCGAAAAGCCCGTTGCTCCAAGGTATAATGACCCGAGGATCGGCGTTTTTCCCACGAGGTTTGTACAGTATGATCCCCAACAGGATGCGGTAAAACAGATCTATTTTGCCAATCGCTGGCGATTGGAGCCGGCTGATCAGGCGGCTACTGCGAAAGCTGCATTGGTGAAGCCAAAAAAGCCCATTGTATTTTACCTGGATAATAAATTTCCATCCAGTTGGCTGGAGCCGATCCGTAAAGGCGTACTGGATTGGAATATGGCATTCGAAAAAATAGGCTTTAAAAATGCTATAGAGGTGCGGATGTATCCTGAGAATGACAGCAGTTTTGATCCGAATAATATCCGTTTCAATTGTATCAAGTACGCACCCAATCTTACACAAAACGCAATGGGGCCCAGTTGGGTTGATCCGCGTTCAGGTGAAATACTATATGCATCTGTATATATATACCACGGACTGGTAGATATTTTAAGCGACTGGATGGCTGTTCAAATGGGAGCTGTTAACCCGTATGTGCTACAAAAAAAGATACCGGAAGAGTTGCTGGCAGAAGCACTACGTTATGTGGCTGCTCATGAAATTGGCCATACCCTGGGATTGATGCACAATATGGCCGCCAGTTCCGCTTACCCGGTTGACTCATTGCGTTCTCCGGCTTTTACGCAGCAGTATGGCACCACGCCATCCATCATGGACTATGCGCGGTTTAATTTTATTGCTCAGCCGGGCGACCTGGAAAAAGGTGTAAAGATGACACCCCCGCTTTTAGGTGTGTATGATTATTACGCGATTGATTGGTTATATGCGCCGATATTAAGTGCAGGTTCCCCCGAGGAGGAAGTGGCCATATTGGACAAAAAGATTACCAGCCGTATGCCCGATCCGCTTTACCGTTATGGAAAGCAGCAACTCTACGGCAATTTAGATCCGAGTGCACTCACAGAAGATCTTGGCGATGATCAGGTAAAAGCTACCAGGTATGCTATGAATAATCTGCGGCATATCATGATGAATGCTGATAAATGGAAAAAAGAAGGAGACGAGAATTTTGATTTTAGAAATAACCTGGCGTTTTACGTAGTAAATATACAATATTACTGGTCCTGGATGCGTGTCGTACACAACCTCGGCGGCTATTACCAGTATGAAAAATATGAGGGCGACCCTTACCCGGCTTATCGTCCGGTACCCAAAGCAGTGCAAAAGGAATCGTTGCAGTTTTTATTGCAATCACTGGATAGCCTGGAATGGATGTCATCGCCCGGGGTACAACGTAATATCAGCAATTTCCATGGCCAGGCTGATACGTATATCAGGAGAACACTATTCCCTTATCTGGTACGTTTGGTAGCCTTACAGACAGCGTTAGCTGAAGCCAAAAATGAAAAAGAAGGTTATACAAGAGCAGAAGCGATTGCCGATGTTTTTCAATATGTATGGAACAACTCAAAAAGCAGGATGAACCGTAAGTCTATCCAGGAAATGCAGGCTTCGCTGGTAGATATTTTAATTGCAGGATCAGAAGTGAAAAAAAGCCCCGTTGCCAATGCCCGGGCTTTTACCGATCTGGAATACTATGAGCAACAGTTGCTGCTGTTAGATCATATGGCTATTAACCATAGCCCTCAGCATGAAAAGCTTCAGTGCAGCCCTGCTTTATGGTCGGTGTTGGGAACGGCAGCAGGAGAGGTGAGCGGTTTTGAGTTTCTCCCCAACATTAAAGCTGATGCAGTTAATATCAGTCATATCTATTACCAGTGGCTGCTGGAATGCAAAAGGCGCATCCAGCAGATGCTTCCACAAAGCAAGGGCGACACGAGCTTACACCTGGAATTCATGCTATTGAAAATAAATAAAGCCATAGAGTAAAGAAAAATCGTATTGTTTATTTTCCCTGAACGCCGGATCTAATCCGAACAAAATTGTAATAGCATATTTCTTCGTTCTTTTTGGCATGGCTGGTGGGCGGCATTTGAAGCGCTGGCGCATGCGGCTTATTTGCGCTTGCGGTGGAGTTTTTGAGCTTCTCCAGCATTTCATAAATCCGTTCAGCTAGGTTGCGCATACGCGTATTCCCCTTGCTGATATCGATCAGGCGGGCCTGTTCCTGCCAGAGCCGGTAACGCGGAAAAAGGCGATGCTGCTGCTCCTCATCAAAGCCCATCAGTTCCATTACCGCAAAGGGCACATCGTGCGCATAAAATGCGGCGGGCAAACCCAGGGCCATCAGTCCATCAACCAGCCGTGCATGAACCAGATCGTCGATTATCAACGATACGAGTAGTTCTTTTTTTCTTTCGATTTTCATGGTAAGGTGTTTTGGGGTATGTATAATATTTAACTATATAAATATAAGTATAAATTATATAAATCTATCCAAGACATATATAATTAATTTCGATTCTTATGTAAGTTCTGCTTAAACATATGTAAATCAGTCTTCCTGATCTATAATCAATTCTTTAATTTGTAGCATGGAACGCATCAACCGCATTAAGGAAGTGCTCGTAATACAAGGTAAATCGCAGGTATGGCTGGCCGGTAAAATAGGCAAGAGCACAACGGCCGTTGCCGCCATGTGCAACAACAAAACACAGCCTCACCTTAAGGATCTGAAAAAGATTGCAAAGATCCTGGATGTGGATATAAGGGAGTTGCTGGTGAGTACGAAGGGGTGATTGAATAGAATCAGGTAATTCATTACATATCCTTGGTGTATTTGGGTTAGATCAATTCTACCCATTAGAGACTTGCCATAATAACAGGAATGCGGCCGGGTATCGTAGGTATTAACGATTACCCAAATAATTACCCGGAAATACCCAAAAAAATACCACAAAAATTTTCTTGGCAAATGACTAAAACCCATATCTTTGCCCTCCCAAAACGGGAAGTCAAAACGTAAGTTTAACCCCGTAAGGATCGGTAGTTCAGTTGGTTAGAATGCCGCCCTGTCACGGCGGAGGTCGCGGGTTCGAGTCCCGTCCGGTCCGCAAATAGTCACTCAAAATGACGCAAAAGCCTTTAAAATACAGATTTTAAGGGCTTTTTTGTTTAAATACCCCTCCAAACAGCTCCAAAATACTCAAATCCCGAGGTACGAATTCGGGCATTTTGAAATCACCCAGAACCGAATGCCCGAATTCTGCTGAAACCCGCTCCCAGTAAGGGGTTCAGAATTTGAACATGTCCTTTTGGCGACGGGTTAAAAACTATTTTTAACCATTTAAATCGGTCAACATGGAAACCAGATTGAGTATCCTGTTTTATGGTAAAAAAACGGGCATGCATGGAGGAAAATCATTACCCATTTATATGCGGGTAACGATCAACGGCCAGCGTTTTGAAATTAGTACCAACCGCTATGTGGAACCATCCAAATGGTTCAGCAAAGCGGGTAAAGTAAAAGGCAATTCGGAGGAGGCCCGGAGCATCAACAGCTTCCTGGACACCCTCAAACAACGGGTTTATGACTATCAAAAAATCATAATCCGGGAAGGTGATGTTTTTACCAAAGTAGCCCTGCGTAACAAATGGTATGGTATCGATGAACGCAGCCATACCCTGATCGAGGTATTCAAAAATCATAACAGGCAGCTTGAATCCCTAATCGGACAGGATTGCTCCAGAGCCACTTTTACAAAATACCGCACCACCCTGGACCATACGATCGCCTTTATGAAATGGAAATACCAGAAAACAGATATTGAGATTTCCAGGATTACATACAGTTTCATAACCGACTTCGAGTTTTGGCTAAAAAGTGAAAAGAAATGCAATCATAACAGCACGATCAAATACCTGAGTAACCTCAGAAAAATTATTAACCTCTGCATAAAAAATGGTTGGTTGACGAAAGATCCCTTCTTTGGATTCAAAATGACCAAAAAAGAAGTAATCCGGTATATCCTAACTGAAAAAGAATTACAAACTATCATCAGCAAAGAGTTCACCAATCAACGGATCAGGCAGGTACGGGACATTTTCGTTTTTAGTTGTTTCACCGGTCTGGCCTATGTGGATGCGAAGAAGTTGAAGCGATCAGAAGTCGTTGTTGGCATAGACGGAGAGCGTTGGATTTACACACAACGAAAAAAAACTGACAGTCCTACCCGGATTCCGCTATTGCCAAATGTCTTAGAAATCATGGAGCGCTACCAAGATCATCCGCAATGCCTGCACGAAGGCAGTTTGTTGCCGGTACCAAGTAATGTTAAATTAAACGCATACCTCAAAGAAATAGCCGATTTGTGCGGGATTAATAAGCTGCTGACCTTTCATATTGCGCGTCACACATTCGCCACAACGGTAACACTCAGTAACGGAGTTCCTATAGAAACAGTGAGTAAAATGCTCGGCCATAAAAGTATTAAGATTACCCAGATATACGCCAAAATCATTGACCGGAAAGTCAGCGACGACATGCAGGTTCTCCGGGCGAAGTACGGTAGTACAACAAACAAAAAGCAAGACGCCATTTAAAAGAAATCCGATGAAAAAGACAGTCAGCCCTCTTTATACAGAAATAAAAGCCATCATAGAAAAAGCGAAACTCCAGATCGTTCGCAATGTCAACACCATTATCGTGTATTCCTATTTTCAAATAGGAAAAAGAATTGTTGAACATGAGCAGCAGGGCAAAAAGAGGGCTGACTATGCGAAAGAAACGATTAAATCGCTGAGCGAGGTATTAGCCAGGGATTTTGGAAAGGGTTATTCTATGGACAACCTGGAGAAGATGCGAAAATTCTACCTGATGTATGGCAATCGAATTTCCGAACCAGTGGTTCGGAAATCTTCCACTAAGAAAAGTATCCATTCCGGATCACCGATTCAGAAAATGGATATCCCGATTGAGCAATTCAGTTCACATTTCCCTTTATCCTGGACGCACTATTTCCATTTACTGAAAATGGACAATATAGATGAACGCAATTTTTACGAAATCGAAGCCGTCAGCAATAATTGGTCCATCCGGGAAATGAAACGACAACTGCAATCTTGCCTATACGAACGCCTGGCATTAAGCCGGAACAAGCAACAGGTAAAGGCGCTGAGTAAAAAAGGACAGATCATTACCAGTCCTATTGATTCATTAAAGGATCCCCTTGTTCTGGAATTTCTCGAACTCAAAGAAGATACCCGGTATTCGGAATCAGACCTTGAAAACGCAATCATATCCCGGATTGAACATTTTATGATGGAACTTGGGAAAGGCTTTCTCTTTGAAGGCCGACAAAGGCGATTGTCTTTTGAAGGTGACAACTTCTATGTGGATCTAGTATTCTACAACCGATTACTGAAGTGCTACGTCCTGCTTGATCTTAAAATTGGCAAGTTATCACATCAGGACATTGGACAAATGCAGATGTATGTCAACTTCTATGATCGTAAGATTAAACTGAAGGAGGAGAATCCAACAATCGGTATTATTCTCTGCAAAGAAGAAAACAGAACCGTTGTAGAATTTACATTACCGGAATCCAATAATACCATTTTTGCAAAAGAATATAAATTGTACCTGCCAAGCAAAATTGAATTAAAAAGGCAATTAGAAACATAAAAATTCACAGACCACTTTACTTATTATCGGAGTTACTTAATGGACTGGGGTCTTGGTCCCAGTTTACCCAGTTATTCCAATCTGTGTCCGGGTCATCGCGCATATCATAGTTGTCAAAATTATTCCAATTTTCGGACCGCAAATTATTTAGCCCTGCAGGGTTTTTATCTAACAACACTGAAATAGCCTTCTTTTTTGACAAGACACGTTTTTCGAGATCTTTAGTATTCATAAATTTTGATTTTCCTATTGTATTGCATCCAACACACCCTCAATAAGTCGCTTCTTCACATTTCGGCAGTATGAAGTTTCCATAACATTAAATTTCCCGTGCTCGAAATATTTGTTTGAAGCTTGCCCACCACCACAAAAACTAAAATATTCACAGTTAGTCTCGCATAGTGACAATCCATCAAGGTATTCACGATAGTATCTAGCATTTGGCAGTATCGATAATATTTCGTCCAGGGTGTTTTTCATAATATTCCCAACAATAAAATTGTCATACCCAGCAGCGTCCACACCGGAAAATTCAGGGGAAAGAAAAACTACATTTCCATCCCACGAGACGGTAGGAATTAGGTCTAGTAGTTTAGGAGTAAACGTAGTTGTACCCCTTCTGATAGAAGAATCCATCCAAGATATCGCATATGTCAATTCGCGAACCCTGACAACTGGATTAGACATCCAGGCAGTATATAAATCACTCCAAAATTGCTTAATTAAAGGAAAGTCTTCCCCAATTAAATTATTTGACCCTTCTCGTTCCGGAGAATTAAAACCTATAGAAGAACACCCTAGTCCAACAAAATAATCGTACAAGAAAGCAGCTTCGGATAGATGTCTTTCCGATAAAACACAGATGATGCTGAAGTTAATTCTGTTCTTAACCAGTACTCTTATCCCTTTTTCAATTTTTGCGGCCGCAGACTTTTCACCCCAGTCTACTCGATTAGTATTATACGCTGGCGGACCGTCTGTACTGACACCAACCTTGATTTCATATTGATTAAAAACAGCACACCACTCATCGTCTATTAAAGTTGCATTGGTTTGAATGCAATGGCGCACAAGTTTTTTTTCCCTGAGTTGCTCAAACTCTTTTAAAAGGGCGACAAATCGAGCTTTTCCGAGGGCCAATGGTTCTCCGCCGTGCCAAATCAACAAAATTGGCTTATTAACTATAGCAATGCTTTCGGCTATGCACTTAGCGGTTTGTATATCCATTCTATACTTAGTACTTCGATCTCCTAAGTAGCAATAAGTACAATTTAAATTACACGTAGTGGTAGGCTGCAAAACAATCTTATTAAATGAAAAGTCATTTAGCAGCATTTGTTTATATCTATTGCTTTTCGAATCCACTGAAACAAACATTTCTTAAAGGCGAAAATTTCCATAAAAGTTACAAAAAAAACAAATGGAAAGCTAAGGATAGTTATAGGGTGGAGAGGTCTAGCAACTTGTTAAATTTAAAAGAGTTATAGTACTCATCACACGATGGTCATGTGAAGCCACATACTGAATATACCCCCATTCCTGGAGGTCTGCCATACATTTATGATAGGTTGCCAGCCCACTAATCTTAGCAAGTTCCATTACCATGGAACGGGTAATTTCTACAGGATTTTGGAAATGGTTAAGATTATACAGTTGGAACAAGGCCATATAGACACAAATATGAGAAATGCCGATACGGCAATCCTCCCGAATTGCCGTATAAAATATCGTTAACTCATTAATGCGTCCGGTCATTCTCGAAAACAAACTAGGGTTTCAACAATCGTTCAATATCCTCATACCGGTAAAAATGAATTCCGCCCACTTTGGTAGAATGTAGTTTACCCGATACCCGCAATCGCTGAATCGTGTTGGCGGAGATACCCAGCAACTTCCGCACATCGGCATTTTTTAACCAGGGTTTTACCGTCTTTGCTTCACTGCCAGCTATCACTCGGCGAATATCCTCCACCAATAGCAGCCGGAGTTCCATCAGGTCGGCTTTGGTGACCAGTTCCATACTCATACACACAGATTTTCATGCTTCACAATGGATGTCTCCCTTATATGGACATTCCTTTCTTACGGCTCTTTCGGGGCTTGTCCAGGTCATCGTCATCCCCGATGGATTTCGCCTTTTTTTGATCCTGTTTCTGTTCCTGCGATTGCTCCCTGCCTTGCTCCCTTCCTTCCCGTAGTTCCGGCTTCTTTATCAGTTCCTGTCGCTGATCCTGATTGAGCCGCTGCATCTTTTCATTGTAAATATTCACGGTTTTGTATTGCGGGTTGGCTTCAATAAACACCCGCTGTCCTTCGCCATTTGCCACGATGGTGACGGATTGAAGATTGCCTTTCTGGAGGGATTGAAGCAAGCTCTTTTCTTTGTCACCCCCATCCATCTCCTGTACGGGAAACTTGCTTACAGCATCCTTGAGGTTATACGCATATTTTTCATGGTACTGCTTTACTTCATGGTTGTTGTGCTTGTCCTTGTTCTCAAAGTCCAACTGGATCCAGGCCTTGTAGGGTTCGCCGACCTTCGTCGTCAGTTCTTTGTGTACCGCCCGGCCTTCTAATAAATTATAGGCTTCTTTGGCTGTCACCCCTTTTCCCTTATTCAGGTAAAACGTTTGATCCACCTGCTCTCCATTGCTTCTTTCCAAGGTGGCTTTATAACTGTTCAGGAAATACATTTCAGAATTGTCCGAACGCCTGAACTGCAGCGTGGCTTCAAACTTTTTCTTGTTCATCTCTGCTGCATATTGAAGCTGGAAAGATTCCTTTCCTTCCTTCAGATTCTTTTCAAGGGCTTCATGTTGCTTTTCACCAAAGCCCAGGTATTTTAGATTATCCTTCAGATAATCAAAATTCTTTTCGTTCATGATTGTTATATTTTTATTGTTCTGTATTTGCAGTTGCTCGAAATGCTCAATCAGGGCATCGGTAAAGGCATCCCCTTCTTTATGATGCAATCCGTTGGCATCCGGGTCCGGTACATACTTTTCGGGATTTTCTCCGTAAGGAATTTGCCGGAGTAAGTCATTGGAGGAATGGGCATGGATCACCCGGTATTGGTCGTAATCGCTTACATTGTCAGAGGCGAACTGCCGGGCCTCATCAATAGTTTTAAAGAAATACAAATCACCCAGGTCGAGGTAATAAGGCTGGGTATTGTAAGCGATCCAGTTCTCATCCCTGGAAAATGCAGATTGGGCCTGCCCAATCAATGTAGCTGACAAGACATGTTCCCTGCTCATTGTAAATCAGGTAAAGGGATGGAACGGATGATGTGGCGGTTCTTCACTTTCAGCAGTAAATGTCTGCCGCCATTTTTTTCCAGCAACTGTACGGCGAGATACTTTGCATCCGTTATCGTGAACTTGTCCAACGCTACTACAATCATGGAAAAGTCACAGGCCTTTACCTGCCGGGCATTGCCCGAAATATGCAGCGGGCTTAGTTCATTTTCCTGCACGGCGGTCCGTTTGCTTTTCTTTTTATCCCGGACATAAAATTTCAACAGGTCGATATCATAGTCAATCGAACTGTGATTGCAGAGCCGCAATTGGAAGTAAAGCACATCATCCTTGATGTACATGCCATATACTTCGGCACTCATGTCAAATTTCCGGTCACGGATACCTCTCATGGTCCGGTGATTATCCAGGATGCCATTGGCATATGTGGAAATCGTGGCACTTTTCATGGGAGGCAAATGATATACAGGAACGGCTAATTGTACGGTATAGGTGACTACGAAAGAGTAAACACTTCCGTTACCGGTAACAACGGTGAGGTTTGTTTCAGGAAATGTGGCCGAAGCCGCCTTAACCAGTAGGATATTATCTGCTTCCTTTACTTGTTGCACGAGTACATCTTTGTTGCCACGATCCACATGTCGGATCGGGAAAGGAAAGATCAGGCTCGTGGTTTTGTCGGTCGTAATGGGTAAGGAAGTAGGTTGCGCATAAACGGAAACGAGTAGTCCAATCGCACAAACCATACACACGAATCGTTTCATTGATTTTGATTTTAGAGGATAAATAATTATTGTTGAATGCTTTTATCTTTCAATAAAACCTTATACCCGGCCTTCACCATCACTTTCACCAGCTTTACCTTCCGGCTGAGCAGTGACTTGGCAGTGCTGATACCGGCAGCCGTGGCTTGCGCTTTGAGGGAAGGGTCCAGCGTCGTCAGTTCCATCATCTGTAGACTGTTGTCGGCGGATTGCTTCGCTACATCGCGGGTGATCGCACCGGGAATATGAATGCCGGGTAAGCCATCCAAATCATGTAATTCCAACTTCACGGTGAAAAGCGAGCTGCCGCAGCGAATGGAGTTAACTTCAATTTGTAACCGTTCACCATTCAAACCCACGATGCCAAATACAAAAGTTCCGGCAGGAATTTGCTGGTTACTGACAAATACATCCTGTAGTAGACGCAGTTTGATCACCGCACCGTTTACCAGTACCTGGTTCTCATTCACGACCGCTTCAATAGCATTGGAAGAAATGGCAGATTCCTCATTGTCTAATCCGTAAAACCCGTTGGCGGAGGTATCGTCGCTGGAGAAAGCAGAAACGGTCAGGACGTTAGAGGATTCCTTCGTGGCTATTTCCTTCATACGTTCTTTTACTCTTTCCGGATGCTGCACATCCAGTATCTTGTCCATCACGGTGGAGAGCTGTTTTATTTCCGGGTCTTCTCCGTCACCTGTACTCATCCTATTCATCATCGCTTCCAACCGGTCAACATCACCTGACAGTTCAGGGCCGGATCGAGGGTAACCATAATTAATTGGTTCTTTATTAGTGGGCGTACTACTCTTATTCAATTCGGTTCGCAGCAGCGAGAGCTTTTGCATCACCCGATCTTCCGGCTTGATTGCATTATTCTCATAAGGAGAAACGTTTAACCGCTGCTTGTATCTAGATGCGGTGTTTTCGGTAATTTGTTCCAATTCGGCTGTGGATTCCTGCATTTGCATTTGTTCCTTATAATAGGGGTCACTCCGCATCCATTCGGCCAACTTTGCCGAATCTTTATCCGCCTTGTTATAAAAGCCGAGTTTGTCCAGCAGCTTTTCTTCTTTCAGGTTCGCTTCAGGTAATTGCAGGTTCAGCCCATTTTCTGAAACTACCTTTTGGGGTTTTCCCTGCCCGCCACCCAATGCATAAAAAGCAAGTGTTAAAAATGGGATCACAAGTAACGGTAGCACCAACAGCATTTTTCTCTTTCGCACATTTTGTGTCATACGATATTATTTTTGTGAATGATAGATTTGTTCCAATACTTTGATGCTATCCAGTAGACCGGGCCGGATCGGTTGTCCCAGGCTGTCCATATAGTGTTTATATTCCTGTATCTCCCGGTAGAGAATTTCGTCCACATAGCTACCTATTTCATTAACCTCGCTTCCGGACCGGTTATAATGTTGGGGAATATGCATTTGCTCCACCTGGACAGGCACCTGCTTTGTCTCCGGGCCAAAAACAGCATGGGCAGCGAGGTATATGCTAAAGCCCCCGCTGAGCAGGCAGAACACCACTAAAACTGTTTTCAATTTGTGTGGTGGTATGTTGGAAAATTGTTTATTCATCACGTTGGCAAATTTTGTTTGCAACTTTATCCCGGCACCGGCGATTTTACCGGCTGCTCTGTCTGTCCAATTTTCGCCGGTTGGTTTTGGTTCATTTCGTTTTCTTTTGCCGAACATCTTAATTCCTGTTTTGAATCGTTATATCCGCATTCTCCAGTGTTTTCCATCGTTCGATTAGAAATCCGTGTGCATTGTGATCGCTGCGGGACACATTTCTCAGGTAGCCTTCGGTGACGAGGCTGCGGGTCACAATGCTGGTAGGCCGTACAATGCGTTGCTGTCCCTTGTACCGGAAATAATAGGGATAATTGTCTGTGTTGATCACGATACTGTCCGGATGTACTTCCTGGCTGATATTTCCGGAAATAATATTGGAGAAATAGCCATTCTCTTTCAGGTTATCATACTGCTGTTTGGCGGAGCCATCGGCGAGATACAAGGCTTTGGTGATATTGGACTGGATTACTTTCTCATCCGGGTCAAGCGTAAAGAAATATTGATGAAACATCTTCACATGATCCCTTGCCTCTACCGGAATATTGTCTTTCCGGTCGGCTGAATAGGCCTCCAGTGCCTTGCCGTTCGCCAAAATGTAAATCCGTTGCTGGGCAGTAGCAGCCAGTTCGTAACTTTTATACCCGACGATCACCGTAACAATAATACAGCCTGCCATGAAAGCAATGGAGAACAAGCGTACATGCCGGAAAGCCGTGTCTATATTTTTTGTCTTTTTAAACATGATTATACCTTTCCTGAAATTTTATCTTTAAAATATCCACCCGATGCATGGCTGTCAGCCATACTATTGGACATCGTATTGTAGGCTCCGCTAATGGCATCCCGGCTCATCGCCATACCACCAGTCGCCATCGAAGTGGCAGCACGCGAACTGGTGCTCATCATATTCGTTATTTTCTGCAACAGCGCATTACCGCCACCGGCATGAATGATATAGTTCGCTACACTCGGAACAGTGAAATAACCGATGATCCCAATGATCATAAAAATGAGATAGGCGGTATCGGTGGTGGAAAAAAACGTATCCCCATTGGTAGCGATCTGGTGCAGGTCTTCTTTTAGCATATTCTCCTGTATCTTCCCCATAATGCCCCCGAAGATGTTGGCCACCGGCAACCATAAAAATATATTGAGGTAACGGGCAATCCAGACCGTGAGGGTGTGCTGGAACCCGTCAAAGACCGCAATGCCAAAGACCAGCGGGCCAAGTATGCCCAGCACGATCATATAAAAGGTCCGGATGGTATTGATGCAAAGCGCCGCCGCTTCAAAGAGGACTTTGAGTACCTCACTCATCCACTGTTTGATCGAGTTACGGAAATTGTAAGAGAACTTGGCAAAGGCAAATTTGATATCGTTCCCGATACTCTTAAAGAATCCCTCGCTTTTATCACCATAATGATATTTGTACCACTTGTCCCGGTCGCCGCCTCCGGAAGGCCCGACATACATTTGCCAGTAAGCCGTGGTTTTAATGGCTTCCTCTTTCATCCGGAGCAGTTCGGCGATAGCCCGGTCGGAATCTTCGACCATTTGAGCCGTGGCCGTCACCGTAGGTTTCATCACGCCATTGATCATCGAAAGCACAGAAGGAAAAATCAGGACTGCAAAACCAAGCACAAAGGGGCGGAACAGGGGGTAGAAGTCTACGGGTTCGGCGCGGGCAATATGTCCCCAGACACGGGCCGCGATATACCAGGTAGCGGCAAAACCGGCGATGCCCCGGCCTACACCAATCAACCGGCTGCAGAGTGGCATCATATCGGCATAGAGCGTATCCAGCACTTCATTCAGGCTGCGGATACGGTTGGCCATCTGCGCTTCTACCAAATGAGGCAACAATAAAACAATAACCAACAGGCTTATGACTCTTACACACTTATCCATACACACTTTTTTTAAGCCCCACTCTTTCGGAGAGGGGTTGGGGTGAGGCCAGTAAGGCCGCTACCGGCCATGTAACTTTTTCATCGTATGTAGTTCCGCTTGTTCCGCTTTTCGCTGCAGAGATAAATAACCGGTGCTGCTGTTAAAATCTTCCAGGAAAGCAAACTGGTCTTCTATACGTTCGTAAATTTTATCAATCGCCCGCATCCGCTCATCATCACTCATGCGCAGTTGTCCGGTTGTAATCACCATCAACAGTTCATCCAGATTTTTCAGACTTTCGCTAAAAAGATTACTGTACACTTTCTCCATATACAGTATCTCCTGTACGGTAAACACATGATCGTCTTTGAACTGCCCCAGCGCGGCTTTATATCGCTTTACGATCAGTAATTGATAGTTGACAATGTCTGTAATCCGTTTATACCGTTTGACCACCGGGCTGACTTCCATCAGGCCATCGAGGAAACCTTTGTGCAGGGAAAAATTCCCCGAAGAAATATCCTTGATGGTATTGTATCCTTTGTTGATGATCTTCCAGCCATCATACATATCCTGCAATATTGTTTTAAACTGCGTCAGCTTTTCAACATTGAGCAGGAGTTGCTGAATCTCCTGCGCTTGTGCCGAAACCCGCATACTTAAGAGGGTCATCGTAAGAACAATCAAACATTTTTTCATCAAAAACCTTTTATACGTTTTGAATAATCCAATTCTGTTTGCTCCGTCATCCGCTGGATCGCCAGTACACTCATTTCATTGCTGAACGAAGCCGTAAAAGCGGATTTCTCCTGCAGGTCGGCATACAGACGGTCAATGCGTTGCATTCGTTCATCATCATTCATGGAGGCCTGGCCGTTTGTAATTACAACGAATAATTCGTCCAGTTGCTGTACACATTCATCCAACAGTTGATCAAATACCCGTTTACAGTAATCGAGTTCGTCGTTGGTAAATTGTCCGGATTCACGGACAGCGTCCAATGCCTGCTTCGTTACCTTTATCAGTCGAAGTTGCGCAGCCATAATTGCCGCCACCTTGGCGCTATTTCTGATTTTCGGATTGACAATTTTCAGCGAATCCATAAAACCCAGGTGCAACCGAAAATCACCGTCTTTAATATCACGTATGGTATGCAGGCCGTCAGTGACGATTTGATAGCCCTTCTGTGCATAATCGATATACACTTTATTCGCCGCGATCTGTTCCAGCAGCCGCTTGATCTTCGTCTTTTTCTGGCGGGTCCATTCCTCCCAGGTTTGCGCCCGGGAAAAAAGTCCGACAGAAAGAAGCACAACCAAAAAAATTAGTTTCCTCATAAACCATACAGTTTTTTCACATACTCAATTTCTCCCAGTTCAGTAGCCCGTTGCAGCGAGATCATTTTGTTTTCTTCGTTAAATTCTTTTACATCCATCAGCGTTTGCTCCACGTTTGCCGCCACAGTATTGATCACTTCCAGTCGTTTGGCATCACTCATCTGTGTCACAAAAGCATTAATAACTAAAAACAATTGGTCAATATGTTTGACACTTTCATCCATCATGCCGGTATAGACCCCAAACATATAATCCAGTTCGTCGGGTGTGAAATTTTTGTCCTGTTTAAACAAAGCCCAGGCCGCTTTGTATTCATTCACCAGTTGCACCTGCTGGCTGATAATGTCCCGCACCCGTTGATAGTAGGTCAGAGCCATCTTTACTTTGCGGAGTTCCTCAAAATAATCGGCATACAGCACCCGTTGCCGTTCCACCCAGTCGGAGATATCGTCGAGGTGCAGTTTCGACATCGCATTCTCTAGCGTCTTCTGGGCATTCTGCAGCCAGATGGTTTTATTCTGCAACCGTTGAATTTTTAAATCCACCGCCACAATAACCTTTTTTATACCCTGCCGGATAATTTCCAGGATGGGATCCTGGGCTTGCACTTTTTGAATCGGTGTCAGCATACAACACAGCGACAATCCCATCACAACCAAAAGTCGTTTCATAGTTTTCTGTATTTTATGGGTCCATTAAATAGCAGGTTCGTACCGACATCAAAAGTGTAAACACTGCCCGTTTCAATTTCCCGGAGCAGTTGGTGTTTTGGCTCAAAGACGACGGTTGTCTTTGTCAGTTTATATTCCGGTTCAATAGCCGCACCATCCAGCACCCGCTCATAGTTCCATCGCCGGGTAATTTTGTATTCACCGGCATTTTTATTCTGAAGGGTAATGACCAGCGTATCATATTCTTTCCCGAACTCATGCGCCGAAAAACGGATATAAGTGCCTGGAATAAATTCCTGAACCGGATCGTTCCCATTTTTCAGGTGACAGCCATAGGTCAGACAAAGCATGAGGCATACCAGGACCAATAACATGTATTTCATAACAACTATCTTTAATTTTAGCGCCGCAACTCCGCTGCATAGGCCGCGATCGCCTGGATAATATCTCCGCCAAATCGGTCTGCATACTGCATCAGCTTTACTTTTTCGGTTTCTTCGGTCGTATACGCCAAATACTCTTCCAGCGATACTTCGGTACGATATACTTTCGACAAAACGCCACCAAGAGAAATAAATACTTCTTTATACTTCTTGATTGGGTCATTGGCCTTATTGATCGAAAGCACCAATGCCTTTTCCTTTTCGGTCAGTCCCAGCAGTTCCTGTATCTGGTCAAACTTGTTCTGGTACTTGGATTGATCGAGCAGTATTTTACAATCACTGTTATTGATAATCGCCTGCTTGACCACCGGCGAGGAGATAATATCTTCGACTTCCTGCGTCACGACAATAGCTTCCCCAAAAAACTTCCGCACCGTTTTAAACAGGTACTTGATATATTCCGCCATGCCTTCCTTCGCAATCGCCTTCCAGGCTTCTTCGATCAGGATCATTTTACGGACGCCTTTTAACTTCCGCATCTTGGAAATAAACACTTCCATGATGATGATGGTCACTACTGGGAACAGGATCGGGTGGTCTTTGATATTATCGAGCTCAAAAACAATGAACCGCTCTTTCAACATTTCCAAATCTTTGGTAGCATTTAGCAGGTAATCAAACTCACCACCTTTATAGTAGGGGCGCAGCACATAGAGGAAGTTAGAAACATCGAAATCCTTTTCCTTGACTTCATCTTTCTTCAATACCTCCACAAACTCATCCTTCAGAAATTCATAAAAGGTATTAAAGCACCGAAAGCCGCAGTCCTTTTCGTAATAGAGCTGCAACGCATTAGAAAGGGCGACATACTCGGAACGATTGAAAGTTTCATTGTCCTTTTTCCAAAGGGCTAGCAACAGTGTTTTGATGCTTTCTTTCTTTTCGGTATCGAGTACATCGCCCTGTCCGATATGGAACGGATTAAAACGAATCGGGTTCTTTTCATCATAGGTGAAATAATAGCCCTTCACCATCTGGCAAAGCCCCTTATAGCTATGGCCTACATCCACCAAAACAATATGTGTTCCCTGTTCATAATAGGAGCGCACCATGTGATTGGTGAAAAAGCTTTTACCACTACCCGAAGGCCCCAGGATGAACTTGTTGCGGTTGGTAACGATTCCCCGTTTCATCGGTTCATCGCTGATATCGACGTGCACCGGCTTGCCGTATTGCCGGTCACCCAGGCGAATTCCACAGGGAGATACCGATGAACGGTAGTTGGTTTCTAGGTTCAGAAAACAACAAGCCTGTTCGGCGAATGTGTCAAAACTGTCATTCATCGGGAAGTCCGCTTCATTACCCGGTATGCCCGCCCAGAAGAGCTGAGGCGCACCATCCAGTTCCTGTTTGGGCACAGCGTCCATCTGGGCTAAGGCAGAAGATACCAGGTTGCGTACGTCCTTTAGTTCATTTTTGTTATCCGTCCAGACCAGCACATTGAAATGCGCTTTTACCGGGAGCCGTTGCTGGGAGATCGCTTCGTTCAGAAAATCATTGGTGGCATCCCTGGAAATTGCGTTCTCTCTTGAATATGCAGATAAACTTTGCAACCGCAGTCTTTTACTCTCCAGCTTTTGCAGGGTCTTTTGGGGATCGTCGATAAAAATGTACTGGTTGAAAATATGGTTAAACGGAAGCAGTTGTCCAAGTGGGGAGGCAAAGCCCACACTGAATTTGGTTTTGTCCGTGGAATACTTATCGTAGTTGATACGGCTGCCACAATAAGCAGGGAGATCAACTGCATCGGCAAGGGTGAACAACTGGCAATGGTGATTGCCCACCTGTATGCCTTCATTAAACGTGATGTCATGCAGCAAAAAGCTGCCTTCATTGGGTTGCAGGTTCATATACCGTTCCACCAGGCCGCAGTACTGGCCGTTACCGGATAGCTCTTCATCGGTTAACCGACGTAACTGTACATAACCACTGTCGGTTAATATGCGTTCGAACTGTCCGGCGCTGTCTAAAAAATCCTGCAGGAGTTGTGGCTTCAGCGTTTCCTCGGGGATGATGGATCGCCGCAGCAAAGTCGAGAAAATCGAACTGCTTATTTTCCGGTTGGCCGGTTTCTTGGTCAGCATAATATAGCATTGGTGATCCAGGTAGGGACGTTCATGAAAGAACCGCTCGCTGCTGCGTGTTAAAAAACTTTTATCATCTTTAGAAAATTCAGCAGCGTATTTTGTCTCCGTAAACCAGTCCTGTTTATGAAAAACCGTATACCGGGGTAGTATCTTGATGGCCTTGATAAGTGCCTGGTGGAAGGCCTCATATTCCTGGTCGCTCATGGTAAACAGTTCCGGCAAGGTCACTTCATAAGCAATCGTCACATCACCTTGCTTGGAAAGGATGCAATCATGCTCAACACCGAATAGGGGTAATATGTCTTTTAGTTCTTTTTGCACAGGCCGGTAAATATTTTTCGTGAATAACTTTTTACAACAGCAGGAATGTTTCTTTTCGCCAATGCTTTCATCATCCCGTGTTCGCCGTATTTATGACTGAGCTTATAGATATGAAGGAATAAGCCGGTGCCACTGATGATGATAATGCCTAGACAAACAAACGTATTGACCCCGCAGATATACAGTACGGCAAACAATATGAGCAATGCAAGTAATCCACCACCGAGATACCAGATATACTGTGCTTTTAATCCGCGAAACTCTATCGGCTTATTGATGCCCTTGTTAATAGTATATACAGATACAGCCATCTTTTACATTTTTTGAATAGTCCCTCCCCTTCGGGGAGGGATTTAGGGAGGGGCTTTACACTCCAAAAAAAGATCGTATCACTGTCGCGACTACAACGAGAAACACGCAACTGCCAAACCACGCAGCCGCCACCTTCCCGGTATCAGGATCACCGCTGTTCCATTTGTTATATACTTTCACGGCCCCAATGAGTCCGACGATGGCGCCGACCGCATACATCAAATTGGTACCAGCTGCGAAATAACTGCGCACCTGGGTGTTGGCTTCGTTGATACCGGCATTACCATCCTGGCCAAAGGCGATGACACCGGTTAATAAAAAGAGGAGGAGATAAGCAAGTCTTACCTGTTGGCTTCGGTTCATTTTTGCAATTCGCTTCATGTTCATTCTCACTTTAAAATTTTTATAGATACTCTCCGCCGGTTGGCGGAGACGGGGGATTTGGTGCTCCATCACGTCTACAACCAAACGGCACGCTGATCTTCCTCACCGAGACGGATGGAGCATATGGATTCGCTTTGGTCAGCGATAAACTCGTTAATGGTCTCCCGGAAACCCGGTTCAACCCATTGATTGTATTTTTTCAACCGCAACTGTAAAGCCAGGATCAGTTCATTTTTATTGGTTCGACCGGCAAACACGGGTTGTAATTCATCTATTACATGCTGGGCTGTGCTCAAGACTTCATCGGGTTCATCATCGCTGGATGCCTCGAAACGGCTTAAATTGCCTGCGGCAGAAAAGGAAGGCAATTTTGCTTTGAAATAAATCACCCAGATGAACAGGTAATAGGTGGCCGTAGCCAGGAGAAGAAAAACAAAGTATTGTAGCCAGGAAACAGATTGAAACATACATCAGGTTTTCGGATTAACGATTGATTTGTTGACAAGGCAAAACTCCGGGACTGTCATCCGAAACGATAGGCCTGAAATAATAAAAAGTAGTCCAATTTCTATTCTCGCAGAAATGTCGCATTCACGCCAAGCTATTACTTGGCAAAAAGATCAGAAGATTGTAGGTTTGAGAGAGGATTATTTCAGCCTGGTTATAAGGGATCTTTGGGAAGTAAATCGTGTACTGAGCACTTAAAGATTCTGGCGATTTGATTCAGACGGTCCAGGGTGTAGCGGGCTTTGTGCTTGTCACTTTCCACCTGCCCGATAAAGGTGGCTGATACATCCAGTGCATAGGAAAGATCGGCCTGCGAATAGCCAAGTTCAAGGCGTTTTTCCTTCACTTTTTTAATGGCGTATCGATCAATTTTGGAGACAGGC
>JBIQMS010000016.1:0-79755 GCA_044463125.1 Terrimonas ferruginea
GAGGCGTGAGGCGTGAGACGTGAGACGTGAGGCGTGAGGCGTGAGGCGTGAGACGTGAGACGTGAGACGTGAGGCGTGAATTACGAATCGAGCCGAAGGCGACGAATCCTTCCATCAAAGCCCCGAAGGGGCGAAATACGTTAACCCCGTCCGAAGGGCGGGGCTAACGGAGCAAGAAGGAAAATATGATTCAACGATTCAACTCTCCCTAAGGCTTTTCACCGGATTCGCCAACGCCGCTCTGATCGCTTGCACACTAATAGTTAGCAACGCTATAATAACAGCTATTAGCGCCGTGACCAAAAAGACCGTCCATTCGATATTGGTACGATATGCGAAATCGTTCAACCAGCGGTGCATTACCCATGCCGCAACCGGAGAACCGATTACCACCGCAATGATTACCAGTCGCAAGAAATCTTTCGACAGCAGCGAAACTATTCCTGAAACGCTGGCGCCTAATACTTTCCGGATGCCAATTTCTCTTGTGCGTTGTTCGGCACTAAAGGTTGCCAGGCCAAACAAACCCATGCATGAAATAAAAATGGCGATGATAGTGAAATAGTAAACCATCAGGCTGAGCCGCTCGTCGGCGGCATAATTCGCTTCAAAACTTTCATCCAAAAAATTATACTCAAATGGTTCAGCCGGATTCAACTGGTTCCAGGCCGATTCAATGCCACTGAGCACATTCGAAAGATCAGCCCCAGATACATGTGCCACCAGATAATTATAACTATTCTGGCCAACCATTTGAAATCCATAAGGCTTGATTTCCGAATGCAGGTCCTGAAAATGAAAATCCTTTACCACGCCCACCACTTCAAAACGTATCGTTTCGCCCCGCCAGTCGATAAACAGTTGCTGATTGGCCGCTTCCGATGCATTGGCAAAACCCAATTCCCTTGCTGCCATTTCATTAATCACCATCCTGTTGGCGGTATCCGCAGGAAATTCGGGAGAAAACAGCCTTCCTGCAACGGGTTCTATACCGAGCGTATTCAGGAATCCTTCATCCACATAATTCATCACCACGCGTTTCGATTGATCCATGCTGGTCCCTTCCCGGTAAAGCACCATGTCGCTGGGATTAATGATACCGGGATAATAGGAACTGGCGCCTACCGACCGGATACCGGGCATTGCCTGCAACTCAGTCTTTAATGGCTGATAAATTGATTTCGCCGTTTCGCTACGCAAGGGTAATAGTATTTGCTGGTCTTTCACAAATCCCAGGTCTTTATTCCGCATATAACGCATCTGGTTATTGATCACTACCGAAGCGATGATGAGTACAACTGAAATGAAAAATTGGAAAACAACCAGAAACTTTCGGAACGAAACCGCCGCGAGACTATTTTGTATACGCCCCTTCAGCACTTTGATGGGTTGAAATGCGGAAAGATACAGGGCGGGATAAATACCCGCCAGCAATCCCGCGAAAACGGAAAGCGCAAAGAAAGCGATAAAGATATACCCATGTGTCGCCCACGACAAGGCCAGCTCTATACCGGAAAGACGGCTAAACAGGGGCAGAGCCAGAAAAGCCATTACGAAAGCCAGCACACAGGCACAAACCGCCATCAATAGCGACTCGCCCAGAAACTGCAGAATGAGGGATCGTTTCTGCGCTCCCAATACTTTCCGTACGCCTACTTCTGAAGCCCTGCGTGCTGATCTTGCGGTGGCCAGGTTCATAAAGTTGATGCAGGCAATCAACAAAGTAAACAGGGCGATGGATGCGAGAATATAGAGATAAGTAGTATTGCCGGGTGCCGAAACGTTATCTTTTGCGCGGCTGTGCAGGTGAACATCTTTCAGCCTGGTCAGAAACTGGCGTTTATCGAAGCCCATCGCTTTGAGGTCGGCAGCCGCATAAGTCTTGATAAAGGAAGGAAACTTCGCCTCCAGCGCCGCGGCGCTCGAACCTTCCCGCAGCAGGAAATAGGTATGAAACATATTATTGCTGGCGAGGCCAGATTGCCGGGCTACATACTCCTCAATTTCTCCGCCACGCATGCTTAGGAAAAAGCGGGCATCAATATGCGAGGGAGATGCGCCAGGACGAAAAACACCGGTTACTTTAAAATCGCGGTCACCATTGGTATTGCTACTGATGCGGATTACCTGGTTAATGGCAGATTCGTTGGCGAAAAGCTTCCGCGCAATGTCTTCGCGCAACACTATGCTAAGAGGTTCTACCAGCGCGTTGGCCGGATTACCCTCCAAAAAGGAGTATGTAAGCAGGTCGAAAAAGCTGGAATCAGCGAGAAATCCTTTTGTTTCGTAAAACGAGACCATTTCTCCGTCGGGTCGCTTGTACTGCATCAGTGTTTTATCATCGGCAAACAGCCGCATGATTCTGGCCGATTTTTCTATTTCCGGAAATACATCCTGCATCATCCTCGCCATGGGCGCGGGCGAATTGGCGTTCGAATTTTCAGAATCAGCACCTCCTACCCGCACAAACACGGTTCCCAATTGGTACACCCTGTCGCCATTGCGGTGATGGGTATCAAAGTTGAACTCATAATGCAGATAGAAACCGATCAGCAGGCAGCAGGTCAACCCAACTGAAAGCCCCAATATATTGATCAGCGAAAAGATCCTGTTTTTCTTCAGGTTTCGCCAGGCCAGCAAAAAATAATTCCTGATCATACATTTCATTTTTAAAATCACACTCAAAAGTCAAAAAGAAAACCGGGCACTGATGCTGTCTACAGCATACCTCACTCCGTTCGGAGTGAGGTGGAGGGCTTCATTCTTGCCGCCCTTAAAGCGTTGAGCGATACCACCAGCAGCGTGAGCAGCATAATAGCCACTCCGGATAATACAAATTGCCAGAACTCGATAGAAGCGCGATAGGCATATTGCTGCAACCACTGATGCATGCCGTACCAGGCGATTGGAACGGCAATCAGCAAGGCGATGAAAACCAGCCAGAGAAACTCGCGCGACAACAATAGCAATAACTGGTTTACTGATGCGCCCAATACTTTGCGGATACCAATCTCCCTTACCCGGCGCTGAACAGTGAAAGCCGTAAGTCCCGACAGGCCCAGGCAACAAATGAATATGGCCAGACCTGCAAAAATATTCGCCAGGCGGCTGATCAAATCTTCGGTTGCGAACTTGCTACCAAATTGCTGGTCGATAAATTCGTATTCAAAAGGCTGGGAAGGATTGTATTTTTTGAAAGTGGATTCCAGGATTTGTAGGGCCACACGCGGGCTGGCATTATCAGCCAGCCGGATGTTGAAGAATCCTCCGAAGTTGCGACCGTGGCGCATCATCATCGGATCTACCGGACGGAAAGGCGAGCCCATTACCAGGTCATCGGTCACACCCAGCACCGTAAACTCGCGGCCAAAGTGCCGCATACGCATACCTATGGGATTTTTGAGTCCCATCATTTTCACAGCCGCCATATTGAGCAACAGATGAGCAGAATCAGCCGGCACACCCGAAAAATCGCGGCCCATCAAAATCTTTACACCTGTTGTACGACTGAAATCCTCCCCTACCGCCATAGCCGTTACTATCATATTTCCATCGGTGGGCTTACCCTCATAGTCAGGTGCAGGGGTATAATTCCAGATATCTGTAATAGGCGAGCTGGTACGCGTAAGTGCAGCGATTTGACCTGATTTCAATAATTCATTCCGGATCACTTCAAAATTTGTAACAGATTCAGGTGATGCCGGCACCGATACCAGGTTGTTAGGGTTATAACCCAAATCTCTTGCCTTTACGTATTGAATCTGTCGGAATATGATGAGCGTAGCGGAAATCAATACGATGGAAATCACAAACTGTCCTACCACCAAAACCTTGCGGGGAAGCACCGATGATCTCCCAACGGATAAAGTACCCTTCAAAACATTTACCGGGTTGAAACCTGAAAGGTATATGGCAGGATAGCTTCCTGCGAAAATGCCCGTAAAAAGAATGATAGCGCCGGCGACAACCCAGAAAGAACCTTCCGTTAGGTCCAGGTACATCTCTTTATTCACCAGTACATTGAAAGAAGGCAATAGCAGGTACAGCAGTACCAGGGAAAGCAGGAAAGCGAGCAAGGCAACCACAATGGATTCCATAAAGAACTGACCCATCAATTGTCCGCGGGCGGATCCAAGGGTTTTACGAATACCTACTTCTTTCGACCTTCGCTCCGAACGCGCCGTTGAAAGATTCATAAAATTGATACAGGCAATCAGCAAGATCACAATTGCGATACTCGTAAACAGTCGCACATACGAAATCATGCCCCCTGTATTCTGGCCATTTTGAAAATCGCTGTACAATCGCCATTTATTCATCGGGTGCATGAAGAAACTGCTGTTGTCGTCATCCAATCGCGCCTGAATCATGGTATTCATTTCCTTTTCAACCAGAGCCGCATCGGCGCCCGGGCGCAATTTCACGTAAAGAGTTGTATAGCTGTTGACCCAGTCCTGCATCTGCTCGGGGCCGTAATTATAGGGCGTGATGAAATCAAATTGTTGCGATGAATTAGCCGGAGGATTTTTTACCACCCCCGTTACCCTTGCGTCGAATTGATTATCCAGCCGCAATACCTTATCCAGCACTTCAATGCTGCCGAAGAGCGACATTGCCGTATTCTCCGTCAACACGATCGCATCGGGATTCGTGAGTGCATTAGCCGCAGTGCCTCGCAGGAATTCCCATTCAAAAATTTGAAAGTAATGCGCACTCACGCGCAGGGCCTGCAGCTTCACTATTTTTTCTCCCACACGCAGCACATGTTGCTCATCAAAGGAGGTGAAACTGGCCGCGTCCACCTGTGGCAAGGATTTCTCAAGCGCGTCGGCAACGGGTATAGGCATGGAAGGGTCCGTAACAATCTCTCCGTTAAAGTTGCGATTGGCAAATACGCGCCAGGTATGTTCGTAATTCTTCTGAAACTTATCCCAGGAACGCTCATCGCGCACCCAAAGTAATATGGCCAGGGTAGCGGCCATGCCAATACTCAGACCCAGGATATTGATTAAAGAGAAGGTCTTATTGCGCAACATATTGCGCCAGGCGAGTTTGAAATAGTTTTGTATCACGGCGGAGGGGTTTTACGTTGTACGTATTACGTATTACGTAGTACGTTGTAAGTTTTAAATTTTAAGTTCTAAGTGATAGTCTCCAGGTGAACAGTCGAAAATAACGGCAAACTGCAAGTGCCTTCAAAAGTTTTCACAGGAATCATTTCTCTGCTTACATCTGCGTAACAGATCAGGGCAGATCTGCGGGAAATCTTACCTGAATTCTAAAGCTGTCCAAAGTGCTGCACTCTTTCCCGCAGATTGTCGCGGATTCCTGTCGAAATTCAAATTCCAATTCCCAGCCTTCCATTCACCTCACGTCTCACGCCTCACGTCTCACGTCTCACGCCTCACCACTCACGTCTCACGCCTCACCACTCACGTCTCACGCCTCACGCCTCACGACTCCCTAATGCTCCTCACCGGGCTACTCGTTGCGGCACGGAACGATTTATACCCAACAGTTATCCATGCCACAATCACCGATGCGAAAATGGCCAGTGCAAAGATGCCGATGCCCATTTCAATACGATATGCAAAATTGCTAAGCCATTCACTCATCATATACCAGGCCAGTGGCGCGGCTATCACAAAGGCCAGCAGCACCAGGATGGTAAACTCTTTCGAAAAGAGAAAAAGGATATGTGAAACGGATGCGCCCAATACTTTGCGAATGCCCACTTCACGCCGTCTTTGAACCGCCATAAAGGAAACCAGTCCATACAAACCCAAACAGGAAATGAACAGGGCTATCACGGCAAATACTTTATACAACAACGAAAGTTGATTTTCCTGACGATAAAAATTTTCAATGCTCTCATCCAGGAAATTGACTATAGCGGCATGGTTGGGATTATACCGATTCCAGATATCTTCAATCTTTTCGCGAGTGGCCGCTAAATTGTCGCTTTTTAATTTCAGTGAAGAGCTGTAATAGAAATTCCGTAGTGTGCTGATCAGGATGGGTTTCGTTTCCTCTCGTAAAGAATTGGTCTTGAAATCGCGCACCACTCCCACAATCGGAAGCCAGGGTCCGCGGCCCGTCCGGATTTCTTTGCCTACAACAGCATTAGGATCCTGATGACCGAGCTTTTTCATCAGCGTTTCGTTGATCACCACTTCGCGGGCTGTGTCCGACGGACGGTAACCCTTGCCGGCTATTAGTTCCAAACCAAATGTTTGAAAATAATCTTCGTCACCAAATTTCAGGAACACATGGTATTTTTCATCTTCGCGATGATCAAAGGCGAAATTGGTTGACCAGTTATTATCCGATGAAGGCACATCACTGCCAAAACTTACGCTCTGTACCTCAGGTATTTTCAACCATTCCTGCTTAACAGCTTCCTGCCTGGCGTACACACTGCTATCCGAGTTCGTACTCAGAACAAGAACAGCTTCTTTATTAAATCCCAGATCGGCCTTGCGAACAAAGTCCATTTGCGTAACGGCCACAATGGTTCCAATTATCAAAACCTGCGATATAGCAAACTGCGAAATCACAAGGCCCCGTCGCAACGATATACCGCCCACCTGCGCCGAGCTCAGTTTATTTTTCAACGCCAGCATGGGTTTAAATCCGGAAAGCACAAGGGAAGGATAAAACCCGGAAACAAAAGTCACCACAACCCAGAGCCCTGCGGCCATCAATAGCGTTTCGGAACTGATCAACTCCAGAGGTTCGGTGATGAGGGTTATATGTTTAATCAAAGGCTGACAGAGATATGCCAGACCAAAAGCAAGCAATAGCGAAAACAAAACTATCAAAGCAGTTTCTCCCATCATTTGCCAAAAAAGGTCTTTACGGCTACCACCCAGTACTTTTCGCACGCCAATCTCCTTGCTGCGATTGATGGCCTGCGATGTGGAAAGATTAATGAAATTAATGCAGGCCATGATCAGGATAAAAATTCCCACGAGCGAAAGGGTCTTGAGGGTGGAGCGGGAAATGATATGATCTCCCAGTGCATCAAGCCTGGTATCAAAATGAAGTTCGGTAAGCGGCACCAGGAAATTGGAACGTTGGCTGCCCCGGTTCACCGGATAAAACTTTTTACTGAAGGCCGACAACTGCTCATTAATGGCAGCAACTCGCGTGCCTGCCGGCAAGCGTGCAAACAAGCGATAATTACTGGTGGTAGTACCCTTCTGATCAAAATAATTGAAAATTTCAGGGTGGCTACGGGCAGTTTCCATAGATGCGACCAAAGCCAATGGAATATCGCTGTTGGCGGGAACATCTTCTAAAATACCGGACACCTGCAAGTCCATCGCATTATCCAGCAACAGGCGCTTACCCATGGCATTCTTCCAGTCGCCAAAATACTTGCTGGCCAGTTTCTTCGTCAAAGCCACCTGGCCGGGTTGCTTCAGTGTTTCGGGCCCGCCACTCACCCAGGTATATGGGAATACTTCAAACCATTCAGGATCCGCAAAAAACAAACCCGTGCTTTCAATATATTTTTCATTGCTACCAGTACCCTCTGATTCATTTAGCACGGTTACCTGGCTACCATAACTGGAAATCAATGAGCCGATGGTTACCTGCGGAAATTCCAAACGCAGCGCATGAAGCGCCGGCTCAGGAATACCCGAAGTATAAGAGACATCATCAGCCGACTTATCCTGTGTGGGAATCGCATATATCCGCTCATACCCCGGTAAAAAACGATCATAACTCATTTCGTAGCGCACAACCATAAAGAGGAGCAAACAGGCAGCTAAACCAACTGCCAACCCCAGTATATTGATGGCCGAAAATGATTTATGTCTGATAATTTGTCGAAATGCGGTTTTCCAGTAATTGCGAAACATATTGCTGATTTATTCGGTTCTCAAACTTTTTACGGGATTCGACAAAGCCGCACGGATGGCGAGATAGCTGATGGTGAGCAAAGCGATCAAAGCTGCAAGGATCGCCGCTACAATGAATACCCACCAGGGAATACCAATCCGGTAAGCGAAATTGTCGAGCCAGTTGTTCATGGCTATCCAGGCCAATGGGAAAGCAATGAGTGCGGCCAATAGCACCAGTTTTAGGAAATCGGTGGATAGCAGTACCACAATTTGCTTTACGGATGCACCGAGCACTTTCCGCACACCAATCTCTTTGATGCGTTGCGAAATACTGAATGCAGAAAGGCCAAACAATCCCAGGCAGGCAATCAGGATGGCCACAGCCGAAAAGAAACTAAATAGACTGGCCTGTCGTGTTTCGGCTTCATATAATCGTTGATAGTTCTCGTCTACAAATGTGTACTCGAACGGTGTGGAAGGAAAATGTTTTTTCCAACCTGCCTCCAGGCTGGCCAGGGAACTACGAATGTCGTTTCCAGCAACTTTTATGGATAACCTTCCACCTCCCTGGTTGCGCAATGGCATCCAGAATACCATGGGAATAATATCCTGGTGCAGACTCTCGAAGTGGAAATCCTTCACCACACCTATCACCTGCCCTTTGCGTCCGCCATATTGAAAGGGACGGCCAATGGCATCATCCACTTTCCAGCCAAGCGCGGCAATTGCCTTTTCGTTTAATACAAATGAGGCAGAATCATTTCCGAAATCCCGTGAAAAATATCGACCACTTGCCATTTGCAATCCATAAGTGTCCGCAAAATCGTAGTCGGTGAAAATGTATTTAATGTCGATGGTAACCGGCCGCATGGAATCGCCACTTTGAGTGGCCGCACCGTTATTGTCGAGCAGACGGCCGGTGGGCACACGGCTGGAGCGTGACATAGTCTTCACGGTTGAACTATTGATCATCTCCGTCCGGAATGCATCCATATTCTCCA
The DNA here is from genome assembly GCA_044463125.1 of Terrimonas ferruginea. GTDB lineage: Bacteria > Bacteroidota > Bacteroidia > Chitinophagales > Chitinophagaceae > CAYMZZ01. Next base: position 8,852 of record JBIQMS010000016.1, read on the forward strand.
CCATCTCGTTGCTTACGCCCATCGTTATCACCTTGTCGCGGTCATAGCCCAGCGATTTGGATTGTATATATTTCAGTTGTTGGAAAACGATGATGGTGGTGATGATGAGAATGATGCTGATGGAAAACTGGGACACCACCAATACTTTACGAAACGATATGTTGCTACCGGCAGCCTTGAACAAACCTTTCAGGGTTTTAACGGGCTGGAAAGAGGAGAGGAACATGGCCGGATACACGCCTGCCAGCAGTCCGAGTACGAATGGCGTAGCCAAAATCAACAATATGACGCCGGGATGCAGCACCCAGGCCAAAGAAAGCTCCTGACCGGTTACCCGGCTGATCCAGGGCAGCATCAGAAAGGCAAGGCCAAGCGCCAGTAAAGTGGATATCCAGCAAAACAGCACCGATTCACTCAGGAACTGTGTGATGAGTTCTTTTTTTTGCGCACCCACTACTTTCCGTATCCCAATCTCCCGTGCACGCAACGATGAGCGGGCGGTGGAAAGGTTCATATAATTGATGCAGGCGATGAGCAGAATAAACAAAGCGATAGCTGAGAAAATATAGACCCGTCGGATATCGCCATTGAGTCCGGCCTCATCGTCGAGGTTCGATCTTAAGTGTATATCCGTGAGCTTTTGCAGGTGCAAGCTGGTCATTTTGGATGGCTGCATGGGTGCATAGTTTGCCTGCATGTGCTTATCGAGAAATGCGGGAAAGCGTGCCTCCATCTTTGCGATATCCATCCCGTCCGGAAGTATAAAATAAGTAAGAAAAGCATTATTCCCCCAATTCGTGCGCAGTCCCTCCTCGCCATATACCAGTGAATCGCGCAGGGTATTAAACGACATCAGCATCTCAGGCCTCACATGCGAATTGGAGGGAAATGATTTATATATACCGGTAACCTTGAAATCGAAAAGATTATTGAAGCGAATGGCTTTATCCATCGGATCTTCATTGCCGAAGTACTTTTTGGCCATTTCCTCGCTGAGCATGATGGAATACGGATCTTTCAAAGCGGAAGAAGGATTTCCCCGTTTTACCTCCACATCAAAAACTTCGAAAAGGTGCTCATCCGCTACATAAATCTTTCCTTCGTTAAACCGCTTCTCCTGGTACATCATCGGCGTAAAGTTCAGCGGGAGCATGCGGGTCATTTTCTGAATCTCCGGAAACTCGCCAGGCATATAGTGCCCAAAGGGAGGTGCAACAGCACTCAGTTGAAGGGATATAGCCCCTTCCTGGTTGCGGAACGTGCGGGTGAGCCGGTAAATATTCTCCGCATTTTTATTATGCTTGTCAAAACTGAGTTCACGAACTATATAGGCACTGATGAGTACACAACAGGCAATACCAACCGTCAGTCCAAAAATATTAATAAAGGAAATGACCGGGTAACGCCTGAGGTTGCGCCAGGCCATTTTTAAATAGTTGCGAATCATGGCTATACTTTAAGGTTTTAAACCATTATGTTCTCCAGCACGGTTTGTCCATCCAGCATGCGAATGATGCGATGGCTGTAGCGGGCATCGTGCTCACTATGCGTTACCATGATGATGGTTGTGCCCTGCTCATTCAGGTCGGTAAGCATTTGCATCACTTCATTACCATTGCTGCTATCGAGGTTACCGGTAGGCTCATCCGCCAGAATCAATTTGGGCTGATTCACCACGGCACGCGCAACGGCCACCCGCTGTTGCTGACCACCCGAAAGCTGCTGGGGATAGTGATTGCGACGGTGCATGATCTGTACTTTGTCGAGCACTTCTTCCACTCGCTTCTTGCGATCGGCCGCCTTTACGCCGGTATAGATCAGCGGCAGCTCCACATTTTCAAACACGGTGAGTTCATCAATAAGGTTGAAACTCTGAAACACAAATCCAATATTACGCTTGCGCAAATCGGCCCTTTTCCGCTCATTGAACTTCGATACTTCTATTCCGTTGAAGACAAAGCTGCCCGCATCCGCATCATCCAGCAGACCCAGGATATTAAGCAGGGTTGATTTGCCGCATCCGGAGGGTCCCATGATGGCGACAAACTCGCCTTCCTTTACCTCCATCGACAATTTGTTGAGGGCTACCGTTTCCACTTCTTCCGTGCGGTAGATTTTTTCCAGTTCGGTTATCTTGATCATTAGGCTTTATTTATTAAGTAGGTAATTTTCCTGATTAAATATCCAATACAAGAAACTGCAGTGGAGACAGATCATGACCACGGGGAGCAGCGGCTTCCACTTCTAATGGTAATTCCGTTTTCTCCACCAGCATGGCCGCACATTCCGATTTCTTATGACGGGCCTGTGTAACCATTGTCAGCAACAGCAACAATATCACACATACAGATAGTCTCGGTTTCATGGCTTTTGTTTTAAGATGAATTATTTTAGAATAAGTTCCTGCATATCACCATAGTTCTCATAGCTCGAAGTGATCACTTTATCACCGGGTTTCAATCCCTGCAAAACTTCATAATACTCCGGGTTCTGCTTACCCAGCGACACTTCCACGCGGTAAGCCGTTTTGCCATCTTCACTCAACTTGAATACCCATCCACCACCGGTCTGCTGATAGAATCCGCCCTTGGCCAGCAACAATGCCTGCGTTTCGTCGCTTAATGCCAGGCGTATTTGCAAAGTCTGACCCCGACGAATGCCAGCCGGCACTTCTCCTTTAAACTCCATATCTACCTGGAAACGGCCATTGGTCACCTGTGTATATACCTTCGTAATCTCCAGCTTGTAATCCTTTCCAGCGAAAGTGAAGCTGCCTCCAAGGCCGGCATAAATCCGTGCTATATAATGTTCGTCAATATCCACGCGAACCTTGAAACCGCTCAGTACGTCAATTTGTCCCAACCTTTCGCCTTTGTTTTTCGACTGGCCAATCTCCGCATCCAGAGAAGTCAATTGTCCATCAACCGGAGCTCTTACCACCAGGTCGCCCACTTTCTTACGCATTACGTCCAGCGCATTTTGGGTTCTGGCATATGACTGGCTGGCCTGGTTCAGCTCCTGTTTGGTAGAAACCGAATCCTGGTTCACGATCTCACGCGAAAGACGCATTTTCTCTTTCTGATAGAGATATTCGTTTTCCGACTGCTTCAACTCCTGCAGACCGATCGCTTTTTTGTCGTACAATTTCTTGTTGAGATTGTAAACACGCTCCGCCTCACGGAGTGTGCTTTCCACGTCAGTCAACTGGTTCAGTTTTGTGATCGTATTCTGCCTTGCGGCGTTTTGCGAAATCTGCATTTGGGTCAGCAGGTTGTAAACGCTGGTCTCCTGGTTCACCAGGCTCAGTTCCAGGTCGGTGTTCGACAGGCGAAGGATGGGTTCGCCTTTTTTCATGATAGCGCCGTCCTCCACATATTTTTCTTCCACTCTTCCCCCTTCCAGCGCATCGAGATAAATGGTAGTGATAGGCATCACCACACCGTTCACAGGAATATTTTCCTGAAAAGCCCCCTGCTTTACTTCAAATACAGAAATGCGCTCCGAATCCACATTCAACTTTGCCTTGCCAGTAGTTAGCCAATAACTCCCGAAAATCAGGACCAATACCCCTGCTACTCCCACAAGGGTCAATATCCTGTTGCGATTCCATTTCTTTTTAGCAATTACGCGATCCACTTTTATTCAATTTTGATTTTTTTGGCGCCATATATACCCGGCTAACCACTCCGGAGGAAAGTCAACAATATGCCAGAACTGGTAGAGTCTGTAAATCATCCAGTTGCGAGAAAAAAGAATACGAACTCGTTCGTTTGCGATACAGTATGTGTTCGGTTTCGATACAATGCTGAACCCCGCCAAAATTCTAAAAAATTAGTTGCCACCACTTTGTATTTATGGTATAATTGCAGCCGGTGTGAACTGTCAAACAAGACAGTCATGACCCGACCAATGAATTTAAAGAATGCCTCCATCCTGGTTGTAGATGATGATCCTGATGTGTTGACCGCTGTACGGCTACTGCTGAAGATCGAAGCAAAGGAAGTAGTAACGGAAAAAAATCCGGAGAATCTGCGTCACCATTTATCCAAAGATCATTTTGACCTGATATTGCTCGACATGAATTTCAACAGTTCCATCAACACGGGGAACGAAGGAATTTTTTGGTTGAAGGAAATCAGGAAGATGAAAGCCGATATGGCGGTTATCATGATCACGGCCTATGGTGATATTGATCTCGCCATCCGCTCGCTCAAGGAAGGCGCTGCTGATTTTGTGGTGAAGCCCTGGCACAATGAAAAGCTGCTAACCACCATTCGCGATATTCTGAAACAAAAAGGAAATAAAGCGAACCGGCAAGCGGGCTTGGATCCGGATTCCATCATAGGTAAAGAACTGATTGGTGAGTCGGAAGCGATGCAGGAAATATTTCACAAGATTGAAAAAATTGCGCCTACCGACGCGAATATTCTAATCCTGGGTGAAAATGGAACGGGAAAGGACCTGATCGCGAAAGCCATTCACCAGCAGAGTATGCGCAAAAGCAAAGCCTATGTGAAAGTGGATGTGGGCGCGCTTACAGAAACATTATTTGAAAGTGAACTCTTTGGTCACCGCAAGGGAGCATTTACCGATGCACGAGAAGATCGCGTAGGCCGCTTTGAATCCGCCAGCGGGGGCACATTGTTTCTCGATGAAATTGGCAATATTCCCCTTCATCTTCAGGCCAAGTTGCTTACAGCTTTGCAGAACAGAACGATTACAAGGCTGGGAAGCAATGAACCCATACCCGTTGATATCCGCCTGATTTGCGCTACCAATCTACCCCTGGCAGAATTGGCCAACGAAAACCGCTTTCGCAAGGACCTTATCTATCGGATCAATACGGTAGAAATCATCGTGCCACCGCTGCGCAAACGGGGCGATGATATCCTGTTGCTGGCCCGCCATTTTGGAAAGCTGTACAGTAATAAATACATGAAGCCCGAACCTGAATTTGATGAGAAGGCCATTGAAAAGCTGATGAATCACAGCTTTCCCGGCAATGTGCGCGAACTGCAATACATCATTGAGCGGGCGGTGATCATGAGCGACAGCAATCTGCTGGAAGCAAAAGACCTGATCTTCTCCCCTATTGAATCCGGCGCACAGGAATTAAGCGAGCAGGGTGAAACCACTCTCAGCGTCGTGGAAAAAAATACTATTCTCAAAGTGATTGAAAAGCATAGCGGCAATATTACCAAGGCCGCCAAAGAACTTGGCCTCACGCGTACCGCGCTTTACCGCAGACTGAATAAATATGATATTTAAGAAATACGAATGGCGGATCATTGTAAAGATATTGCTGTTAACAGCAACACTGTTCGCCATTTCGCTGCTGATAGTGAAGGCCTACTATATTTACCTGGTCCTTTTACTGCCACCGGTGATTTACCTGGTGGTGGATATTTACAAGCAACAACGTAAGGCACAAACAGAACTGGACCAGTTTGTAGAATCCATCCATTACCGCGATTTCTCACGCTACTTCGATGTGAAGCATGCCCCTGCCGAAATACAACCGCTACGCCAGGGATTCAACGAAATCAACAGTACTTTTAAAGTAATCAGCAAGGAAAAGGAAACCCAGTACCAGTACCTGCAAAAGATACTGGAGCTGGTAGATACGGGTATCCTCTCCTACCAGGAAGACAATGGCGAAGTAGTATGGATGAATGAGTCGCTAAAGCGCATGTTGCAATTGCCTTATCTGAAAACCATCCACTCCCTGGCCCGCCGCGATCAGGAACTGCACGATGATATTCTTTCCCTAAAACCGGGTGCCAGTAAGATCAGCGCGGCTCACCTGGAAAAATCCAGTTTCAAGGTGCTGCTCTCAGCTACGGCCTTTCAAACAGAGGGCCATGTATATAAACTGATCGCGTTTCAGAACGTAAACGAAGCCCTCGACGAAACGGAATCAAAAGCCTGGCAGAAACTCCTGAGTGTACTCACGCACGAGATCATGAATTCCGTGGCGCCCATTTCGTCGCTGGCCGAGACACTTAAAAACCGGCTGCACCATTCCGCATCGGAGCTCAATAATGAATCGGGTATTGTTGACGACATGGAGCTTGGCATAGAAACCATCAGGCGTCGCAGTGAGGGCCTGCTCAAATTCGCCGAAACCTATCGGAACCTCAATAAGATCACTACCCTCAACCTGCAAAAAATTTATGTACGTGATCTGTTTGAAAACCTCCTGCAATTGATGCAGCCCACGCTCGAGTCAAAAAATATTGAGATAGAAACCATCCTGAAGGATATGGACATGCAACTGGAGATTGACGTGAACCTGATGGAACAGGTGATGATCAACCTGGTGGTGAATGCTATAGAAGCGGTGAAAGAAAAGGATGAACCAAGAATTATTCTATCGGCCTATCCGGCGCCCAATCGCCGGCCTGTTATCCGCATAGCCGACAATGGCGCCGGCATGCCGCCTGAAGTGCTGGAAAAAATATTCATCCCCTTCTTCAGCACCAAAAAAAGCGGCAGCGGCATAGGGCTCAGTTTGTGTAAGCAAATTATGATGTTGCACAAAGGAAATATTCAGGCACATTCGGTGCAGGGGGAAGGGACGGCGTTTGTGTTGCAATTTTGAGAGACGTACTACGTATTACGTTATACGTAGTACGTAAAACGTATTACTCACTCAGAAGCTTTTCCAATCTAACCACCAGCTTCTCCACACTCGGCAGAATTGCTTTTTCAAGTCCCATATTCATGGGAATGGCGGGTACATTGGCGGCACCCAATACTTCGGGTGCGGCATCCAGCCATTGAAAACAAGCTTTGCAGATGCGGCCTGCTAGGCCTTCGGCAAAGGAATTGTTTTGTTGCTCTTCTGTTAGCACCAGGCATTTGCCATGCCGTTTCACACGTTCGAAGATTAAAGCTTCATCGAGGGGATAAAGACTTCGGAGATCGATGATCTCAATTTTATTAGCGAGTTCACGCGCGGCTCCCAGCGCCCAATGCACACCCATACCATAAGTAATAACGAGGACCGAATCGCCGCGACGGATATTTTCTTCACCCGCATGTTGCACTATTCTCGCTTTACCAAGAGGAACTATATAATCGGCCGAGGGTTCCGGAGTTCGGGCCGCTTCGGTACCCGGCACTTTGCTCCAGTAAAGACCTTTATGTTCCAACATCACTACCGGATTACCATCATAGTAAGCGGCCTTCATCAAACCCTTCATATCAGCGGCATTAGAAGGATATACTACTTTGATACCTTTGATGCTGAGCAGGGTAGTTTCCACGCTGCCGCTATGATAGGGTCCGCCTCCGCCATAAGCGCCAATGGGTACCCGCAGAATCATTGACACCGGGAAACGGCCACATGTGAGGTAGGAACTCTTGCTGATTTCCGTGACCAGTTGATTGATACCTGGGTAGATATAGTCTGCAAACTGCACTTCCACGATGGGCTTTACCCCCACCGCGTTTAAACCAACGGTGCTACCCACGATATATGCTTCCTGGATGGCAGTATTAAATACACGGTCGTTGCCAAACTGATCCGCCAGTGTAGCGGCTTCACGAAAAACGCCACCGAGCCGTTGGCCCACATCCTGACCATACAATACCAGCTCGGGATGTTGCTGCATCAATTCGCGAATGGCAAAGAGCGCGGCATCCACCATCACAATTTTGGAGGCTCCTGCGGGAGATCTTTCGCCCACTTCCTCATTTATATTGTTGTCGGTAAAAACATGCTGTTCGGCAGTAGCCGGATCGGGTTCGGGTGCTGCAACCGCACGTTCAAAATCTGCTTGTACCAAAGCCCTTGCTTCCGATTCCATTTCCAACACAGCGTCTTCCCCCAACTCAGTTACCAGCAGCGTACGAAGCCTGGTAAAGGGGTCCCTTTGCAGGTGACTTTCCCAATCCTCAGAGGAACGATAAAATTCCTTTCGCACACCGCTGGTATGGTGTCCGAGCAAGGGTACTTGAGCGTGCACCAGCCAGGGCTTGCGATGCTGCCGTGCTTCCCGGCACACATACTGCATTATTTCGAAGGAGGCTTCAAAATCGCTGCCATCCACCTGTATCCGGTTCAGGCCCTTGAAGCCGGCGGCAAATTCAAATGCGTTCATGGCGCGCGCTTCGGAGGCTGTAACGCTTATTCCCCAATTATTGTCCTGCACCAGGTAAATGATGGGTAACTGATGCAAGACGGCAAACTGCAGGGCTTCACTCACTTCCCCCTCGGTCATGCTTGCATCGCCCAAAGAACAAATTACGATTGGCAATTCTCCGGCAGGTCCCTTGCGGAGCCGCGAAGGATCTTGTCGTTCCCAATATCGTACTCCCTGCGCTATGCCGGTAGTTGGGATGGCCTGCATGCCGGTAGCACTGCTTTGATGGATAATGATAGGCTTATCCTCGCCCCTATAATTGGGATGTGAATAGTATTCCCGCCCGCCCGTAAAGATATCCTCCCCTTTGGCGAGCAATTGCAGCATGAGTTCATAGGGACTAAAGCCGAGACCCAGCAAAAGACTTTCGTCGCGGTAATAGGGACTCACAAAATCCTGTGGCATCAGTTGCAGCGCGGTCGCCAACTGAATGGCTTCATGCCCCCGCGAAGTGGAATGTACATATTTGCAGATGGAACGGTTGGCCTCATAGGTTTCAGCCATAACCTGTACCTGCGCCATCCATGAAAAAGCCTTTCGTAATAATGATATGTCCGTCATAGCCTAACTGGAGTAGGGGCAAAGGTAATGCTAACGGACGTAAGTTGAGAGACGTTTTACGTTTTACGTTGTACGTATTACGTAGTACGTTTTTTGGGTTTAGAGTTTAGGGTTTAAGGTTTAGAGTTGAATGGAAGTTTAGAATTGGTTGCAAAAAAAATCTGCGAATATCTGCAGATAACTGATGGCTGAAAAAAAGGGGCTGGGAAGCGACTAATATAGGTTACTCCGGCAATAATCCTTAAACCTTAAACCCTACGTAATACGTAAAACGTACTACGTACAACCTATTTCACTTCCAACTTAAACAAACTCTCCTTCTCAATAAACCCTTCGAGTTCGTCGCCTACAACGGCTTCGCCTACTCCGGCGGGGGTACCTGTGAAGATCACGTCACCAATATTTACGGAGAAGAAATTGGAGATATAGGAGACGATGCTGTCGAAGCTATGGATCATGAGGTTGGAATTACCTTCCTGCACGCGCTCATTATTCTTGAGCATGCTGAAGTTGATTTCCTTGCGGTTCTTTATTTCAGAAAAGGGAATCCATTTGCCGATGACGGCGGAATTGTCCCAGGCTTTGGCTTTTTCCCAGGGCAGCCCTTTTGATTTCAGTTCGTTCTGAATATCGCGTGCCGTAAAATCGATGCCCGCGGTTATAGCATCATAATATTTGTTCGCATATTTTTCCTGGATATACTTCCCGTTCTTGCTGATGCGGATAACCAGCTCACATTCGTAGTGTAGTTCGTTGGTGAATTCAGGATAATAAAATGGCGTATGCGGTTGAAGCATGGCGCTTTTGGGCTTCATGAATATCACGGGCTCATCCGGCACATCATTTCCCAATTCCTTCGCATGGGCAACATAATTACGACCTACGCAAAAAATCTTCATAATCCAGGCGGTTGTTATTTAAATACATCGGATACTTTCCTTAGGATGGTTCATCCCATATATTCATTAGAATCAATAAGTTAATTGGATTTTATGACCGTGAAAAGGTCAGGCTGCTAAAATAAGTAATGTGTATGACTTCTCATAAAGAAAACTGTTTATTATTTACCTGGTTCATAGCCATCTGAACCCCAATCGTAGCGAACTGCTCAATCACTTCCACGCATTTTTCTATTTTCAGCTTCACGAGGGCCTCTTCTTCCAGTCGCCATCTGGAAAGCACATAATCGGCCTGCATCCCTTTGGGGTAATTGTTGCCGATACCAAACCGAAGCCGGGGAAACTCGGCGCTGGCCAGGGTTTCGGTAATGCTTCGCAAACCATTATGTCCCCCATCGCTGCCGCCGGGGCGCAAGCGTAGTTTTTCGAGGGGCAGGGCCAGGTCATCGGTGATCACCAACAATCTGTCGGGACTGATTTTTTCCTTGTCGAGCCAGTATTTGATCGCTTTACCGCTCAGGTTCATATAAGTGGTGGGGCAAATGCATACAAAGGTTTTGCCCTTCCATTTCACCTCGGCCCGGTAGGCCAGCCGGTCGGTTTGGAAATTGCCTCCATGCTTCAGCACAAAAGCCATCACCACATCGAATCCTATATTGTGCCTTGTATGCGCGTATTCGTTGCCAACATTTCCCAGGCCTGCGATCAGAAATTTCATAGTGCAAAAATGGAATATTCTTTCAAACAAATGCCTGTACCATTGGCATGGTACAGGCATTGTATTATTGGTCGAATTCAGAAATCTACATTCCTGATCCCTGCTTATTTCTTGGCTTCAGCGGCCTTGGGCGCAGAAGCTTCTTCCTGCTTCAACTGACGGGTCATCACTACTGAAGCGATAGGAATACGGGGTGAGTTCAGAATTTCAAAGTTCTCAGCCACCACATCTTCCACGCGGATATTACCGTTCAGTTCCAGATCGTCAATGGGCACTTCAATGGCTTCCTTCAGGTGTTTGGGAAAGGTCTTTACTTTCAGGGATTTCATTTTTGAAACCAGTCGGCCACCTTCTTTTACACCTTTGGATGCACCCACCAGCTTGATGGGAATATCGGCAACTACTTTTTTGTCTTCAACCAGTTCCAGCAGGTCAACGTGAATCAGTTGATCGCTCACTTTATCAAACTGCAGGTCCTTCAAAATGGTGCGGTAAGACTTTCCGTCGAGTTTGATTTCGGCGATCTGGAAATTAGGTGTGTACACCAGGTTCTTAAATTCGGCGGCAGGTGCGGCAAAACTTACCTCCTGGGGTCCTCCGTAAATTACACCAGGCACCAGTCCCTGAGAGCGGAGTTGCCGGGTGGAGCTTTTCCCGAATCCGGTCCTCAGTTGTCCTTCGATTGTAATTGTGTTCATTGTTATGTTGTTTAAATGTTTACATGCCTAAAGGCTGGTTCTTCGCTGCGAGTGAACAAAAAGGCTGGTGATGCTCTTGTTTTCAAACGCATTGCGGATAGCCACGGCGAAGAGTTCTGCTACGGTGATCACCTTTATCTTCTCACTTTCCTTGCGAAGGGGTATGGTGTCGCAAACAACAACCTCTTCCAGCACACTGTTTTCCAGGTTTTCGTAGGCCTTGCCACTGAGTACAGGGTGGGTAATCAAAGCTCTAACGCTTCGGGCCCCCTTATCCTTCATCAGTGCGGCACTCTTGGCCAATGTGCCTCCGGTATCGCAGATATCATCGATGATCACGATATCCCGGTCGGTCACATCCCCTATCAGGGCCATACTGGCGATCTCGTTGGCACGTTTGCGGTGCTTATCGCAGATCACCATTTCAGCATTGAAGTAGTTGGCGATTTCCCTGATGCGGTTGGTCGCCCCTACGTCGGGGGCCGCAAAGGTAAGGTTTTCCAGCTGTAGATTCTCAATATAAGGAATAAAAACTGCATGGCTGTCGAGATGGTCAACCGGGATATCAAAATAGCCCTGGATCTGGGGAGCATGGAGGTCCATGGTAATGATCCGGTCGGCTCCTGCGGCGGTTAACATATTGGCTACCAGCTTACTGCCTATAGCAACCCGGGGTTTATCCTTCCGGTCCTGCCGGCCATAGCCGTAATAGGGAATTACGGCGATTACTTTATAAGCCGAAGCACGGCGGGCGGCATCAATCATCAGGAGCAGTTCCAGAAGATTATCGGCCGGCGCATTGGTACTCTGGACCAAAAAAACAAAGTCTCCCCGGATACTTTCCAGGAAGACAGGACATATTTCGCCATCGCTGAAATGCTGGATGGCGATCTTACCAGGTCGGGTGCCATATTTCAGGCAAATATTTTCGGCTAACTGGCCGGAGCTGGTGCCGGCGAATATTTTGGCTGACTGCATGGGTATTAACTGATACTCCGGCTACTAATACCGGAGCGGCGAAGATATTAATATCGATGCAATCAGCGGTTTGACGGCTGATAAAATGTGGAAATTAAAATCAACCGGCTTAGCGCACCACTACCGCACTGGAAACCTGTAGCGGCATATTATTTTGACCGCTGGCCAGATTCTGTGTCTGTGTGGTTTGCACTCCTGTTTCTGTATCATTCAGACTGTGAAAGATAGAGGAACAGATAAAAATGGAAAGGAATAGTACCACTACATACATCACGGCAAAGAAGAGTACGGGGTGCAGCGCGCCCATGGATGAGGAGGACCTGGATTTCATACAATACAGATTTTTGGGGTTCTTCAAAAAAATTGGATTCTGTGTTTTTCCCGCAATCGGCGTGAAAATTCACCTTTCATTGATAAAAATAGAAGTTAAATTAATGGGATGCAAGCGCAGAAGTACTCAATAAAGCAATGGGCAAAAGACGAAAGACCCCGCGAAAAATTACGCATGTTGGGTGCATCCACGCTCAGCAATGCCGAACTGTTGGCCATATTGCTTCATAGCGGCACCCGAACCGAGTCGGCGCTTGACCTGGCACGCAATATCATGTCAGGAGCAGGCAACGATATTGTGTTACTCAGCAAAATGCCCGTGAAAGAATTGCAGAAAATCAAAGGAATAGGCCAGGCCCGGGCCATGACCATTATTGCGGCGTTCGAGCTGGGCCGAAGAAGGCAACTGAGCACCTCCCCTACCCGCCAGATCATGCGCAACAGCTCGGAAATGGCAGGCTTTCTAAAGCCGTTGCTCGAAGATTACCGGCATGAAGTGTTTGGTGTAGTATTCCTGAACCGGGCCAATAAAGTAAACCATTTCGAGATCATCAGCCAGGGTGGTATTTCCGCTACTGTAGTGGACACCCGCATCATCATCCGCAAGGCGCTGGAATACGATGCGGTAAACCTGGTCCTTTGCCATAACCACCCCTCGGGCAACCTCCGACCCAGCGGAGCCGATCACAGTCTCACCCAAAAAATCAAAGAAGCCGCCACATTCTTCGAAATAAAAGTGCTGGATCACCTGATCATCAGCCAGGAGGGATATTATTCCTTCGCCGATCAGGGAGAGCTATGAGAGAATGTTTTACGTTATACGTTTTACGTAGTACGTTTTTTTGTTTAAGGTTGAGGGTTTAAAGTTTAATGTTATCCAATGGTCAACCTTAAACCTTAAACTTTAAACTCTAAACCCCAAAGAACGTATTACGTATAACGTACTACGTATAACATCTCTCACGCTTGCGCCGTCGGGCCACCAAAATTCAATGGCAAATTCACTTCTTCCAGGTCGCGGATGCTGCCATTTACTGATTCGAATTTGGCTATATTTTCCGTGAGCGCTTTCATCAGCCTTTTGGCATGCTGGGGGGTGAGAATTATGCGCGACTTTACTTTGCTCTTGGGTGTGCCGGGCATCACGTTTACAAAATCCACTACAAACTCGGCATGGGAATGCGTGATGATCGCCAGGTTGGCATAAAGGCCTTCGGCAATCTCTTCTGAAATTTCAATATTGAGCTGGTTGGGTTGTGTATCAGACATAAAAATAATTGCGTTGAATAAAGCATAAAGGTAGCGATCCTCATCATTCCTCCAATGATGTCATCTTGCAAAAAGCAGAAAGCGACCCCATGGGGTCGCTTTCTTATTCAACTATGAACGGTAATCGGATTAAGGACGGGCTCCTTTATATTCCATATGCCAGTCGAAAGAAACACGGGGTGCTGGCAGGGGAACGGATGCCGGCTGGTACATAAAGAATTTCACGTCGATATCGCGTGTTACGGGATCCCATTTATTGGTACCGCTGTTGTCCAGCTCTGCATAACGGCCATTGCTGGCGGGCTGTCCATAAATATTCACCACAGAAGTTACTTCACCATTCGCATTAAAGGTGAAAACCGGGCTATAACCACCATAGCCACTCACTGCGCCAGCGTTGAGGATCGGAATGAAATAATCCACCCAGTAATCGGGATCATAACCAGCTACAGAAGAAGCGCCGGTTGTGATCAGGTGATAGTTCATGGGGAACAGGCCATCCAGTGCCGCAGCGGCATCGGTCATGGTACCTGTTACCTCATAAGCGCCATCATAATCGTTTTTGATCAGCACGTTAACGATGCCGTAACCAGTACCCGCAGAAGGTTCACCCACGGTAGTCTGCGTAACTTCGAGACCAAAAGCATAGGACTTGGAAAGATCCAGCAGGCTTTTATCGATCGTTACCGAGATACCGCGATTGAACTCGCCGGAAGCGAGGGTGAGCGTCCAGGTATTGCCGTTAACGGTTACACCTGATGCAGCGGGAATGGTGAATGAGCCGGGAGGCAGCAATTCGTACTCTGTACCATTATCCGCATTATAGGCATCCAGGAATGCCTGTGAATTGGTAATGGTAATGGTGGCCTCTTTGTTAATGTCGGCATTTGTATTGGCATCGCGCAGTACGCTGGCGATCTTAATTGTTTCAACTGTAGGGTTTACGTCCAGCGCCAATACTACAGGATCCGGACCTCCTTCAGTCAATTTAATCAGGGTTTTTCCACCGCCGTCTTTGATCTCGGCTTTCTCGCAGGAGAAGAGCAGAGCCGATGCGGCCAGGAACATACCATATTTTAAAAATGTCTTCTTCATATAAATTAATTAATTGAATGAAAGATTAATTATCCCACCATACGCGTGCATCCTGTGAGTTTTTCACACCACCTACTGTGTACTTATCAGCACCAGCGTCGGCGTTCACCTTATTCAGGTTAAACTCATCGGGGCCATAAGGCAGTTTGCGCGGAATGGGCAGATCAGGAGTACCGGTTCCGGGTGCAGGCGTCAATGCAGGAACACCTGTCCTTCTCCAGTTGGCCCAACCCTGAGCGCCATCCGGGTAGAAAGCTACCCATTGCTGCGTTTGGATCTTGGTGAGCGCGTTGGTAGTAAGGTTGATATTGGGCTGCGCAATGAAGGTAGCGAATGCGCCCGCGTCATATACACCCCACTGTTCCCAGCTACGCTGGATGCCGGTGGCATAAGCCGTAGCAGCAGTACCGGAAGCCCAGCCACGCTGAATGGCTTCAGCACGTGCCAGCCAGGTATGCGCGGAACCCAGAATAGTCAGCGGAGAATTAGGCTGGCGACGGTTGCTGGAAAATACCAGGGCCCAGTTGGGATTGCTGTTGGCAAAATCAACGGCATCGTCGCGTGTAAGGCCATAAGGGAAACCTACAGTGGAGGAACCATATACATTGGCACGAAGGTCGCCGTTGTTGTTCAGGTTATCACTGATGGTTTTGCTGAGCGCATAGTCGAAACGCTGAGTGATATTGTAATATTGATACAAGGGATGGTTGTAGATACCGCCGGGATAAACCAGGGTGAAATCATCAGCAGTGGTTTCCATAACACCGGCGGAATGACCGAGAGCGGAGCTAATTTCTGATTGAGCAGTTCCAGCATCTACCTTCGACATACGAAGGGCAATCTGCAAACGCAGGGAGTTGGCAAATTTTTTCCATTTGCTTACATCACCATTGTAAACGATATCGCCACGGTATCCATCGCCACCATCAAACTGATCAACCGCTTCCTTCAATTCCTTGATCAGGTCGGCATATACCAGACTTTGTTCGTCATAAGCCAGGGCACCTTCCCCTTTCAGGGCTTCGAAATAAGGCAGATCCCCATAAGCATCCGTCAATACCCAATAGATATAGGCTTTCAGGATACGTGCTGTGGCAATCTGGTTGGCATTGGAGCCGTTCACTGCGGCGGATGCGGCAGTTGCAGGATCAGAATTGGTGAGGATGATATTTTGCAGATCATACAAAGCACCGGTATAGTATCCACTCCAGTTAAGAGTGGGAGTGGCATAGCGGGATGCTTCGGTGTACTGCGTTTCAGACATATACTGCGAATATAAAGCCCCATTAATGGTAATACCATTTCCCCATACATATCCCCCCATACCCGCAAGAGTATTTGTCAAAAGGGCGCCAGTATTAGGAGCGGTTGTTGCATTGGGGTTATTATTGGTATCCCCAAAGTCCTCAATCTTCTCGCAAGCCGGGAGCACCGCCAATAGCGATCCTGCCAATAGGCTGTTTATGAATATTTTTCTCATTTTCATTTTTTCAAAGTTTACCGTGATTAGAAGTTGAGTTTAAGATTGATACCCAGTGAACGTGTTCCGGGGAACTGTCCATCTTCACCCTGTACTCCTGAAATTTCAGAAGGATCAAAGTTTTTGGCATCACGATAAATGATCCAGGGGTTACGGGCTACCACAGAAACGGTAGCTCCCTTGAAGGTTTTACCAATACCCAATTTTTGAACAGGTATCTGATAACCCAGGCTCATCTCACGCAGTTTTACGAATGACAGATCGTGGATAAAGGGTTCAGCAATCTGGTTGTTGTAGAACTGGTGCCAGTAATCCTGTGCATCTACATACATGTCAACCACTGTCTGGCCATCTGCAGCAGCTACACCTACAACATGTACACCACCACCATCGGCAACGGCATCGCGTACGTTCATACCCTTGTCGTTAACAGCAGCCGTAGCTTCCATCAGACCAGAGTAGTGACCCCAGCTTTCAGACAGGGAGAAGAATTTTCCTCCAAATTGATAATCGAGAGAGAAGTTCAAAATGAAGTTCTTGTAAGTCATGGTATTTACCAAACCACCGGTTACTTTAGGCACAACAGAACCCCACTCCTTAAACTGATCACGAACATAGAATCCGTTGGCATCCAGCAGGGGTACACCAGCCGCATTGCGGGCGATACCACCACCGATCAACTGACCCCAATCTTTGCCCAGTTTTTGGAAGGCACGAGCAAAACGGGTTCCAAATGCTCCACCAGACAAAAGAATTTCCGGCTGGTCTTCATAGATCGATACAACAGGATTGGCAATCAAATAACCAAAAGTTTTCACCACATCCCAGTTGAAATCCCTCCTGGCTATAATACGTGCATCCAAAATCACTTCAATACCTCTTCTCTCAACGCGTGAAGCGTTCACAACCTTGCTTGTAAAACCAGAAACAGGTCCAACAGGAACACTGATGGGTGCCTTGTCGGTTACTTCGTCGTAATAAACAACGTTCAACCCAAGACGGTTTCTAAAGAATTTAAGATCCAAACCCGCCTCGAATGTGGTAATCAACGCACCTACTGTATTGGGATCAACCAATGTATTGGGCGTGCTCATCAGGAAGTTGCTATTCCATTGGTTGGGATTTACACCATAAAGGAAGTTGTTTTCGTATGGTTGTAATGCCAGTGGTTTACGACCCCAGCTTCCAAATACTTTCCCAAAGCTTAACCATGGAATATCTTGCTTCGTAAACTCACTGAACACAAAGCTAGCTCCAAATGCGGGCGAAACAAGCGTGTTCTCGCCCTGGAACAGAGAAGAATAGGAGTCACTTCTTACCGCCCATGAAAGGCTTACAAAACGATCCCACTCAAATTCACCATTTGCAAAGAAAGAGCGTTGTCTTTCACGATTGCGGCCATTTCCAATCGCCGGTGTGGCCTTTGAATTGGAGATTGCGTATAGGTCAGGAACATTAAGACCGTTAACCGTAGCCATTGTAACGCTGCGACCATCAATGTGCAACCAGTTAGCACCGGCATTTGCTGTAATCTCCAGCTTGTCGAAGAATTTTTGGTTGTAACTGGCCAGGAACTCATAGTTCATTTCATTCGACCTCGTATTTCCTGTTGAATAGCCAGCCAATACACCGGTCTGGAGGGCACTTGCTTCAAGCATAGACGGTGTGATGAATTCATAATTCGACACAAGCTGATTCTTACGAATTGTTCCCTTCAACCGAATATTATTGTTCAACTTATATACCAGATAAGCATCGCCAAAAAGACGATCACGACGCTGAACATTGTCGATTTGGTCAAACCATGTATAGAAATTATACCAATAGTTGGCTCTGTACATTGTATTAGGATTACCAGCATCCGGGTTTGTACGGAAGTTCCAGGTAGCCATGGTACCCAAAGGCGTGCGCAGACCACGCAACTCTTTCATGATATTCATGTCGAGGTTGCGGTGGAACCACTGGTTCATACCGCCCGCAGACTGGTTGGCATAGCCATCATCAAATGACCCATCAATCTTTTGGTTAGTGAAAGTAAAATTGGTACCCGCAGAGAAGTGGGCATTGAGGTCAATATTAATCGAGCCTGTCAATGTATGCCTAATCATTTGAGTGTTAGGCAGCAAACCTTTCACCGAATTATTAGTATAGCTCAGGCGGGTATTATAACCAGCGCCAGATTTAGTGAAGGCCACATTTGTGGTATTGGTGATACCGGTTTCCCAGAAATCACGCATATTGTCTTTTTGTGGAACCAGTGCTGCAGTCTGTCCATAACGGCTATGACCGGGAATCCATGCATACCAGGGAACATATTCCTGGCCTACCATGCGGGGACCCCAGGAGGCATCATCTGTATAATCCTGGAAGAATTTTCCATCAAGCGGTTGCCATTCAGCAGGCATGCTGGCATTCCAGTTAAACTGCTTTAATTGGCGAAGCGAACCACCCGCATAAATATTTTGGTATTTAGGCAAAACATATACCCTGTCAAAAGTAACACCCTGATTTACTTCGATACCTGCAGTGCCTGCCATGCCGCTCTTTTTGGTATTGATCACAATTGCGCCATTTACAGCGCGACCACCGAACAGGGCAGTAGCATTTGCACCTTTCAAAACTGTTACATCGGCCACATCATCGGGGTTAATGTCAAATGCACCCGCAGCAATGATAGTACCGTCAACCACATACAAAGGATCAGTATCACCTAAACCCTGTCCACCACGGATCCGGAAAGAACCCTGGCTATTGAGTTTGATGGGCGACTGACCGCGGAACTGCGTACCGGCCACTTTACCGGCCAGTGCATTGTTCAGGTTGGTCTGGGGTATCAGTTTCATTTTTTCGGCATCAATTACCTGGGCACTATAAGGAGTAACCCGGGCAGCTTTTTTGATACCAAAGGCGGTGGTTACAACCACTTCTTTCAGCTCATCCCCTTTTTGTTCAAGTGTAATACTGGCGACGTTGCCAGATGGTTTCATGGTAGCTTCTTCAAAGCCAACAGCAGAGATTGTAAGGCTGGAGCCTTCCTTGATACGAATAGAAAAGGAACCATTGGCGTCGGCAGTAGCCGCGTTATTGGTTCCTGTTTCCAAAACGGTGGCAAATGGAATGGGAGCGCCATTCGCGTCCCTAACCGTTCCTGTCACCGTTCTTTGTTGTGCAAATGCCAATGCATTAAATAGCATCAGCACTGCAAGCAGTGATGCGAGTTTTCTCATGTGAACGTCAATTTTAGATTAAAACGAATTGATTGTCAGTGAAATCCGTCCTTTTCACTGATAAGGCTACCAATAGGAGACAGCCCCATCTTTAAAAATGCTGCGGCAATGTAAAGATTTTTTTAACAAATCCTTATTGCCACTCGTAAAAATTTGTTTGCTGATTTTATAACATCCACCTTATTTGCAACCGAAGTTCAGAAAGGCTCGCACTACCCTCCCCGCTTTCGCCAATTCTGTCGTTTTTTCCAGCAAGATTATGCGTTTGCGCCCACTTTAACCATACCGTAGCCTGCTTTAACAGCTTATATCTGATTAATAAATAATACCGCAAACCCTTCCCATAAAACGCTGGTAATGAGGTATAATAGAGCAGATCCCGCTCATAGGCGTATAGCCGGGTGGCATAGTTGGCGGTGTTAAAAAACTGAATCCTGCCACTTACACTGATAGCCGATAGTGATGGCTGGAATATCCCTTCCAGGTAATATAAACTGCCTGCCAAAGGAAGGCTGCCCGGTACCCTGCTTTGTTTCCATTCCAATCGCTGGCGAAGCTCCCATCCACCGCTCATCCCAATTCGCTGCTGAAAGCGTAACCCGCTTGTTTGCAGCTCACTACCATCCGTTCGTAGATCTACGGAATGCATTTGCGACCAGGCATTGCGCCAGCGAAATGAATACTCCATTGACCGGCTGAGCCGGTGCGTTAGCAACACCTGGTAGTCACCTGCCCGGTGAGGCGCATCAGTGGAAAATCGAATCCAGGGAAAAAAATAATGATCCCCAAATGCCTGCAACCGCCATTTTGCGGAAGGCCGCCAATCGAGGGACATATAAAGTCCCCGCTCATTCCCTGGCTGGGTATTACTGGTAAATGCATCACCGTATAAAGCTTTATAAGGCACAGACAGGTTTCTATAAACGATAGCCAAATCCAACTGCGATGAAAGGCTGGTTAAAATTCCTGAACTCATCGCGGTATTCCCCCTCGCATCCATCGCCCATTCCCCATACCAATGGATATTGCGCCAGGTATAAGCCCAATCCAGGCTGCTATTCCACCAGCGCTTTCCCCGAATGGCAAAATAATTATCAGGCCTTTCTGCCGGAAGCAGCGGCGCTGAAAATTGATGCGCAATAGCATTCAAGGATAAGCGCAACCGAGGCATGTTGTAGCGAACAACCACTCCCGCACTACCTTGTCCGATCCGGTTCTTGCCATTTTGCTCCGATGCCGTTTGATGAATACCCGATGTTCGAAAAGAAGAAAAAGAAAGCAGGTTACCACTACTATCCTCCTGCACCGAGGCGCTCAGTCGTCGATGCGATACAAAAGCTGTAAGCTCCCAACGGCGCTGTTTAAGCTGCATGGCGAATCCGCGGAAGAAACGAAATTCACCTGCCGACTGATAGGGACTCAATACGGCGGATTGGCGTTTGACCGTGGCAATATCGGCCGATTTGCCAAAAGCCATTCTTTGCCATTGAATAAGGCCCTGACCCATATTGATGCTGTAATCACCAATGGCGATGGCCGATACCAGGCCCGGCTTTCGTATAAAAAAGTGAGCGGAATAAAAATCAAAACCCGCTTTTTGAACAGGACCGAAGAATGGTTCACCGATGTCCTTGTCGGCAACAATACCATACTGCAGGCGGTCGCGATAAGCATATCGGTAACGGATCATACTGGTGAATGGCTGTTTCATGCGCTCTTCTCCCTTTCGGATACGGATGCCGGTGCGCAACAACAGGCTTCGCTCACCATCGCGCCATTGCTTCTCCCGCGTCATTTGCGCCTTCCAGCTTTCTTCCACCAACACAAAAGGCATCACCAAACGAATAAGCTCAGGCGACCAGCCAGGTATTGCCTGCAGTTCATAAATGTGCAACAGCTCCCCAAACAGGTGGCGATGCAACAGCAGTTGTTGAATGCAAAAAGCGGAAAGCCCGGGAATATTTTCCAACTGCGCTGCATCCGCCTGGTTGAGATTGATTCTTTGCCGGCTACTGTTTTCCCATTGAAGCAGGAGTGCATCGTCCTCCAAATTAATTTCTTCCTGTTGCAGTAACTCATCCCAGGGAAGCTCTGCGACAGGGGGATCCTGAGCTATTGTTGCTAACAACAATAGATTAAAAACAATAAAAAGCAGAATATATTTATTGCTGAAAAGCACATCAATGACGCTTATTCTTATTCTATATTTTCACTCTTTTCTGCCAGGGCTGCTTTTTCCCAGCGCAAAGCCATACCGGGATATCCACCCAGGTAGGAATGCAACCCCATCCATACTTCGAAACGGATGGCCCCCCACTGATAGCCCAGGCCAAAAAAGTAGCCGGGTGGGCCGGTACTCATGCCCAGCCGAACGGAAACTTTGGGGTCGGGTTGGTACCGTAGCGCAATTCCGGGTTGCGCAGGCTCTCTTCCGGGAAGATGGAGGATCAGCAGTCCCAGTAAACTGCGGCTAAAACGATAAAAGCAGCCCGCACGAAAATCCTGTGGCCACCAGCTTTGTTGAATACTGCTGCCTTTTCTGGATGAAAAACCCAGTAGGGAACTGCTGAATGCCAGGTCCGGGATGGGTTTCCATAAAATGGCCAATTCATATCCCGGCGTAGCCTGTTGCGGATAACCGGTTGTCCGCATCTGCTGAAACTTGAATCCCAGCCCCGCATACCAGGCCTTTTGAAGCCGAAGCGCATAGCTGATGCCGAATAGGTAGCTACGAAAACTCTCCAGCCTTTCATATCCCAAATCGAAGCGAAAAGCGCCAGAAGAAACAGGCAGGGCAATGCTTGCATTGACCTGTTTCCAGGCTTTAATACCAAATGGTTGCTGTGCTATCAGAAAAAATTGGGGAGTGAGGACTCCGCCGTTCGTAGCCACGCTGGCTGCGCCCGAAACGATAGCCCCCCTCTCCCCATCGTAGGCATCAGGCTGAAAAATCAGGTTCGCTGTTGACACATTTTCCCGCTGCGCTTCAGCCGGATTCATTCCGGCAACAAGGCTCACCATCATCCATGCCCCCAATGCCCTACAAATCAAACCGCACATCATGATGTAAAGATGTACCCCAGGCAACCCTGTTTCCAAGGGAAAAAAACAGAAATTCAATGAGGATTTGACCGGGAAGAAAGGAGGATTTTCGGGAACAGCGTGAGACGTGAATCGTGAGGCGTGAGGCGTGAGCGTGAATCTGATCCTTCGGAGGCCACCAAATACCCGTTCCTACGGAGCGGTCTTGCGATTGACGATTGACGCCTCACGTCTCACGCCTCACGATTCTCACGCCTCACGATTCTCACGCCTCACGATTCTCACGCCTCACGATTCAGGACTTAAAACTTTGTAGTAGCTTTGCGCATGCAAATTTTAGATGGGAAAAAAGCCGCGCAGGCTATCAAAGATGAGTTGCGCATTGAAGTAGCACAAAGAGCCAACGAAGGAAAAAAAATACCCCACCTGGCGGCTGTGCTGGTGGGCAATAATGGCGCAAGCGAAACCTATGTGGGCGCTAAAGTGAAAGCCTGTGATGAAACGGGGTTCCGCTCAACCCTGATCCGGCTCGAAGAAGAAACTTCCGAGTTCAAACTGCTCGAAGTAATTGAAGAGTTGAACCAGGATAATGATGTGGACGGAATCCTGGTGCAACTGCCCCTGCCCAAACATATCAGCGACAAGAAAGTGATCAACGCCATTGACCCCGATAAGGATGTGGATGGTTTTCACCCGATGAGTGTGGGTAAGATGGTAGAAGGATTACCCAGCTATATACCCGCCACGCCTTACGGTATTATGTTGCTGCTCGATCATTATAAAATAGATACGAAAGGAAAGCATGCGGTGGTGATTGGCCGTAGCAATATCGTGGGTCGCCCCATGAGTATTTTGCTGAGCGGGAATTCGAACCCCGGTAATTGTACGGTGACCATTTGCCACTCGCAAACAAAGGATCTGGCCGGGCATTGCCGGCAGGCGGATATCATCGTGGCCGCACTCGGGATTCCGGAATTTGTGAAAGCCGATATGGTGAAAGAAGGGGCGGTGGTGATCGATGTAGGCATCACCCGTGTACCCGATGCCAGCCGTAAATCAGGGTTCCGCCTCAAGGGCGACGTGGAATACGACCAGGTTGCATCCCGCTGTTCCTGGATTACCCCGGTTCCCGGAGGCGTGGGTCCCATGACCATTGCCGCACTGATGAAGAATACGTACCGGTCATGTCTGGAAAGACATGGATAAATAGAGGAGTTTTAAGAAGATGAACAGCGAAAACAAAACGAGTCACCCTCTAACCCAAACCGATAATGGCCGGGCCTTACCGGTGATGGAACATTTCTACACCCTTCAGGGAGAAGGTTACCACCAGGGAAGGGCCGCCTATTTTGTACGATTGGGAGGATGTGATGTAGGCTGTGTTTGGTGCGACGTAAAAGATAGCTGGGATGCCGGCCGGCACCCGGTAATGACGATAGAGCAGATTCTCCATGAGATTCAGGCCACTCCGGCAAAAATTGTGGTAATCACGGGCGGCGAACCCCTGATGCATCCGCTGGGACCCCTAACCGAAGCCCTGCAGGCCGCGGGTCTGCAAACGCATATTGAAACCTCGGGCGCACACCCGCTCAGCGGCCAATGGGACTGGATCTGCCTTTCCCCCAAAAAATTCAAAGCACCCCTTCCCGAAATACTGCCATTGGCCAATGAATTAAAGGTTGTTGTATTCAACAAGTCGGATTTCGACTGGGCGGAGAAACATGCCTCACTGGTATCCCCAAAATGCCGGCTATACCTGCAACCCGAATGGGACCGCGCGGCGCAGATAACGCCGTTTATTGTGGATTACATTAAAGCCCATCCTGAATGGGAGTTGAGTTTGCAGGTGCATAAGTATATTCAGGTACCTTGAATCGTGAGGCGTGAGGCGTGAGGCGTGAGCGTGAGGCGTGAATCGTGAGACGTGAATCTGCGCCTTCGGAGGCCAATAAATACCCGTTCCCTTAAAGCAGTCTCACGATTCACGATTGACGATTCACGTCTCACGCCTCACGCCTCACGATTCACGTCTCACGATTCACGCTTCTCGTACATTACCGAACTCGCAATACCCCTCCCTTTCCGTATGCTGATATTTCCATAGCATACATACACCTCAACACCGAAGGCCTGTAATAGAACTCCCCCTTTTTCTCCACCTTCATTTCGAAGCTAATGATAGCATCACCCTCATCGATCCTGTCGGCGAAAATATCCAACCTTTCGTCACGCACAGACATATAACCCGACCCTCCGTTGAAATAAATTCGCCGGCTTCTGCCATCCGTTGGACTCAGGCAGGCAGGAAAAAAGGTTTCGATCTGTACATATTCGAGGATCTTGTTGCTATGTATCCTTAATTGCAGTAATACCTTATCACCTATCTCAAGATCGACTGTTGAATCCATAGCCACCCATTGTTCCAGATTTTTATTCCATCGCAGGAGGCTTTGACTTACATAAAGACCCACAACTGAATAAGCAGAATCAGGTTCACTACTAAAGTAGTGCCACACAAGGGTTGGGTTGGAGATACCTGTTCCCAATTTTCGTAAGCTCACTTTTGGCTCTGCCAATATAGCCTTTCTAAACATAGAGGAGGATCGACCTGTGGTGGCCGTGCTGAGCACCTTTCCGGTACTACCCTGCATCCATTCCAGGCTCGGTTCAGATTCGGTTGAATTGACAGATGCATCCTGCATCATGGAGATATAAGCGGATGCGAAGCGGGTATTGGGGCAGGTCAGAGGCCAACGCTTTTGTTGCAACCAACGTTGAATACCTGGAGCCCACTTATTCGTTTTATCGATTCTTTCAAACGCTCGCAAAACGGCGCTCAGCCCTTCCATTTGTGTGGTTGAAGGCAAGGGATTATTACTATACTCTCGCCAACGAATGCCATTTTTATCATCATTAATTGCCCTCGACTTCAAGTTTTCAACTATATCTTCCACTTCCGCTTTTGTAAATAAGGAGTCGCCAAATTGAAGGGAGGCAAGTAATATCGGACCGACCGTACCAGGACCTCTTTCCTTTAGATTGCTGAGCGACAAATCAATTTTCTTTCTCCAAAACTGTAAAATCGAATCCCTTACCGGATATTCAGGTATCCAATAGCTTCTGGCCAGTAACATATTCTCAAATAATTCCTTATCCATGATATCAGCAGAATTACGTAGCCTTGGCTCTGCGTACTCCATCAGTTTATCAACAATCTGCGTGATTTCCTTTTGTTCAGACTCAGGCATTTCGGAAAAAAGGTTCAACTTTTTCATTTCTCCCAACTTGCGGAGAACATAAAATGATATAGGCGCATTGCTGCTTCCTCCGGGAAACCAACTCATTCCTCCGTCCGTGGTTTGAAGCATTTTTAATTCAGTTATTTGTTTTTTCAGGCGGATTTGGCCTGCTGAAGTATCAAAAAGGTAGAAAAGCTCATTCTGTCTTTTCCATTCATCTTCTTGTAAACTCAACCAGGGTCGGCTCAGATTTCCAAATGCATCTCCATTCGTGTTACCCGGTTCCTTCATTGCTTTTGACCATTCCGAATAGGCTGAACGCAAACTGCTATCCTTACGCAATAGATTCGCGGCAACCAGGCTTGCATAAATCTTATTGGTGAGTTGCTCAGCGCAGTTGAAAGGAAAATTGCTAGTATACCTAAGCGCCTCTAAAAGGTTTTCAGAAGGCGGAGGATTCAAACTTATGCTTGTACCATACCATTTACCATCTGGTATATTGACAGGTGCACGCACTACAGTATCTTTCCCGACAATTTGAATAGGTTGAGTGTGGCTCACCAGAATTTCCCTGGACAATACAGGCACTTCGTGATACTCCGCATCACCATAGCTGGCAGATCGGGAGCCCATGGTAATGTCCAGGCTTTCTAACCCTTCTGCCGGAACCTTCAGCGAAAAAAAGAAACTGGCTGATTGTTGAGGTGCGAGCTCAAAAGACTGCTCACTATTTTCAACGATGAGTTCCGGGTTGACATTTTTGTTGCGGGTATCTTTAACGGTACACCATGCTACCCCATTTTGTGTCGCGGAGTCCAGATTGCTCACTTTAACTGTGAGAACAATGCTATCCCCAGCATATAGAAACCTTGGTAATTGCGACTGTGCCAATAAGGGAAGCCGCGAATTGAGTAGTTTCTCTTGATAAGCAAAACGCAGGTCTGCAGTATGAGCAAACATCTTCCAACGCCATTCAGTCACCGATTCAGGTAAGGTAAATGAAATAATATATCGTCCATCTCGTGTGGTCAACTGAGGAATAAATAAAGCAGAGGGATGAAAGTTCTTACGCACCACAATATCATCAAGAGGCTGCAACGGGGACAATTCAACGGGGCCTTTGGTACTAAGGATCAGAACTCCATTAGCCGCCCGGCTTCCATACAAAGCGCTGGCGTCAGCCCCTTTTAGCACGACCCCGCCTTTGATGCTGGCGGGCGATATTTCAGCAATACTCCCTGTGTACAGTACTCCATCCAGTATTACCATCGGCTGCGCGTATGCCTGCAAACTGGTAGCTCCCCTCACCTGAATTACATTTGAACGGGTACTTAGCTTCTTAATGCCGTATGCAGTAACCACCACTTCATCCATACTGGTCACAGCAATGCCCGCTACCCGACCCTGCAAGGCATGTGATAAATTCACGCCATTGGGTTGGGGAAACGCGGAATACCCAATCTGATTCATCCATGAACCCCTGCCGCCGGGAAAGCAGGTTCTCCCTTCCGCACTCATCCACCAAATAGGTGAATTCTGTCTGCCGTCATACTCAGAAATCTCAGGAAGGTCATATCTCAAAAATTTGCCGCCGTATGATTTGGTTTGTCCATAATCACCCAGGGTTCCCGGAAAACGGGGACGAAAGTTTTTCGATAGCCTGGGAAATGCCCACTCGTGAGGTTCCAGCCTGTCGAGAGAAGCATCATACATGGTAGTCATCAGTTCCGCCAACAGGCCTTCATTTCCAGCTTTTACGGAAACTTCAAGTTTTTGCGGGGATCCTGGCATTAGCACCTGCCTGTATGCTTCCACTACGATTTCTGGTTCGGTGCTAGGCAAGTTTTGTATTTGAATGGTACTCTCCCAGTTCAATTCTTCACTTTTCCTGTATCCCATTACGGCCAGTTCTGCCTGTCCTTTTGCGTTGGCAGGAATACGAATCATTAGCTTATCAACGCCCCTGCGGCCCTGCACTGTGTAAAATTCCTCTTTCTGTTCACCTCGATCTGTCGCATACGACATGCATAAGACCAGGTAATATGC
Source organism: Terrimonas ferruginea (assembly GCA_044463125.1). Taxonomy (GTDB): domain Bacteria; phylum Bacteroidota; class Bacteroidia; order Chitinophagales; family Chitinophagaceae; genus CAYMZZ01. The sequence continues at coordinate 36,581 of JBIQMS010000016.1, forward strand.
ATCATCGTTTCTACCAAAGTAAATTGGAATTTCTGTTCCAGGAATAGCTGCATTAAAAGGAAGGTGAACAAATGTATTCCTGGTTACAGGAGCTTGCTCATTATCTAAATCAAAAAGTGTAATACTATGCTTCAAACTTCCAACAACTTTATTCATGTCCAATGCACAGACCTCTATTTTATACCTACCCATTCCTAAGGTTGAAAGGAGGGCAAAAATTGAATCATGCTCCGCCGAAAATATACTATCCAGCAGCCAGATCGTTGAACCCGGCTGTTCCGGCTGTTCCGGCTGTTCAGGATAGTATTTCGAAAACCAAACCGACAATGAATCATTTGGAAGATTGGCCACGTCGGTTGGCAGAGCATTATAATGCATTCCTTCTCCTGCCTGCAATTGAAGACGGCCAACGCGCACTCTAATCTTTTTCGACAGCTTACCAAAGTTCTCATGAATCAGGTTATAAGAAAGTCCTCTCCAATCTGCAATATTTTCCACTGCATTTCCACTGAATACAATTCTGACAGGATGGCTGGAGATATTGATTTGTTCCGACGCCTCATGCGTTTCACCTCCCGGATCAGAAACAGTCGCCTGAACGGTATAGCTTATACGATATTGAACAGTATCTGCAAAATCCAGGGATCTCCAAATTGTGTCATTCACCGGTATCCGGACGGTGCCGTTGGGCAATGCAGTGGTGACGTCATCCATGAGAACGGAATCTGCGAGTGAAATTTCCTTTTTTTCAAACTGCTCAATTCCTGTTTGTACGAAAACCCGCCGCCATATCTGATACTTCACTATCGACCCTTCCATGGATGCGCCGGCAAAAGACCGGAGTTTCACTATGAATTCAAACGGATCACCAACATCAAGTTCAGTTTTTGGGGATTGAATGCTCACTTCAAAGCCTGGACGCTTGTATTCCTCCACGCTGAAGCTACCACCTTCTTGCTCATAGAAATCAGTTTCAATATTCCATTCACCCGTGGCGGCAGTAAAGGGTATCGCAAACCTACCCGCAAAACTTCCCCATTCATTGATGTCGACCACTACGGAATCTACCTGCTTATTAAAGGCGTCAACCAGGTTTAGCATAGGTTCGGACGCCTTCATAAATTTTGGGAACAGTGACCCGATTGTTTTTCTGCCCAGGTTCTTCCTGTTGAGGAGCATGTACTGCCCGGTTTCCGGATGCTTTGTAATAAAGACTGCCTTAAATCCAACAGTATCGCCAGGCCGGTAAATACTCCGATCGGTAAAAATATACGCGGTTGTATGATCCTCATAAAACTCTATCAGATCATCATATTCATCTTTGTTATAATAGTCAGACTCGCCCCAGGAATCAAGGTTTGACTCCAAATCGACTGCCGCACGAAAATGCTCATCAGCATAGGTTACTTCAATCGCATTAATTTCGCGATCCCGGAAATAAACCCGTCCATTCCGGTCGGTTTTTTTGCTATCGACCTGCATTTCCTTTGATGCTTTCCCGTATGAATGATTCACTCTGTATCCAACCACCATAACATCAGACAAAGGCTGCCCGGATTTTCTATCTAAAACAATAACATTTCCATTTCCATGAATGATACCAACGCCACTAACGCGGAAGCTACCCAATTGCTCTACTGCAGAACTATCTGAATGTTTGAGCTGTGCTTTTAAAATATATTTCCCCGCATCAAGCGCAGGCAGTTTGTAGTGCAGAATATGCTGATTATGATCCCCTTTGTCTGGAAGTTCCACCTGGCCAACCCAAGCGATTGACGAGTCATAGCTTAGACTATTTCTTTTTTCAATTTTCCTGTAAATTCCCAAATCAACTTTTTGCGGATGCCTGTACATGAATTCCACCAGTATGGGTTCATCTGGCAGATGAATGGCCGGCATCCGAAAACGTAAATCTGGACGAAGCAGTTTATTGATATGAACATTCAATAATGGCTTCAAAAAATGGAAACTATCCAATGTCGGCTGCAACCTCTGCCATAGCGCAACGGCACTGTCGGCATAGAACCTGTAGCTACTATCGAACTGCTGATGAGATGACTCATATAGCCATCCAATATCTGAAGAATACTCTCTTACAGAGGCAGGAAGGTAGTTGTGTGCCCGCTTTGCGTATAGTTCAATCAACTGAAATCCCGTATGCGCCCGTACAGAGGAAAAGGGTGAAAGAGTCTGCTGCCGCAGATAATCCATATAGTTCTCCTGCAAATCCGGAATGTCGGAATACTTCCATAGCCCCATCCACCATTTTCGCCACAGACTCTCCAGGTAATACAAAGCGGGAGGATTGTTTTCATGATAATCAAACCAATCAGCAAAAGATTTGGCAAGGAGATAATAACTCAAGCTGCTGTCCAGCTTCTTTGTGCGGTCAATCCACACGTCGGGACTTTCCCGTATACGAGCCGGGAATGACAAATAGGGAATTTCCCAAAATTCATACTTTCGAACTTGCCAGTCAACCTGGTTTCCCATGGCAATATCAAATGCCGTTACAGGAAAGAAAAGACTGAGAGGATCCCGGCTAAGCCATAATAGTTCGCAAACCTGTGAAAACGGAATTTCTGGTGCTATGGATAATGCCTTATCAAAATGAAAGGCAATAACACTATCGAGGGAAGAACGACCCATATAGGCAAAGGGGCTGGGAGCCTGATGGTCGCGGTACTTCTCCAACGCAAATTTTTTGGCCATACTTTGAAAACGGATGATACGCTCCGCCTTCATGAGATGAAGACAGAACTCCATGACAGGCGATTCCTGTGCAATAGAAAGCAAACTGTCAATGAAATGGCTGTTTTGAAAAAAGAGCGTATCCTCCGTTCTTTCATCTTTAATAGACAAAAGAAGCTGTTGGCTTCGCATCAAATCGATCCAGCGTCCATCCTTTTTGGCCGATTTGGCGATATTCTCCAGCGATATTTCAGCCCTGTCCAGCTCCAGTAAATGGCTAATTTGACTTTCGATAGTTCTCCAATCAATCCTGCCTGTATTGCCCTGGCCGTTGGTTTGATTTTGAAATGAAATACCAAAAACAAAAATCAGGAGTAAGCCAAATCTCATAAGCTAATTTAACTACTGGATGCAACAATCCGTGAAATTGCACAATATCATTGCGACCAATAACCCGCTACCGATAACCCGCTACCGATAACCCGCTCCTACGGAGCGATCTCACGATTCACGATTGACGGCTACCAATAACCCGCTCCTACGGAGCGGTCTCACGATTCACGATTCACGGCTACCGATAACCCGCTCCTACGGAGCGGTCTCACGATTCACGATTCTCACGCCTCACGTCTTTTTCATTATCTTTAGTGCATGTCCATGAAAACACTCCTCAGCCTGCTGGCCTTTTGCCTGCTCTCTGGCGCCGCTATGGCCCAGCAATATGATCCTTCCAAAGTCAACAAGAAAGCAAAAGCCCTTTACGATACCGGTTTGCAATATGCCCAGGATGGCCAATATGAGCTGGCGGAAAAACACCTGCTGGATGCCATCGCCAAAGATTCGAAGTACGTTGATGCTTACCTCTCACTTGCCGGAGTATATGGACAAACAAAACAATACCCGCAGTGTGTGGCCTATTATGAAAAGGCTTTCCTGCTCGATGAAGGCTATACCATGGAATACAAACTCCCCTATTCCATCAACCTGGCCGGTATGGGTGAGTTTCAAAAAGCCCTTGATGCCATCAATGAACTGCTGGCTAAAAATCCTCCCAAAAATTCCAACTCCCTCAAAGCCGCCGAATACCGGAAAAAAAGTTATGAGTTTGCGGTGGAATTCGCGGCAAAAAACAACACAAAGGATTATGTATTCGCCCCTTTCAACCTTGGTGAAGGCGTAAATACAGCGGAACCCGAATATTTTCCAGCCCTCACCATTGATGGCAAGGAACTGGTATTTACCCGCAGCCTTGGACGTCGCAACGAAGATTTCTATACCAGCCGCAAGAATGAGTCGGGGGCATGGGAGCTGGCGGCCCCTCTGCCCGGGGCCATCAATACGCCCATGAACGAAGGCGCCCAAACCATTTCGCAGGACGGTCAATGGGTGGTTTTCACGGCCTGCAACCGACGTGATGGCTTCGGGAGTTGTGATCTTTATATATCCTTTCTTGATGATAATGGCTGGTCCGAAGCCATCAACCTGGGTGGCCGTGTCAACTCCGACCAATGGGAATCGCAACCCTGCCTTTCTCCTGATAAGAAAGAGCTTTATTTCACCAGCCGCCGCCCGGGAGGCTATGGCGGCGCCGACATCTATGTTACGCGCCTGCAACCCAACGGAAAGTGGGGTGACCCGGAAAACCTGGGTCCCCAGATCAATACGCCCGGTGATGAGCAGAGTCCCTTTCTGCACGCCGATAACCAAACCTTTTATTTCGTGTCCAATCACTGGCCCGGTTATGGCGATGATGATCTTTTCCTCTCACGCAAAGGACCCAAGGGAAGCTGGAGCAAACCGGAAAACCTGGGCTACCCCATCAATACCATCAATAAAGAAGCTACCCTCTTCATCACTTCCGATGGCAAAACGGCCTATTATGCAAGTGATAGAAGTGATAGCCGCGGAAGCTGGGATATCTACAGTTTTGAACTGCGCGAGCAAGTGCGGCCCATTCCCACGCTTTGGGTAAAAGGCACAGTGTATGACAGTAAAACTAAAGAGGGTCTTCCCTCCACCGTTGAACTGACTGATATCGCCAACGGCAACATTGTTTCGCAGATTCAAACAGATGAAAGAGGGCATTACCTGATTACGCTGCCCATTGGCCGTGATTATGCTTTCAATGTGAACCGGAAGGGATACCTGTTTTATTCCGATCAGTTCCTGCTAAGTGGTAATCCGCCCGACAGCACCTATGAAAAAGATATTCCCCTGCAACCCATTGAAGCCAATGCCAGCTTCGTATTGAACAATATCTTTTTCGACAACAACGAGTATGCGCTGAAACCGGCCTCCCGATCAGAACTCGACAAACTGGTGGAGTTGCTGAAAGAGAATCCAGGCTTGCGTATCGAAATCAGCGGGCATACCGATAATGTGGGTACCCCTGCCAGCAACCTCACCCTGAGTAATAATCGAGCGCTTGCGGTAGTGAATTATTTAAAGGAACAGGGTATTGCCGCCAACCGACTGCAGGCCAAAGGATATGGTGAAACAAGACCGGTTACCGGGAATAACACCGAAGCAGAGCGTGCAAAAAACAGGCGTACGGAGGTGAAAGTACTGGGGCTCTAACAGCTTTGTCGCGAGCATAGCCGCTTAAATTGCGGTATGCATCCCGACCTTCCTTACCAGATCGCCCTCACCATGATTCCCCATATCGGGCATGTGTTGGCGCGGGAACTTCTGCAGCATTTCGGTGACGCCCGCTCCATTTTTGAAGCCTCGCCGGCCAAACTCAGGAATGTGGAAGGCCTGGGTGAATTTCGGATCCGGGCTATCCGCTGTTTTAACCAGATGCCCAAAGCTGAGGAGGAATGTAAGTTTGTTGAGAACAACAAGATCAATGTGCTCTTCATGGGCCAGCCCGAATATCCCCGGCGCCTGTTCAACTGCACCGATGCGCCCATACTGCTTTACAGTCGTGGCAAGGCCAACCTTAACAGCAGCCGGATACTATCTGTGGTAGGCACAAGGGTTAATACTGACTATGGCCGGCAACTGACTGAACAATTGATACGGGACCTGGCTGCCGAAAATGTTCTGATCCTCAGTGGGCTCGCGTTTGGCATTGATGCCCTCGCGCACAAGGCAGCACTTCGGCAGCAATTACCCACTGCTGCCGTGCTGGCACATGGGCTCGACCAACTTTATCCTCCCCAGCATGGAGCCCTGGCATTGGACATGGTTCGCCATGGTGGTGCCCTGATCAGTGAATTTCCCAGTGGCACCCAACCCGACCGACACCATTTCCCGGCACGAAACCGGATTGTGGCCGGGCTCAGCGATGCCGTTCTGGTAGTGGAAACAGGTGAAAAAGGGGGCAGCCTTATCACCGCGGAGCTGGCTAACGATTATAACCGCGACGTATTTGCCTTTCCGGGAAGGGTGAATGACCCCCGAAGCGCCGGGTGCAATGAACTGATACGGCAAAACAAAGCCGTGCTGATCCGGAACGCAAACGACCTCCTGCAATTCATGAACTGGGTGGAACCCAGTGCCCGGCAACATTCCCTGCAAACCGCCCTGTTTCACGAACTGAGCCAGGAGGAAAAGCAGATCCTGCACCTGTTGCAAACTGCCGAAACCCGCCCCATTGATGAGTTAAATATCCTTAGCGGCCTTAGCAACAGCGTGGTGGCCGCTGCCATCCTGAGTCTTGAGCTGAAGAATCTAATTGTATCTTTACCCGGTAAAATGTACCGGTTGGCATAAGGGTTGCTGCCCCAAAGCAACGAATCACACGCTTTATCTGTCATTCATCACTATTACCCGCGTTATGCAAGGATTTTGCGTTCGAGTTTTACTGGCTGCCCTTCTTCTGGTTTTAGGATTTATGAACAATGTATGGTCGCAGGCCTGCACCGCACTGGGGCAAACACCTTCCACAGCTTTCCCGGTTTGCGGTACCACCAATTTTGTTCAAAATACTGTGCCCCTTTGTATTTCCAACAATCTCTACGTGCCTGGATGTAATGACAATGCTGCCTATGCCAACCGCAATCCTTTTTGGTATAAATTTCATTGCTTTCAATCTGGAACTCTAGGGTTTACCATTACGCCTAACAGTCCTACCAGCGATTATGATTGGCAGCTCTATGACATTACCGGCCTTGACCCCAATCAGGTTTTCACCAACACCAGTATTGTCGTTACCGGCAACTGGGCTGGTACCTATGCCCCTACCGGAGCATCCGCTACTGGTGTTGACTATATTCAATGCTCATCATCTCCCAGTGAAGATAAGCCCACTTTTGCCAAAATGCCAAACCTTGTTGCCGGGCGCGACTATATTCTACTGGTAAGCCACTTTAACGATACCCAGGCAGGATATACCCTCAACTTTGGAGGTGGTACGGCAGTGATCACAGACCCCACACTACCGGCACCCAAAGCCGTTAAGCCTGATTGCGACGGGCAGGTATTGACATTCACGCTCAATAAACCCATCCGTTGCAATTCCCTTTCGCCCGATGGATCGGAACTATCCTTATCGCCTGCCAATGCAAGCATCAGCAGCGTTAGCACCAACGGCTGCAACTCCGGTTTTGATTTCATTGAAATCACAGTTAGCCTATCTAATCCATTACCCCCTGGTAATTACCAGCTAATAGTGAATGATGGCGCCGACGGCAACTCCCTGCTCGATGCCTGTTCCAATTCGATACCACCCGGAACCCCCATCGCATTCGACTTTGTGGTAGCCCAGCCCATATTTGCCGATAGCATCGGTGCAGTTGGTTGTTCGCCTCAATCATTAAACATATATTTCCCCAAGAAAATAGACTGCGCCTCCATCCAGGCCGATGGAAGTAATTTTGTAGTGAATGGCCCCGCTCCAGTGGCTGTAGCCAGCGTGCAAACCGCGTGTGCGGGTGGCGAAACTGGTGTGATTACGCTCAACCTTGCAGCTCCTATCAGTGTAGGCGGAACCTACACCGTAACCTTCCAGGCAGGCGTGGATGGCAGCACCATCCGGGATGAATGTGGACTGAACCTTCCGGTACATTCCCGGCAATTTGTCGCCTTCGACACTGTTTCCGCTGAATTCAGCTACAGCATTTCACTCGATTGCCGATTCAATACTGTTCAGTTTGCGCACAATGGCGCACATAACGTAAACAGTTGGGAATGGATTGTAAATGGAGTTGTTGTTAACAACACCGCACAATTTACAAGCAGTTTCCCCTCATCCAGTACCAACCAGGTTAGCCTGCAGGTTAGTAATGGAGTTTGCGCCGACGAATATGGAACCAGCCTTGTGATGGATAATGAAGTAATCGCCAGCTTTGAAATGCCGCCGGTGATTTGTCCCGAAGACCCGCTTGAAGTAGTGAATAGCAGCACGGGCCTGATTGATAGCTGGCAATGGAACTTTGATGTGGGAGGCAGCAGTACTGTTAAGGATCCGGCACCCGTGCAGTACCCCTCCATTAACAGGGAACGGGTTTACCAGATATCGCTCGTAACCACCAACAATACCCTGGGATGTAGCGACAGTGTGCGGAAACAGCTCAGGGTGCTTAATAATTGTTATATCGCTGTACCCTCCGCCTTTACGCCAAATGGAGATGGGCTGAACGATTTTCTCTATCCTAATAACGCCATCAAAGCCGATAACCTTGAATTTCGGGTATATAACCGTTGGGGACAATTGATGTTTTTGTCGCGCGACTGGACCCAGAAATGGGATGGCAAAGTGAAAGGTTTGCCGCAAAATACTGGCGTGTATGTCTGGTTTCTGTCGTACACCCATCGCGATACGGGACAGAAAGTTTTTCAAAAAGGCACCTCCACCCTTATCAGATAGGCGGGAGGTGGAGCTAAATTTTTGGTGCGAAGGCAGTCATTGCCCTATCTTTGCACATGGCAACAAGAATTTCCTCCGCCTCAGGCAGGCAAACCCCCTCAAAATCATCGGAATGGAATATCGCCGACAAGTTTTTCGGTGAAGGTTTGACTTTTGACGACGTGCTATTGCAACCCGGATATAGCCAGGTGCTTCCCCGAGATGTTGACATCAGCGCGCGGCTTACACGCAATATAACCCTGAATGTGCCCCTGCTTTCGGCAGCAATGGATACGGTAACTGAAGCCAATCTGGCCATGGCGCTGGCACGCGAAGGAGGGCTGGGTATCCTGCACAAGAATATGTCGATAGAACAGCAGGCCGAGCATGTGCGCAAGGTGAAGCGTAGCGAAAGTGGTTTGATCCTTGACCCGATCACCCTGCTGGAAAATGCGAGCATTGGCGACGCCATGCGTCTGATGCGTGAAAACCGTATTGGTGGTATCCCCATCATTGATAAGGAAGGAAAGCTTTGTGGTATACTTACCAACCGTGACCTTCGTTTTGAAACCAATGGCAGGCGCAAAGTGAGTGAAGTGATGACCCGGGACAATCTCATAACGGCACCGGAAGGAACGGACCTGAAAAAAGCGGAAATCATTCTGCGCAAATACAAGATTGAAAAATTGCCGGTGGTGAATAAATCAGGTAAACTGATTGGCCTGATCACCTACCGCGATATTCTGCAGTTGCAAAGTTTTCCACATGCTGTTAAAGACAACTATGGCCGCCTGCTCGTTGGGGCCGGCGTGGGCATAACGCGCGATCTGCTTGACCGCGTGGCTGCGCTGCAGCAAAATGGCGTAGACCTGATCGCCCTCGACAGTGCGCATGGGCACAGCAAAGGCGTGATACAGGCCCTGAAAGATGTAAGAAAAAATTTCAAAAATATTAATGTTATTGCCGGTAACGTGGGCACGGCTGAAGGTGCCCTTGCCCTGGCGGAAGCCGGCGCCGATGCCATAAAAGTGGGTATTGGACCGGGTTCCATTTGTACTACCCGGATAGTTGCCGGTGCCGGGGTACCACAGCTCACCGCTGTGATGCAGGCCTATTCGGTATTGCGCAAGAAAAATATTCCCATCATCGCCGATGGTGGTATCCGGTATACGGGCGATATGGTGAAGGCGCTGGCGGCAGGCGCCAGTTGTGTAATGATGGGAAGTGTGTTTGCCGGAACGGAAGAAAGCCCCGGTGAAACCATCATTTACGAAGGAAGAAAATTCAAGGAATACCGGGGCATGGGTTCATTGGGTGCCATGGCCACGGGAAGCAGCGATCGTTACTTCCAGGATGTAGAGGATGATGTAAAGAAATTTGTTCCGGAAGGCATTGAAGGTCGTGTGGCATATAAGGGTACTTTGAAAGAAATTGTTTACCAATATGTGGGTGGCCTGCGTGCCGGTATGGGTTATTGCGGCGCGGCCAACCTGGATGAGCTCAAGAAAGCGAAATTTGTAAAGATCACGAATGCCGGCATGCGCGAAAGCCATGCGCATGATGTGGAGATCACCAAGGAAGCCCCCAACTATAGCAGAAGGTAAACCCGAAAACGAAAACCAGCCATCTTGAATAAATTCCTGCCATTCCTTATAGCAGCCTGCGGCTCCCTGTTGTTGTGGGCAGCATGGCCCGTATCCTCGTTAACCGTGCTCATTTTTGTAGCATGGATGCCTATGCTATGGCTGGAATCAAGAGCCCTCAATTGGAAAAAATTCCTGGGCTATACCTACCTGCACATGTTTGGCTGGAATATCCTCACCACCTGGTGGATCTGGAATGCCAGCCTGCCCGGCGCGCTGGGCGCATTTTTCGTGAACAGCCTTGTGATGTGTGTGCCCTGGTTGCTTTTTCATATTACAAGAAAGAACCTTGGTTACCGGATTGCTTACCCGGCACTGGTACTATTTTGGCTGGCATTCGAATTTCTGCATCACAACTGGGAACTCACCTGGCCCTGGCTTACACTCGGTAATGTTTTCGCCCTTCATCCGGAATGGGTACAATGGTATCAATACAGTGGGGCTTCCGGCGGTACGGCCTGGGTGTTGATCGCGAATATTCTTGCCTTCTCCCTTTTTCAACGATATCGGGAAGGACAACGGGACGCAGGCTATCGAATGCTGGCAGGGGCATTGATTCTTGTATGGATCATCCCTATTCTGCTAAGCCGCCTTATTGCATCCGGTGAAAGGAAGATTGCTGAACAGGCGCTGGGAGATGCTGACCGTAATGTGGTGGTGGTGCAGCCCAATATTGACCCCTATGTAGAAAAATTCACCGGCTCAGTTGAAGAGCAGCTCCATAAACTGATCACTTTGTCGGAAAGCCAGATTAACACCGCTACAAGATTGGTGATTTGGCCCGAAACGGCCATACCCGTTGTGGTGCGCGAAGACCAGCTCAAAGAAGATTTCCGTTATCGACCCGTGTGGTCTTTCCTGAAAAGGCATCCCAACATCAGCCTGCTTACCGGCATTGAGAGTTATAAAGAATATGGTACGAATCGCGCAAATGCCAGCGCCACCGCCCGGTTCGACGAAGCCAGCGGTATTTATTACGACTTCTTTAATACAGCGGCATTACTGGAAGCCGATAGCAGCTATCAGCTTTATCATAAAGCCAAGCTGGTGCCGGGTGTGGAAACGCTACCTTCCTTCCTGTGGTTTATGCGGAGCTGGTTTGAGGAATTTGGCGGAACCAGCGGCACCCTGGGACGTGATTCCGAAAGAAAAGTATTTGTACCCTGGGATGAATATTATAAATCGGCCCCGGTCATTTGTTACGAAAGCATATTTGGTGATTATATCACGGAATATATCCGAAAGGGCGCCAACTTGTTGACCATTGTTACCAACGACGGATGGTGGGAGAATACACCTGGCTATCTCCAGCATATGAACTACGCCCGCCTGCGCGCCGTGGAAACCCGTAAATGGGTAGCACGCAGCGCCAATACGGGAATCAGTTGCTTTATTGATCCGTTGGGTAATGTAATCAATCCCCAACCCTGGGACCAGGCCAGCGCTATCCGCTTCAATGTGCCGGTGGATAACCGGATGACTTTCTTTGTGAGATATGGTGATCTATTGTCGCGTATAGCAACATTTCTCGCACTTGCCCTGCTTGCCTGGATCTTCATGTTGTCCCTGATCCGGTACCGGCGCAAAAGAAAAAAGATTCCTGCCGCGATGTTCTGATCAGCACATAAAAAAACAAGCCCATGCGTTCCGTATTTCACTACCAGCAAACACCCATCCATTATAGCCTGGAAGGAAAGGGCCCTTCGGTGCTGCTTTTGCACGGCTTTGGTGAAACGGCTGCTGTTTGGGATGAAACGGTAGCAGCGCTAAAAAATGAATACCAGATACTGGTCCCAGATATTCCGGGTTCTGGTGATACAGAAATGATCGGCGACATGAGTATGGAGGGGCTGGCAGAAGTTTTGCGCGCTTTAACGAAAAAACTTGGCTGGACGGATTTCACGCTGATCGGCCACAGTATGGGTGGCTATATCAGCCTGGCTTATGGGGAAAAATATAGTGATACGCTTCGGGGACTGGGCCTTTTTCATTCCACCGCTTTTGCGGATTCAGAAGAAAAAGTGGCGAACCGGAAAAAAGGGATTGATTTTATACAGACGCATGGCCCCCTCGCATTTCTGAAAAATACCATCCCGAATCTTTTTGCCCCGCAAACCCGGGAAAAAAATCCGGAGATTCCGGCCCGATTAATTACCCTGGCGGACAACTTTTCAGGGGAAGCGCTCGTTTCCTATTACGAATCCATGATCAGGCGACCCGACCGCAGCGTTTTGCTGTCAAAACTGTCTATACCTGTGTTGATTGTGATGGGCGAACATGACCAGGCGGTGCCCCTGGCCGATGCCCTGCGGCTATGCAAGCTGCCCAAAAAAGCGTATATTCATACTTTGACAAAAAGCGGTCATATGGGAATGTGGGAAGAGCCCGAACACAGCCATCAATTGCTACGTGAATTCCTGAAGGACTGCTGAGTCATGATATCCGATGCACTCATGAAGCGTATACTATTTAGCTTACTTGCTAACCTCGTATTTTTTTTATCGGCCCGCGCGGACCATATAACCGGGGGAGAAATGTATTACCGCCTCGATAGCGTTCGCGGTTCAGACTATTACTATACCATTACACTCAAGCTTTTCAGGGATTGTAACTCCACAGGTGCACAGCTTGATCCGTCGGCGGCCATTGCTATTTTTGACAGAGGCAACAATAGTATGGTTCGCAACCTGATTGTTCCACGAACCTCTATTGACGAGCTTGAACTCACTTATCCAGGGCCTTGTATTAGCAATCCTCCCATAGTTTGTTACGAAGTGGGATATTATACCACCAATGTTACAATACCCGCATCAGCAGCTGGCTATATTTTAGCCTATCAGCGCTGTTGCCGGATTAGTGGCATTAACAATCTGGTAGGCTCCAGTGATGTTGGCGCAACCTACTCAGCCATTATACCAGGAACGAACCGCGGCTCCACAGCACCTGCCAATAGCAGTGCACGCTTTGTAGGTGTGGATACGGTAATAGTTTGCGGTGGATACCCTTTTACCTATAGTTTTCGCGCGGTGGATCCCGATGGTGATCAGCTTCGCTATTCCTTTTGTTCTGCTTATGCGGGTGGTGGCTCTTCAGGGCAGGGTGGCGCACCCAACTCGCCAGTACCAAATCCCGCAGCACCACCTCCATATTTCAATGTTAACTACAGTTTCCCATACAATGGCGGTGCCCCATTAGGACCTAACGTATCCATTAATCCGACCACGGGATTGATAAGTGGAACTTCGCCTGAACAAGGCATTTATGTAGTAACCGTATGTGTTGATGAGATTCGGAATGGCGTGGTGATAGCCACGCAACGAAAAGACCTTCAGATAAAGGCTGGCGGCTGTGATATTGCCAAGCCGGTGTTGGACCCGGAGTACCGCAGTTGCGATGGATTCACTTTCAGTTTCACCCATCCCAACAACCCACTCATTAACACTTATTATTGGGAGTTTGGCGATCTGGCATCGGGCCCCAATAATTCTTCCACCCTGCAAAACCCCACCCACACTTTTACCGCTGCTGGCGTGTATACCATCAAGTTGGTAGCCAACCGTGGACAGGAATGTTCGGATTCCACTACCGCCATCATCCGCGTATTTCCCGGATTTTTCCCCGACTTCAATAGCAGCGGGGTTTGTATCACCAATCCCACCCAGTTTTTTGACGATACGCGAGCGAACCATGGGACTGTAGATAGCTGGCAATGGGATTTTGGCGAGCCTGGCAATGCCGATGTATCAACAGACCAGAACCCCACTTATCAATTCACCACCCCGGGTGTTAAGAATGTGCGATTAATTGTGGGCAGTAGTGTGGGGTGTCTCGACACTATCATCCGGACCATCGAAATAATTGATAAGCCACCCATCACGCTGGCCTTTAAAGACACCCTTATCTGCCGTCCGGATGCCGTGCAATTGCAGGCCAGTGGAATGGGTGTGTTCAGTTGGGCTCCGAATACTAATATTGTAAACGGCAACACCGGCACCCCAACGGTGAACCCAACCAGCACTACAACTTATGTGGTAACCCTCAATGAACAGGGCTGTATCAACGAAGACTCGGTACAGGTAAGGGTGGTCAATTTTGTGACCCTGAATGCCATGAACGACACCACCATTTGCCTCACGGACTCCGTTCAGTTGAACATCAATACTGACGGACTTCAGTTTAGCTGGACGCCAACCTCCACGCTAAATGACCCAACCCTGGAGGATCCGGTGGCTACCCCAACAGGTACCAGTACTTACCAGGTGGAGGCCCGGATTGGCAGTTGCGCAGCTACAGCCGACATAAATATCACAACCATTCCGTATCCTCAGGCTAATGCCGGCATTGACACTGTGATCTGTTACAACACTTCGGCCGAATTGAATGGCTCGCATGATGGCAGTAGCTTTGTATGGTCTCCCACTGCCAGCCTGATTAATCCTAATACACTCAATCCAACCGCCTATCCGGCCCGAACACAGGAATATGTACTGGCCAGTTTCGATACACGGGGATGCCCAAAACCAGGTTTTGATACGGTATTGGTAACAGTATTGCCAGAAATAGTACCCTTTGCCGGCAACGACACCCTCGTAGTTGTGGGACAACCTGTTCAATTCAATGCTACTGGCGGCACTTCCTATGAGTGGCTACCCCCCACGGGACTGGATGATGCCAACATACCCGACCCCATTGGCACTTATGGCCCCGAAACAGATTCTATCACTTATACCGTACGCGTATATAATGAAGTGGGCTGTTATGATTCCGCCTTTATTAAAGTAACGGTTTTCAAAACGGTGCCGAGCGTATTTGTTCCTACGGCCTTCAGCCCCAATGGCGATGGGTTGAATGATGAGCTCCGACCGATTGCCGTCGGTATTCAACGGATCAACTATTTCCGGATCTATAATCGCTGGGGACAGATGGTTTTCAGCACCACCACCAACGGTAAAGGATGGGACGGCCGCATTTCGGGCACGCCGCAGGGAAGCAATGTGTTTGTGTGGATGCTAAGTGCGGTGGATTATTTGGGAAATGTTATTACGGATAAAGGAACAGTGACGTTGGTGAGGTAACGTTTTACGTTATACGTTATACGTTATACGTAATACGTTTTTTGGGGTTTAAAGTTTAAGGTTGAGTAATTGTATTTATACTTAAATTCAATAAAACTGCACTCTAACCTTCAAATCCCTAAACCTTAAACCCTCAACTTTAAACCTTAAACCCTCAACCTTAAACTTTAAACCCCAAAAAACGTATTACGTAAAACGTATAACGTACTACATCTTATGCCCCCAATCGCCCTCATCACTGGTGCCAGTTCCGGATTTGGAAAAGCCTGCGCTATTAAGTTTGCCAGTCATGGATATGACCTTATTTTGAATGCTCGCAGAACCGACCGCTTGCTGGAACTGAGCAATGAACTGGAGCGCAAGTACAATGTGGCTGTATATCCACTCGCTTTTGATGTGCGCCAGCAGGACCTGGTGTATGAAAGTATTGGCAAGCTCCCCGACCCCTGGAACCGGATTGATGTGCTGGTTAATAATGCCGGGCTGGCAGTGGGCAGAGATTATTTTGAAGAAGCCGATGTGGATGACTGGAACCGGATGATTGATACAAACGTAAAGGGTTTTTTGTATGTAGCCCAGGCCGTGGCAAAATGGATGGTGAAATGGCAGAAGGGACATATTATCAACATGGGAAGTGTGGCGGGTAAACTGGTATATGAAAAGGGTAATACCTATTGCGCTACCAAGTTTGCAGTCGATGCGCTGAACCAGGCCATGCGGATTGATTTGTTGCGGCATCGAATCAAAGTAACCGGCATTCATCCCGGTGCGGCGGAAACGGAATTTTCGTTGGTTCGCTTCAAGGGCGATGAAAATACAGCCGCCTCGGTTTACCAGGGGCTGCAGGCGCTAACAGCCGAGGACGTGGCCGATGTAGTGTACTATTGCACCACCCTTCCCGCCCATGTATGCATCAACGACCTGGTGCTTACCTGTGCCCAGCAGGCCGATGGCATTTACATGCATAGGGATCCTCAATAAATAATAAAAAAATCTTATCTTTTCAGTCGGCCAGCTCCCTTTATCGGTTTGGCTCGGAGTTTGCGTATTTTTTCGAGGCAAATACCCGTGAAGCATCCAATATCTGTAGCAAAAATCTCAGTTTTACGGTTGTGCCGTATATCTTTATGAACAAATCCGAACCCACGTAAAACCATGAAGAAGCCATTCATCATCCTGTTCGCAATCAGCCTCTCCTGGCAAAGCCTTCTGGCCCAGGATATCCGTTTACAAAACTGTCACGATGAGCTCATCAGCCACCAGGTTGATTCCCTGAAAGTATTATATGAGGGACAGGGATATTCACTGCTGCGCGAAGCAAGTATTGCTATGGAAAGCGAGTATGAAATGCCGGTGATGATGCCCCTTACCCAGGGCGCCTGGTACCAGTTTGTATTTATCGGCGATTATAGCTCTAAACTTTACGAGGTGCGCATGTTTGACTGGAACGAAAAGCAGGTGATCTTTCAGCAAAAGCGCTGGGGCGATGTTGACGGCAACATCATCTCCTATAGCTATATGCCCAAGTTTTCTGAATTCCACATGATGAAACCCGTGCAGGTGAATAAGAAGAAGAAAAGAAATCTCTGCGGTTATGTAATGCTGTTCAAGAAGGCTGCTCCCCAGGCAGATACGGCGGCCAGCATTGAGTAATTCAGCATCAGGATCTCCCGATCCCCCAATAATGGATTCCCGCCGCCTTAATGGCTTCCCTGTCCAGTTGATTTCGGCCATCTACCACATACCTGATTCCGGATGCGGCCATCTTTTCCCAATCAATGGCGCTGTAATCATGGTGCATGGTAACGAGTATCAGCGCTTCGGCACCGCTTTCGTATAAATTGTAATTGCTATCAAATCCTCTTTGCTGGATTTCCTTTTCTGAATAGTATGGATCGTGCAACACACTTGCTATCTCCGCCTGCTCCAGGTGCGGCTTTAGCCGATAGGCCACACTGCCTGCATCTTCCTTTACGCCGGGCCGGAAAGCCAGGCCGAGTATCAGCACTTTCTTATGAGTAAGGTGTGGTTGTAATAAGGATACCGCATAGGCGGCCATTTCATCGTTGATCCTTCTCCCCTCCGCCGCCAGCGAAAAATCAAGCCCGATATTCTGGAAATTCTCGATCAGAAAATAAGGATATACGGGTGTACAATGCCCTGCCACGCCTATCCCGGGTTGCAGCAGATTCGCTTCATTGTCGCCATTGATCAGCGACAGCATTTCCTGGAAATTGATGCCGTGTGCGTTGGCCAGTAATGCCAACTGGTTACTCAGTGCGATATTGATATCGCGATAAACCATGCCCGACAGTTTCATAAATTCGGCTGCTTCCACGCTGGGCAATCTTACGAGTTGATCTTTGGAAAAATAACGGAGATAGAAATTGAATGCTGCATCCGCGGCTGCCTCATCCAATCCGGCAATGGCCTTGGGTATGGAAGCAAGTTGCTTCAACATGGTACCGCTCTTGATCCGCTCAGGACTGCAGGCCATATAGAAATCCCTTCCATGCACGCAACCCAGTTGTTCCAGGGTGGTTACCATTTCCTGCCGGATGAAGCCTACAGGCACTGTTGTCTCCAACACCAGAATTGCCTTATTGTGCAAGGATGGAGCCAGTTGCCGTATGCATTCGAGAAAAAGCTGCTTATTGACCTGGCGTTGATCCGTAACGCCCAGCGGTATACAGATGATAACGGCTTCGCTCCCCGAAACCTGCGCATAATCGCTACTGAGTGTCAATCTTCCATCTGCCAGTGCAGGCTGGATTATTTCATTTAACCCTGGTTCCGTGGAATGATACCCCTGCTGCTGAATGCAATCCAGTAATGCGGTATTGGTATCCACGGCCAGCACATTCGTCTCCTTTTGAAGCAACAGGGCGCTAATGGCCTGCCCGATCTTACCAAAACCAATAATGCTGATTAAATTCATGCAGGGATATTGAACCGGACTTTGTATGCAAGGCTGTGGATCCGGCGAGTGTCGCGAATATCCGTCTATTTTCTCACTTACCCAGCGCCTTCCTGAATCCAGCGATCACTTTCTCAATATCCGACTGCTCCATGGGAATATAGAGCGGAATAATAATACTGTTATCGGCCGCGTCTTCAGATACCGGCAGCGACACATGCGCATATTCCTGCTTATAGGCCGTTTCCCTATGAGCGTTCATAATGCCGCGACGGGTAGCGATACCGTCATCGAGCATTCGTTGCATCAACTCATTGCGCGACACCGGACAGTCTTTATGCAGGTAGATACTAAAGGACTGGAAATTGCTGAAATAGCCTTCCTCTTCTTTGGGCAATCGGATAAAAGGAATATCCGCCAGCGCTTCCTGGTATTGACGAGCGATCTTTCTGCGCTCTGCTACTATCCAGTCGAGCTTGGCCAATTGATGAATCCCCACGGCTGCCTGTATATCCGTCATGCGGTAATTATAACCCAGCTCCACATGATCTTCGAAAATAACTTTGGCCGACTCATGTCGTACGCGATCGTTCACACTCATGCCATGCTGCCGCAGTAGCTTAATCCTTTCGTAATAAGCTTCGTTGTTGGTGGTAATAAATCCACCGTCGCCGGTAGAGATCACTTTCCGCGGGTGCAGGGAGAAACATACCACCTCGGAATGGCTACCAATTTTTCCGCCCTTGTAGGCGGACCCGGCGGCACAGGCCGCGTCTTCAATCAACTTCAGGTTATGCTTCTTGGCGAGAGCGCTGAAAGCATCAATATCAGCGGGCATACCGATCTGGTGCACCAGCAGGATGGCTTTGGTTTTGGGGCCAATTTTCCTTTCCGCATCCTGCACATCCAGGTTATAGGTTACCGGGTTCACCTCAGCGAATACGGGATTGGCGCCAACATAGCGGATGGCATTGGCCGTAGCGATATAACTCATCGAAGGACAAATCACTTCATCACCCGCGCCAATACCGGATACGATCATAGAAAGGTGGAGGGCCGTGGTGCAATTTGACAGAGCCACGGCATACCGGGCTCCGGTATATTCTGCGAACTTTTTTTCAAAATCCGCCACACGGGGGCCTTGTGTAATCCATCCCGTTAATATGGTATCATATGCCGCCTGGGCTTCATCAGTAGTCAGGTAGGGCTTGGCTATAGGAATCATGCTTTTTGCGCGCTTTTAATTTTTTCAAAATACCAGGCTGATAATTCTTTCATACCTTCTTCCAAACTTACGGTTGGCTTAAACGACAATAGATTTTCCGCCTTGCTGATATCGGCCAGCCTTCTCGATACCGGGTTAATGGAATTCTCTTCGCGGAACTCCGGCTCCAGACTCGAATCGTTTACTTTCAATAATACATCAAGTAACTGACGCAGGCTGGTTTCTTCGCAATTGCCAATGTTGAACGATTCATCGCTCACGTCGGCCTGAAGGGCCGCCACATTGGCGCGGGCAATATCGCGCACATATACAAAGTCCATGGTGGTGGAACCATCGCCATAAATCAAAGGATTACGACCATCACGGATACAGTCCAGCCACTTGATCATTACTTCGGTGTATTTACCGTCCGTATCCATGCGTGGGCCATAGGCGTTGAAATAGCGAAGTGCCACATAGTTGAGCCCATACATGAACTTGTAACTGCGAAACAGTTGTTCTCCCCACAATTTAGCAGCGCCATAGAAGGTCTGATTATCGTAAGGGTTGTCCGTTTCGGGTGTGGGAAAATGCTGAGCCAGCCCGTACACCGAGGCACTGGAGCTGTACACTACTTTCTTGATTTTATGCTTTACCGCCAACTGGGCAAGGTCGAAGGTAGATTTCAGCATCACTTCAAAACCGTCCTGAGGATTCAGGGCACAGGCATTGATGCGAAGAGCGGCCATATGAAAAATATAGTCGCAGCCTTCCACGCATTTTTCCAGCAGGGCGGTATCGCGGATATCACCCTGGTAAAATTCTATCAGTGGGTTCCCTTCAAACGACTTCATGTTTTCCCTGGACCCACGAATAAAATTATCGATGATGCGGATTTTTTTGGGCTTCAGGGGAAGCAGTTCTTCTACCACATAAGATCCAATAAATCCGGCTCCACCGGTCACGAGGATAGTACTGTCTTTTACAATATCAGGCATGTTGGGAATTATTAACGCTTAACAATAATATACCAGAGATAATCAGCGCGAAGCCGATAAATGAAACATAGTTCAATTGATCCTTAAAGATGAAATAGCCGGCAATCACCGTCAACAGGAAATTGACACCCGCCGACACCGGAATCACGAAACTGAAATTGGCCAACGAAAGCGCTTTGAAGATCACGAGCATGGACAGGAAAATGAGCGCGAAGGCGGCAATCACCTGCGGTTCAAAGAGCAGTCGCAGCCAGTCGTTCACCGCCGCCAGGGTCCTGCCCTTCAGTTTCCATTTGATGAGAGCCGCGCCGCTCACGTTGAGGAACGCATACAACACGCAAAGCATGACCGCTTTTATCATTCCTTCAAAATTTTTATTTCATCAATAATATAAACCTGGCGTTTACGGCTGGCATCCAGTGTACGCCAGAGATACTCGGCAATAATACCGAGCGATATATTGGTAATGCCAAAACCTATCATCAGGATCGACATCAAGGCGGGCCAGCCAGCCGCCAGATCCTGGAAGAATATTTTGCGGATCACGATATAGAGCGTCCATATCATACCCACAATAAAAAAGATAATACCCACAATGGTCACAAAACGTATGGGCGCATAGGAAAAGGCAACAAAGGAGTCAATAAAGAGCTTAATCTTTTTCGAAAGTGTCCACTTGCTTACGCCCGTCTGTCTTTCCCTTTTCTTATAAGAGATAGACTCCTGGCGGAAACCCAGACCGAGTATCTGCAAAAAGATGGATGAGTTCGCTTCCACATTCTTGTTCACCTCATCGGCCACTTTTCGGTTAAACATCACGATATCGAAACCCTTCTCCGGAAAATTGCGGAAGGCAAATTTTTGCATGAGGTATGCATAAAAGCGGGAGAAGGTTTTCTCGCTCCAGCTTACTTTGGTGCTCTCGCGGTGGGCCCAAACAATATCGGCTCCATTCTTCATTTTTTCGCCCATCGTCAGAATGAGCTCCAGCGGATCCTGCAGGTCGGCATAATTAAAGCAAATCAATTCGCCACTGGCCTGCGCAATGCCCGCACGCAGTGCGGCATGCGAACCGAAATTGCGGGAAAAACTGATCAGCTTCGCCTTATAGGTCTTATGCTCCACAGATGCAAGTCGTTCAACCGATCCATCATGCGAGCCATCGTTCACAAAAATGACTTCGGCCGAAAAGGATTGCTCCGCAAAAAATGCGTTGAGGCTTTCGACCAGGAAAGGTATTCCATCATACTCATTGTAGATGGGTATGATGACCGAAACCTGTATGGATGATGTAGCCGTCATAGTTGTTGTTTGAATCGGACACGAATACTTTTTATATAGTCCGCCGCGGGCATACGCTGGCCCTTTACTTCAATCTCCTGCACTTCAACCATCGCATCCGCAGCAGCTACCAATACGCTGCCCTTATCTTTCCGTATCTCTACCACATGGCCGGGTATAGCCAGAAAGCGATTTTCCGGAAAATGTACGCGTGCCCGCCAAATGATCACCTGCTCACCGTTCAGAAAACTGTAAGCTCCTTTATACGGCTCTGAAGAAGCACGTACCAATCGAACTATTTCTTCTGTTCTTACCTGCCAGTTGATCTGGCTGTCTTCCGGCAGCCGTGGATAGCAACGAAGTCCGTTCACCGACCCCTTCAGGTCGTAAGCGCCGGGATTATCCCAAACCAGGTCAAGTGCCTTTTTATAAAGTGAAGGCGCCTGTTTCTCCGCTTCTACCAGTATATCCCTGATATAAATATCACCAGAAATGGAAATAGGCGCACGTGCGATGATATCGCCAGCATCCAATTCCGGATCCATCTTATGGATATTCCCATTGATATAAGATTCGCCATTGATGATCGTCCAGTTTACCGTCGCATTTCCTTTATAGTCCGGAAGATTACCCAAATGATAATTCAGAATACCACATGGAAAACGATCCAGAATCTTCGGCGGGATAGTGTATTTCCAATTGGCGCTGATGGCGGCGCGCACCTGATTTTTTTCCAGTATCTCCAGCAGCTCCGGCTTGTCGAGCGATCGGATTACAAAAAATGCTGCACCTATTTCAGCGGCCAGCTTCTCAAAATCCTCCTGCTTTATATCGTATTCCTCGTATGCTTCTTCGGTAATGATAGCACATACCCGATATCCATTTTGCTGCACATAACGGATACCGTCGTACAGATAGCGGGAGCGCCCAATTGCGATTATATTTCTTTCCTGGCTCATAGCAGTTCAACAATGGGTAGGTTTTTATAAAAATGTTCGCCGGTTACCAGCGCCTCCGCCGATTTCAGTCCACCTGCTTGCAAGCGGATGATGGGGTCATAACCAATAGCCGATGGCAATATACCCATATGGCCGCTGGCTACCTGGGCGGGAAAATAGCGGATTCCTTCCTGCTGCAGATCGCTGGTATTTACATCTCCGGCATACCGCAAAATATAGGGATCATGCAATTGCTCTTTCAACGATGAAATCAGGATTGGTCCATCCCCTCCGATCCATTCCTTATCGAAAGGATAAGCCGTAAATACTACAGCTTCCGCATCGCGGAATGCTTCAGGAATGCGTATCTCCGGGAATCCACCCAGCCAGGTAACATTTTGCAGGTGGGAATACTTTTCGCGGTTGTCGTCGAGATCAACAATGGCCAAAGCTTCGCAGTTGCGCGCCAGCACTTTGGCGATATAGGGGCCAAAATCGTTGTTACAAAGCAGGATGAACTTGTTCTTGTAAGGACAGGTACCCGCTTCAAAAATCTGCCGGATGGCCATATCGCCCAGGTAACTGAACACATCCACATCAGGATGCCTTTCATTAGTAGCGCCAAGTTTGAAGCTACGCTCGCGGATATATTGTATGTCCATATCCGCATCGCGCCATTCCCAGGCTTCATACATGAGGGGTATCACCAGGCCGTCTTTGGCATGTTGCAGCATCTCCCGGTTCAGGGGCCTCAAATGACCTGAGTTGGTGATAATGTCGGCAGCAGCAACATGCTCTGCAGTTATCTCGGGAATCAATTCCACTTCCACCCCGGCTTCCGCCGCCAGTTGCCTCGTCGCTTCAAATACCTCCTCCCGGGTTCCATAACGGGTGGTGCGCGAATAAGCCATTACACGGGCGCCGGCCAGGGCGGCCAGCACGGGCGTTACCACATAAGGCCCTGAGGCCGCTTCCGTCAATACAGTCAGCCCCTGCAAATTGAGTTGCAGGCTCTCCACACATTTTTTGAGCTTGGCCGATAGCATGATCAGTATTGGTTAAGGGTGTCAATTACGTATTTCACTTCTTCATCGGTAAGTTCCGCATACATGGGCAGCGAAACACAATGAGAAGCCAGGTATTCCGAATTCGGACAGTCGCCCTCCTTATATCCCAGGTGAGAATAGGCTTTCTGCAAATGGCAGGGAACAGGATAGTGAAGGCCGGGGAAAATATTGCGCTCGTTCAGGTATTTTATCAGTCCATCACGGTCAGCCGTGGTTACCACAAAGAGGTGGAATACGGATTCATGTCCTTCCGGCTGCACCTGCATTTGTAATTTATCGTTCTTTATTTCCTGCTGATAGCGTTTTGCAATGGCCTGGCGACGTTGGTTCCAGCCCGGCAGGTATTTGAGTTTGATGGAAAGCGAAGCGCCTTCCAGTCCGCCCATGCGCATATTGAACCCAAGTTCGTCGTGATAATACCGAACGGTCATGCCATGGCTGCGCAAGCTCTGCAGGTGTTTATAATACGATTCTTTGTTGGTGGTTATGCCACCCGCTTCTCCGCAAGCTCCAAGATTTTTACCGGGATAGAAACTGAAGCAGGCCATTTCACCAAAACCTCCAACTGGCTTACCCTTATATCTTGCCCCCTGCGCCTGTGCCGCATCTTCAATCAGGTAGATGTTATGTTTTTTGCAGATGGCCGAGATGACATCAATATCAAAAGGCTGTCCATAGAGGTGTACCCCCGCGATGGCTTTGGTGCGCGGCGTAATCGCAGCTTCGGCTTTTGCCGGATCAATCTCCCAGGTATCGGGCAGGCAATCCACAAATACAGGTGTGGCACCCACATAAGATACGCCCCAGGCGGTGGCGATAAAAGTGTTGGCGGGAACAATCACTTCATCACCCTGTCCTATTCCCAGCGCAATCATGGCCAGGTGTAAGGCCGAAGTTCCATTATTAACGCCAATAGCATATTGCGTATCGCAAAAGCGGGCAAAGTCCTTTTCAAATGACTCCACAAATGAGCCTCCGGAAAAAGCTGTGTTCTCATACACTTTTTCAAACGCTTCAAATACTTCCTGTTTTATTTGCTGATGTTGTCCTTTCAGGTCAAGGCAATTGATCTTCTTATTCATACTGGTAGGCTTGTATACAGGGTACTAAATAGTTTTGATAGCTTTTGCCGGATTGCCGGCAACAATGGTGTTGGCCGGAACATCGCGCGTAACAACGGCACCGGCGCCAATCATAGAGTTTTCACCGATAGTGATGCCACAAAGAATGGTGGCGTTGCTACCGATAGAAGCACCTTTCTTCACAATGGTTTCAATGCATTTCCAGTCGGCATCGGTTTGCATGCTGCCATCGGGATTGGTGGCACGGGGGAAAAGGTCGTTGGTAAACATCACGCCATGCCCTACAAATACATTATCCTCGATACGCACACCCTCGCAAATAAAAGTATGGCTCGAAATCTTGCAACTGCGGCCGATGCTTACTCCTTTTTGTATTTCCACAAAAGCGCCCACTTTGCTATTGTCGCCAATGGTACAGCCATAAGCGTTGACAAAATTGAATATGCGCACATTTTCGCCAATGGTCACATTGTTCAGACTCTGGCGGTCGTTGTTGATGGTTACAGTTTCCATACCTTATATTTTTACTTCTTTACCATTGTTTTTGATTGAAATCTGCGATGCTTCCAGGATTTTCACCACCTGCATGCCCAACTGCGCATTGGAGAGTGGTTTTCTTTTCTCGATAACGGAACCCACAAAATCAGCAGCCACTCCCGCCAGCGCTTCTTTGGTGGAAAGTTTGGGAATATACACATCGCCCGTCCGGTAGTCAACCATGATCCCGGTTTTATCCAGGCCTGTCTTATGGTCATAACCCGTATCATAAACCCGCACTTTTTCAGAAGGCTCCAGGTCATTGTACACAATCATCTTCTTATCACCGCCGATCAGTGTTTGCCGCACTTTTACGGGCGAGGTCCATGAGCAATTGAAATGCGCGATAAAATCGGATGCATAGTTCACCGTCATGTAGGCGATGTTTTCAATATTATTTCTTGTATGAGAAATTCCAGTCGCGTTGATGCTGACCGGTGCTTCGGTTATGAGGTAGGTAAGAATGGAGATATCATGCGGCGCCAGATCCCAGAGCACATTTACATCCGGCTGGAAAAGACCCAGGTTGATACGCGAAGAATCGAAATAACGGGGAGTACCCACGGTACCGTCCTCTATCAGCTCTTTCATTTTTTGTACGGCACCTGTATAAAGAAAGGTATGGTCGGCCATCAGGGTAAGCCCTTTCTGCTCGGCAAGATTGATCAGTTCCTCCGCTTCCGCAACAGTGGAAGTAATAGGCTTTTCAATCAACACATGCTTTCCTTTCATCAAAGCCTCTTTGGCTAATGCGAAATGTGTGAATACAGGTGTGGCAATGATCACCGCGTCGATTTCGGGATCATTGATCAGGTCCTGACCTGAAGCTATGCCCTGGATGCCGGGATAGGTCTTGGCCAGGGTAGCCAGTCGTTCCGGCCTTCCGTCGGCCACAGTCTTTACGGTGCAATTCGGCGTGCTGAAGAAGTTACGTACGATATTTGGCCCCCAGTATCCATAGCCAATAACGCCAACTGTAATGTTTGCCATTTGATGATTCGGTTATATAAGTTTAAATAGTTACGGTTTACCAGGCTTTTGCAGGCATGTACTGGATTTTGGGCATTCAGTAGGCTCGGATGATCGGAGATCATTCAACAATGAAATGGCATGGAATAAACAATAGGAACATTGGGTACTTAGCGATAATTCTGGAGCTTTCGCAGGTTTAATTCTTTGAAGGCCAAAATTACAGGCTGGTATCAGGCGCTACCAATCAAATGAAGGTCAATGCGTTAAGCATTGCGGCTCAAATGTATAAAAAAAACTTCTTTAATCCTACTATTTTGAGCGACTGAAATTAAAAATTTCTTTTCCGGGATTCTGCTCAAAGGAATCCTCCGCTCCCGCTATGTATTTCGGTGGTGGGTGACTATATTTATCCGTTAATCGAACCCAACCTGTTGCCATCATGTCCAAACCACCTTTTTCGGTTCTCCACCTTTTCGACCGGATACCCTCCTGGGCTTTTGCCGGCCTGGTTTTTTTGTATTGTATTCTGATGACTTTTCAGGGTCTTGATCTTGCGGATGAGGGATTAAATGCAGTTTTCTACCGCAATATATATTCGGATCCGGAAGCGGTGCAGTACACTTTTATGTTTTGGCTCTCGGGAGTGATAGGCGGAGCGTTCGAATATATTTTCCCAAACATGGGGGTTTGGGGGCATCGGTTAGTTGGGGCATTGACGCTGGGGGCCACCTGTATGCTGGCCTACAGGCTCTTGCGGCCCCACCTCGGCAAGGCAGCCTTGCGTCTCGGATTATTGTTTGCATTGTTTGTTATCGCCAACAACATCCGCATATTTCACTACAATTATCTTTGCATGCTCCTCTATATGCTTTGCGCCCTTTTTCTTTTTAACGGGCTGAAGCATAACAAACCATTCCTGGTTTTCCTTTCGGGTATGATGGTAGCCTTCGAAACCCTGGCACGCATACCCAGCCTGGTAAACCTGGGCCTGGTATTGGCTATATTCTATTACGGTTACCTGCAACAATACAGTTGGGGACGCATGTTCCGACTCGCCTTTATTTTTGGCGGAGGTTTTATTGGTGGACTGTGTGTGATGGTTGCATTTGGAATGGTTACCGGCCAACTCGAAATCTTCCTCAGCGCTGTCCGGTTGGTAATGGAAATGGGAAGCGGTGGTGCCAGCAGCCATTACGGGATCGGCAAATTGCTGAAGCAGTTCTTTCTGCTTTATGGGTCCGCGGTTAAACATGGTTTGATGATTGGTATTCCCATACTGGGTGCTGCTATGCTGTGCAACCTGATCCAATACCGGCCTTCATGGCGAAAGCCGCTCATTAAGATGCTAACAGCGCTCTTTGTGTTAGCTTTTGCCTGGTTGATCTGGACCAATAAGATCAATCACCTGATCATGGTTTTTCTGCTCACCGACCTCAGCATGTTGGCCGCGCTGCTTATTTTTATATCGGTAAAGGATACAGATCTGCGCGTATTGGCATTGATGGGGCTTTATATCATTCTCACTTACCCACTTGGCAGTTCCGATGGGATTTACACCGTTGGCATATACACGCTGTGGATTGGTCTGCCTGTTGCGATAGATTATTTCTCACGATGGTCCCAATTGGAAATAAACTGGAAACTGGATAGCACAAGATCAGGATGGAGTATAAAAACCTGGATAGATAACCGCCAATTCAGAACCATCGGTTTGCTCGCCGTTCTATTAATATTTTTCGCGTTACTGCGGCAAGCTTATTATTACCCCTTCTTCGACTGGAACGACCGCACCCGCATGACCGCACAGGTGGATAATCCCTACCTCCAGCACGTATACACGACTCCGGAACGTGCTGCCGTTATGAATGAGCTCCTGGATGAATCGACTAAATATATTCAACCCGGCGATACGGTAATGATGTATCATTCCATCCCTCTGATGCACTATCTCACCAACACAAGGCCTTTTCTACGCAATGCTATGCCCTGGCTTTATGAGGGTAGTTTCTTTGCGAGGGAACTGCGCAATACTGTGGAGAAAACAGGAAAAACCCCTGTGATCGTTCGCCAACTGATCAAGACCGTAGGTGATGCTTCCAACTGGCCCGAACCGCCCGTTAAATTCGACGAGACCTGGGATTCCATTAACGAAAAAAGAGATGAAGTGCTGGAAAACTTTCTGCGCGAACATGGGTACCGGGAAGTATGGAGTAATGGGGTGTTTGCGATCCATGTACCGGGAGAGAAGGAGTGAGTGGGAAGTAGTTAGTTGAAAGTTTAAAGTTTAAAGTTGTAAGCAGTTAATAGATAATATCTGCAGATTCGCGCAGATTTATTCCCCAACTCCCCATTCACAGAACCTGAAAGGACTCAATATGATGTCAACGCCAGCATTCACACAACCTTCCGCCGCAGCAGAAGGGGGAGATCCTGCTCGTGACTTTGCAATTCCCTAATAAAGCTGACAATTTTTTACGGCAACCATTTTTCCAAAATCACCTGAATAACTTTCCTACAAAAAATACATATTACGTACTACGTAAAACGTAAAACGTACTACGTATTACGTAGTACGTCTCCCTACTGCGCCAGGGAAATATCAATCTGCAATCCCCCTCTCGTATTCGTGATCGGAAATGCATTACTGATCTTGGGAATGGTACGCGTTTGATCGAAGTACAAACTCAATCTTACACGCTGGCTGATTACGTATTGAATTTGTGGGTTGATGCGAATTACTTTTTGACCGGCCGTACCAAAAGCAGTTCCCTGATCGAGCTTGCTGTTGGCGGTGGCATCATCGCGCAGGCTAAAGTCGAGACGGAAAGTGATTTCGCCATCCAGCTTTTGCCCTTTTTTGCCGATGCGCATATTCTTCAGCAAGGGCACACCCTTCTTCCGGTAGTTGAATCCGAATACATATTCAGTAGACCGGTTTTCGGCAAGCTGGTAATCGATCAGGCTAAGGCTTAAGGTACGCGACTTTCTAAACTCGAACCTTGTACTCAGTTGATTGGTGAAAGTCATATCCACTTCAATCATCGGGTCAAATGCTTCCTGAATGGTCAGGTTAGGAACCAGGAAATAAGGAATATAGTTACCCGTCAGCGTATCGCGGAAATAAGGATAACCAATACGGTTGGGATCCGCAAACAGCAGGGCTGTATTAAAGCTGTTCATGCTTAAAGTGCTATGGTACCCATGGCGAATCGTAACATTGCTGAACACTTTATCCAGTCCCGGAATGCGGGACAGACCAGTATACGTAAGCGCCCAGTTGGGCCTCGGCAGAAGCCCCGCAAAAGGATTGGACCGGATATTGGGATTACTGTTTTTAAACAGTTTGATGCCCGACGGATCCTTGCCAGTATAGGCAGCGAGGAAGGATGGAATCACCACATCCTGTGCATAGCGGCCATAACCCAGGTAATAATTCGGATCGTTGGGATCAATCTGCCCACCCTGGTAATCGTTGAGCTCCGCCAGGCGTCGCGAAAGAATTTCACGATTGCTTTCAAACTCCTTAAAAGTGGCCGATACCTGGTTGGGATCAAATTTTTCGAAGAGGGTTTGATAAGCAATATAGCTCACGCTGAAACTTCCCATCGCGTAGGGATTAAAACGGGCCAGTCCCGAGTTGCCAGTGGTATCTTTCAGTAATTCCGAATATTGTTTGCTGAATGTTTTGTCCAGGTTCAAATCGATATTCAGATCACGCACCGGATTCAATTGTGCGGTAATATTCAGCCGCTCATTATAACGTTGCTGAATCATAGCCGACACTAATGAATCGCGCGACAACAATCCTCTCGATCCAAATCGATTGATCCAACTTGTATCGGGCTGATAGCCGAAAATAAAACCCATGCCCGGTTCGCCACTCTTCCAGTTATTACCCAGGAGCACCGTACTATCCATATACCCTGGCAATGTGGTTCCGAAATCCTGCGAATACTGCACACCCACCCGCTTCAGCGAAGTAGCGAGGTTCAGTACGGCTTTCACACCCTTGCCCATTTCCACGGGCTGGTTTTTGCGCAACTCACGGGCACGGCGGCGTTCATCGCGCTTACGCTTGCGCTCCGCCTTGCGATAAGCACGCTTTTCCTTCTTCGACATTTTGGCCCAAACACTGTCGGCTATTACAGGAGCCAATGTTTTAGGCGACAAGGTATCGCGGTTCGCCGGTCTCGCATTGGGGTTGGGGTTTCGGGAATTCGGTCTTGCCTGCTGGCCCGATGCGGCACGCAGAAAGCGCGACTTCATGTAAAGCTGATCAAAATTGAATTCACCGTTCAGCGTACGGGTTTGCGTATTGCTGAGTGTATTACCCAGGCTACGTGCCAGCAGGGATGATGCCAGCCAGTTGTACTTGGTGCTGTAATTGGCGCGCACACTGGTCCAGTCGAGGAAGGGAAATTTCTGGGTGGGCAATGTATAGGAAATACCTGCTTCCTGCGCAAACTGCGTATTCCGTCCGCCCTTGAAGAGATTTTTCTGCACTGAATCCTTTTTAGCTTCGGTATCAATTCTTCCGAAGGGTTCATCTACCCGCGCATTATTGGTGGCGGAATAATCCAGCGTAATGGAACGCGTGAGGTTCCATTGCAGGATATAGACACGGTCGAAAGTGAAATACTTATCATAGGTTTCGGGTATCTTATATGGTCCGCCACCCACATTGCGCGGACGAGTGGCGCCAAACTGGCGGAACACATCGGCCCTGAACGAAAGCTGCGAAGGCACATAATTGAAATTGATATCCTTGATCCAGGTGAGCCATTTTGAATTCGACTTTATCAGTCGCTTAAATGGTTCCAGGTATTTAGGGTCCGGCGCATAATTATAGGCGATGGCGCCGCGGGTACGCCGCATTTCATAGAGATCGATCAACGGATTGGTCTGCTTCGTCTCCATATAGGAGTAATTGAAGTCGAAATTGGTCAGACTCCAGATCTTGGGCTTCTTTCCATCCGTTTTTATCTTTTTCACATTGGTGAAATTGATGGTGCGGATGGTGGTAATATCCTGGGCGTCGCGCCGGATCGAATCCTTGTCGGGTCCACTAGCATTGTCGAGCTTATCGCGCAATCTTATATCCAGATCGTAAGGATCATATTCCGGTGTGCTGGTGATTCGGCTGATGCCGGCGTACACGGGGATTTGAATACCCAACTGACGCGGCAGTAATTTTCCTGCATCGATATTGGCAGAAACATCAAAAGTGTAGAGGTCCTCTCGAGAGCGATCATTGACCCTTTGCTCCAGCGTACCAAAGCCACGGCTTTTCGCGGTTCCGGACAGGGAGATGCTACCGAGATCTGCCAGGTTAAGGTCTACCCTTCCCAGACCGGCCCAGCCTCCCTTTTCATCAAGGTTAGAGAAGCGCAATTCATTAAACCATACTTCCGCGCAGGCGGGCTCCATCTTGTTGTTTACAACACTCAGCATCATACCCCGCACTTCACCCAGGTTGGGGTTACCGATCAGGGCATATACCCGTCCGTTGGGCAAACGCTCACTGTAATATTGCGAAGGCGAGAAGCCACCGTTATTACGACGCAACTTCAATTGAGTGAGTTCCTCCAGGTCAAAATCGAGATTATTCTCTTCGGGCCAAATCAATAGGCTATCCCTTACACCCCAATTGGTTTTTTTCAGCGGTATGCGAATCTCATAATAGTTACCCTGGAAATCATTGCCAATACGAACGATGGCCGACAGGTCATAATCCTGAATGGCTCCATCACTACCCCGGCCTTCGGCGTGTATAAACATGCGCATCTTTCCATACTGACGCATATCCATGTTCATGGTCTTGAACACACCACGCGACTCCCCATTCTCCAGTCCGCAAAGCTGTACGCTCAATGCCTGTTCGTTGAGGAACAATTGCACATTGTTGTTGCTTAATTGCTGCTGGCGATCAATACCAGGAGGCATTACATAGTTGATGGGCTGGCGCTGATCATTCTCTTCGAGGTTTACCGCCAGGGTATTGAACTCCACCGGATCATTACCAGGCAGGTTGGTGTAGTTGCCGGTGGTATCAATTTCGTACTGAAATTTCCGCCATTGGTTGCGCACCAGTTCCAGCTTACCAAAACGCATCACTACCGAATCCTGGAAACCCGTCACATACATACGGATAAAGCGAATGGACTTAAAATCGGGAATATTACCCACTTTGTTGCTGAACTCAGTGACCGGAATCCGGAACAGGTACCATTTCTCCGGGCGCTGGCTGCCATTGGCCAATGATACATTCACCATGCGCACATCGGTAATATAATTGGTACCCGTCATCATGTTGGGCGCAATATCCACTTCGTACTCAAAATACTCTTCCACCTCGTTCAGGGTGTTGTCACGGTTCAGCTCTTCGCCATCGGGGTACTGGGTAAAAGCGTTTACAAACTGGCTGCTGTTGTTGCTCACAGGCGAGTTGCCGTGTGGGTTATTGATATTTTTATAACGACCCAGGATTCCGGTATTGCTGGCATCGTAGCTGGGGTCACGATAGGGCTTGAAGTTGTCGGCGGCAGGATCCAGTTGCGCGATGGCGGCAGCGGCAGGCGCTATAGCCGCGAGACCCTGCAGGTAATTGTCAAACTTGCTCCGCTCTTCCTCATCGGTTAAGCCATCAAGCCCCACATCCTGAAACTCACGATCGGCTGGATCATTACTGAACGCATTGGTAACCTGTAAAGGATTGGAAGGCACTTTGCCCCAAACACTGGTATTATCCACAGGTGCATTCAGGCGTGGGGTTGGCAAACCATTTTCGTACTGACGCTTTCCGTCTTTCAGAATGTCTTCTGATATATTACCCAGATTGAAAAACAGTTTTCCGGCTCCACTGGCGGTATTGGTGACATAAGGATCCTGCAACCAGAATTCGATATACTCCACGTTACCGGTTTCAAAGTCGATCTGGTCGATATTGCGCATAATACCACCCCAGCTTTGTGTGGGATTGGCGAGGCGACCATTCGGATCTATTCTCCCAGCACGGTTCTCAAAATTATAGGGGCCCTTGTCTTTGGGATAGAAGGCAAGATCAAAAGTGGTGAGCAGCCCCTGGCCAAAATCGATAGTACGCTGCGGGAATATCTCCCGCTGCAATACCTGCCGCACTTCCGGTTTGGAGAGTTCTTCCACATTACCCTGAAGTGGGTTATTGGGATTGCTGCGCTCCTGCAACACCGGCTCAATATTATACCAGGCCAGCTTGGCGCGATTGTAGCCGCTGGCCAGGTCATTGTTGAGCGTGGCTTCGGGGAAACGCTGGGGCACACTGGCCAGGTTCCAGTTGATCAACGGAAAACGAAGGTCGATGGCCGCACGGGTTCCTTCAAAGTCATCGATATACACGAGGCCATTACTGCCACGACCAATTTGCGGAGAGTGGCCCGGCTTCAGTACCGCCACTTCCGCATAAGCTTTTATCGACGACATGGTGCGGGTGCTGTACCAGGGTAATTTATCCAGCCACTTGGTTAGCCGGGGAAAATCGCTTCGGTAATCCACATCCATCCCAAACATGGTATTTCGTACGGGATCTTCGCCATAGGATTGCTTGATGAAGAAGGGACGCTCGCCAAGGCGGGCAATAGTAGCGCCGATCGAAAGCTTGTCGTTGGCGATATAGTCCATACGCAACCCCATAAAGTTCTGCTGCTGTATGGCAAATGCATTCTGGTTTTCGTAACTGATATTGACCGGCACCCCGGAATTAATGATGGCCTGGTTAATAATGCGCAGGGTACCCAGATCGTAGTTGATGTCGTAGTCAATACCTTCCTGCAGGGTTTGCCCACCGGCGGTTACGGTTACTGAGCCGCGGGGAATATTATAACCCAGTTGATAATCGCCCGAGCCACTGGAACTGGTACGCGATTTACCGGAAAGCTTATACCGGTTCAGGTTCGCATAGGTTTGCGCGATGGCTTTGATGGTATCATACAGGGGATAATACACGTAACGGTCTCGTTCCACCTGGGTTGGAAACACATATTCGAGGTCGCGGCCAAAAGGTTCCAGCACCGGAAAGATGATCCGGCTCATGCTCGAGATCACGGTAAATCCTTCGATATAATCAAACACCCCATCGGGCTGCGGATCATTCTGATTATTGAGCCGGTCGAGATTGACCAACGAGATCAGGGGTTGACCCTCAAACTGGGGCAATACATCCGGCGGAGGCAGGTATCTTTTTTCGCCCAGGCTGGGTTCCTCATAGAGGATATCGAGTTTGAAGTCGGTGCGATCCAATTGGCCATAGCCAACCGAATACACGTTCTTCATCATCAGGTCCCAGATAGGCAGGTTGGTACGCTGCGATGTCGCTTTCAACAATTTCAGAAACAAAACCTTTTGTGTGGCACCTGAAGTATCAGGTGGCACATCCTGTGAAAATTCACCTACCTGGAATACTTTGCCATTGTACGTGTACTGAAAGGCTATACCCAGCACTTCATCGGGCTGCAGGGGTTGGTTGAGCGAAAGAAAACCGATGCGCGGATTAAAGTAATAATCTGTGGGCTGCAATTTGCGCGCAAATGTTTTCTCAAAATCCTGTACCGGCGCCAGACCATTGCTGGTGAGAAAACTCTGGATAGTGCTCGAATTTCGGTTACCACCCGGCCCGGT
Organism: Terrimonas ferruginea; assembly: GCA_044463125.1. Taxonomy (GTDB): domain Bacteria; phylum Bacteroidota; class Bacteroidia; order Chitinophagales; family Chitinophagaceae; genus CAYMZZ01. Next base: position 71,429 of record JBIQMS010000016.1, read on the forward strand.
CAGCAAACTATAGAGTGTGTTGGTATTGTTGTCGGGAAGAGCATTCGGGTTACCCGGTCCGCCCCAGGGACCAAAGGGAGCGCCTTCGCCCAGGTCCATCAGGGCCACCACATCGCGGGTATCGGTGGTAGCACCCGTACGGTTGGTCACCCACACTTCCACCCGCAAAATCTGTACGGGCGAATTCACCACGGGCAATTGGGCCATGGCCGTATTGTAACGTCCACGAAAATATTGCGACATCAGGAAGTGCCGGTTCTCTTCGTATTCGTCGGCCTTCAGGTTAAAAGTTTGCGTTGCCGTACCGCCTTCGAGCCCCATGGTTTGGCGCTGGCCACGCTGGTTGGCGAGCACGCCGGTTACGAACATTTTTCCAAACTGAAGCTGGGTCTTCACCCCAAACAAAGAAGTGGCGCTTGGGATCAGCGTACTCTTGGTTTGGAAATTCACATTACCCAGTTGAAACTGCTTGAGTATTTCATCGTCCTTTCCGATATAGTTCAGGTTGAGTTGATTCTCAAACTCAAAATTGGCGAGGGTGTTGTAGTTGATGGGGAGGGTGAGCTTATCGCCAATCTTGGCGTCTACCTGCATCCGCGCGTTCATGTTGAAATCAAGGCCACCAAATCTTCGCGCTCTTTCCGGCAATGTTGGGTTTTTGATGTTTTGTCCCATATAGCCGGCGAGTAGCTGCACTTCACCTGAGGGACGGATGTCAACCTTACCTACTCCCACAATCCGGTTAAACCAACTGGGCGAGGTTTGGAACTGGGGCTTGAAGTTCCGGCGGTTCATGTCGGTGAGCAGGGAAGCCCGTTTGCGGAAATAGTCCGTTTCATCGCGGCGGCCCTGCATGCGCATGAATTCTTCGCGGTTAAAGGAAACCGGGGTCCGGTAATAGCGATCGCCGATTTTCTCCGTGATGAAATATTCACCCGTGCGGGGATCGTATTCAATATTTTTTTTGATGAAAGCTGTATCGCGAAGGTCGAACGTATTGCGGCGAGGGGCGCTAAGAGGATCCCCGTAGCGATCGTAAATGGGGTACCGAAGGGTGTCCTTTCGGGAAGTATCAGCGGGGTTTTGTTGAAAAAACTTATCTGAATTTTCCCTGCCGTTAGCTTTGCCGATTGTACACAATACGAGGGTGAGCACTACCGCCGTACGGAAGATATTTGCAACTTTGCAATTCAATTTGTTCTCAGGATCAATTAGTTCCAGAAATTAAGGCCATCAAAGAATACGGAGTGCTTTCTTAATCAGCTCTTCCACCTGCAGGTCCGGCTCTGCCTGCAAGGCCTTTTTGATGGCTTGCTCAGCGGCCGTGCGATGGATACCCAGCGCCGTCAGAGCATTAAACGCATCCTGTTGCAAAGTATTGTTTTTCATAGGGGAAATATTTGCTACGGGGCTTTGTTTGCCCAGTTTATCGCGCAGTTCAAGGATGATCCTTTCGGCGGTTTTTTTGCCGATCCCTTTGATCGATTCCAGGGCCTTCACATCCCCTCCCATGATGGATCGGGTGAGTTCCTCGGGTTTCATGTACGACAACATCATCCGGGCCGTATTCGCCCCCACCCCCGAAACGCCCAGCAACAGCAGAAACATCTCCTTTTCTGCCAGCTCAAAAAAACCATAAAGCAACTGCGCATCCTCCCGCACTATCAGTACGGTATGCAACTGCCCCTGCTCCAGGTTCTGGATATGCGAATAAGTATGCAGACTGATCTGCAACTCATAGCCCACACCGTTTACATCCATATGCACAACCGCGTGACTCTTGTAAGCGAACTGACCTTTTAAGAATGCAAACATGGGAGGGAGAATTTGGGGATTTGAGAATTTGGGGATTTGAGAACCTGCCTGCCGGCAGGCAAGTTTGAGAATTTGTATTTAAACCTTAAACCCTAAACTCTAAACTAATAACCGAATTCACAAATCCTCAAATTTGCTCACAGCGCTTGATCCAAATCCTTCATAATGTCTGCCGCCTGCTCCAGACCCACATTCATGCGGATCAGGCCGTCGGTAATGCCATAACGTTCTCTTTGTTCGCGGGGCACGCCGTAGTGGGTCATGGATGCCGGGTGCGACAAGAGGGTATCGCAAGTGCCGAGCGAAACGGTACGGATACACATTTTAAGTTTGTTCATAAAATCGATTCCGGCCTGCAAACCACCTTTCAGCTCGAAGCTCAGCATGGCCCCGGGATGCCGCATTTGTTTTTGCGCAATGGCGTAATCAGGATGTGAAGTTAGCCCCGTATAATTTACCTTGGAAACCGCTTTATGATTTTCAAGATAGTGGGCCACTTCCATGGCATTGGCGCAATGTCGTTCCATCCGCAGTTCCAGGGTCTTGATGCCATTGATCAGGAGGAATGCATCGAAGCCATTGCTGTTGCCTCCCAGCAGGCGGTGCACTTTGGTCATGCGGGTGCGCATGAATTCAATATCCCTGCCGAGCAGAATACCACCGATGGCCGTTCCATGTCCATTCAGGAATTTGGTGGTGCTGTGCACCACATAATCCACACCGTATTGAAATGGCTGCTGTAGGTAAGGTGTGGCAAAGGTATTGTCGCAAGCAACAATTTTTCCATATTTCTTCGCCAGGTTTGTGAGAGCGGCTATGTCCACACACTGGATAGTGGGGTTGGCGGGTGTTTCAATATAAATCATCCGGATGCCCGGTTCGTTCTTCAGTAGTTTCTCCGCGATATCCAGATTCCGAAGGTCAGCAATCACGGATTCAATACCAAGACCCGGCAGTACCCGATGAATCAATTCCTCCGTACCACCATATAAGGAAAAATGAGTTAATATCTTGTCGCCCGCAACCATTGTACCCAGCATCAGTGAACTGATGGCCGCCATACCCGATGCATGCAAAATGCCCTTCACTTCAAGATGGAGACCCAGGGTTTCCAGCGCTGCAATTTTTTTCTCCGCTTCTTCCATGGTGGGATTGCCCCAACGACTATAGATAAATCCTTCTTCCTGTCCACTAAACCTGCGCATGCCCTGCTCAGCCGTATCAAATACATAAGTACTGCTGGCATAAATAGGAACAAGGTGCGCATGGCGCGGATCCGTTTCATGACCCGCATGAATGGCAGTGGAACTAAAGCCGGAATAGAGAGGGGAAGACATTATTTGTTGATTCGTTTTCGAGTTTAAAGTTTAGGGTTTAAGGTTTAAAGTCTACGGCTCAGGACTAAAAATTTAAACCTTAAACCCTAAACCTTAAACTAACCTCAATACGCCCATTTTACCAGGGTGGCTCCCCAGGTGAAGCCTCCGCCGAATGCGGCCAGCACGAGCAATTCGCCTTTATTTAGTTGATCCTGCCATTCCCAGAGACACAATGGAATGGTAGCGGCCGTGGTATTGCCGTATTTCTGAATATTGATCATTACTTTTTCCTTGGGAAGCCCTATCCGATTGGCCGTAGCATCTATAATGCGCAGGTTGGCCTGGTGGGGAACCAGCCAGGAGATATCATCGCCGGTGAGTTGATTACGCTCGAGCAGTTCAGCACTCACATCGGCCATACCTTTCACGGCAAATTTGAATACGGCCTGGCCTTCCTGGTACACATAATGTTCTTTATTGGCCACCGTTTCCGCCGATGGAGGATAAGCCGAACCACCGGCTTTCATGCGCAGGTACTGGCATCCACTTCCATCGCTCTTCAACAGGCTGTCGAGCACGCCCAAACCCTCTGTATTAGGTTCCAGCAACACCGCTCCGGCACCATCTCCAAAAATGATGCAGGTGGTGCGATCCTTATAATCTACAATCGCGCTCATTTTGTCGGCTCCCGCCACTACCACTTTCTTGTAACGGCCACTCTCAATAAGGGCTGCGCCCTGTGTGAGAGCATATAAAAAACCCGAGCAGGCTGCCGATACATCGTAGCCCCATGCGTTTTTGGCGCCCAGCTTATCGCAGGCGATATTAGCTGTTGCGGGGAAAACCATATCGGGCGTTACCGTAGCCACAATCAGGCAATCTATTTCCAGCGGGTCTATTCCACGTTTCTTACACAGGTCCTGCACAGCCGGTACCACCATTTCAGAAGTACCCCTTCCCTCTCCTTTCAGGATTCTCCGTTCCGTGATTCCCGTGCGGGTGCGGATCCATTCATCCGTGGTATCCACCATTTTTTCCAGGTCAAAATTCGTCAAACGGTCTTCGGGTACAAAGCCCCCCACCGCCGTAATGGCAGCCGTAATTTTTGCGCTCATCTTTTCAGTTTTATCGTTCCTAAAGCTGGTCAAAGGTAGATAAAATGTTATTTGGAAGAGTTTAAGGTTTAGGGTTTAAAGTTTAAGGGAAGTAGTGAGCCGTATCCAGTAAATAATTTTCTGGGCCACACCCTTCTCGATATCGATTACCATCTTTGTCCGAAAACCTTAAACTTTAAACCCTAAACCTTAAACTCTTCAACATTTTCTCTTCTATCTTCGCGCCATGCCACCCATTGCCTGGAATGAGATTCTCTTTTATTCCCTTTGCGCCGTTACGGCCATACAGCTCTATTATTTCCTATATTTTTTTAGTCGCATCGCATGGTTCCGTACGAAGAAGAAAGACCGATCGCAGCAGCACCCGGTATCGGTAATTATCTGCGCCCGCGATGAAGACGAGAACCTGGCCCGCAATCTGCCGGGAGTGTTGGTTCAATCCTACCCTTCCACTTATGAGGTAATAGTTGTTAACGACAACTCGATGGATGATTCCAAATACATACTGCAGGAGCTGAAAAAAACCTTCAAATCGCTGCAGGTGGTGGAGCTGACCCAGGAAGCCAAACTCATCCGGGGTAAAAAATATCCGCTGTCGGTAGGCATTCGCGAAGCAAAGCATGAGATACTGCTGCTGACCGATGCCGACTGCGTACCCGCCAGCGAAAACTGGGTACAAATAATGCAGGATGCTTATGATGAAAAGACGGAACTGGTACTGGGTTATGGGGCTTACCATCGCAAAAAAGGATTGCTTAATAAGCTGATTCGTTTTGAAACTTTTCATACTGCCCTGCAATACCTGTCTTATGCCCTGGCCGGCCTTCCTTATATGGGTGTGGGGCGCAACCTTTCCTACAAAAAAGGTTTGTTTATCCGGCATAAGGGCTTTGCTTCCATCAACCATATTCCAAGTGGCGACGATGATCTGTTTGTAAACAAAGTGGCCACGCCGCATAATACCAAAGTGGTGATAGACCCCGATGCCATTACCCGCAGCATTCCCAAAACAACCTGGAAGGCCTGGATGCGACAAAAAAGACGTCATTACACTACGGCAAAGTATTACAAGCCGAAGCATAAATTCCTGCTGGGTCTTTACTTCAGCAGTCAGTTTCTTTTCTATCCAATCCTGGCCGCCAGCCTGATCTGGTTCGACTGGCGCTGGTCGCTGATCCCTTTCGGGCTCCGGCTGATCATGCAGGGCATTGTTTTTGGTAAAGCCATGAAAAAGATGGGAGAGGAAGATTTGCGTCCCTGGTATTTCTTTTTCGACCTCTGGATGTTTTTTTATTACCTGATCTTTGCGCCGGCACTATGGCGCAGGCCAGACAAAGACTGGCAATAATACCCGGTGCTTTTCGCTTATGGAGATTCTGCTAAAATATTTCAGCGACTTTACCGATACACAACTGAACCAGTTCCGCCAACTGGAACCACTCTACCGAGAGTGGAATGAAAAGATCAATGTGATTTCGCGGAAGGATATCGATAGTCTGTATGAACGCCATGTATTGCATTCGCTCAGCATCGCCGCCACGGTTGAATTGCAACCCGGCATGCAGGTGCTTGACCTGGGTACGGGTGGCGGCTTCCCCGGATTGCCCCTGGCCATCTTTTTTCCTGAAACGGAATTTCATTTGGTAGACAGCATCGCGAAGAAATTGAAAGTGGTGGAAGAGGTTGCCGCGGCTATTGGCGTAAAAAACATCCGCACTCAGCATGTGCGGGTGGAAAATATCCGCGACCGGAAATACAATTTTGTGGTGTCGAGAGCCGTGGCCCCGCTGAAGGATTTATGGCAATGGTCGCGCCCCCTCCTGCGCAAGTCACATAATAATATTAAGACCGAATCAAAAGACAATCTTCCCCGACCCGGGCTGATCTGCCTCAAAGGCGGCGATCTGAACCAGGAAATCCAGGAAAGCCTGACCCGCCCCAGCGTACTGCCCGTGAGCGATATATTTCAGGAAGAGTTTTTTAAGGATAAGTATTTGTTGTATGTGCCTGGATCGTGAGGCGTGAGGCGTGAATCGTGAGTCAGTTTAAGGTTTAAAGTTTTACCATATTTTCTCAACCAATTACTTCCACAAATCTTAAACCCTAAAGCTCACGCGGACCTCACGATTCACGCCTCACGCCTCACGCCTCACGTCTCACGTCTCACGATTCACGTCTCACGCCTCACGTTGCCCACTTACCACTTCGTGGTATTGCCTATTCCCCGCTTATTTCCCAATTTTGCACGATGAACGATATTTCGGTTTGTATTGTGGATGATAACAGGGATCTGCGAAATGCCCTGGAGGAGATTATTAGCATGTCGGATGGCTATCAATGTGTTGGCACTATCGGTACGGCTGAGGAAGCCATCCGCTCCATTCCGGATCTGAAGCCAGATGTGGTTTTGATGGATATCAACCTCGGAACAGAAGAAAGTGGAATTGATTGCGTAAAAGCCCTCAAGCAGGTGGTTCCCGCCACCAACTTCATGATGTGTACCGTGTATGAGGAGGACGAAAAAATCTTTGAAGCGCTAAGCGCCGGCGCCAGTGGATATATTCTGAAGAAGACGGCCCCCGCGAGATTACTGGGTGCCATCCGCGAACTCTACCAGGGTGGAGCTCCCATGAGCAGCCAGATCGCCCGCAAAGTGGTTGCCGCCTTTCAAAAACAACCCGTTATAGAAAACAGCGGACAACCCGAATTGGAAGGATTATCCAATCGGGAAAAAGAAATCCTGGAGCAATTATCCAGAGGACTGATGTACAAGGAAATAGCCGCTGAATTATTCATCAGCCCCGAAACTGTTCGTAAACACGTTTACCATATTTACGAAAAACTACACGTTACAAACCGAATTGAAGCCGTTAACAAATATTTTGGGCGTTAAGAAAAATACCACAAAAGTGGTATTGGGTACCCACTTAGGATAAAGTAGCTTCGTATCAGATTAGGAAATTCTTTCAGATAACCTTACCATTAACCGTAAACCTACTTTGCAAATTCTCTTGGAGGACTCTAATCAAAAACGTAAAAAAGCCACCTGAATCGGGGTGGCTTTTTTGCGTTATACGTTTTACGTTGTACGTAGTACGTTTTTTGGTTTAGAGTTTAAGGTTTAAAGTTTAAAGCAATTATTTAAACCTTAAACCCTAAACCATACGTAAAACGTAGAACGTAATACGTAAAACGTATTACAATTTAATCCTGTTATTCTTCCTCTCCACATCCGCCATCCTCATGCTGGGATCTATTTCGGCTATGGAAATATCAATGATTCGCTTATCCGTTTCCACTACATACGTTTCATTCGTCCATTTCCACGCGGGGTAAACTTTGCGGGGTGTTTCATCCTCCGCGGGCTTGGCGCCATACATCAGGTCAAGTGGTACATAGTGTATTTCGGAAGTGCTGTCCTTGAAAGTGAGCTTCAGTTCAATGGGCATGGGCATTAAACCAATACGCTTCATGCGTATTTTGGTTTTGCCTCCCGCTTCCCAAAGGCTGTCGAAAGCATAGTCGATGGTTTTGGTGCTGTACACCCAGTAGTGCTTGTACCAGTCCAGCTTCATATCCGCGGTTTTTTCCGCCACGCGGATGAAATCATTCACATTGGGATGCTTGAACTTCCAGGTATTATAATAATTCATCAGTATCTGGTCGCGAACCTTGTCGCCAACAACATACCCTAACTGCTCCAGGAACACCGCGCCCTTGGAATAGGAGGCGATGCTGTAAGCGAAGTTGGTATTGAAATGATCGCCGGGCGTGCTGAGTGGCTCTTCCCGACCACTGCGCACCAGGCCGAAATAGCTGCGATAACTTCCGTCCTGCACAAAACCTTCCTTTCCTTGCAGGAATGCCATCACCCTTTCGTCGGCATAGCTGGTGAACCCTTCGTCCATCCAGGGATAAAGGGTTTCATTGGTAGCCAGCACTCCATGATACCAGTTGTGTAGCCATTCGTGGAGCCAGGCTCCCGGGCTGGCCAGCAGGGTACTCATGGCGTATTCCATACCGCCGTCGCCACCATGCACAAATGAGTATTGCTTGTACGGGTAAGGACCAAAGGTTT
>JBIQMS010000017.1:0-79724 GCA_044463125.1 Terrimonas ferruginea
ATGTCCTGCTATTTTGGCTGTTAACGATCTTGTGCTATTTGTCATTTAGGGTTTAGGGTTTAGGGTTTAAAGTTTATGGTTTAGAGTTTAAAAGATTAGGCTACCTAATGAAAAAAGGATAGAGAAACTCGTTCCCTATCCTTTATAAACCTATTCTCTTAAACTTTAAACCCTAAACCAAACGTAATACGTACTACGTATTACGTAAAACGTATTACGTCACAGATGAATCGCTTCACCCAGCGCCACTTCAATCGCGTCTTTCACGCTTTCGCTGATGGTGGGGTGGGGGTGAATGCTATTGAGTACTTCGTGATGCGTGGTCTCCAGCTTACGGGCAGTAACTGTTTGTGCGATTATCTCGGTAACGTTGTAGCCGATGGCATGTGTGCCCAGCCATTCACCATATTTGGCGTCGAAAATTACTTTAATAAATCCTTCGCCATGGCCGGCAGCAGATGCCTTACCACTTGCGCTTAAGGGGAACTTACCCACCTTAATTTCATAACCCGCTTCTTTGGCTTGCTTTTCGGTATAACCCACCGAAGCGATTTCGGGATAGCAATAAGTACAACCGGGCACATTATTATAGTCGAGCGCTTCGGGCTGATGGTGAAATTTCTTCTCCGCATGAGCGATGGCTTCCACGCAAATGATAGCTTCCTTGCTGGCCACATGCGCGAGGGCCTGGCCGGGTACACAGTCGCCAATGGCATATACGCCGGGTACGCTTGTCTTATAGAATTTGTCAACGGTAATACGGCCTTTGTCGGTTTTCACACCGAGGCTTTCCAGACCAATGCCTTCGATGTTGGCGGCAACACCAACGGCGCTCAGTACCACGTCGGCTTCCAGTGTCACTTCGCCATCGGCGGTTTTTACCTTTGCCTTCACACCGGATCCACTGGTATCCACACTGGTTACTTCGCTACCGGTCATGATTTCGATACCCTGCTTCTTAAAATTCTTTTCCAGTTCTTTCGATACCTCTTCATCTTCAACAGGCACAATGCGTGGCATGAACTCCACGATGGTAACCTTGGTGCCGATGCTGTTGTAGAAGTAGCCAAATTCCACGCCAATGGCACCGCTGCCCACGATGATCATCGACTTGGGTTGCGTGGTCAGGCTCATGCCTTCGCGGTAGCCAATAATTTTTTTGCCATCCTGTTTCAGGCTGGGTAATTCGCGGCTGCGGCCACCAGTTGCAATGATCACGTGCTTTCCTTCCACGGTTTGTTTCTTGCCATCCTTATCGGTCACTTCCAGTTTACCCGGTGCGGTAAGCTTGCCAAATCCCATAATCACATCGATCTTATTCTTCTTCATCAGGAACTGAACGCCCCTGCTCATTTTATCGGCCACACCGCGGCTGCGTTTAACAATCGCGTCAAATTTGGGGGTGCCGGTCGCTTCTATGCCATAAGATTCCGCATGTTTGATATCATTCACCACCTGGGCAGATTTCAAAAGCGCTTTAGTAGGAATACAACCCCAGTTGAGGCAAACGCCACCGAGGCTTTCTTTTTCAATTATTGCTGTTTTGAATCCTAACTGGGAAGCGCGGATGGCGGCCACATATCCGCCCGGTCCACTACCCAGCACAACTACATCGTATGCCATGCTTTAGATAATTAAGTGTTAGATAATTGAGCAGCGAAGGTATTGAAAGATATGTGAAAATGGTGGCCTCAATCAGCACAGTTCGTACTCAAAAGCTCAGGCCAGGCCCCCGGAAGGGCCGACCAATTTTTGTCCGGAACCCTGCTACATTTTTTCCTGGTCAATTCGGGCTACTGGCGGAATCTTACACGGGACTATTTTGTTTAATAATACGTTGATTCATAGGCAGTTGAATGGGGAATTGTTCAGGCGGAAAGACTGAATGCCGGTTTTGCTGCCTGGCTGCCGTTTGAATAATTGCCCAATAAGGGATCAAGCGGAATACTATCTTGCATCAACTGATCAACATGCAGAAAACACTCGCCACCCTTTTATTCCTTTTCTTCCTGCTCCATGCAGGAGCCCAGTCATCGCCCGAACTGCGCATCCGTGTACTGGACGCGGAAAAAAGATCACCCCTTTATTTAGCAACGGTTCAGCTCTTCAATGCAGATTCAGTATTGCTGAAATCTGTTGTTACCGACAGCAACGGGCTCGCCGTATTCTCACTGTTGAAAGCCGCCAACTACAGGCTGCAGGTGAGCAGGGCCGATTACGAAGGGGCCATCCTCGCGCAATTACCTTTTGAAGGAAAGGAGCCGCAGGAGCAGATTATCCTTTTGAAAGCTGGCGAAGGGGTTCTGGGCAATGTGCTGGTGCAAAGCCGCAAGCCCATGGTTCAATTCCTGCCGGATAAAACCGTTTTGAATGTGGATGCCACAATTAGTAATGCGGGAAGTACGGTGCTGGAAGTGTTGGAGCGGGCGCCCGGCGTGAGCACAGATCGCGATGGGAATATCAGCCTCAAAGGTAAACCGGGTGTACTGATCCTGATCGATGGTAAGCCTACGCAATTGGCCGGTATGGACCTGCAGAATCTGCTGGCCGGCATGAGCAGCTCGCAGGTGGAAACCATTGAACTGATTGATAATCCTTCCGCAAAATATGACGCAGCTGGCAATGCCGGCATCATCAATATCAGAACCAAAAAGAACAAGCAAAAAGGCTTCAACGGCAACCTCAGCCTGGCTTATGGCAGGGGACGATTGCCCAAGAACAACAATTCCCTGAATCTTAATTTGCGACAGGGGCGCTTCAATTTCTTTCTCGGCTATAGCTCCAACCTTAGCTCCTTCATGATGGAGATGGAAGCCTTAAGGACTTATTTCAATCCCGACCGCACTGTGGCTTCTTACCTGGAACAGCCTTTTTATACCGAGATCAGAAGTCGCATGCACCAGGTGAATACAGGTTTTGATTTTTATGTCAACAATAAAACAACGATTGGGCTGGCGCTGAATGGAATGCTGATGCGCAGAAGAAGCAAAACCGAATCGAATGCCCTTTGGATGAATCCACAAAAGCTGCCTGACTCCATCATTTATACCAACAGCCTGAATACGACACGCCTCGACAGGGGAGGAGCAACGCTCAATCTGAGGCATGTTTTCAATAGCCGGCAGGAGATGAGTGTGGACCTGGATTGGCTGGAATATGAAATTGTGAACCGGCAAAATTTTGAAAACAGAACCGGTCAGCCTACCGCGCCAACCGATGATGCTTCAAGAGGAGATATACCCTCATCGTTGGCAATTTTTTCAGGTAAGGTCGATTATACGCAGCAGTTTGAGAACCTGACCTGGGAGTCGGGCTGGAAGTCATCGCGGGTGGAGACCGACAACCTGGCCGTATATGAAGCCAGCCAGGGCGGGCCCTGGTATCCCGATCTGGGAAAGAGCAATCATTTTCTTTATACAGAAAATATTCATGCGCTCTATACCAATGCCAACTGGAAAAAAGATAAATGGAACCTGCAGGCCGGACTCCGTTATGAATACACGGGATATCGCGCGCGACAATTGGGGAACGCACAGGTAGGCGATTCTTCTTTCAACCGCGAATACGGTAACCTTTTTCCCTCCGTATTCCTTACCTATGAACTGGACTCGATCAACAGCTTCACGGTGCGTGCCGGGAGGCGGATCGATCGTCCCGCATTCCAGAAACTGAATCCCTTCACATTTATCATCAACAAATACACTTTTCAGCAGGGTAATCCCTATTTTCAGCCACAATTTACCTGGAACTTTGAACTAACACATCAATACAAGCAGGCGCTTTCAACAACGCTCAGCTATAACCTGATCCGCGATTATATTTCGCAGGTTTTTTATGAAGACACCAGCACGGGCCTGATTGTGTACACTGAAGGCAACATTGGTGAGATGCGCAACCTGGGTCTTTCCGTGAGTGCGCAACTTTCGCCGGCGCCATGGTGGTCGGTTTCCCTGCAGGGCACTGGTAACCACAAGCGAATAGAAGCGCAACTGTGGAGAAGGTATGTGGCATCCATCTGGCAGGCCAATTTTAGCGTCAATAATCAGTTTCGGTTTCGAAAGGGTTGGGGTGCCGAGCTGAGTGGATTTTATATTACCCGCAACCAAAACGATATTCAGGAAGTGCTGGAGCCAACGGGACAGGTTTCCATTGGCCTTTCAAAACAAATTTTGAAAAATGCCGGCAGCCTGCGGTTTTCTTTCCGTGATATTTTCTGGACCCAGAATATGGCCGGCCTTACCGATTTCCAGTTTGTGGAAGAATATTTTCACCTGCAAAGAGATACCCGTGTATTCACCCTTGCCTTTAGCTGGCGTTTCGGCAAAGCGATGAAGCAAACAGCCAGAAGAAATACCGGTGCTGCGGGCGACATTATGGAGCGGGTAGGAACGAACTAAATTGGGAATTTGTGAATTTGAGTATTTGGGAATTTGATGAAAATTAGGTCCAAATTCTCAAATTATTTCTTCATCAGTTCCACCAGCGCTTCAAAATTCCATCTCCCATTCATTTTTCGTAGCCATTTCCGTGTGCGGGTATTTTCGGAAAGCCCCATGAATTGTAACAATTTTTTTTTGGTATGGAGGCGAAGTATCTGCTTATCGCTATGTCGGAAAATATATGGGGAATATTCCAGCTCCATCCCAATTACTTCCGTGCGGCCATAGAGGGTAAAGTTGCTGTTGCTATAGATAAACTCGTAAAAGATATGGTCTTTCTTTACGGATTGGTCCTGTTGGTATCTTTCAGCATCAACGCGGAAAGAAACAGGAAGCGAATGGAAGATGCCCGGCGCTTTTTGGCCGGGTCGGATTCCGATTCGGAAGCCATTCACCTGATCAGGGCTAAGCACACGAACAGAATCATTTTGAAATTCAACGGCCACATATTCATAAAGGTTTTCCGCATGTATGCCAAGCGATCGGGGATTGATTTTTTCCTTTCTTGTATTAAGAATAATTCGGCATTCCAGGGTATCGCCATTGGCTAAATAGATATGGTCCTGCGCAGATACGCCGTTGATGCCGGAAAGCAGCATTAAGCTAAGGATTCTGCGTTTCATGCGTCGTATTCTTAGTTTTCAATGACAAGTTTCTACCAGCATATTGTTGAAGCAGTTTCACAACAGCTTTCCAGTCTCGTTTATTTTTGAGGGATTTGCGTGCAGCCCTTTGCTTCGGCTTCGGTATGCGGAGCGCTTTATTAATTTGTCTTTTGTTGTACAACTCGTAAACGGTACTGTCGCTATTCCGCATTACGTAGAGAAAGAATTCGACGTTGGGACCATCATGTGATCGGCGATCGAGCAGGGTATAGTCTGCGTTGCGGTATGCCAGGCGGTAAAGCCCATGGCTATTGTCCTTGTAGCGTGTATTAGGATAAGTTGGGGGAAAGAGTCGCAACCGGTGGGGGAGTGATACGTAATACCCGGGCAGAAGGTAGCGGCTTGACTGCCGCACGCGAATGGCAGCTACCTGGCGGGGAAAAAGTATGCGCATGGAATCTTCCCGGAAATGGGTAATCAGGTATGCGAAACCATGTGTGGCCGGGTCGCCAAAACGGCGGATACTGAAATTTTCCTTTTTGGGATCGGTGGAAAACCGGACCGCTGTGGAGTCTCCATTCGGCCAATAGATCATGTCCTGCCCCAAGCCATTTTCAACCTGGCAAAGCATCAGCAGCAACAAAATGGTACGTATCATGCCACAATACTATTCCCATATTGCCAATAAATCTATCCCGTGTTATGGGTATATTTTTGCAATTGCCAAAGGCAATTGCAAGCGATTGTCGGCAGGATTAGCACCACAGAAAATCAAATGCTGTGGAAATTGTGAGCTATTCATTCAACAAATTATCTGCGAAAATCTGCGCCGTAGATCAGCCGAAATCTGCGGGAAATCTCACCCGAAATTAGAACAGGATTAAAGTGCTGATTAGTTTCCCGCAGATTTTCGCAGGTTACAACGCAGATAAGCAGAGAAGGTGTTCGAAATTTCGCATCTTAGACTCCAGACCTTAACCTAAATCCAATGTCCTGTCTACCGTAATACGTAGTACGTAATACGTACTACGTATTACGTATAACTTCCCCCGCATTCTCACCTTTCCAACCTAAAGTGGCTGTTTCCAAAATCAATCACCACTCTTTTGTACTGACGCAGGAGATCCTGGCCAATATTGCCATAGAGCTTATCACTGCTCACATGATGATTTTCCGTATCAATATCCGGATTGATCAGTTTGATAGTTTCCCCATTCAGCTTCATTTCAAGGCTGGGGACTTCCAATACACGGCGGGTAGTGGCACCGCCAGCGCTGGCATTGGTGGCCTGGATGTATTTGCCGGCCTGTAGCAGGGCCGTACTGTCCAGTTCATAGAGCGGCTTGCTGAAGCTGGACGTATTGGCGCCGGTATCAAAATTGAAGGGTAGGAGTTTGCCTTTGTATTCCAGCATTAAAATGGGTCGTAAGGTTTCTATGAAGAAATTGGGGCTAAGGGATGCGTCATCCTGCTGATGTTTTTCCAGCACCAGTTGTTTCGCTTCAATACTGATCCGGCCCAGACCTTTGGCGATTGGGAAACCAATAATGCCATTGATTTTGTAAGCGCCGTTGGCAAATGTGAAAGCTTCATCCTTAAATACCAGAAATGGCTCGTTGTAAACAATTACATCGCCGAATCGCAATTCAGGAGCAATTCCAATCCGAACCGGGTTATAGATATTGTTGAATCCGGCAACATAGATGCCTGAGTCGGGTAGAATTTTTAAACTCAGTTTTTCCGCGTGGCTCTCCGTAATGCTGCTAAGACCCGCGCCGGTATCAAATACAAAATTGGTTTCTATTTGGTTGGCCCTCACTTTCAGGTTGATCAGGCCTGCTATATCGCGGGTAAAGGGGATAGTATCAACAACGGGTTGTTCAATTCGTTGCACGGGTTGTTTTTCCAGCGATTTCCAGATAAGGTTCGCGTAACCGTTTCCTTTTATCTCATCTTCTTTGAATTCCGACCTGAATTTTTTCAACAGGTGAGCGCCTGTTTCAGCCGCTTCACGAAAATGAAAGCTCCTGACGTGGTTGTCGTGCTCCAGTTTGTAAAAAGCAAAAGCCATCTCCTTTGGCGGCTTTTTCTTTTTCCCCAGATACAGGCGCAACCAGTCCAGGGAAGAGTCAGGCTTATTGACGGCGTTAGCATAAACCGCTTTGTAGAAATGGTAATGCGGGTGCGCCTTATCCTGGTTCATCTGATTCAGGGCCGGAAACTGCTTCGCATCATAGAGTTGATATAGGATATCACTCTTTTGGGCAGAAGCAACGGAAGAAAAAAGAGTGAGCAGAATTATTATGGGGAAACGCATGAGGGAGAATTTGAGGATTTGTTTATTTGAGAATTTGGTTTAAGGTTTAATGTTGAAAGTATTGTTGAGGTAATGATTCCTCTGGCATGCCATTCGGTATGAGCAAAATTTAAAACAAAAGCATTATAACCCAAAGCTCCTTAATTACATAAAAACGCACAACTTTAAACTTGCAACTCTGAACCTTAAACTTACGATTTAATAAACGTAATACGTACTACGTAATACGTACTACTTTAAGGAGAAATAATTTTCTGTTTAACCGGATTTGGGGATTTGCATTCGGAAGAAAGTCGCTAACTTCGCTCCCCTTTTTTTATGAGCACCCTTCGCACAGAAGCAGGCAATACCTTACGGCTGGCAACTCCCATCATCATTGGGGAGTTGGCCCAGATGGCCCTGCATATCATTGATACGGCCATGGTGGGGGCTATCAGCTACAAACAACTGGCTGCTGCGGCTCTGGTGATGAATACCATCAATATTCCCTTTGTATTGGGAATAGGTATGACCATTTCCGTGTCGCAAATGGTGTCGATGGCCCATGGTCGCGGCAGCGACCGGCAGGTTTCGCATTATTTTTATAATGGCTTTTTGCTTTGTAGCATCACGGCAATTATCATTTCCCTTACCCTGGTTTTCGGTCGCGGCATCTTGCAGCATATGGGCCAGGATCCGGAAGTGGTTGCTTTTGCCATGCCCTTTATGGAACTGATGGGGCTGTCCATTATTCCAATGTTGTTGTTCATGACATTGAAGCAATTCACCGATGGGCTCGAATATACGCGAACGGCCATGCTGCTGTCGCTTTGCGCCATGCCCATCAATATTTTTCTCAACTATCTGCTTATTTACGGCAACTGGGGCTTTCCCCGCCTTGAATTATTGGGAGCGGGCTGGTCCACATTGATCACCCGGACGCTGATCTTTGTGGTGCTGGCCTGGATTATTCTTCGCCACCGAACCTTCCGGCCCTATGTAAAGGCCCGGCATACCGAATGGCGCCTGCGTGGTAAGACGCTGAAGGAGCTCCTGCATATTGGCGTGCCCAGCAGTATGCAGATTGGTATGGAAGCGGGCGCCTTCGCGGTTTCGGGCATCATTATCGGCACCATCAGCGCCGTGGCGCAGGCGGCACACCAGATTGCGCTCAGTTGCGCTGCCTTCACCTTCATGGTGAGCATGGGTCTGGCGCAGGCGGGTTCTATCCGGGTGAGTAATGGGTTTGGGAGAGGCGACTGGCCGGCTATTTCCAGGATTGGCAAAAGCACTTTGATCACGGCCCTCCTGTATGGAATTTTCTGCGCCATCATTTTCACGGTTTTCCGTTATCAGTTGCCTGGTCTTTTCAATAAAAATGCTGATGTGATGGGGCTAGCGGCCCTGCTATTGCTCTTTGCAGCCCTTTTTCAGATATCGGATGCTACTCAGGCCATCGGGGCAGGCTTATTGCGTGGTATTAAAGACGTGCGCACGCCCACCATCCTGATCGCCATAGCCTATTGGGTTTTGGGCTTGCCCCTGGGTTACTTGCTGGCTTTCGGAGCCGACATGGGAGCTGCCGGCATGTGGATCGGTCTCATATCCGGCCTCAGCTTCGCTTCCGCCTTCCTGATCCAGCGTTTTCTCCGCAAAACCCGGCTACGATTGCAAATGAGTGAAAGCAAGGGACTTGAGGAAAAAATGGCGCTGGAAGAGGACCCGGCAGGCCAGTAATGGCTGGGTTATCCACCTCCGGGTATAATTTTTTTGGAGAAAATGTGAATTCAATAGGCTGATTGGCTACATTTCCTTACCTTTGCCGTCCAAAATTTTCTATCAATCATGGCCAGAGTTTGTCAGGTAACAGGTAAAACACCGATTGGAGGTCACAAAGTGTCGCACTCCAATATTAAGACCAAGCGTCGCTTTCTGCCCAATCTGCAGGTGAAGAAGTTTTACCTGGCTGAAGAAGACAAGTGGATTACGCTGAAGCTGAGCACCGATGCTATCCGTACCATCAATAAGCGCGGATTGTATAGCGTAGTGAAAGAAATGCGTGCGCGCGGCGAAAAGATCTGATTCCACGAACCGATTAACAATATTTCAATAACATAACGTATGGCAAAGAAAGGAAACCGTGTACAAGTGATCCTGGAGTGCACTGAGCATAAGACCAGCGGTCAGCCCGGCACCAGCCGCTATATCACGGTAAAAAACAAGAAGAACAATCCTGAGCGCCTCGAGTTGAAGAAATTCAACCCGATCCTCAAGAAGGTGACTGTTCATAAAGAAATCAAGTAATTCTATAATTCATTCGCATCATGGCAAAAGCAGCAAAAACGGCGATCAAGAGCAAGGACGCGAAAGCGGCCGCAGACGCAAAGAACTGGACCAAAGTGATCAAGGCGGTTCGCAGTCCCAAAACAGGTGCCTATACCTTTAAGGAGGCAATCGTGCATAAAGACAAGATCAAAGATTTCCTGGCGCAGAAATAAGCCGGTATCTCAAAATAATTACTATTTCCAAGAGCTGTTCGCCATACGAACGGCTTTTGTTGCTTTATTGAATTAGTGTGAGACGTGAATCGTGAGGCGTGAATCGTGAGGCATTTGTGGCCGAATACGGACCAAACGTATAACGTATAACTTAAAACTTACAACTTCTCATGGGCCTTTTCAACCGCCTTTTCGGCAAGAAGGAAAAAGAAAGTCTGGACCAGGGTTTACAGAAGACCAAGGAGGGTTTTTTGGCCCGGATCACAAAAGCCATTGCCGGTAAAAGCACGGTAGATGAAGAAGTGCTCGATAGCCTGGAAGAGGCCCTGGTGGGCGCGGATGTGGGAATTGAAACGACGGTAAAGATCATTGAACGCATCGAGAAAAGAGTGGCGCGCGATAAGTACATGAACGCGGCGGAACTCAATAAATTACTTCAGGAAGAAATGGAGCAATTGCTGGTAGATGCTCCTGAATCAAATACTTACGATTTTAAATCACCCTTACCCGCCAATCCCTACTTTATCCTCGTGGTGGGTGTAAACGGGGTTGGCAAAACCACTACCATCGGTAAGCTGGCACATAACTTTAAGCGGGCGGGTAAATCGGTTTTACTGGGTGCGGCCGATACTTTTCGGGCTGCGGCAGTTGACCAGCTAACCATCTGGAGCGAGCGAACCGGCGTGCCCATCGTGAAACAGGGTATGGGTTCCGATCCCGCCGCTGTGGCTTTTGATACAGCACAAAGCGCCGTTGCCCGCCAATCGGATGTGGTATTGATTGATACCGCCGGCCGTCTCCACAACAAAGCCCACCTGATGGAGGAACTGAGCAAGATAAAAAGAGTGATTCAAAAAGTGGTTCCTGATGCCCCGCATGAAGTGCTGCTGGTACTGGATGGTTCCACCGGTCAGAATGCCCTTGAGCAGGCCAAACAGTTTACCGCTGCTACCGACGTAACCGCCCTGGCCATTACCAAACTCGACGGCACCGCCAAGGGCGGGGTAGTGCTGGCCATTGCCGACCAATTTAAGATACCCGTAAAGTTTATCGGCGTAGGTGAAAAAATGGAAGACCTGCTTGTATTCGATAAGCACGAGTTTGTAGATAGCCTCTTCTCTTTAGAAAAAGAGAAAGAATAATAACTGGAATATATTGAGCATTTGTGGTGAAAGAATCTGAAAATTTGTAGTGACATGAAGACAAAAACAATCCGAAAAACCAAGGTGAATATCATCACGCTTGGTTGTAGCAAGAATATGGTGGACAGCGAAGTGCTGAGTGGACAACTTCGTGCCAATGATATGGATGTTGTGCACGAAAACCGGAAGCGCGATCACAATATTGTGGTGGTGAATACCTGTGGCTTTATCGATAAGGCCAAGGAAGAGAGCATTCAAACCATACTGGAGCAGGTAGAATTAAAGCGTCGCGGCCAATTAGATAAAGTGTATGTGACCGGTTGCCTGAGCGAACGCTACAAACAAAATCTGGAGACCGAAATACCCGAAGTGGATGCATATTTCGGTACTATGGAATTACCACAACTGCTGAACACTCTCAATGCGGATTATAAATCTGAATTGGTTGGCGAGCGCTTGCTGGCCACACCCGGGCATTATGCCTATATGAAGATATCGGAAGGGTGCAATCGTACCTGTTCATTTTGTGCCATTCCGCTGATGCGCGGCAAGCACGTGAGCAAGACCATGGAGGAGCTGGTGCTGGAAGCTGAAAAACTGGTGAGCCGGGGTGTGAAAGAGATCATGCTGATTGCACAAGAGCTCACTTACTACGGCCTCGATATTTACAAAGAACGCAGTCTTCCGGAGTTGATGCGCAGGCTTTCAGATGTAAAAGGCCTCGAATGGATCCGGCTTCATTATGCCTATCCCAGCAAATTTCCGCTGGAGATTATCGACGTAATGAAGGAACGACCCAATATTTGCAATTATCTCGATATGCCTTTGCAGCATGCTTCCAACCGAATGCTGCAGGCGATGCGCCGGCAAATTACCCGCGAAGAAATGGAAGACCTGGTGGCCGCCATTCGTGGTAAATTACCGGAGATATGCCTGCGTACTACACTGATTGCCGGTTTTCCCGGAGAAACGGAGGATGATGTGGAAGAATTGAAAACCTTTCTGCAAAAACAGCGATTCGACCGCGTGGGCATTTTTTCCTATTCCCATGAAGAAGGCACTTCGGCCCATGTCCTGAATGATGATGTTCCTGCCGACATTAAAGAACAAAGGGCACAGGAAATCATGGAACTGCAACAGGAAATTTCCCTGGAGCTGAATCAGCAAAAGCTGGGTAAAGTTTATCGAACACTGATTGACCGCAAAGAAGCGGGCCGCTATATTGGCCGCACGGAATTCGACAGTGTGGAAGTGGACAATGAAGTGATCGTTCAAACAGACAGGAAGTTGCCCATTGGGGAGTTTGTGGATGTAAAGATCACGAAGGCCTACGATTTTGATCTGGAAGGAGTGCCTGTCTGAAGCAATTTAATTTTGCGTTCAGCGTAACTTTCTGACCTGCATTTCCGTACAATATCTGTATCAAAAGCGAACACAGTTTTGAAGTGTTCGGTATTAATTGGCTGATTATCAATAGTCATTCAGGCTGGCACAGTTTTTCATTAGCTTAAGGCGTGATAGCAATTTTGTCCAAACTGGTACGTAACGAAGCCGAAGCGCGGCCTGATGTTATACGATTAACGTTCAAAAAACGGAATGATTCTATGCATTACAACCGTGTGGAGGAGATCCTGCTCGACGACAGTTTCTATTTCTGGTATCTGCAAACAGATGCTGCCGAAGTGAAGCGTTGGAATGAATGGCGTCTTGCTGATCCGGCTAACAGCCGCTTGCTCGAAGAAGCGGTAGCGGCGCTGCATTCTCTGCTGAATCAACAGGATGAGGAAGGCTTTCCCCGCAGAATTCATGCGGTGTATTCGCGTTTGCAGCAGGCCCGCCTGGAGAAGGAACGTAAGGAGGGTAAGGAGCCGTTACCGGAAAACAGGGCGGACATACCTGATTGGGGTAAGTTTGATATTCATTTATCCTGACAGGTCAAGATTCCTTAACCTGACCACCACATGCTGAAAAATTTTTGGATTGTCGCCTGGCGCAACCTCTGGCGCCGAAAAGGATTTTCATTCATCAATATTGCTGGCCTCGCCATCGGCATGGCCGCCGCCATTTTGATCCTTTTATGGATTCAAAGTGAGTTGCGCTACGACCGGCATTTCGCCAAAATCGACCGGATATATGAAGTGTGGAACCGCATTGAAAATGATGGAAAGGTCGAGTGTTGGGCCGTAACTCCCAAAGTGATGGCATCCGCGATTAAGGCGGATTATCCGGAAGTGGAACATGCTGTTCGCGTCAACTTTGCGCCTCCGCTTCTGTTTAGCCTGGGCGATAAGCGGCTCACCGGTCGCGGCAATCCGGTTGACTCCAATTTCTTTGAGGTGTTTGATTTCAGGTTTCTGAGCGGTAATGCAAAACAAGCGCTGCAGTCGCCTGAATCGCTGGTGTTGACAGAGCGCTTTGCCAAAAGTCTTTTTGGGGATGAGGATCCTATTGGTAAGATGGTGAAGATTGACAATGCCGATAACCTGGTGGTAAGTGCCGTTGTCAGTGACCCGCGGCCAGATTCAAGGTTCCAGTTTCAATACCTGGTACCCTGGTCTTATCTACGTTCAAAAGGATGGGATGATAGTTTCTGGGGGAATAATTCCACTACTACTTATGTATTGCTCAACGAAAATAGCACCCTGGCTTCCATAGCACCAAAGATCAAAACCCTTCGTAAAAAATATGATAGCGGCGATCCTGATATGGAAACCTTTCTTTATCCGCTTGGGGATTCATATCTCTATGGCCGGTTTGAAAATGGAAAAGTGGCGGGAGGTCGAATTGAAGTAGTGCAATTGTTTGGCTGGATCGCCGGATTTATATTGTTGGTGGCCTGTATCAATTTCATGAACCTGAGCACGGCCCGCAGCGAGAAAAGAGCCCGGGAAGTGGGTATCCGTAAAGTGGTGGGAGCCCGGAAAAATTTACTGGTATTTCAATTCCTGGCAGAATCCATCCTGATAACACTGATAGCCGGCCTGCTGGCGCTGTTGCTGGTGCAGCTAACACTGCCAGCCTACAACGATCTGGTTGGGAAAAAACTGGTGATTGAATGGGCGAACCCTTCCTTCTGGTTTTATGCCGCTATCTTTCTATTGGGTACGGGTATCCTGGCAGGAAGTTATCCCGCTCTGTTCCTGGCCTCCTTCCGTCCGGTTAGTGTATTAAAAGGAAAATTCAAGGCGGCACATGCGCTCATTACTCCCCGCAAATTGTTGGTGGTCGGCCAATTTACATTTGCCATCCTGCTGATTATTGCAACCCTGGTAGTTCGCCAGCAAATGAAAATGGCACAAGACCGGCAAACTGGTTATAGCCGCAATAGTCTCGTTTATCATTTTATGGAAGGGGAGGTGGAGAAAAACTACGCGTTGATAAAACAGGAACTGATTGCTTCGGGTAGGGTGTTGTCCATGACAAAGACCAGTTCACCACTCACCGAGTCATGGAGCAATACCTGGGATATTGAATGGCGCGGCAAGGATCCCAACGACCGCAGGGTTATCAATCGCTTTTGTGCGGATGATGCAATAGCAAGAACGGCCGGACTGCAAATAGTGGATGGCCGGGATATGGATCTGCAAAAATTTCCGACTGATTCCAATGCAGTTCTATTAAATGAATCGGCCGTTAAAATGATGGGCTTCACCAACCCGATAGGTGAGGAAATTGAAGATATAGGGGAGAAGTTCCAGGTAGTTGGCGTGGTGAAGGACTTTATCATCGAATCCCCCTATCGCCCGGTAAATCCCATGATCATTCTCGGTGCGAAAGGATTTTTTGATGTTATCCATTTTCGCCTCAACGAGCAGCAGTCTACCAGTGAAACCATCGCGTTGATGGAATCTGTATTCAAAAAGTACAATCCGGAGTTCCCTTTCAATTATCGTTTTGCCGATGAAGAATATGCTCGCAAATTCGCCAATGAAAAAAGGACTTCCACGCTTGCCAGCCTCTTTGCTATGCTAACCATCATCATCTCCTGCCTGGGTCTCTTCGGCCTGGCCGCATACATGGCGGAAAATCGTGTGAAAGAAATTGGTGTGCGCAAAGTGTTGGGTGCATCCGTTGCTGGAATCGCAAAATTGCTTTCGATGGATTTCCTGAAGCTGGTAACGATTTCCTTCTTGTTGGCAGCGCCATTAGGGTATTGGGCTATGCACAACTGGCTAAGCGATTATCCCTACCGGATCAATCTGCATTGGTGGATATTCGCCTTGGCGGGCGGAATTGCTTTATTCATTGCCCTGGTAACCGTGAGCACACAGGCAATACGTGCTGCGCGCAGCAACCCCATTAAAGCGCTGCGAAGCTCCGGTGAATGAGTGCTGCGCACTCCTTCGCCGAAAGTGATTGTAGAAAGGCTGCGTCGGCAGCCTTTCTTATTGCGAACTCTGTACTACAGAACTGAGATCATCCCCATCGAAATATTTGGCGCTTACGCAAAGCGCTCCTTTCAAGCCCTCATAATTGGATGATTACCATCACGTTTTGAACATCCGCGCTCGAAACATTTTGTGGTTCCGCGAAGCGGAGCCACAAAATGTAGTTTATCTTCTACATCCAACCCTGTTCTTTTCGACAGCAGAATACAAGCTTGAACGATTTTCCAGGGCCTCCCGCCGGACTAACTTGCACCCATTATCGACACCCTTTTATAAGCCGTCCACCAATACCCGTTTTTATCCGAAGATCTTTTGAAAAACAAAACCAAACCTATGAAAAGCCGATCCAAATCCTTTGAAAGCATCCAAACCCAATCCTTTGAAAGAAACCCAATCCATCCTGTGAAAACCAATCCAGTATTTTAAGAACCAAACCCCTTCGATGCCCTGTGAAAACCCGGCAATCGAACAAGCTTTAATCCGTCCCTATTTCTTCTTAATCCGTACCCGGCCTTCGGGCAATCTCTTAAAATCCCGATTGCTTAATCACTGAAGACTACATCGTCCACACCCAAACCTGATGTACTATGGTCAACTATCACACATTATTGAATGAACCCGTTTTAACGCAAAACAGGGAGCCACTGCAGCACCTGGCCGGTAGTGTTATGAAAAAACTGTTGCCTGATGCCGTACAGAACAAGAATTTTTTCATTAACGATATTCCATCCAACCTGGCGGTTGAATATAACCAGGACCGGATAATTGCCGTACTGGAAGGCTTGCTCAGGACGGTTCTGTATCATTCGAGGGAAACCTGTATCCGGTTATCAGCCCGTCAGTATGGCTATGTGGTGGTGCTGGAACTAAAGGAGTCAGGCAGTATCAACGACTACGCAATGGCCTGTGGCTTACAGGAAGTGAATAGCCTGGCAGAAATGATTGGCGGCTGTTTGAGCATCAGCGTACAGAAGCCCATGACCACAGTGGCGTTTAGTTTTCCCAATTTGCCGATGGCAGCGTGAGAGGCGTAATACGTTTTACGTTATACGTATTACGTATGGTTTAAAGTTTAGGGTTTAAAGTTTAATAGGTTAGATAAACCTTAAACTTTAAACTCTAAACTTTAAACTTTAAACTCCGAGATACTTTTCTTCCATTTCCCTCACATACTTCGCATAATAATCCACTGCCTCCTGGTAATGGCCGGCTTCAATTTTTTGCACGCTGGGTATAATCAATTGCGAGTAGAGGTGTTCCAGAATTTCGGGCCGGTTATGGGCATCGTGAATCGCATTCAGGATGGTGGGCCCCAATACTTCATAATCAGCCAGTAGTTGCCGGCCCAGCTGATTTTCCCGCATATAATTTTCACGAAGAAAACGGAGTGCTTCCAGTTCATGGCAATCATCGGCCAGGCCTTTATGCTGTACGCAGGCCGTGGTGAGGAAACAATCATAATCATCGTAATCGTCATTGCTCGTGGTGGTAGTTTTGTAGCGCAGCGAAACGAATTCTTTCCCCTTGGTATCCTGCATTGATAAATCCAGGTAAGGTCGGATAACGCCTTTCAGGTCTTTGGGTAACTGCGTTGGAAGGACCAGTTCTCCCGCCACTTTCTTTTCAAACTTCGCCTCCATCTGGGCTTTCTTGGGTGAGCTATCCAACAGCAGCACTTCCGACAACATATAGGTATTGTGAACCGTTCGGGCAGCCGTGGTGGTTCCGGTATTGATATAGCCGGCTTTCATACTAATCCTTTTGTCGGCTTCTTTTGCGGCAGTAAACCGGTTGATGCTGTTGATGACAAGGCTGATTTCGAAAGTCCATTTACCTTTCCCGGCTTCGACCTTTTCCCCGGTATAGGTACCTATACCCGTCTGATCTCTGCGAAGCAGGAGCGGCAACCCGGTGGCGGCAAGTACGGCTGTTCCGCTTTTTCCCAAAAATTCTCTTCTTTGCATAGTGAATGGCGTTTGGTTGCCGAAAAATAGAGAATCAGGCAATAATATCCATACCATCAGCAGGGTATTTGTTGAAGACCCCTGATTCTATCCCCGAATTTCGGCGCTGGTTCGGAAAGTTGATTGCTTATCTTTAGGCCAAATAACCAAACGAATGAGTCAGTTTTCATGGAAAGGCGTTTTTCCCGCATTAACCACCAAGTTTACAGCAGAGGATGAATTAGATATCCCCTTATTTGTAAAAAATCTCGAAACACAATGGAAAGCCGGTGTGAATGGCGTGATCCTGGGAGGTACCCTTGGTGAAGCCAGCGTGCTTACTACGGCCGAAAAAGAAAAGCTGGTGCATACCGCTTTGGCGCATGCCAATGGGAAACCCGTGATCCTGAATATTGCGGAAGGAAGCACAAGGGTTGCTGTGGAACAGGCCAGGTTGGCCGAGAAATGGGGAGTGCAGGGATTGATGTTGCTGCCGCCCATGCGCTATAAACCCGATCACCGGGAGGCGGTTCATTTTTTCCGAACTGTGGCTGAAAGCACCAGTCTGCCTGTTATGCTCTACAATAACCCTGTGGATTACAAAACAGAGATAACCCTTGCCATGTTTGAGGAACTGCAAAGCAGTACCAACATCACGGCTGTAAAAGAATCCACCCGCGATGTGACTAATGTAACGCGCATGCGCAATGCTTTTGGCGATCGTTACAGCATTCTTTGTGGCGTAGACACACTTGCCATGGAAGAATTGTTGTTGGGTGCCGATGGTTGGGTGGCAGGACTTGTTTGCGCTTATCCCTTCGAAACGGTGAAACTGTATCAGTTGATACAGGAAGGAAAACTGGAGGAAGCCCGCGAACTTTATCGCTGGTTCATGCCGCTGCTGGAGCTCGATATCCACCCCAAGCTGGTACAATACATCAAACTGGCGGAAGCGGAAAATGGACTGGGCAGCGAATATGTGAGAGAGCCGAGGCTTAGACTCGAAGGCGAGGAGAGGAAGAGGGTGTTGAATGTCGTGAGACGTGAATCGTGAGGCGTGAATCGTGAGGAGGGGGTGACGTAGTACGTATTACGTAGTACGTTTTACGTAGTAAGTTTTGAGTTGTAAGTTTTAAGTAGTAAGTAGTAAGTAGTAGGTTTTAAGTTTTAAGTTTTAAGTTGTAAGTATTAAGTTTTAAGTTGTAAGTAGTAAAATTTAAGTTGTAAGTAATAAGTTTTAAGTAAAGAGTTCTTTTCTTTCAATTTAAACCTTAAACTCTAAACCCTAAACTTCTCACTAATTCAACCATTCAACAAATTCTCAAATTCACAAATTCTCAAATTTTTCCTCTCATGTTTTTTCCCGACGCAACAATAAACGAAGTGAATCAAACCATGGAGCAGGCACAGGAGGCTTTCCTGGCTTATCGAAAGATTTCTATTTCTGCAAGGGCTGCTTTCATGCGTAGCATCGCGGTACAGTTGCAGGGTGCTGCTGACGAGTTGATAAAGATAGCTGCAGAAGAAACGCATTTGCCGCTGGCCAGGCTTCGATCAGAGCTTACACGCACCTGCTTTCAGCTAAGCAGCTATGCCGATGCCTGCGAGAAAGGCGATTGGCTGCAAATTCGCAAAGAGGCGGCGGATCCCAACCGGCAGCCTGCCCGGCCCGATATTCGCAAGATGATGGTTCCGCTGGGACCCGTGCTGGTTTTTGGTGCCGCCAATTTCCCATTCGCCTATTCCACTGCCGGAGGTGATACAGCATGCGCGCTGGCGGCGGGTTGCAGTGTTGTCGTGAAAGCCCACCCCGCACACGCGAAAACCAGTGAGAAAGTGGCGGAATTGATACAAATGGCTATCAGTCTTTCTCCGGATATCCCCGCGCATAGTTTTCAACATATTCATGGAGCTTCCCACGAAGTGGGTAAAGCCCTTGTGGAACATCCCTATGCCAAAGCCGTTGGTTTTACGGGCTCCCTTGCCGGTGGCAGACAGCTTTTTGATTGGGCGCAGCAGCGACCCGTGCCGATTCCTGTATTTGCGGAAATGAGCAGCATCAATCCCATTTTTATTTTCCCCGACAAATTGCAGCAGGATCCAGAGGGGCTTGCCAAACAGATAGCGGGTTCTGTTACATTGGGCGTTGGACAGTTTTGCACCAACCCCGGTCTGCTCATTGCTCCGCAAATGCCCACGCTGGAAACTTTCCGTAAAGCCCTGGCCCTGGAAATAGAAAATGATCAGCCTGCTGAAATGTTGCATACGGGCATATTTCAAAACTATGTGGAGAAAAGGGCTAATGCACTTGCACAGGCGGAGGTGGAGTTGTTGGCAACAGCAAAGGCGGAGCCGCTCTATAACCAGGGTGTGGCTACCATCGCCAGCACCAGCGCTGCCAACTTTTTGCAAAACCCAGTATTGCATCGCGAAGTATTTGGGCCCTGGTCGCTCATTATTCAGTGCGATAATATGAAGCAGATGGAGGAACTCGCTGGTAAACTCGAAGGTCAGCTAACCGCCACCCTGATGGCAACGCGCAAGGACCTGGAAGAATATCCTGCATTTTTAGAAAAGGCCATCGACCTCGCGGGCCGGGTAGTAATGAATGGCGTACCTACTGGCGTGGAAGTGAGCCAGGCCATGATGCATGGGGGACCTTATCCCGCCACCACCGACTCACGTTTTACGGCCGTGGGTGCCGATGGAATTATGCGCTTTGTACGTCCGGTCGCGTTTCAGAGTTGGGAGCCGGATATGCTGCCGGAATACCTGCGCTGATATACCAGCCAGGCTGTTGCTGCAAACGACAATAAGAAGTAGCCCGCCAGGAAATAGACAATGCCGGGTATATACATGGAAGCGCCAAACCAGTCACCCTGCTCTACCATAAACCAGGCGGCCAGGCTACAGCGAAGCAATTCGGCAACGATGGCCGAACTGTTTCCATCCATCAAATCAGTAAGGCTGTAAACAGTGAGAAATAGGAAGGCGCCATACCAGAAGATGTAAGAGCTGTCCATCGCATTGATTCGGGCAATGCTGGCGAAAAGATAACTGGTGAATAGCAGGATCATGAAGAGCTGAATCCATGCCCAGGCTTTCATTTCGCGCGAAGCATAAGGCTCGTATTTTTCAAAATGGTAAACGTCGTCAATTTTATATACCGGAAATTTTTCCGCCACATCTGCCGGCCGGTAGCCTGTGGGCTTGAACCATAAGGTGAATTTGTCTTTCCAGTTCCGAGTTCTCCAGGCATCCTTACAAAGTAGCCAAACATGCTGAAAATTGATCTTGATCGGGTTCCAGGTACGGGCCGGGCGGGTTATGCCATAAACCGGTTCCACTTCCGGTAGCTCTTCCTGAAAACTCCCAAACCATTTATCCCAGAATATGAAAATCTGTCCATAGTTTTTATCCATATATTCCGGGTTGATGGCATGGTGAACGCGGTGATGTGAGGGTGTAACAATCACTTTTTCGAGCCATCCCATTTTGTTGATATGCTGTGTATGATACCAGAACTGGGCGAATAGGTGCAGGGGCGCCACTATGGCGATGACTTCGCCGGGTACTCCCAACAGCGCAGAAGGAAGCAGGAAGATGACGAAGATCCTTGCCACGGATGAAATGCTTTGCCGCAAGGCACAGGCCAGGTTGAAGTCTTCGCTACTATGGTGAATAATATGACCGTTCCAGAAAAAATTCACTTTATGCTGAATACGGTGCACCCAGTAGCCGGCCAGGTCGAGTGTAAAAAATGCGATTACATAAACCAGCCAGGTAGCTTCAATCTGCATAAGCGCCATATGCTCCAGCATCCAGGGATAACTGATGACGACAAGCGAAAGTCCCAACACATCCTTTACCACATTGGTGACGCCGGAGCTAAGGCTCGCGATCATATCCATGCTGCGAACCGTTTCCTTATGCTTTTTCCAGCCATACCATTTCTCAAACAAAACCAGGGCCAGGAAGGCCGGCATTGCAATGAGCAGTATCTTTCCGTACATTTCCATATGCAAACAATGATTACGAATTTACAAAATTTGCATGAAGCATATATTCGAATGTATTGACGGGCATACCTGTGGCAATCCGGTAAGGGTAGTGGCGAAAGGCGCCCCGGAACTCCGGGGAAAGACCATTGCCGAGAAGCGACTGCACTTCCTGGAAGAATACGATTGGATCCGTACCGGGCTCATGTTTGAGCCGCGTGGGCACGATATGATGAGCGGAAGCTTTATCTATCCTCCGGCGGATCCTGAAAACGACGCGGCCATCCTCTTTATCGAAACCAGCGGCTGCCTTCCGATGTGTGGGCATGGTACAATCGGAACGGTTACCATCGCCATTGAAGAAGGGTTGATTCAACCCCGGCATCCGGGAAGTTTACGTTTGGAGACACCGGCCGGCCTGGTGCGCATAAGCTATCAAACCGAAAGGAAAGATGGTAAAGAAAAAGTGCGATCGGTGCGGCTTATCAATATTCCTTCTTACCTGCACGCATCCGGTTTGGCGGTGGAATGTCCCGGACTGGGACCAATAAGGGTAGATGTGGCATACGGTGGAAATTTTTATGCGATCGTGGATGAGCAGGAAAATTTTCCAGGTCTCCAGCATTATAGCGCCTCGCAGTTGATAGAGATGGCCCGTGAGCTGCGCAAGAATATTAATGCCGCCTACCAGTTTGTGCATCCGGAGGACGAGCGCATAAAAGGATGCAGTCATATTCTGTGGACAGGTGCTGTGATTGATAAGCAATCTACCGCGCGAAATGCGGTATTTTATGGCGATAAAGCCATCGACCGTTCGCCTTGTGGCACCGGCACCAGTGCGCGCATGGCGCAATGGTATGCCAAAGGACGTTTGAAGAAAGGGGATGCTTTTGTACACGAAAGCATCATCGGATCTAAATTCACTGGCCGGATAGAAGAAGAGCTGGAACTTGCCGGCCATCGGGCCATCCGCCCTTCCATAGAAGGCTGGGCCAAAATTTATGGATATAATACGATTTGGATCGATGAAGAAGATGATCCGTTTGCGAAAGGATTTCAGGTAGTGTAGGAAAGTTGTGAGTTGTAAGTAGTAAGTAGTAAGTAGTAAGTTGGGTAGGTTTATATCAAAAATAATCTGCGATGATCTGCGGAAAAATAATGATAGCAATATTCAAATCCACAAATATTCAAATTCACAAATTTATTCGCTCATGCGACAAATATCCCTCATCATCGCCCTTGTCTTTATTGCGATTGCTGCTTTCGCGCAATCGGGCTGGCAATACCGGCCGGTCAATTTTTCGAAGGTGAATATTACCGATGCCTTTTGGAAACCAAGGATGGAAACCGTAGCCACGGTTACCATGGATGCCTGCATTTATCAGACTGAGCAGCGCACGCCGCGTATTCGCAATTTTGAAAAAGTGGCGAGGCGAATGGGGGAGAAGCACGAAGGAATTTATTATGATGACAGCGATGTGTACAAAGCCATCGAAGCCATGGCTTACTCTCTGCGTACGCGTCGCGATTCAGCGCTGGAAGCTAAAGCCGATGAGTGGATTGAAAAGATAGCGGCCGCACAGGAGCCGGATGGCTATTTGAATACTTATTATTCGCTGCGCGGATTACAGGGCCGGTGGACCGATGTGGAAAAGCATGAAGACTACAATGCCGGGCATCTGATAGAAGCGGCTGTGGCTTATTATGATGTAACGGGCAAGCGAAAATTCCTGGATGTGGCGATACGCCTGGCGAATCATATTGATTCCGCGCTGTACCGCTCGGGTCGCAAATGGATCAGCGGACATCAGGAAATAGAACTGGCCCTGGTAAAGCTCCATCGGGTAACGGGGGATGCCCGCTATATTGAGCTGGCCGACTGGTATATTCGATCCAGAGGGAGCCAGTTTCCTTACCAAAGCGCCTGGCTCACGCCAGCTTACTGGCAGGATTTGAAGCCGGTGACGGAGCAAACGGAAATCACCGGGCATGCCGTGCGGGCTATGTACCTCTTTAGCGGTGTGGCCGATATGGCCGCGATAAAAAAGAATAAAGACTACCTGCAGGCCATGGAAAGGATTTGGGAAGATGTTGTTCATCGCAACATGTATGTAACGGGTGGCATTGGCTCTGCGGGCGACAATGAAGGATTTTCTGTGGATTATGACCTGCCCAATGAGGAAGCCTATTGCGAAACCTGTGCCAGTGTGGGTATGGTTTTCTGGAACGCGCGCATGAGCCAGCTCACCGGGAATTCCAAATACTATGACGTACTGGAACGCAGCCTCTACAATGGGGCGCTCGATGGCTTGAGCCTTTCCGGTGATCGTTTCTTTTACGGCAATCCCCTGGCCAGCAATGGCCGCCACACCCGCAAAGCCTGGTTTGGTACTGCCTGTTGTCCTGCCAATATCGCCAGGCTGGTAGCTTCACTTGGCAATTATGTGTATGGGGAAGAAAAGGACCAGGTTTGGGTAAATCTCTTTGTGGCCAGCGATGCAGAGCTTAGAATGGGAGGTACGCCTGTGAAAATGAAGATGGAAACCAATTATCCCTGGGACGGAAAGATCAGCCTGCAAACCAGCTTAACCAAAAAACGCCGCTTTCAAATTCGTATTCGAATCCCCGGATGGTTCCAGGGCAAAATGGTGGATGGCGATTTGTACCAACGCGCTTCGGATGACGGCGCCAACGATTTTTTCGATCCAACAGTCAATGGCAAAGCCGTGTCTTATAAAGTGGAAAATGGATATATAGTTGTAGACAACACCTGGAAGGAGGGCGATCGGCTGGAAATGGAATTTCCCTTACAGACGCAATTGCTGCTGTCAAGAGAGGAGGTTGCCGCCAACCGCGACCGGATGGCTTTGCAGCGGGGCCCGCTGGTTTATTGTGTGGAAGGAGCGGATAACCCGGCCGGGGTATGGAACCTGCTGATGGATCCGTCGGCCAGTTGGAAACCGGTCAATCATTCCATACAGGGGCATCAACTCACAGCCCTCAAGGGAGAAATTTGGGAACTGGTTCCCGACGTCAGCGGTAAAGACGTGCAACTCCGGAAAAGGGTGGTAACGGCCATTCCCTATTATACCTGGGCCAACCGGCAACCCAACGATATGCAGGTGTGGCTACCCAGCAAGATTCATTCGCTCATGATCAATAACAGCAACAAAAAATCGGATGGGGGAAATTATTAGTAGAAACATAAAATGCAGCGGTAATTTTGCGCTATGAAAGTAACCATCATCGGTGGAGGTATCGCCGGCCTCGCATCCGCCTATTACTTACGAAAACAGGGCATGGATGTAGTGGTAATTGAAAGAAACAAGATGGAAGATGGATGTTCCTATGGAAATATGGGATACGTATCACCCTCACATTTTATCCCACTTGCCACACCGGGTATTGTAGCCCAGGGCCTGAAATGGATGCTTCGTTCATCCAGTCCTTTTTATATTAAGCCAAGGCTCAATTGGGACCTGATACAATGGGGCATGCTATTTTGGAAAAATGCCAATGCGGCGCAGGTACAGAAAAGTGTACCACATCTGAATAATCTTTTGCAACTGACACGCGAACTCGTGGCGAATGATTGGAAGAATGAATTGCCAAATTCTTTCGACCTGGTAGAGAAAGGTTGCTGGATGCTTTATAAACAGGAGAAAACCAAACAGCATGAAGCTGAACTGGCCGAGCAGGCGGAGAAATTGGGATTGAAAGCCAGAATATGTTCCCCCGCTGAGGTGCAGGAACTGGAACCGGAAATTAAAACGGATGTGGCGGGTGGCGTATTGTACTACGACGATTGTCATGTGCAACCGGCAAAACTGATGCAATCTCTTTACCAGTATTTGCAAGCGCAGGGAGTGAAGTTCTGGTTGAATACAGAAGTGCAGGATTTTGAAGTGAAGGGCAAGAGGATAGTTGCAGTACGCACAGACAAGGGCGATTTGCACAGCGACAGTTGGGTTTTGGCGAATGGTTCCTGGTTGGGAATATTGGGAAAAAAGCTGGGAACGAAGTTGCCCATGCAACCAGGCAAAGGATATTCGCTCAGTTTTGAGAATATGACCCGGAATCTGCAGCATCCTGCCATCCTGGTGGATCATCGCACCGCCACTACACCCATTGATAGGTGGTTGCGAATTGGCGGGACTATGGAGTTGAGCGGTCACAATGATCAGGTGCTTCCCAAAAGGGTGCAGGCCATAGTGGACGCGGTGAAACTGTATTTCCCGGATATTTCCCTACCCACTGTTGATCCATCCAAAGCCTGGTTTGGTTACAGGCCCGTTACTCCCGACGGAATGCCCTATATTGGTAAATTGGGGACCAGTGAAAATTGTTATGTTGCCGGTGGCCATGCCATGCTGGGTATCAGTGCGGCTGCTGGTACAGGGCTTTTATTGGGACAAATCATGACCGGGCAACCCACATCCATTCCGGTGGAAGCCTTTAAGCCCGAACGTTTTCGTTAAAAATTTGTTGAGGACGCGGGGCTTCCAGCCAGGCTTCCTACTTTTATATTTTTATGGATTGTACGGCTACACGCATTGACTATAAATCGACCGGAATATTGTCCGGGTTGGTGACGGATTATCTCCAGCAGTCGCCACAGCTTCAGGATTTTTACACTTATATGCCCAATTGGGAAGGATTTGAGCAGGCGCTGGCAAACAGGCAAAATTTTGCTACCGATAGGAAAACACTGCAGCAGCACTTGCAGGAACAATACAAAGCCGTGGATATTTCTGCTGCGGTGAAAGAAAATATCGAAGTCCTGCTGCAGTCCAATACGTTCACCGTTGTTACAGCGCATCAGCCCAATCTGTTTACAGGACCACTTTATTTCTTATTCAAAATTCTTCATGTGATCAGGCTGGCGGAAGAAGCCGGCAAACGATATGCAGGGAATCGCTTTGTGCCGGTGTATTATATGGGAAATGAGGATGCGGATTTCGACGAGTTGGGACATTTTTTCATGGAGGGACAAAAACACCTATGGGAAACCCGGCAAACAGGCGCGGTAGGTTATATGAAGGTAGATGATGCGCTGCTCCAATTATTGACAAGAGTAGAAGGCCAATTGGCGGTATTGCCTCACGGTTTGGAATTGTTAACGGCGATGAAGCAATTCTTCCAAAAAGGCGCCCGCATTCAGGATGCGATGCTTCGCCTCGTAAATTATTTGTTTGGCGAATATGGTTTGATCGTGATTATACCGGATAGTCCTGCGCTGAAACGACAAATGATCCCGGTTTTTGAAAAAGAATTATTCGAAGAGGGGGCTTCCACCGTGGTGCTGGCAACAGCAACAAAGTTGGGTGAGGCGGGCTACAAAGTGCAGGCAAATCCAAGGGAGATAAACCTGTTTTACCTGACCGAAGGCATACGCAACCGGATAGAAAAGGATGGTGATGAATTTATCGTTCACCAAACCGATCTGCGCTTTTCTGCGGAGCAGATGCGAAAAGAGTTGCAGGAACATCCGGAGCGATTTAGCCCCAATGTTATCTTGCGCGGCATTTACCAGGAACTCATTCTGCCCAATATATCATTTGTGGGCGGTGGCGGTGAAACCGCTTACTGGCTTCAATTGCGCGGGCTCTTCGATGCTTCCGGAGTTCCGTTCCCCCAACTTATTTTGCGTAATTCTTTCCTGCTCTTATCAGCCAAACAGCAGGCGGTGCTCGACAAGATCCGAATAAAGCCCGAACAATTATTTCAGGGCCGGGAAACTTTGTTTCAGTGGATGGTAAGAAGAGAGTCGAACAACGAACTTACCCTGAATGGTAAACTGAAAAAAGCCACAGCACTTTACAACGAAATAGTAGCGCAGGCCGCGGAAGTTGACCGTACTCTGGTTGCCCATGTGGAAGCGTTGAAAACAAGGGCCATTGAGAAACTGGAGCAGTTGGAAAAGAAAATGCTTCGAGCGGAGAAAAGAAAATTCAGCGATACACGCCGTCAGTTGGAAACGATCTATCAACAACTATTTCCGCGGGATGGATTGCAGGAGCGGGTGGAAAACTTCATGCCCTTTTATGCACGGCATGGCAGGAAATGGATTCGACAATTATACAAGGCTTCCCTGGCTATGGATCAGCAATTTACCGTTCTGCATTGCGACTAATCGAAAGAATTGGGCACACCATTTTTTTTCATGGTCGATGCTTTGGCCAAAACTTCTTTCCGCATGCTGTCCTTATAATGGCTTAGTTTTTCAAACAGGGTCTTATCTGCGCTGCCAATGATTTGCGCGGCCAGGATGCCGGCGTTTTTGGCGGCATTGAGTGCAACAGTTGCCACCGGTACGCCGTTGGGCATTTGCAGGATCGACAATACAGAATCCCATCCATCAATGCTGTTCGACGATTTGACGGGTACACCAATCACCGGTAATGCAGTCAACGAAGCCAGCATACCAGGCAGGTGGGCCGCTCCGCCTGCACCGGCAATGATAACGCGGATTCCACGACCTTGCGCAGTTTTGGCAAATTCCACCATCCGCTCCGGAGTACGGTGGGCGGAAACAATAGTGGCTTCGTATCCCACACCAATTTCCTGAAGGAAGTCCGCCGCCGCTTTCATCACCGGCCAATCCGAATCGGAGCCCATCACTATCGAAACAAGGGTGGCGCTTTTGTTGGATGATGCAGATGCCTGCGTCTTGTTTGTTGCTTTTTTCGTGTTGCTTGCTTTTGCCATGCGGGGAAATGCCTTTTGCTTTTTGGTAGGTACAAAGGAACGTTTTTTTTGCGCTGTCAGCGTAAAAAAAACATGGAGTGCCAGGGTGCAACTATAGCGGACAGTCTATTGAACCAAATCGCCTTTGATACGCAACAATTCCGTTTCAGCCAGCTTCATGGCATAGCGTGCCGCTATCAGGCGGTTATTGGCCAGCTCCAGGCTGTTTTGGGCTTCCCTTAATTGTACCAAAGTGGCGAACCCCAATTTATAGGATTGAAATACGATATCCACATTTTCCCTGGCTAACAGAATATTTTCCTCTTCCAGCGCCAGGGTTCTTTTCTGCAGATCATAATTCTTGTAGGCGATCACGGTGGCCAGGTCAATGGCCGTGCGCTGGCGCTCCAACGTTAGCTGGCGGAAACTGAGATCCAATTCCGCCTGGCGAATCAGCCGTTTGGTATTGAAGCGGTTGAAAATTGGAATACTGGCGGTAAATCCATAGTTGAAACCCTTACCCTGGTTGAACAAAGGCTGGAATGGGTTCAGTACGGTCTTGTTATCGGTGCGGGTGAAATTGTAAGCGCTGTTGAAACTGAGTACGGGCCAGCGGTCTGCCTTGCGCTCCTTCAAGGTCAGTTCCGCGATATCTATATTCTTTCGCGCCAGCAGGAGCGATGGGTTGCTGTTTTCGATATCTTCCCGAATGTCGCCTAATACAATGCTGGTATTAAGTGGTATGGAGTCAGATACATCAAATAAGGGACCATAGCCACTGTTCATCGTCTGCAATAGTTGGTCCTTGAGTTGGTCAATTAACGTTAATTGTGCCAGTTTGAGCGATTTCTGCGCATTCAGGTCCACCTTGCTTTGCAGCAGGTCGGGCTTGGCGCCGGTGCCGATATCCAGTTTGTATTGGGCCAGACGCACCCGCTCTTCGTTCAGCGTAATCTGCTCTTCCACCGCTTTCAGTTGCTGCTTTTGCCGAACAATATCGTAGTAGTTATTAATGACGGTTGCGATGGTATTCACTACCTGATCCTTGACGGTAAGCGTGCCCAGTTCTACCAGCGCTTCCACACGGTCGCGGGTGGCAAACATGCGAAGCCCATCGAATAATGTCCAGCTTGCATTGAGCGACCAGTTGATATTATGAGAGCGGATATTGTTCTGCTCCCGCTTGGTACCATCGGCAAGGGTTTGCCGGCCGTCGTTGTTGTTCCAAACAGTACCGGCTGTTCCATTCAAGGTAGGCAGGAATGCGGCATCGCGGTAGCGATAGTCAAGCGCCGCTACCAGGCTGTCATTCTTTGCCAGTTGTATATCGAAATTGTTCTGCAGGGCGGTAGCAATGGCTTCTTCCAACGTAAGTACACGCTGACTTCTGGCAACGGATACAATCAATAGCCATACAAGACCCAGTAATATTCCTTTCTTTGTCATGCTCGTCTTTAAAAATTAGGCTGGCTGGTTTTCCAATTCCTGCGCAGGGGCAGGGTTGTTTTCTTTTTCCGGATAAAGCTTTTCCATTTCACTTATTTTTTTCTTCCCGGAGAAGAATGTGTAAATGGCAGGCAATACAAAAAGGGTGAGCACCAGTGAAAAGAGTACCCCACCTGTAATTACGATACCCAGCGGTATGCGGCTGGTGGCTGCCGCACCCAGCGAAAGGGCGAGGGGCAGGGCACCCAGCGACATGGCCAGGCTGGTCATAAGAATCGGTCGCAGGCGCTGTACGGAGGAATAGATGGCCGCTTCCATTTTGGGCATCCCCTTCATCCGGTTCTGGTTCGCAAATTCCACAATCAGGATTCCATTCTTGGTTACGAGGCCTATCAACATAATCATACCAATCTGGGAGAAGATGTTGAAGGTATGTCCAAAGATGGTAAGGCAAAGCACCGCACCGGCGATGGCCAGGGGAACGGTTACCATGATGATCAGCGGATCTACAAAACTCTCGAACTGAGCCGCCAGAATCAGGAAGATAAGACCCAGGGCCAGCAGGAAGGCGAATGCTGTATTGCTTCCACTTTCGGCATAGTCGCGCGATGAACCGGTAAGGGAAGTAACAAAGCTCTCGTCGAGTAATTCTTGGGCTATTCGTTGCATCTCCTCAACACCATCTCCAATAGTTTTACCTGGCTGCAAACCTGCGGTAATGGTGGCTGACTTATAGCGATTGAAGTGATAAATGGTAGGTGGAGTGTTAGACTCTTCCACCGTTACCAGGTTGTCGAGACTTATCAACTCATCACGGTTATTTCTTACATAAAGGGTCTTCAGGTCATTGGGATCATCGCGGTCGCTCCGGGCCACCTGGCCAATTACCTGGTATTGTTTCCCATCCTTGGTAAAATAGCCAAGCCTTCGGTTACTATAGGCCAATTGCAGGGTTTCCGAAATGGCGCCTACGCTTACACCCAGTTCACTTGCCTTCAACCGGTCGATGATCACGCGCAATTCAGGTTTATTGAATTTCAGGTCCACATCCACCTGCTGTAATACATCACTTTGTTGAGCCTCCTCCAGAAATTTAGGCAATACAGCAGTGAGCTTGTCGAAGTTGTTGTTCTGGATAACAAAGGAAACTGGCTGTCCACCACGGCGGTTTACCTGGATGGTTTGTTCCTGAATGGCGAAAGCGCGGCCTTCATTGAAGCGGGGCAGATTGCGGTTCACCATATCCACTATTCCCTGTTGCGAACGCTCCCGGTCGTTGGGATCGGTGAGCGTAACCCTTACAAATCCTGTATTGGCGTTACCTGAACCTGTAAAACCCGGGGAGGTAACACTCAAAACAATCGTATTTTCCGGCACAGAATCCTGCAGGAAGTCGGTTATCCTTCCCACGAATTTATCCATGGCATCAAAACTGGTTCCCTCGGGTGCCGTTAACGACAAGCGAAACTGGCTGCGGTCTTCCATGGGCGCCAGTTCCGATTGCAGGTTTCTTCCCAAAAACCAGATGGCGGCGCCACAGGCCAGAATGATGATGAACGCAATACCGCGTATCCGCATAAAGGAAGTAAGCAAACGCTGGTAGCCATTTTCCATGCCCCTGAAGAATGGCTCCGTTTTCCGGTAAAACCAGGAATGCTGGTGCACATTTTTCTTACTCAGCTTCACGTTGAGTACGGGTGTAAGCGTAAGGGATACAAAGGCCGATATCAGCACCGCGCCGGCTACCACAATACCAAACTCACGGAACAGGCTTCCCACAAATCCTTCAAGAAAAACGATGGGAATAAATACTACGGCGAGGGTGATGGAGGTGGCGATAACGGCAAAATAAATTTCTTTCGATCCTTCCCGGGCCGCCTGCCATTTGCCCATGCCCCTCTCCATTTTCTTGTAAATATTCTCCGTTACCACAATGCCATCATCCACCACGAGGCCCGTTGCCAGCACAATAGCGAGCAGAGAAAGTACATTGATGGTGAAACCCATCACATACATGATGAAGAAAGCCCCGATTAAACACACGGGAATATCGATCAGGGGACGAAGTGCGATCAGCCAGTCGCGGAAAAACAGGTAAATAATCAGTACCACCAGTACGATAGCGATAATCAGGGTTTCTTCCACCTCCGCTATCGAGCGCTTAATGAATTTTGTCTGATCCAGAGCGATATTGATGCTGATGTCTTCCGGAACATCTTTCTTGATTTGATCGAGACGCCGGTAGAATTCGTCCGAAATCTCTACATAGTTGCTTCCCGGTTGGGGAACCACAGCCAGGGCGATCATAGGAATGCCGCCTTCTTTCAACACCGTTTCTTCATTTTCCGGGCCCAAAACCACTTCACCAATATCGCGGATACGGATGTCGGCGCCGTTTACATTTCGCACAATTACATCACTGAACTCCTCTTCGGTATTTAATCGTCCGAATGTGCGCACAATCAACTCGGTGGTATTCCCGGAAATTTTGCCGGAGGGCAGCTCTACGTTTTCTCTTTGCAGGGCCGCCTGCACATCACCCGGGGTGAGCGCATACGCACTCAAGCGTGCAGGATCAATCCAGATGCGCATGGCATAGCGCTTCTCACCCCAAATCTGGATGCCACTCACGCCGGGAATTGTTTGCAGGCGCTCCACCAACACATTATTCGCGTACTCCGTAATCTGTAATTGATTGCGGGTATTGCTTTGTATGGTCATGGAAAGGATGGCATCGGAAGAAGCATCGGCTTTGGATACCACGGGTGGCGCTTCCAGGTCGGGAGGGAGGGAGCGCTGTGCCTGTGAAACCTTATCGCGAACGTCGTTAGCGGCAGCTTCCAGGTCTACACCCAGCTCAAATTCCACATTGATATTGCTGCTGCCATTGCTGCTGGAGGAAGTGATATTCTTAATGCCTGCAATACCATTGACGGCTTTCTCCAGGGGCTCGGTAATCTGGGTTTCTATGATTTCGGCGTTCGCGCCACCATAGGAGGTTCGAACACTTATATTGGGTGGATCGATAGCCGGGTAATCACGTACGCCCAAAAACTTAAATGCGATAACACCGAACACCACAATGATGATGTTCATGACAATGGCCAGCACAGGGCGACGCAAACTCAGTTCAGATATATTCATTGTCTATAATTCAGAACGGCAGGGCCGGTTACAAGAGTTATTAGCGGATTAGTCCACAATTCTTCCAATCGCCAAAGGCGATTCAGGCCGTGTACTTAACAGGCCGGTTACAATTACGGTATCACCTTTTTTCAATCCGTCCAGGATCTGGATTCTTGCCGAGTCGCGTACGCCGGTAGTTACATCCACAAATTTCGCGATACCCCCTTCAAATTTTATCACCTTTTTGCCGCGGGCCTGGGGCAGTACAGCCTGGGTGGGCACAAGCAGGGCATTAGGATCGGGGTCAAAGCGCAACTGAACTTTAGCGAACGCACCCGGCAAAATTTCAGCGCCGTTCGATTGCACCACGGAGCGCACCATCAGGCTGCGTGTATTCTGCGCCACGGATGATTCGGTGGCCATGATTTTTGCTGTGTGACGGGTGGGTGATCCCTGGTAGGTAAAATAGACCGTTTGACCTGCTTTGATCTGCGGACTGTATTTCTCCGGAACAGTGAAATCGAGTTTAAGTTGGCTGGTCTGGTTAATTACCGCAATTACATCGGCTGGCGTTACGTACGCGCCAGGGCTTATATTCTTTAAGCCCAGTCTTCCGTTGAAGGGCGCACGAATTTCGGTTTTGGCAATGCTGGTCCGAATGATTTCGATATCCGCCTTAATATTATTTACATTGAGCAGGCTGGCATCATAGTCTGATTTGCTGATACCCTGTATCTCGAGTAGTTGGGAGGATCTTTTTTCATTGGTTTCCGCTATCTGCAATTGAACCTGCAGTTTTTTGAGTTGGGCCTGAAGGTCTTCATCGTACAATTTTGCCAATAAGGTTCCCTTGCTCACATAGCGGCCCTCAGCCACATTTAACCGCACAATCCTGCCCGATACTTCGGGATGGATTTCGGTGGATTCATTGGCGATAATGGTTCCGGGTACTTCAATATTTTCAGCAAAATTTTGCGCTTTTACAATGTAAGCATCCACTTTCATAGGGCCGGCATTGGCACGACCAGCTGCCGCCGGTTTTTTCTCCTCCTTACCCCCACAGGAAGCCAAAGCAATGAGCGCGAGGAGCAAAAACGGGAATCGTAGTTTCTGAATCATCTGTTTCTTATTGGTGGTTCTGTATCGGAATTGCTGCGAAGAACGCAAAGTTAGGAACTGGAAGGCAAAGGCAGCTATTGGACGCCAGGACTTTAACATCCATGCGCGCCGAAAGTTTGGAGGGATGAGTGGTGTATTGGAAGGATGAGCGGCGTAACGGCGTAATACGTTGT
This sequence comes from Terrimonas ferruginea, assembly GCA_044463125.1. GTDB lineage: Bacteria > Bacteroidota > Bacteroidia > Chitinophagales > Chitinophagaceae > CAYMZZ01. The sequence continues at coordinate 33,861 of JBIQMS010000017.1, forward strand.
ACGTAATACGTTGTACGTTTTTTTGTTTAAGGTTTAGAGTTTAAAGTTTAAACATTAAACATTAAACCTTAAACCCTAAATTTACGTACTACGTATTACGTATTACGTATAACGTATTACGATTTAGGTAGTAACAATCGCTTTATCTTATTCGACTTATGCAATAAATCCTGCTTGTCTTTGCTAAGGACCGTTACGTGCCCCATTTTACGGCCGGGTTTGGTTTCTTTTTTCCCATAGAGGTGCACAAAGGCATTGACTACTTTCAGGGTTTCTTCCAGTCCTTCGTATTTAACCGGCCCGCTATGGCCTGGGGCTCCAATGATATTGATCATAATGGATGGAAGAATGGCTTCCGTGTTGCCCAATGGATAATCGAGCATCACCCGCCAAAGCATATCGAACTGTGAACTGTAGTGGGCTTCTATGCTGTGATGCCCGCTATTATGTACCCGCGGTGCGGTTTCGTTCACATACACTTCTCCCTTTTTGTCGAGAAAAAGCTCTACAGCGAAAAGGCCGGGCGATTTGAAATTCCGGACAACGGACAGGGAAATTGCTTCCACTTTCCAAAGGGTTTTGGTATCAATTTCCGCCGGGCAAAGCTGATAATCGAGCAGGTTCAGATCGGGATCAAACAACATTTCCACAGGTGGGTAAAGAACCGTTTGCCCATTGTTGTCAACAGCAACTATTTGGGCAATCTCTTTTTGGATGTCGATCGCTTTTTCCAACACCGAAGGGGCGTCGAAACCAAGGGGGATCTCTTTTTCTTCTTTAAGAATTTGTACACCTTTGCCATCATAGCCGCCTTCGCCCAGTTTGTGTACGGCCGGCAGAAATCCCCTGGCGGCTTCCAGTTCCGCTCGGTTTTGGGTGATGATGAATTCAGCCGTGGGGATTTCATGCGACTGATAATATTGTTTTTGCTAGATCTTATTCTTGATAGTGCGAAGTACAGCAGGCTTCGGATAGATTTTTACGCCTTCCTGCTCCAGCTTCTCCAGGGCATCCACATTCACATTCTCAATTTCGATGGTGAGGGCGTCAAGGCCCTTCCCGAACTGGTAAACTGCATCAAAATCGCGGATATTGCCGGTTGTAAAATGGTGACAGAGATGGGCCGCCGGGCATTCAGGGTCGTTTTCCATCACAAAAGTTTCTACTGGATAATTGGCCGCCGCCTGCAGCAACATTCTACCCAACTGGCCACCGCCGAGGATTCCGATTTTACGCATGGGGCAAAGATAGAGGTTGGACGTATTACGTAATACGTAGTACGTTTTTTGGGGTTTAAAGTTTAGGGTTTAAAGTTTAATGTTTGGGTATCAACTCTAAACCCTAAACCTAAAACTTTAAACCAGAGACCAAACGTACAACGTAAAACGTATTACGTAAAACGTACTACGTTTCCTACCTTTGCCCCATGCGCCCCGACTTCGCCCATAAGCTTTTCCCCGACTACCGCGCGCGTTTCAACCTGCTCATGGAAACGCTGGCCATGGACAGTTCATGCTGAATTCATTTCACAACCGCTTTTTTTTGGGTTTAAAGTTTAGGGTTTAAGGTTTAAGGACTAATGATTTGGATCTATGCTCTAAACGTTAAACCCTAAACGTTAAACCTTAAACTTACAACTTACAACTTTCAACTCTCAACATATGAATTCAACAACAGCATCAACAGCCAAACATAGTACAGAGGCCGATTTTCTTCCTTTGGAAGGAACCGATTATGTGGAATTTTATGTGGGTAATGCGAAGCAAGCGGCCCATTATTATATAAGCGCTTTTGGTTTTCAGGCACTGGCTTATGCCGGCCCGGAGACCGGGCAAAAGGATCGGGCCAGCTATGTGGTTCGTCAACATAAACTCACCTTTATGCTTACCACGCCATTGAGGGCGGGTAATCCTGTCGCCGACCATATTTACAAACATGGCGATGGCGTGAAATCACTCAGCCTTCGCGTGCCAGATGCCACCCTTGCCTGGGAAGAAACAACAAAACGCGGTGCGCGCTCCTATATGAAACCCACCCGTATGCAGGATGAGGATGGTGAGCTGGTGATGAGTGGCATTCATACGTATGGTGATACCATTCACTTGTTCATAGAACGTAAGAATTACAAAGGTGTCTTTATGCCGGGTTTCAGGGCCTGGAATAATCCGCATTTTCAGACCAAAGACTGTGGTTTGCTTTATGTGGACCATTGCGTGGGCAATGTGGGTTGGAACCAGATGAACCCCTGGGTGAAGTTTTATGAAGATGTGATGGGCTTCAAAAATATTCTCAGTTTTGATGATGAAGATATTTCCACTGAATACTCCGCACTGATGAGTAAGGTGATGAGTAGTGGAAATGGATTTGTGAAATTTCCCATTAATGAACCGGCGGAAGGAAAGAAAAAATCGCAGGTGGAAGAATACCTGGATTTCTATGATGGCGAAGGTGTGCAACATGTGGCACTGGCCACCAAGGATATCGTAAAAACGGTTCGGGACCTTATGAGCCGTGGAGTTGAATTTTTGAAAGTGCCCACTACTTACTATGATGATCTATTGGATAGGGTAGGGACAATTGACGAAGACCTGGAACCTTTGAAAGAATTGGGAATTCTGGTGGATCGCGATAATGAGGGATATCTTCTGCAATTGTTCTCCAAACCCGTTCAGGACCGGCCCACACTTTTCTTTGAAATCATTCAGCGTAAGGGAGCCAAAAGCTTTGGTAAAGGTAATTTCAAGGCCCTTTTCGAAGCTATAGAAAGGGAGCAGGAAGCAAGGGGTAATCTTTGATGGAATAACCCTAAGGGATGCCGGCCACTGCATGCAAAGCTTGCAGTGGCCGTTTTATTTAAGAGAAGTAGATGAGTTTCAATTGGCTAACTATTTAACAGTTAAGCCAAAATATACTATCTTAGTGTGTCGTTAATAAGTAGATTCCGCACAATGAAAAACCTGTTCCGGATACTAACCCTTTTATTTTTGCTGCCCCTGGCAGGCGAGAGCCAGCCCTACCGTGGTGGCGCTTCCTTTATCGATTTCCAAAAAACATTTCCCCGACCGGAAGAATCATTTCGCCGGAAAGAAGATACCCTTCGCAAACAATTCAGCGCCCTCAAGCTGGAATGGCCCGCAAAATATCTTTATATACGCTCCTTCAAGTACGACAGCAAGCTGGAAGTATGGGTGAAGAATGAGTATAAAGAAAATTACCAGCTTTTCAAGACTTATAAGGTTTGTGCACTGGCGGGATCCCTGGGGCCGAAGCGCCTGGAAGGCGACTACCAGGTGCCGGAAGGATTTTATTATATCAATGAGTTTAATCCTCGCAGCAGCTATTACCTATCTCTTGGTCTTAATTATCCTAATCTATCTGATCTGGTGCTCAGCGATTCTCTGAGGCCCGGTGGTGATATATATATCCACGGCAGTTGTGTAACGGTGGGTTGTATTCCGCTGACCGATCAGCAGATTGATGAGTTGTATATTTTGGCTGCCCATGCCAAGAGCCAGGGTCAGGATTATATTCCGGTTCATATTTTCCCGATCCGGTACGATGTGCCCAGGAGTATCAATTACCTGGAAAACCTGACAAAGGACGATCCGGACCTGAAAAAGTTTACCGACAGGCTGGGCGATGCTTTCGACTATTTTGAAAAACATCGTCAACTGCCAGTGATCATGGTAGATGATAAGGGCGAATATTTTGTGAATGGCGTAGCCGACAATAAGCGGAAGGCTAAGGATGTGAATAAGCCGGCCGTGAAGAAGCCGCCGGTGAAGCATCGCACACGTTCCATTCCTCAATTGGCGGAAGCTGTGCATAAATGGCCACAGTTCCCGGGTGGCGGTGATGCCTTTATGGCTTATCTCGACCAATTGGGAAAAGATATGATAGCCTACCTGCCTACCGGCACGCATAAGATATTTGTACAGGTAGAGTTCATCGTGGATAAAGACGGCGTTCCCGTTAATTTCAAGGTATTGAAAGGGAGCAACGACCAGGATTTTATCGACGAGCTCATTACGCGTATGGAGCAGATGCCCCAATGGCAACCTGCTGTTTTGCACGACAAGCCCGTCGCCAAGAAAATGATTCAGACGGTTACAGTGGGGCTTGATTAAGGCCACTGTCTGCTATGCCAATTTCGCCTGCATGTTTCAATTCCGTAATTCTTATCGGGCAATCATCACGCATAAAGAACCTGCACGGTTTCTCTCGTTTGCTGTTGCAGGCTAATCATTTTTCCATCTGTCATTTCGTCCAGTAATGCCGCTGTATAGTGCCGGATGGTAAGAAGGGAATAGCCTTTCATTACCTGCACATCTACAAAAGACGAAGCATCGAGCGCCAGTTTTTGAATTTTTTCCTCATGGTGATCAAGTACACAAAGAAAGCTGATAGCGCCGTTCTGGGTAAGGCTGGGCTTCAGTTTCATTTCTTCCAGCAACTGGTAGATATGTCCTACATGATGCTCGCCTATAAAGGAGAAATCGCGGGACCGCATCTCGAGCAACACCTGGTTTTCTTTTAACACAATAACCGGGGGCAATTGCGGAATGGATTGGTGATGGATATGGGTGCCCTGCAATTCCGGTTTCAGGAAGCATTTTACAAATAGTGGTATGCCCTTGTTTTGAAGTGGTTTTATGGTTTTGGGGTGAATGACCTGCGCGCCATAGTAGGCCATTTCAATAACCTCGGCATAATTGAGTTCGTGCAGCGGCACTGCATTTGGAAACTGGCGCGGATCGGCATTCATCACGCTTTCCACATCTTTCCAGATGGTTAGGCTTTCCGCATCCAGGATATTGGCAAAAACTGCCGCTGAATAGTCACTCCCTTCACGACCCAAAGTGGTGCTTTCGTTTTCATCGGTAGCGCCAATATAGCCCTGTGTAAGTACAATACGGCCCGGAGCCAGCAAGGGTTTTATCTGCAAATGCACCTGCCGGCTGGTAAAATCCCAATCTACCGTAGCGTCCCGGAAATTATCATCGGTACGCATAATGTCGCGAACATCCAGCCAGGTATTAGCCTGTCCCGCCTCCCGAAGATAATGACTGATAATACTGGTACTCATCAATTCGCCCACGCAAACCACCTGGTCGTAATAGTAATCAAACTCACGTTGCGGATCGTCGTGCAGCAGCCATTCCACTTCGGTAAAAAAATCACGTAATTGCTGCTCGCATGCCAGATAGCCTTTGTCAAGAATTTGTCGGGCTGTATTCAAATGATCTTCTTTCACCCCGTCAAAAAGTTGGAGCGCTTCTTCCTTGCGGCCAGCATAAAAAGCCTCCACTACTTTTTCAAGGGCATTGGTGGTTTTGCCCATGGCCGATATCACCACTAGCAGGGTTTCCTGCGAATAAGATCGCAGTATTTGCCCCAAATTGTTGATTCGTTCTATGCTGTTGACGGAAGCCCCTCCAAACTTGAAAACTTTCATGTCGCAAATTTCGGGAAATTGAATATGGCTTTATCCGGAAAATCATGTCACCCTTAAAACTGTTTATCCATTTCATAATCCGGCTTTAATCGAAAACGGAACTTTCATACATTTGTTCGTATTAACTACCAACTGCAATGCCATTTAACCGAAAGATCCTGACCCTGGATGAGTTCACCATCCAGCAATTACGAGATTTTCCCCATGCCACCGGTGAGCTCAGCAACCTGCTTCGCGACCTGGGCCTTGCCGCCAAGCGCGTGAACGTGGAAGTAAATAAAGCCGGGCTGGTGGATATTCTCGGCGATGCTGGGAGCATCAATGTACAGGGCGAAGATGTAAAGAAGCTAGATGTATTCGCCAATGATCAGTTCATGGGTGTGCTGCGGCATGGCATTAGCTGTGCCGGAATCGCTTCCGAAGAGCTGGATGACTATGTAGCATTTGATGATGCCGTGAGCCGCAACTCCAAATACGTATGCCTTTTTGATCCGCTGGATGGCAGCGGGAATATAGATGTAAACGTTTCCATCGGTACCATTTTCGGAATTTACCGCAGGGTTACCGATAAGGGCGAACTGGCCAGCAAGGAAGACTTTTTGCAGGCCGGTGTGAAGCAGGTAGCGGCCGGCTATATCGTTTATGGCTCCAGCACTATGCTGGTTTACGCTACAAGGAGAGGCGTAAACGGTTTTACGCTTGATCCTTCCATCGGAGAATTTACCCTGAGTCACCCGGACATTAAATGCCCGCCACTCGGCGGAATTTATTCCGTGAACCATGGCAATTTCTTTCGCTACGAAAAGGGCGTGCAGGATTATATAACCGCCTGTCAGAAAAAAGAAAAAGGAACGGGTGGCCCCTATACCCAACGATATATCGGCAGTATGGTATCGGATGTGCACCGCAACCTGATCAAGGGCGGTATTTTTATGTATCCGGGAACCACCGATAAGCCGAAAGGCAAATTGCGTCTGCTTTATGAATGTAATCCCTTTGCGTTTATAGTGGAAGTGGCAGGCGGCCGCGCCACCAATGGAAGGCAGCGTATCCTCGACATAGTGCCCACCGAACTGCATCAGCGTACGCCTATGTTTATCGGCAGCCGGGATATGATGGATGAGTTGGAAAGTTTTTTCTGATTCACCTATACACCTGTAAGGTCTTTAAGACCTTACAGGTGTTTACTATAAACCTATAAGGATTGAAAATCCTTATAGGTTTTAGATTTATGGAAAGCTTTGCATTTGATGTGCTAATTTGCTTTTATGAAAACATTCGCCCCATCCCGCATAGTTTTGTTTAGCGCTATTGCGCTCATTTTCTGCTCGTTCTGCAGTTTACCGGATGAAAAACTGGAGAAAGAAGTGTTGAAGGAAACTAACCAGTTCCGGAAAAGCCGCGGCAAAAAGTTGCTGCAGTGGCATGATGGTTTAAGTGAAATGGCCCGGCAGCATAGTGAAGCCATGGCTTCCGGAAATACACCTTTTGGGCATCAGGGATTTGAGTTGCGTGAAAAGCAGGCGCGCAAACTTCTATCTGCACGGCTTTCAGCCGTTGCTGAAAACGTAGCTTATGGGTCTGAAACGGCTGAGGATGTAGTGCAACAATGGAAGAATTCACCGGGTCATCGCCAAAATATGCTGGGTAATTTTCGATACATAGGCGTAGGCACGGCCACCGATGCGGAGGGCAAGATCTATTTCACCCAGATTTTTGTGGAGTAATTTTCTTAAACGTCCTCGGCACTCCGCTCGCATTTAATTAACTTGCCTGCATGCAAGGCAATAGCATCATCCGGGTGGAAAACCTGGTCAAGAATTACGGTCCCTTTGAGGCAGTCAAGGGAATTTCATTTCAGGTTCAGGAAGGCGAGATATTTGGCTTATTGGGGCCTAACGGAGCGGGCAAGTCCACCACACTCGAAATTATTGAAACCCTGCGCCCAAAAACCAGCGGTAAGGTTTGGGTAGATGGCCTTGACCTCGACAAACAGCCCGGTGAAATCAAAAAGATCATTGGCGTGCAACTGCAGAGCAGTGGGTATTATCCCGGACTGAACCTGCTGCAGCTCATCGAACTCTTTGCCGGATTGTACAACAAGCAGGTGGCACCGATGGAATTACTCGATTCCGTAAACCTGCGCGATAAAGCCAAAGCCAAATACAAGGACCTGAGCGGCGGGCAGAAACAGCGTTTCTCCGTGGCTACCACCCTGATCAACAATCCCAGAATTATCTTTCTCGACGAACCTACAACTGGTCTCGACCCGCAGGCCAGAAGAAGTCTGTGGGAACTGATCCGGCAGATACGCGATAAAGGAACCACGGTCATCATCACTACCCATTACATGGATGAGGCGGAATACCTTTGTGATCGTATAGCCATTATTGATGCGGGTCGGATTGTCGCGCTCGACAGTCCCGATCAACTCATCGACAACCTGGTGGCTAAAGGTTTTGAGCGGCCCAAAGAAATGAAGATGGCCAACCTGGAAGACGTTTTCATAGATCTTACCGGGCACTCGCTTCGCGAAGAGTAAAGTTGTGCACTAATAGTGATTATCAAAAATCGTATGAAATTCTTATGAGCTTACAGAACAAACTCAAATCATTTCTCGAAAACAAAGTAGAAGCGCAGAAGAAAGCAGGCGCCGCTTTCCTGGAGGAGAATGGCCGGAAGCCGGGTATCATTAGCTTGCCGGAAGGCATTCAATATGAAATTTTGAAGGAAGGAACCGGAGCGCAGCCCGCGCCAAATGCCACCGTTCGCGCCCATTATCGGGGTGCCCTGCTTGATGGAAAAGAATTCGATAGCAGTTTCCGTCGCAATGAGCCATTTACAGCTCCCCTGCGTTCACTGATCAAAGGCTGGCAACTGGTTATTCCACTTATGCGCGAAGGCAGCCATTGGCGTATCTGGATTCCGTCGGACTATGCTTATGGCGACAGAGGTGCCGGTTCCGACATACCGGGAGGAGCCACCCTGCTTTTTGAAGTGGAACTGTTGAATATTGTTTCCTAAAATAATGAGCATATGCCCACCGTAATTGATGCCCGATACCCCATCGGAAAATATGAGCCCAAACCATTTTCCATTGATCAGAAAGTGGAATGGCTGGCGGATATCAAATTTCTGCCGGTTGTGCTGGAGAATGCACTACTCAATCTAGATGAGTCGCAATTGCATACTCCCTACCGGGAAGGCGGATGGACCGTCCATCAATTGGTGCACCATATTGCCGACTCGCATATCAATGCCTATTGCCGGTTTAAACTGGCACTTACGGAAGATAATCCCACCATCAAGACCTATGAAGAAGGGTTATGGGCCCAGCTGCACGACGTGGAAAAACTGCCCATCAATATATCGCTGACCTTACTGCATGCGTTGCATGCACGTTGGTTTGAGGCGCTCAAATACGTGACGGACGATGAATGGAATAACCGAACCGTATTTCATCCCGAACACAAGAAAACCCTAAGGCTTTGGTTCCTCCTCGGCATGTATGCCTGGCATGGCAAGCACCATGTGGCGCATATTACGGGGCTGAGGGAAAGAATGGGCTGGTGAGTGGTAAGTAGTAAGTTGTAAGTAGTAAGTGGGGAGTAGGTGGGGAATGTTAGAAATTAGATAATTGATAGCAAACGGAAGAAAATTAGCGTAACAAATAATCAGCGAAAATCTGCGTCCAAAATCTGCGAAAATCTGCGGGAAATGCTTCCGCACTAGCAACAGCTTCAGAGCCCTGGTGAGTTTCCCGCAGATTTTCGCAGATTTGATCCGCAGATGAACGCAGAAAAGTGATTTTTCAATAGGTCGTCTACTTCTTTCAGTACCAAAAAGAAATTGGCGTATGGATAAGAGTGAGGTGAATACCGGACCTAAAACTTAAAACTTATAACCTACAACTCCCCATGCACTGGCGTATACTCAAATCCGACTACCTTTTCCAGGACTTATGGTTCAAAGTGCGACGTGATCGCTGCGAGACGCCTTTGGGAAAAATAGTCGATCCTTACTACGTTTACGAATTTCCTACCTGGGTTACAGCGGTAGCCATCACTCGGGAGGGCAAGGTGATCATGGAGCGACAGTACCGGCATGCTTTGGGTGAAGTATGCCTGGAAATACCCGGCGGTTGTGTGGATGATACCGACGAAAACCTGGAAGCAGCCATCAGCCGCGAGTTACTGGAAGAAACGGGTTATGAGTTTGAGCAGTTTCAATACCTGGGCAAAATATCTGCCAACCCCTCTACCAACAACAACCTGATGCACATGTTTCTCGCCACAGGTGGTGAACGCGTAGGGGCGCAGCAACTGGATCATAATGAGGAAATCAGTCTGGAGCTGATCAGCATAGAGGATTTGAAAGCCTTACTGGAGGGCAACCTGATTATCCAGTCGATGCACGCCTCCTGTATTTTTTTTGCACTGAAAAAGTTGGGTTACTACTAGCTATTCACTTCCGCCACGAGGAAGATGCTACCGCAAACCAGAACCAGGTCATCCGCTTTCGCTCTATCGCGGGCTGCTTTCAGGGCCAGGTTCACATTGTTGAATGGCTCACCTTTCAATCCCAATTCTGTTGCTTTTGATTTCAGTTCTTCCACGGGCATGGCACGTGGTATATGCGCCTGCGTGAAATAGTATTGAGCCCCGATAGGTAATAACTGCAAGAGCCGAGACGGGTCTTTGTCGTTTACAACACCTATTACTATATGCAATTGCCGGTAGTTCATCAGCTCCACCTGCTGCAATACTTCTCGCATGCCCGGCTCATTGTGGGCCACATCGAGCACTACATCGGGTTTATGCCCAATCAGCTCCCAACGTCCGGCAAGGCCCGTAATTTTTTTAACCTGTCGAAGAGCGTTATGCACTGCTTCTTCTGGTATGATCCATCCCTTGCGCCGCAATTGCTCACAGGCTTCCAAGACGGTGAGCAGGTTGCGTGTCTGGTAGAGTCCCGGCAAATCCAATTGATAATGCCGGTGATCGGTAGCATGTTCCTCTGCCAGCTCCACCCACAAAAAATGCGACTCCCAGCGCCATTCCACCACCTGCCTTTTGTGCTGGGCCAGGTACATTGGGGCAGATTGCTCATTCGCCACGCGTTGAAATACCGGAGCGGTTTCAGAGAGGGTTTCGCCAATCACCACCGGTATACCTGCTTTTATGATACCCGCTTTTTCTCCCGCAATTTTTTCCAGCGTATCTCCCAACAGGTTGCTATGGTCCCAGCCAATATTGGTGATAATCGACAATTCCGGCATCAGCACATTGGTACTATCCAGTCTTCCCCCCAATCCTGTTTCCACCACGGCGATATCTACCTTTTCTTCCGCGAACCAGCGGAATGCCATGGCCACGGTGATTTCGAAAAAGCTGGGTTTGATTTGCAGCATCAGCGGCTTCACTTCTTTAACAAAACGCACTATCCATTCTTTGCTGATCATCTGGCCATTGATCCGGAATCTTTCCCGGAAATCGCGCAGGTGGGGTGAGGTGTAGAGCCCTGTTTTATATCCAGCCTCCTGCAATATGGCGGCCAGCATATGACTTACGGAACCCTTTCCATTAGTACCGGCAATATGTATGGATTTGAATTCTTTTTCCGGATTGCCAAGAGCTGCGCAAAGCACAATTGTATTTCCCAGATCGGGTTTATAAGCTGCGGGACCAATCCGGCTAAATGCCGGCAATTGCTCGTACAGATAAGCGATGGTTGTTTCGTATGTCATGTGCGAAGAGGCCCTCTGCTATCGGGACCCGCGCAAAACTAAGACGAATCCCGGCCTTTGGATTCGATTAATTCGCGGAAAAATTAAATCGCTAACCGAGAGGCCAGGGCTTATCCGTTCACTTTAAAGTTGAAGACTACCGTAACTGTGGATTCATGATCCGCCTTATTGAAGCGAATTTTTCTCAAATATTCCACGATCGCGTTCCGGTATTGGGATGTAGTGGTGGTAGAGTTTCGGCCAAAGCCCATGAAGGTGCCCACTCCAGCCGCGTTCACCCGCACTTCGGCATACACGGTATTGCGCTCCAGTTCGCCGGTAAAGGAATAACTGGTAACAATCCTCCTGTCGCCAATTACACGGGGCCCGTTGCCGCCGCCAACACCACTGCCATTGCCACCACCTGCTCCGGTGCCCGTGCCGCCGCCTGTACCGCTGCCATTACCTACACCATAGCCGGTGCCCGTGCCCCCACTGCGATCATAATCGGTAGCGGCGCCACCACCCGTACCACTCCCGGAAACGGTTCTACCAAGGGTTGCTTTGGGTTTGGGAGGTGCCGGAGGGGGAGGATCCTTCACTACTTCCTTCTTGATCGGCGATTTATTTTCGTTGAGCTTTTTCGCGTCGGGCTTGGCCACATCAGGCTTCAGGATGGCGGGTTCCGTTTTGTCATCGCTTTCCTCCACATCCCGGGCATCATCGTCCGTGCCAGGAGGAGGTGGAGAATAAGGTGCTGCACCGGCAGGACCTGCAGATTGTACCGGGTTACCACCACCACCGCCACCACTAACGGGAGATGTCAGCATCTCCTCTTCGGGGATATTCATTTCCACCAATACACCAAGTTCAGGTTCCGGCGGCACAATTTTGGGTAAACCCCATTTCAACAGAAACATGAGGATAACCATTATTGCACTGATGCCTGCTGTGATAAGCATCGCCTGCGAACGATATTTCGATTCCAGTTGAGCCGACATGGTTATTGCGTTGTTCATACAAATATATCCTTTAAGACCCGGGCACACAAGCCGGGTTTATACACACCTGTGTATTAACGTGCAAATGACGTGCGCATTGAGGAATCCAACGTTGCTGAATTGTTAAAATGTGAAAGAAAGCTGCAGAAAATCCTTCCAGCGATAAAATTAATTTTCGCTAGCGAAAATTAATGCGCGAAATCCCTTGCGAAATCCCCCTTTATGCGCTCCATTGGTGGATTGAAATAGCCATATCGAAGATCGGGAAATTCTTCCCTGAGTAGTTCCTTTAATTGCTTTACCCCGATACATTCGCCAGTATCCACCACACCTATTTTTCCCAGGTACCAGTCGGGATCAATATTGAAATTCCTCCATTGTATCATCTTAAGCCCCGTTTCACGAATAAGTTTCCGCAAGGCTTCATATTCCGCAACGCTATCGGTCATGCCGGGAAAAACAAAATAATTGATGGAGGTCCAGCCGCCAAACTCATTCACAATTTTCAGGCTTTCCACTATGTCGTCAAAAACATAGTTGTTGGGCCGGTAATAGGGCATATAGATTTCGGGCCTGGCCGAATTGGTGCTTACCCGAATGGAATCGAGTCCTGCTTCACAAAGCTGGCGTACCGCATCAGGCCGCGACCCATTGGTATTGATATTGATACTGCCTCTGGGCGTATGTTTGCGGATTTCTATAATCGCTTCGCGGATGGTTTCCCACATCAATAAGGGTTCGCCTTCGCAACCCTGGCCAAAACTCACAATGGGATAGGGGGCCTGCTCCAGATGAGGGACCGTGTACTCCACTATTTCTTCCGCGCTGGGTTTAAACTGCAGACGATCCTGTGTTGAAACGATGGGTTCCTCATCGGGCTGCAGCGAAATGCATCCCACACAGTTGGCATTGCAGGCGGGCGATACGGGAATGGGACATTCCCAACGGCCCAGGAAATAATTTCGGGCGGCCGGGCATTGATAGGTGAGGGCGCAATTATTGGCAAGATGCTGAACCAGCCGGTTATGCGGATACACTTCCGTCAATTGCTTTACCCCGCTTTCCACTTTGCGCTGGTCATAACCCGCGCAATCCTGGCGGATATCGGGTTCTATTCGGGTGGCCGGTACATAAAACTGTTCGTTGTACCAACCCGCGGCTGTGTAGCAAAACAGGGGTAGGGTGGGCGCATCCGGAGCAGTTTCATAGGCCGCTAAATAAAAACCGGTATGCGCAGGCGGAATAAAAGCTGCAACAGCCCATCCTTTTTCACATAAACGCATTTCTCCCGTCACCACATCAATACCAATGCCGCGACGACCCGGCAATTCATAAAGAGAGCCGCCATCCGGCAGGAGAATCCATTCGTCTTCCGGAACAGGCACTGCATCCCAACCACTTCTTCCGGTTACATAAAGCGTCTGGTCTTCAAAAATATTTCCCTTCCCGTCGGAATAAAGTACAAAAGGGCTATGTGTTAAGGGCTTCATCATTTGTCATTTTGTTGCCGGATGGCGGCCAGCCGGTTCCGGCAGAACTGGTTAAATGTTTCTTCATCCCAGCCGGTGTTGTCGTTCGCATTTTCCGCTACATTCAATTGCGCCAGTCTGTTGTTGCGGAAATCAACCGTTAAGATGCCATCACGCAAGACCAGGTTGTTCAATTCCTGCCAACCAATGCGGCGCCTGGGCAAAGAGGGATACTCAATGCGTTCATGTGTCACCTGCACAACGAGGGGGCGCATAGCCAGGTTATATAGCCAGGCCAGGGCAATCATGGCCAGGGCGGCCCACCAATAACCGGTTAAAAGGTGCATGGCCAGCACCAGGAGCAGGGCCATTGCCTGGGTAGTTATTGTTGCTTTCAACATGCCGCGCTGCCGCAAAAAACTCCAGCTCGCGAGGAGCAGGAGTGAAACGCCCAGGCTTATCAGCACCAAAGGCATACGGGTTTTTGCCGCCAACATTCCAAAGAAAAGAAAGTTGATGGCCAAAATCAGCCATGCGAGTAGCCGATATGGGCGGCTACGTTCCTTTTTTATGGGGATGGCAAATACTTCCATGAGCTGTATATGTCAGGGCTTCGTTTCCGGATTGCTGGCGATAAGCAGGTTGCAAAGCTTCAGCAAAACCCTTGCACCCACATTCGCATTCCAGTCGTTATCCGAATTAATGCCCACTTCACATAGGTCAAATCCAATTATGCGTCGACCACTTTCCACGATTTTTTTCATCAGGAAAAAAACCTCTTCGGCCTCAAACCCGCCCGGAACCGGGGTGCCGGTGTGCGGACAAAGTTTGCGGTCGAGCCCATCGATATCAAAACTGATATAAACTTTCTCTGGCAATTTGCTCACGATCTCTTCCGCAATATGACGCCAGGTATCGCCTTCAAATAGCCGGGTTTTGATCTCCTTGTCAAAATATGTAATAATCCTGTAGTTGCTGTTGCGGATATAATCCCACTCATCGCCGCTATAATCCCTTACGCCTACCTGCACCAGCCGTTGTATATTGGGTATTTCTTCGAGCGCATTGTACATGATGCTTGCATGCGAATAATTGAAACCCTCATAAGCTTCGCGCAAATCGCAATGGGCATCAATCTGCAGGATGCCAAATTCGCCATGCTTCTCAGCGATGGCTTTCATGAATCCCAGTGGCACACTGTGATCGCCGCCCAGCACGGCTACCAGTTTATCCTTTTGCAGCAAAACTTTTGTTTGATCATACACCCAGGCGTTGAGATAGTGCCCACCTTCATTCACTTCCTTCACCGTTCGGCACATAAACTGGTTGGCGGCCACTTCTTCTCCCTGCGCTATATAGTCTATAAAAAGTTCGGCTTCTTTACGGAGATAATCGCTCTTCATAAGCAGCTTGCGATCGCAGGGCCGCATATAATAACCCTGCTTCCAGCCTTCAGGCACATCCGGATCAAACAAATCCACCTGCAGGGCGGCGCGGAAAATGCTTTCGGGTGCACGTGCGGTGCCGGCACCATAGCTTACCGTTACTTCCCAGGGCACAGGCACAATCACCAGGCGGGCGTCTTCTTCCGAAGTAGGCAATCCAAATATGTTGTTGTTGGGATTGCTGACGGCATTCGGGTCGTAATTCTCGAGATCTACCATTTTTCTATATTCAAAAACAGTGCAAGTTAGCGCTTATTGCGGAACTCCGGAGGTCGGGCATGCTGCTTGCGATCAACTTCCTGCAGGGGTCTGAAAGACTGGTCCAAAATATGTTTACCTGATTGATTTTCAATAAGAAGAGTTCTATTCTTTTCAGGCCGGCACCGAAGGCTCCTGCTGGCTCAGGCAGTGAAAGCTACCCAGGCCCCAGATGATTTCTGTAGAGTCAATCCCCTTCACTTCCCGGTCTGGGAAACAATCCTGTATGATTTGCAGTGCTATTTCGTCCGCTTGGCAACGGTATGTGGGCACTATTACAGATTGGTTGGCGATATAAAAGTTGGCATAAGATGCGGGCAAACGCTGGTCATCCCAGATAACAGGCGCCGGCATAGGCAATTCCACTATATTGAGCTGCTTACCATTCAGCAAACGCATTTGTTTCAGTTGCCTCAGGTTATGCTGCAACAGTTCGTAGTTTTCATCGCCCTTGTTTTCTTCCACAACCGTGAGTACGGTATCTTCATTCACGAAACGAACCGTATCGTCGATATGGCCGTCGGTGTCGTCGCCAACAATGCCTTCATCCACCCAAAGTATTTGTTCCACGCCATAGTAGCTACGCAGATATTGTTCAATCTGATCCTGGTTCAGGTGAGGATTGCGATTGGGGTTGAGCAGGCAGGCCGTAGAAGTGAGAAGGGTATCCTTGCCATTAAATTCCACCGATCCGCCTTCCATTACAATACCCGGATGAAATACCGGAATATTGAAATGATGGCCGATTAAGGAAGGGACCTTATCATCCAGATCAAAAGGAGGGTATTTGCCTCCCCAGGCATTATAGCCCCAGTCAACAATTACTTTGGGTATTTCTGCGCCGGGCTTTATAAGAAAGGCCGGTCCATGGTCGCGGCACCAGGCATCGTTGGTTGGATGGAGGTAAAAGGATACTTTTTCAAGGTTTACTCCCGCGTTCTGTAAATGCTTAATTGCCGACTGTTTCATCGCATCATCCACCACATTGATGCGTACCTGTTCACCTCGCGTAAGCTCTTTTACAAAAGTGGAATAAAAGGGGTAGATGGCTTCAATCTTTCCCGGCCAACTGGCTTCCTTATGGGGCCAACTCAGCCAGGTGGCTTCGTGCGGGGCAAATTCCGCAGGAAAATAATAGCCCAGCTCGCCGGGTGCTCCAGTGGGGATGCTTTGCTTGCTCATGATAGAATGAAATGAGGAGACGAAGATCGGCCTTATTCGTCGATAAAACGTTTGGTAATGGGTTGATAGGAGTCTATCCTTCTGTCGCGCAAAAAGGGCCAGTGTGTGCGATAACGGTCCGACAATGAGATGTCCAGTTCCTGCACGTGTACCTCTTCTTCGTCGTGCGATGCTTTGTACAGCAGGCTGCCAAAGGGGTTGCTGATAAAAGACCCTCCCCAGAATTTCATAGCGCCATCCTGCTCAAATCCAACCCTGTTGACGCTAACGACATGCAGCCCGTTGGCTACGGCATGGCTGCGCTGTATGGTTTGCCAGGCATTGTATTGTTCGGTGTTGGTAGCTTCATCCTGGCTGGTAGCCCAGCCAATAGCTGTGGGGTAGAAAAGAATTTCAGCCCCCATGAGGCTGGTAATGCGGGCCGCTTCCGGGTACCATTGATCCCAGCAGATCAGCACCCCGACGGTACCAAATTTTGTTTTGAAAACCTTATAACCCAGGTCGCCCGGTGTGAAGTAGAATTTTTCATAATAGGCGGGGTCATCCGGTATATGCATTTTCCGGTACTTGCCCAGGTAGCTGCCATCGGCATCCAGTACGGCCGTGGTATTGTGGTAGAGCCCTTCGGTTCTCTTCTCAAAAAGCGAAGCAATAATCACTACGCCCAGCTCGCCCGCCAGTTTGCCCAGCGCTTCGGAAGAGGGTCCCGGTATGGGTTCAGCCAATTTGAAATTCTCATAATCTTCCACATCGCAGAAATACAGTGAGGTAAACAACTCCTGCAGGCAAACTATCTGCGCACCCTTCGCCGCCGCCTCTCGCACTTTATCCATAGCCTTCTGCAAATTGGCATCCTTATCTGCGGTACAGCTCATCTGTACCAGTCCAACGCGAATTTTCTTCATCGGGAATCTTTATAGAGTAAGAGAGTTGTAAGTAGTAAGTTGTAAGTAGTAAGTAGTAAGTTGTAAGTTGGAAGTAGGGGGGATTTGGGAATTTGTCTAAAAGAATTAAAAAGGCTTACAATTCAGCAAGCAGACAAATATCCAAATAAACAAATTCACAAATCTGCCTATTCTCCACTTATCACTTAAAACTTACAACTTATAACTTTAATCCTCATTTCTTCCCCATTTGCCGCAAAAACGAAACATGCGACGCCACTGCCATGCGCACGCGGGGATATTCAATATAGGTAATACCATATTCCTCACAGGCACGCTTGATGATCTTGCTGATAGCCGGGTAATGGATATGGGAGATTTTGGGGAATAAATGGTGTTCTACCTGGAAATTTAGTCCACCTACAAACCAACTTACCAGCTTGTTGCGGGTGGCGAAATTGGCGGTGGTCTTCAATTGGTGAATAGCCCACTCGTCTTCCATTCTACCCGTGCCTTCGTTGGGCTGGGGGAAATGGGTATGCTCCACCGTATGTGCCAATTGGAAAACAATGCTCAATACAAAGCCCGCGAAGAGGCCATAAATCAGGAAGCCGATCAGCCAGGGTGTAAACCCAACCGTATAAATGGGCAGGAAAACAAAGAGACCCAGGTGCAATACTTTGAATGACCAGAAAGAAATATGATCCATCGGCGTCATTTTCTTCAGGGGCATCGGGCCAATTCTTTTCAGGAAATATTTTTTATAATCTGTTACGAATACCCACCACAGATAGAGCAGGGAATAAGCCGCCCAGAAGTATAAGTGCTGGTAGCGGTGCATTTTATAATGCTTCTGTGTTTCGCAAAGGCGAAGGATGGGTTTGGCGTCAATATCATCATCCACGCCATCAATATTCGTATAAGCGTGGTGAATTACGTTGTGTTTGGTCTTCCACATGAAATTATTCGCGCCCAGGAAATTCACAGAAAGCGCGGCCAGGTCGTTGACCCATTTATACTTGCTGAAACTTCCGTGTGCACCATCATGCATCACATTAAAACCGATGGCGGCAGTAAGGCCACCCAGCACCAGGCATTCTACGATCGCCCAAATTGTAGGCGGAGTAAAAAACACCAGGTGAATGTAAACAGCCAGGAAACTCACAACAAGGATGATAGCCTTGAAGAAGAGGCTGAAATTACCGGTAGGCGACTTGCCTACCTGCTGGAAATACTCGCTGATCCGCCTTTTTAACTCACCGTGAAATGATTGCGGAACGCTGGTAAACTTGGGAATATTCATGAACGAGAGAGGGGTTAGTACTTGAGAATTTGATAATTGCGTAAAGGTAGGTTAAAAATTAGTGTAAAATCCTGATTTTCTCCCCAAATGACAGTGGTTTAACAAAACGGCTGTTTGTCAACTTTCTGTTTAATCATTTGTATATGATGCTGCTATCTTATTAAACAAGACCCGGTGCGTTTAAGTTTCATTCAGCACCAGGGCATCCAGATTGCGGATGCCGATCTTTTTTTCGGTCACAAAACCTTCCGCATATTTCACGCCAATTCGCTTGCCCAGCATTCTGGCACGCGCTATCACGCTTTCGAGAAAGTCGGGAGTGGAAATATAAGTTTGCGGACCATCGGCCTCCGAAGCACTGTTGAACTGCGTGGAATATGCTTTAATGGAATCCATCCTTTGCTCAAATACCTCGCTGATGTCGACCAGGAAATCAGGCTCATGATACCAGTCCTGCAGGTATTGCAGATAATATTTTGGTCGCCATTTTTCCTGGACTTTGCCATCGGAATCGGTGGTTTCAATCCGGCGCAATCCGGAAAGAAAACAGGCGTCGCTGATCAATTGGCCGGCTCTTCCATGATCAGGGTGCCGGTCTTTGAGAATGTTGCCTATGACAACTTCAGGACGATAGCGACGAATTACGCGAATCAATTCGAGTTGATGCGCTTCATCGTTCCGAAAAAAACCATCCCGCATTTTCAGGTTTTCCCGAACCGAGACCCCAATGATTTCGGCAGCTCTCGCCGCTTCCGCATACCGGGTTTCAATGGTGCCCCGGCTGCCCAGTTCACCCTGCGTAAGGTCCACAATACCTGCTTTTTTACCATTCTTTATTTCATTGATCAAAGTGCCGGAGCAACCCAGTTCCACATCGTCGGGATGAACGCCAATGGCGAGAAGGTCGAGTTTCATTATGTTTTACGTTTTACGTATTACGTTTTACGTTGGTTTAGGGTTTAGGGTTTAGAGTTTAAGGTATATGGTTTAAGGTAAAATTGGTAATGGGTGTACTAATTTCTCCAATATCATTTTGTTTTCCCAAGTGTCTGATTCAACAAATTCTTTATGTATTCAAACCAAAACAAGCACATTCATTAAACCTTAAACCTTAAACCCTAAACTCTAAACCATTCACCAAATTCACAAATAAACAAATCACCGAATTCTATGCGGGTTTCCATACCACGCTCCGTCTATTTCGTTCACAAAGTTTTCAATCTGCCGGTCTGTTTTATCATTCAGGTCGTAGTCCTGCTTTAGGTTGCTGCCAAAAAAGAAGGCTACAGTTTGATAGGCACGGGCATTGAACCCGCCCTTGTATTCTTTGATGATGGCATAACAGTTATTTCCTGTTTGCCGGTTGATGAGTTTCATCAGCACGCGGCCCTGGTAAACGGAGAGCTGCGATAAGGGTTCGCTGAACTGTTCTTTCAATTCTTTTTCCCGGCTCTTGATATATTTTTTTCTTTCTTTTTTATCGGTGATGCCGGCCAGCTTTTCGTTGATATCGTTGATGGTACTGCCGGCGATACGGGCATAGGGGTATGTAACATAAACCGCGTTGCGCAGGCGATTATATTCGCGCTTGTATTTTTCGAGTTTGCGGGGCGAAAGTTTTGAGATCCACACATTCTCTTCCTCCCTGGCGCTCAGCATCTCCAGGTTATACCAAACGGCAGCCGTAATGATGGTATCGTTGGGGCCCCATTTTGCAGAACGTTCGGCAAAGGAAGGCATGGGTGGGAGGGTGTCGGGTGCAACCACCGGGTCAATCTGCGACCAGGCAACAGATGAGCCTGCCCCTTGAAGAGCCAGCAACAAACAAATAGTTTTTAGCGGGTTGCGTACCATATGGTCTCCTAAAATACGCCAAAAGGCCTATACTTCAAAAAGACAGGAAAGGGAGTGATAAAGCTGTTTCGAAACTGTGAAAATCAGCTTACCGCTCGCAGTTTTTGCCGGTTATTCTGCAATATCCGCGATACCATACTGATCAGGATACCCACCGCCGTGATAATAATTCCAAGCCAGAGTACGAGTATCCAGGGGAACTTATAGGCTTTCAGGGTTACCCATTGCAGTATCGCGTCAGATTCCTTCACGCCAATTTCTACTGATCCATCGGGCAGCACTTTCTGCAGGCGCAGGATCAGGGATTCCGACATTACCGTATCGGGCAGCGAAATATTCACGCCCCTTCTGCTCAGCATAATGGGTTGCGAACTATAGCTGGTTTTGTTCATGGAATGAACCTTCAGCCTGGCCAGGGCGGCTGAGTCACCCTGCACAAATCCTTGTACGGGAATGCTGTCCACAACATCCACCGATTCCAGTATCACAAATCCGCGCGAATAGAAAATACTATCGCCTGGTTTACGGGTATAGCTGGAAAAACTCACCGTGTCTTTCATCTTATCGGGATTGGGTAGGGCCGATACATAGGTGAATACATCATGCGTAAGATAGTGACGCGAATCAGGATTGGCCATCAGGCCCTCATTACCCTTATAGTTCACGAATGCGTTGGGCCAGAGCGTGAACTCCTCAGCATCCTCACGGCTCTTGAAATGGATTTGATAATACCATTGTTCCTTTTTGGGATGCGCTGAATCGCCGATATAGGTAACATCGTATTTGCCCATGGGCGTGGCACGACCCCGCACCAGGGTGAGGTTTTCGCCGGTTTTTTCCTTGCTCTCCGTTCCAAAATTGATGGGAATACCGCTGGTATTCACACTCAGGATTTCTTTTTTGCCGGAAGAAAGTAAAATGCCCAGCAGCACCAGCCCAAAGCCTACGTGTGCAACCGAACCCCCCGAAAGCAGGAGTTTACCTTTGATTCCCGACCAGATATACATGCCGTTAGCGACAATGGCGTACACGCTCGCTATTACGGCCAGCCAAATGGCTCCCAGGAAAGCGGGTCCTTGTTTATCATAGTTGATATTGCCAAAAATTACAAGCAAAATGCCCAGGACCAGGCCGATTACGGTTGGTACCAGCAATTTTTTGCGAAGTATGCGTCCCGGTGTATCCTTATAGCGGAAATATTGGGTAATGGCCGTAAGTCCGGCCAGGATGATCGCGATGAAAATATGAATACGATTATAGAGAAATTCCTGCTCTTCCTGCGCGGCCCTTTGCAGGTCCAGCACTTTATTAAATACCGGGAGGGAGGTAATAAAAGTGATGATGATGGCCGAGAAAAAGAAAATCAGGGAGCCGATAAACATCCAGAACTCGCGCGAGCTGCCACTTTCCTCTTTATCGTTGCCCGGAATTTTTTGCAGGATTTGCACCACAATGGCCGCGATACCTCCCAGCACGCTCAGAAATGCGAGTATGGGAGCCAATGGCTTATCAAACAGACTGAAATTCTTATAACCACAATACCAGGTGAGCAAAAGTAGCCCCAGGGCCAGGATGCCAATCGTCAACCGCCGACGTGTTGTTGACGCCGACAATGCGGCCATCGGCCAGGTGAAGAGATATAGCAGCAGGTAGAGTTGCTTATTCATACCCAGGTCGGTGAATGAATGCACCGATGCTTCACCCAAAACGCCACTTCGCGTAAGGAAGGTGGAATATAGAATGAAGAAGAATTGCAGGATCAGGAAAAGCGCTGTTGCGCGGAGTGACAACCCGGTATGTTTATAGATCAGCAGGGTATGTACACCCGCTACCAGTATCAACCAGGGTACCAGGGAAGCGTTTTCCACCGGATCCCATGCCCAGTAGCCACCAAAAGTGAGCGACTCATAGGCCCAGGCGGCACCCATCATGATGCCCACTCCCAAAGAGGCCAGGGCAAACAAACTCCAGGGGAGGGCAGCTTTGGTCCATTCACCACTACCGCCCTTCCACAAGCCGGCTACCGCGAAAGCAAAAGGAATGATCGTTGCCGCAAAACCCAAAAACAGGAAAGGAGGGTGGATCACCATCCAGTAATTCTGCAGCAGGGGGTTAAGGTCATTACCATCCGTAATAGTCATCAGGTAATCGGGACGGATGGGGGCCGATAAATCAAAGTTTACGTGCATACCGGGCGCATTGTCGAGCAGACCCGATTCGCGTAAGAGAATGAAAGGATTGGAGCCGATCTGTACATCGCCGATATACAGGCCCATGATCATGCTGGCGAGAATGACCTGTGCAAAACTCACAAAAGTCATTACGGGAGCTTCCCATTTGCCACCACGTCCAAGAAGTATCAATCCCAGAACCGAATGCCAGATCGACCAGAGCAGGAAACTTCCTTCCTGGCCTTCCCAAATGCCGGCCAACAGGTATTTGTTCTCCAGCGATTTGCTGCTGTGTTGCCAGGCATATTTGTATTCAAAAAGGTGATTGGAATTGATATAAAATATGAGGGCGAAGATGGAAAAAACAGAAAGGGCTTCTACCACAAAGGCAGCTCGGGCCAGCTTTTTCCAGGGATCGGCAGAAAGTCCAAACGATTTAACTGATGATTGGTAATAAGCAATAGTTGCGACCAGCGATGCCACGAATGAAAGCACAATAAAAAAGTGACCCAACTGACCCGGAAGGAGATTCTCGCCCTGGTAATTCATGCCGATAAATAAATTAGGTTCGATGACCTTTGATCGCTTTTCGAAATCGGCTGCCGGTCATCGGGACAGACTTTTTCGTTTTGCAGATCAGTAGGAAGCGGGGCTTGTGGCGCTTTCAATCGCTTTTTGCTGATTGGCCTGATCTTCCTTGTATTTGGAAGGGCATTTGGTCTGGATATTATCGCAGTGAAAAACACCTTCGTTGTATTTGCCTTTCAGCACCAGTCGTTCGCTGATCTCAAAATTTTCAGGTTTGGGATTATGGTAAACCACTTTCACGGTTTGCCCCAGCGTGTCAACAGCCGTAAAGCTCAAAAAGTTGGGATCTTTTAAGGCATCATATTCCAGCGGTTGCGATTTATCCCAGCGGGCCATCAGGTGCACATATTTTCCCGGTTTGGATTTGGCCGTATCTACGGTGTCGTAAGTGCTGGTGTTCTGCATATAAGAAATCAGGAAGGCGATGGAACCGGCAATCAGCAGCAACAGCACAATGTGGATCTTTTTCATACCTCGGAGCGCAATGATTCTGTATAAATTGCGGGGCAAAGATAGATGAAAAACGTGAGACGTGAAGCGTGAGGCGTGAGTCGGGCGCTGTAAATAATTGTATGATTAATTGCACGATCATTTCCTGTATGGTATTATATAAGCGATTAATTTTGGACTTTTGCTATTCGAGAACTCCTCAGGCCCATTTGACGCCTCATGCCTCACGATTCACGCCTCACGATTCACGATTCACGCCTCACGCCTCACGATTCACGCCTCACGCCTCACGTTTTTCATCTATCTTTGCTCCCTAAACTAACGTTTATTAATATTAATAGTATATGCTATTTGAACTGACCGAAGAACAAAAGATGATACAGCAGGCTGCTCGCGATTTTGCCAAAAATGAATGCCTGCCCGGCGTTATTGAAAGGGATGAAAAGCAACAGTTTCCGAAAGAACAGATAATGAAACTGGCGGAGCTGGGTTTTATGGGAATGATGGTCAGCCCGGACTATGGGGGAGCGGGAATGGATACCGTGAGCTATGTGCTGGCCATGGAAGAAATTTCGAAAGTGGATGCCAGCACCAGCGTGTGCATGAGTGTGAACAATAGCCTGGTTTGTTATGGCCTGCAGGAATATGGATCGGAAGAACAAAAGCAAAAATACCTGAGGCCCCTGGCGCAGGGAAGAAAAGACGGTGACCTGTATATTGGCGCCTTTATGCTCAGCGAGCCGGAAGCGGGCAGCGATGCTACATCGCAACGGACTACCGCTGAAGATAAAGGCGATTATTATCTGTTGAATGGTACCAAAAACTGGATCACCAACGGAGGCACCGCTTCAGTGTACCTGGTGATCGCGCAAACCGATCCGGCCAAAGGCTCGAAAGGAATCAATGCATTTATTGTGGAAAAAGCATGGCCCGGCGTTACCGTTGCGGCCAAAGAAAATAAACTGGGTATCCGTGGCAGCGATACGCATACCGTGATGTTTACCGACGTAAAAGTTCCCAAAGAAAACCGCATAGGTGAAGATGGTTTTGGATTCAAATTCGCGATGAAAACCCTGGCCGGTGGTCGCATCGGTATTGCTGCGCAGGCGCTGGGTATCGCCAGCGGCGCTTTTGAACTGGCCAGGGATTATTCCAAAACACGCAAAGCATTCGGAACCGAAATTATGAACCACCAGGCCATCGCTTTCAAACTGGCCGATATGGCCACAAAAATTGAAGCATCGCGTTTGCTTTGCCTCAAAGCGGCCTGGGAAAAAGACAACAGGATTGATTACACCCTCAGTTCCTCGATGGCAAAAGTCTTTTCATCGGAAACCGCTATGTGGACGGCGATTGAAGCCGTGCAGATCCATGGTGGCTATGGTTTTGTAAAAGAGTATCATGTGGAGCGACTGATGCGCGACGCGAAAATTACGCAGATATACGAAGGTACCAGCGAAGTGCAGCGGATTGTTATCAGCCGTACCATTCTGAAATAATTCAAAGGCTATTTGTTAATGCAGGCAGCATAGGGCCAAAGCTCAACCCTTTATCTTTGCGGGATGGCAATCGACCTCGAATCCTACCAACGGATCAAAAAGGAGGCTGGCGATGCAGGCGCATTGCTTGTGGCCGTCTCCAAAACCAAACCCGCTTCGGATATCCTGGCCCTTTACCAGGAGGAGCAACGGGATTTTGGCGAAAATTATGTGCAGGAACTTTGCGACAAAGCCGCGCAACTTCCCGCGGATATCCACTGGCACTTTATTGGTCACCTGCAGCGCAACAAAGTGAAATATATCGCGCCCTTCGTGTACCTGATTCATGGAGTGGACAGTTTCCGCCTGCTGGAGGAAATCGGCAAGCAGGCCGATAAACTGAACAGGGAATTGCATTGCCTGCTGCAGGTGCACATTGCTTCTGAAGAAACCAAATTCGGACTCAGCGAATCGGAACTTACAGATTGCTTTCAGCAAATTTCAGCGGCTCGGAATAATAATAAATTAACCAGGGTTCGCATTCGCGGTCTGATGGGAATGGCGAGTTTTACAGAAGATCAGGCAATCGTGGCGACTGAGTTTTCGGTCCTGCGGAATTTGTTTGACAGGTACCAGGAACATTTTGATCGGGAGGCGGGTAAGCCTATTCTTTCCATGGGCATGAGTGCCGACTATCGCCTGGCCCTGGAAAAGGGAAGTAACCTTATTCGGATAGGCAGTTCACTCTTTGGCGCAAGGGATTATGCCACACAATGATTCTATGATCGTGCACATTAAAACAGCAGGCAGGAAAATAGGGATGCTGTTCCTCGCATGTCTGACATCCTGCTTCGCAGCGATAGCGCAAAACAATATTGCGCAACAGCAGGAGCCCGGCAGAAAAAACAGTGTTGCCCAACAGGAGAAGCCTTATGTGATCCTGATTTCGGCAGATGGATTCCGCAGCGATCTGGCAGAGAAATACCAGGCCAGCCAGCTCCTTGCGCTCCGCGAAAAAGGTATGAGCGCCGAATTTATGTTGCCCTCCTTTCCATCCTACACTTTTCCCAACCATTATTCCATGGCCACGGGACTCTTTCCTTTACATCATGGTATTGTCAACAACAATTTCTATGATGAGGAGAGAAAAGAAATGTACCAGATGCATAACCGGAACAAAGTGCAGGACAGCAGTTGGTATGGCGGTACACCACTGTGGGTGCTGGCCGAGAAGCAGCAAATGCTCAGCGCCAGTTTTTTCTGGGTGGGATCCGAAGCAGCGGTGCAGGGCATCAGGCCCACCTACTGGTATTATTACAACACCCATTATACCCTGGAAGAGCGGGTGCAGGTGCTGGTGGATTGGCTGAGCCTGCCTGCTGAAAAAAGGCCCCACCTCATCCTGTTTTACATGCCGGAACCCGACCATGCTTTACACGACAACGGCCTCGATTCTCCGGAAACCAAAAAAGCCGTGCTGATGGTGGACAGTGCCATCGAATTAATGCGCCGCCGGGTGGATTCGCTGGGGCTGCCGGTGAATTATATTTTTGTTTCCGACCACGGGATGGTAAACACGCAAAGAGAGAAAGCGATTCATCTGCCTTCGTTGATCGATACTTCGAAATTTGTGATCCCCTCCGGAAGTGCGGTGCTGCAATTGTATGCCAAAAAGAAAAAGTATATCCGGCCCGCTTACAAAAAGCTGAAATCATTGGAAAAGGACTATGCAACTTATCGTCCGATTGATATTCCGGCGCAATGGCATTATGGATTGGAGAATGACCGGTACAACAGGCTGGGTGATCTTTTGCTGGTAGCGAACCCGCCCGCTTTTTTCTATACCGGTCAATCGCCATCGAAGAAAATCGGCTATCATGGATTCGACAATATGCTTACCGAAATGCGCGCCAGCTTTATAGCCTGGGGCCCCCAATTGCCCGCAGGCAAAAAACTTTCCTATCTACGCAATGTGGATGTATATCCCCTGGTAGCCCAGATCCTGCAACTGAAAATAGAGGAAGAAATTGATGGGGTGAGTCCGTTGGAGTACGAAAGAGGGCGATGACGTAGTACGTTATACGTAATACGTATTACGTTTTTTTGGGTTTAGAGTTTAGGGTTTAAGGTTTAAAGTTTTACTCAAAGGGTAGTTCGTGAAATGAATAACGTAATACGTAAAACGTAGAACGTACTACGTATAACGTTCTCAATTCACGTTTTTGCGTAAGACAATATCCCTCTTCGCCACCATCAAATCTCCCTTCTTTTCAGTTTTCAATACTCCGCTGCCTCCTCTTGGCGCTCTTTGATATTGTTCATTGCTGAGATAGGGGTCGTCGGCAAAGAGAAAATCATCGAGCCAGTAGGCTTCATAGCCCTTTTCTTTAACCACCAGGTGGATATGCGCCGGGCTGCGGCTGTTGGGGTAGGAGGCCGGACGAAGGGTATAAATATTGTATTCACCTTTGGCGTTGGTTTTGAGCCAACCCCGCAGATAACCGTTTCGCCGGGCAAATCCCTTCTCGTTGCCACGCGTAGGGTAAACGCCATTCTGATCGGTATGATAGAAGTACAGGACCACATCTGCAGCAGGCGTCTTGCCATCGGGCTGATACACGATGCCTGAAATATAGAGTTTGGGACCGGGCTCATTAAAACAGGAAATGGTATCGGTTTCATTCAGGCTGGAAAAAGGTTGGGGGCATTCATAGATGGCATCACAGATCTCACAGGCCCCACCAATTTTTTTGTCTTTTTGGTCGGGTTGATTGATAGGGGTATTAATAGCAGCCTGTCCACAAGCGGATACGGGCAAGAGGAAACAGGTGGCGATTAAAACATTCGCGATTTTCTTTTTCATGGTGCTGACTTTTGTTTCTGCAAAATGCGATGGACAAAGCCAACCACCTATTCTTTTACGCGTGAAGTGCGGTTTTGCTGATCAAATGCCTTTTGTCAGCAATCCCGAGCTGAAGGTGTAAGTTTTTTTAGAGAGGATTTTGGTAAATTTAGCTTTGCTTCAAAGCATTTTCCTACAACTCGTTCTTAAACCGCTGCCACACATTATGCCCGGCTTCATGCAAAGAAATACCTGGATTTTCCACGCCTTGTTTTGGGTACTTGTTTTTGGCATCTGGTATTTTCTGCGGTATGAAAATTATGCAAGTACGCAAACTGCCTTGTTGGTAACAGCCATCAAAGTGGCTGACCTGGCTTTGTTGGTTTATATCAGCAATTATCTCTTATTGCCACGCTTGCTTTATACGCGGAGGTATTTGCTTTTTGCCCTTGCATTCTTAACCATGGTTGTTGTAAGCAGCCTGATCAAAATGCAGGTACTCACCTGGGTGCAGGGCCCGGGTTTTCTGGCACATAGCCTCAAGCAGCGGATCTATGATCATGTGATTCCGCATATTTTCCTTGTGCTGGCAGGTGTGGCCATCCAGTTGGTACTCGACTATCGCAAACTACAGCAGCGCTTAGCGGAAACCGCCCGGGAAAAGGCAGAAGCGGAGCTCAATTTTCTGAAATCGCAAATCAACCCCCATTTCCTGTTTAATTCATTGAATACGGTTTATTTTCTTATTCATAAAGAAAATGAGTTGGCGCGCAGGGCTCTGCACCAGTTTTCAGAAATGCTCCGCTACCAGCTTTATGAAACGGATGGCAATAAGCAACCCATAGAAAAAGAACTTCAATTTCTGAGAGGTTATTTTGAGTTGCAGAAATTGAGAAAAGATCAGGAACTGGACATTCAATTCGAGATCGGCGAGGGACTGAGCGGTTTCTATATCGAGCCCTTACTCCTGATTCCCTTTATAGAAAATGCGTTTAAGCATGTGTCGCGCGTGCCGGGTCGTGCCAATTTTCTGAAAGTTTATTTGGGAATGGAAGACCAAAAGCTGCAATTGCGCGTGGTCAATACCCATACAGGAGAAAAAAGTTCCGAACCGGGCGGCATTGGTTTGCAGAATGTGAAACGGCGATTGGAACTCTTATACCACAACCGACACCAATTGTTGATCAATAAGAATGATGCGATTTTTGAAGTGAAACTGGAACTTTTTGAGTTTAAGGTTTAGGGTTTAAGGTTTAAGTTTATTGGATGGCTGGGAAGTGGAGTTTGAATTGAAATTAAAATCTGCGGAAATCTGCGTTTATAATCTGCGCCAATCTGCGGGAAACGATGCCTGCACTGCCAATAACTTCAAAGGACAAAAAGGTTCCCGCAGATTTTCGCAGATTTTTGCGCAGATGAACGCAGACTTACCAACCTTCAACTTTAAACTTTAAACCCTCAACTTTAAACTCAAAAACGTACTACGTAAAACGTAAAACATAAAAAATGCTTTCCTGCCTTATCATCGACGACGAACCGCTTGCCCGAAAGGGATTAAGAGAGTATGTAGACGAAGTGGACTTTCTGCAATGCCTGGGAGAGTTTGACTCCATCATGCCCGCGATGGAGTTGATTCGAAGTGGAACAGTAGATATCCTTTTCCTGGATATTCAAATGCCGCGCATGACCGGCCTCGAACTCGTGAAATCCGTAAAGGAACTGCCGGCGGTAATTTTTACAACAGCCTATCCTCAATATGCACTGGAAGGTTTTGAATGGAATGCGCTGGACTACCTGGTGAAACCTATATCGTTTGACCGATTCCTGAAAGCGGTTCTGCGTGCCCGCGACCTGCAGGAGCTGAAAATAAAAGATGCGGGTGCAGATCATTTTTTTATCAAAGTTGATGGTCGCCTGCAAAGGATTCCACTGGCAGATCTTTTGTATGTGGAAGCCATGCAAAACTATGTGGTGGTGCATACCCTCGATCGGAAATATATCACCTACCTCACGTTTAAGGCTATAGAAGAATTTCTGCCGACTGCACAGTTTATTCGGATTCACAAATCCTTTATAGTTTCCGCGGCACAGATTGATACCCTCGAAGGAAATATTGTGCGGGTAAAGGGGCACGAACTGCCGATTAGCCGGAACCTTAAAGACGAGGTGATGGAAAAATTGCTGAAAGGAAAATACCTGAAGCGCTAGTCCGGCAAAAGGTCTAACTTTAAAATGCGTTTTGGCCATGAAATGGTTACTGCATAGCGCAATATTGTTTGGGCCTCTTCTTGCTTTTGCCCAAAGCTACGACTGGTCGGAAGTGGATTACCGAATCAAAGGCATTCATTCGGAGGATCCCGCCAGCCTGGCCAGGATGCTTACGGTACATTGCCGTACAGATGCCGAGAAAGCCCGCTCCATTTTTCGCTGGATTGCCGATAATATCGAATACCACCGTACAGCGCCAAGGCCGGCGCGGTTGAAAGAAAAGCTCCGGGGTTATCAATTACCCGAAGATACCGGCGCGTTATTGCCACTCTCCGAAAGGGTTTCCATCAAGGTACTGAAAGACGGTAAAACGCATTGCGAAGGTTTTGCGCGTTTATTCTATTCGCTGTGCACGCATGCTGGTCTGAAAGTGGAAATCATTACGGGCTATGCCCGAACCGGTGGGCCTTTTCGGTTCAATACCAACCATGCCTGGAATGCGGTTTATATAGATGGGCAATGGCAATTGATGGATGTAACCTGGGCAGCGGGCCATTTTAATCAACTGAACAACCCGGCGGCCAGGGCGCATGCGGAACGGTTTTTTATGGCAGAACCCAGGGATTTTTACAGCCAGCATTTCCCTGACGACCTGCGTTGGGCCATATTGCCGCAAACAACATACCCATCGGAAATGCGCAAGGCTCCCTATCAACCCCGTTCCTTTGGGAAATATGCTTTCACATTCCATCATCCCTCCCGGGGCATTATTGAAGCACAGCCTGGCGATACACTTCATTTTTATTTGCGTACCCGTCAGGGCCAACGCAATCAGTTCATAGCGCCCGATTCACTTTGGGATCCTGAACTGCGCTGGTTCTCGCCGCAACTGGCCTACCTTGAACCCGATAGGGTGGAAGGCGAAAATGTGTACTACGAATATGTCGTCCCGGCATCCGGTGTGCAGTGGTTGCATCTGCTGTATAACGAGGACGTAGTATTGCGGTACAGGTTGGAAATGAAATCCGGCGACGCCATGTCGTCAACAGCAATAGGAGGCAACGCGCCGCGAGAAGATTTATTCCCTAACTCTTACTAGTTTCATTACCAATAGGTTTTGTTGGATCAGCCATAGCGTATCGCGGGAATGCCATTGGTAGAATTCGGCACGACTCAATGCATCCAGGAAGGAGGGCTCGGCTTTCCCTTCGCAGGGGTTGGGGGTCTTCATCGGGTCGCCAAAGCGAATCCGAATACTATCCGGTACCTCCAGCGTTCCGGAGATGGCATTGCACATTACAAAACCCTTGTAAGTGCCCAGCTTTGTATCAAATTCCAGCCTTGGTTTTTTTTCCGCAAACATTACTTCAAATGGCATGGTATAACCAGGCATGTAAAACAATTCCCATTTGCCGGCAAAATCAGGATAAGTAATTTCCGCTTCTTCAGAATTGGCAGCGCCGCAGGAGCACAAAAGTACCACAGGTACTATCAGGCCAAGGATCAATCGTTTCATGAGGCAGATTTGCAGCTACTAATTTGTTAATTTGTAAAAATAATGAGAATCACAATTAAACAAATAGGACATCCATAGGTTTAACTGCCATAACTATGCGTTTTAGCCACAAAAGTTTAAATGCCACGTTTCGAAAGGCAGGGTATCGGTACCTGCTGCTGAGTTTGCTATTACTCACCGGGACAGAATTCCTGCATGCGCAATACCGTCACAGTATCCGTTTCGATAATCTATCGAAGAAAAAGGGAGTGCTTTATATTGGATGGTATAAATCAGCGGAAGATTTTCGCCAGCCCGATAAGGCCGTTATCAGCCGGCAGGTAGCCGTGGAAGGAAAAGAAAGTGAGTGGGTACATTTTGCCGATATAAAGCCAGGTATTTATGCCATAGCCGTATTCTTTGACAGGGATGGAGATGGAAAACTGGATACTAATTTTCTCGGCATACCCAAAGAACGATACGGGTTCTCCAACAATGTATATCCCGCCATGCGGGCTGCGAATTTTAAGGAAGCGGCATTTGAGGTGAAGGAAAATGGGGAACAAGTGATAAAGTTGAAATAACGATTGAGTTATGAGTGATAAGTTTTAAGTCTTTCGGACATTTCCCTTTGAAATTGGCTTGTTGTATAGATTTATTTATTTTATAAATGGTTGTTGGAGATCTTGCTCCAATACTTAAAACTTACAACTTAAAACTTTCAACTTTCTAACGCCTTCATCACCATTTGCCTGTACAATTTCCCGATGGGTATTTCAGTTTCGCCTATTTCAATAAGTTCTTGTGTGAAGCTGCGCACGTGTTGCAGCGAAACGATATAGGAGCGGTGAACGCGGATGAACTCTTTTTCCGGAAGCATGGCTTCCACGGCGCTGATGGATTGTTTCGTAATCAGCATGCCCTGTGTTGTGTACACTTTGCTATAGTCTTTCATGCTTTCCACATACAACAGGTCCGTCAACATTACTTTTACCATTTTCCTTTCGGAGCGGAAATAGACAAAGGACTCGGTACTGGATGCTTTAAAAGCAGGAGATTGTTCTGCCCGGATTAACCTTTCTTCCAGGGCCTTATTCACCGCTTTCAGGAAACGATCAAATGGCACGGGTTTCAAGAGGTAGTCAACCACATCCAGTTCATAGCCGTCCAGCGCATACTGTGCGAAGGCGGTGGTCAGGATTACTTTGGGCGGATGTTTGAGTGTTTTAAGAAAATCAATACCACTGATTTGGGGCATGTGAATATCCAGAAACAACAAATCGATTGGAGTTTGCTGCAAGATACTCAGGGCCTGCAGCGCGTTGCCGGCTTCCGCCTCCAGATGCAGGCTGGGAACCTGCTGAATATAGCGGATCAGGAGCTCACGGGCAGGCGGCTCATCATCAATGACCATGCATTTTATTTGTCGCTGTTCAGTCATGGTATGCGTTTTCATCAGTTTTCTGCTCCTGCAGGGTAGACGCGTATTGCAATCGTAATTTCAGGTTGACTACAAATACTTCGCCCTCGTCGTGGACGACGAGGGTGTGTTGATCCGGATACAGCAATTCAAGCCGCTTGCGTACATTGGCGATACCGATTCCCGAAGCATCGTCTGCAAGCTGGGTGTGCAAAGGCTTTCCGTTCATCAGTTTCAGGTGCATCTGTTCTTTATTGAGCTCAAGTTTCAGGTTGATCCAGGGCTGTTCAATGAGCTGGCTGCTGCCATGTTTGAAACAGTTCTCTACCAGTGGCAGCAATAGAAGTGGCGCAATCACCAAATTACCTGTTTCCTCGGGCATATCAATATGTATCTCCAGGTTGTTGCCATAGCGGATTTGCTCCAGGGAAATATAGTCACGGATCAGCTTCAGTTCGGTCTGCAATAATACATGGGTTTTGTTGCTTTCGTAAAGGATGAAGCGGAGTAGCTCCGAAAGACCACCCACCAGCCTGGCGGCTTTTGGCGCTTTTTCCTGCGATTCAGAATAAATATTATTGAGTGTGTTGAACAAAAAATGCGGATGCACCTGGGCCTGTAGTATTTTCAATTGAGCTTCCACGTTCTGTTTCTGCAATTGCAGGTTTCGCTGCTCTTT
Source organism: Terrimonas ferruginea (assembly GCA_044463125.1). Classification (GTDB taxonomy): domain Bacteria; phylum Bacteroidota; class Bacteroidia; order Chitinophagales; family Chitinophagaceae; genus CAYMZZ01. The sequence goes on from JBIQMS010000017.1 coordinate 67,768, forward strand.
CAGGTAAAGCGTTTTCATCAATTTGATGGCGGCCGCCAAACCACCAATTGTAATACCTCCCCGCAAGCCGGCCATCAGCGCTAAAAATAATCGGACCCCACTTGTTTGGAATGGCACCGGATAATATTCGGGGAAAAGCGCCGCACGCAAGGGATGTATTATGAAGATGGACGTGGCCGCTGCCAGCAAGGCCGCCAAAAGGAACCCAGCGAGACAAAGCAAGCCTGCCGCCCAATAGCGCTGCTTCAGCAAATACCGCGGCACCACAAAATAGATCAGAAAATAAGCGAGAAATATATGCGAAGCGAGATAGAGAAATGACTCAATCATCGACATCGGCAAACGTGTAAAATAGTCACCAATCTTCTCCGCCGCCACAAAAGAATAAAGAAAACCCTGAAACAACCACCAGAACAACCAGAAATAGAAATGCCGCCGGAAGCGGTATTTTTTTTCGTTGGAAAATATGAAGGGGTAGGCAGTCATGTTGTACGTTTTACGTTGTACGTAGTACGTTTTTGGGTTTAAGGTTTAGAGTTTAGGGTTTAAGGTTTATGATTTATGAAGATACTCTGAATATGAAGATCAATATTTGCGATTATTGAAAGGGCATTTGGTTAAACTCTTAGCATATAGCGCTTCAAACCTTAAACTTTAAACCCTAAACCCTAAACTAACGTATTACGTATAACGTATAACGTACTACTTTCTCGCCCAGCTTCCCAGCGCTTTTTCCAATTCCTCCTTCAACATCCTCTTCGTCTTTACGCGCTTAACCTTGAGCTTTACTCCACTCAACTCTTTTTTACCCACCAATTGATGTTGGTTGTTGTAGAAAAAGATCGTGTGTTGTTTTTTGTTTCGGATATTGGACTCAACAACCCAGTATCCATCCTGGCTTACCCAATCGGGAATGGACTTTTTGGTGGTTAATACTTCCTGGCTATAACCGGCTATTGCAAAATAGGCAGTGAAAGCGAAAACAAAAAGAATCCTTTTTTTCATGGCTAAAAAATTTTAGGTTAATAAGGTTTTATGGAATAAAGCTACTGGTTGATTCGAGGGAAAATTGGCATAATGGATAAGGACGATATGGTGGGAGACAGAGAGTTGAGGAACGCCGACGGGCATCGCCGGGAGTCGACTAAAGGCTTTTGTCCACAATAATCCTGTGGTAGAAAGGGCAGTTGCGTAAACTATCTTATTTTTGGAGACCTTCAAATATTGTTCAGCAGAAAATAGTACTATATGTCAAAATGGTTAGTCCTCTCGGGGCTGGTATTAGGCTCCGTGTCATTGGGTTGTTTAAGTTTTTCCGGAAAAGAGAATAAGAGCGTCGCACCTGCTATGTCCCATACTGATACCCTTCGGGCGGAAGCCAATTACCGCCAGTATTGTGGTGGCTGCCACGGGGAAAAAATGGACATGTTTGTCGACCGGCAGTGGAAGCATGGCAATACCCGTGAAGACCTTTTCAAAGCGGTAAAGTTTGGCTACCACGACGAAGGGATGCCTGCCTTCGATTCCGCTTTCAGCGACCAGGAAATGTATGAGCTGGCCGACTATATGCTGGAGGGCATAGAGCGGTTTAAGACCTATGAGTTCAAAGAAGAGCCGCAGGAAAATCGCTTTGAAGGGGGAGGACTCACCCTGAAGCTCGATACCGTCGTCAGCGGATTGAAATCAGTTTGGGCCATCGCATTTTTACCCGAATCTGAAATGTTGATTACCGAAAAGCACGGAACCCTGTATCGCATCGACAAGAACCGTAACCGAAAGGCCGTGAAGGGTGTGCCGGAAGTATTTGATGCCAACCAGGGTGGCCTTTTAGATGTGATTCTGCACCCTGATTATAAGAACAATCAACTCATCTATATTTCTTATTCCGCCATCAAAGAGGAGAATGGACGAAAACTGGGTACAACAGCAATCATGCGCGCGAAGTTGGAGGGAACGGAATTGAAAGAACAGAAAATTATTTTTGAAGCCTATCCCTATACCAGCACTCGTCACCACTATGGTTCCCGGATGCTGTTTGGCAATGACGGTATGCTGTATTTTTCCGTTGGAGAAAGGGGCAATGAGCGTGAGAACCCCCAAAACCTGGGCAATGACCTGGGAAAGATCCACCGGTTGAAAGATGATGGTAGTGTTCCCGCCGACAACCCCTTTGTGAATACAGCCGGAGCGCGACCCAGCATCTGGAGTTATGGTCATCGGAACCCTCAGGGCCTTGTCAAGCATCCCGTAACCGGAGAAATCTGGTCGCATGAGCACGGACCCCGCGGTGGGGATGAAATTAACCTGGTGAAAAAGGGCGCCAACTATGGCTGGCCGGTTATTACCTACGGCATTAATTACAATGGAAAGCCGGTCTCCAATATCACCGCGAAAGAAGGTATGGAACAACCCCTGAAGTACTGGATACCTTCCATCGGCCCCTGCGGAATGAGCTTTGTGACCACAGACCGCTACATGGGATGGAAGGGCCAACTGCTGAGTGGCTCATTGCGTTTCAAATACCTGAATATTTCCTATCTCGATGGACATAGAGTAATAAAAGAAGATAAGCTCCTGAAAAATATAGGCCGCATGCGAGATGTAAGGGTAGGGCCAGATGGCTATATCTATGTGGCAGTAGAGCAGCCGGGAATGGTTTTTAGGTTAATTCCTTTTTGAGTCGGAAGCTTCAATAGTTATAAGTTGTAAGTTGTAAGTTTTAAGTTATAAGTATTTAGAGGGAAGGATATTTCATTTGAAAGGTAAAACTTCCGACCTAAAACTTATAACTTAAAACTTACAACTTATAACTCAAATTTCTTTCGGTGCCTTATTCTTACTCTTCATCTTTCCCTGCTTCTTATCCATATCACCAGCGGCTGGTTCACCCACTATGATATCGCCAAAGCTGGACTTAACGGTGATTTTTGCGCTGCCAGATCCGCTCTTGCCACTGTATTGCTTATTCGCATCAGGGCCATATTTATCAGGCTTGTCGGTTCTGGTGATACCGATATTCGCCCGGTCTTTCACGGAGCCAAAACTGGTTTTCAGGTCATAGCTGGCAGAAAGGTTGGAGGCGGGGCGTAGGTTGACAGTACTATACGACTCATTCAGATCAAGGCTTTGCAAATTTCCCGCAAGACCGATTTTTGAGCTGCCACAGAACTCCATTTTGATGGTATTGTTGCCACTCAGGTTTTCAATTTTTACATCCGAAAATTTGAATACAGCTTTGAGGTTAGAAAGCTGCCCCAGGTTGGCTTCTCCAAATTCCACATTCAACTTTTTCACTTCCTGCAGGTTGCCTGCTTTTAACTGACCAAATTTGTTCTCCAGTGAAACAGCACCCCGGTAGTCGGGCAATTCGATATTGCCAAAGCTATTGGATACCTGCAAAGGAACCGTTGCGGGAAGCTGAACTTCATAGTCGATGCGCATATTGCTTTTGCAGTCCTTGCAGTTCTTGTCGTTTTTACCCTTGTTGTTATCCTTCATTGATGTTTTAAACGATATCTGGTTGCCCTGCTGCTTATCCGTTACGCTAATGCGCTCAAACATGGTTTGTGCATGTTCCTCATTATCGGAACTCACTTCAATATGCACGTTGACCTTAATGTCATTCCCGGATGCGGTAATGAATTTTACATTACCAAAACTGTTGTCGATTTCCAGCTGGTTATTGCCGGCCGAATAGGATTTGGTAATCGTTTTTTCTTTAACGTGCTTGTACTTTTTCTGGTTGTTATTGTAGTTGTGTTTTTGATTCTCATTTTGCCGGGCCAGCGCCGGTGTAGACACCAGTAGTACCAGGCTAAAGAGAGCGAGAGCTGTTTGTTTCATTTTCATGGCTATTCTTTTGATTGTTTGAATACTGATTGATGATGGAAAGCTGACGGCTTAAAAGTTCCGCCTGCAATTGCAGGTTTTGAATCATGGCCCGAATAATCACTTCACTTCCGGGTGTCTGCATGGCCTGCCGGTGCAGTATCTGGTAAGCGCTGTCGAGCGCAGCCATATCCCCCTCAAACTGGCTGGCCAGTCCCGGCGCTTTGCGGGCCATTTGCTCCAGGCGTCTCTGTCTTTCTTCGATGGTTTCATAATAGGATTTTGCTTTCGCGGCAAATTCAGCCGGCCAGTCTTCAAAGTCCGAAGAGCCGGTGACGGCTACCTCTCTATTAACTGGCTCGGTTTTTTTGTTCAGGTATTGAAACCCACCAATACTGATGGCGATAAGCAGGATGGCTGCAACAGCCCACCCCGCCCATTGGCGGAGCTTTCCATTTTTTTTAGAGGCGATGCGCTTTTCAATCGCTGTCCAATTATGCATTCCGGGCAATTCGGTATCAAAGTCGCGCCGGTGCTCATTCATAAAATCTTTCAGACTTTGACTCATGATTTATTTTTTTGGTGAAGTGTGGTCAGTAATTTCTGTTTTCCGCGCATGAACTGGGTACGAATGGTAGAAGGCGAAAGATCCAGTATCTCAGCCATCTCCTCGTAATCGTATCCTTCCAGCAAGTGCAGCGATAATACAGCCCGGTATCCATCCGGAAGGGCGGACATGGCTGTTTTGATTCTTTCAACCGTAAGGGTTAGTTCATTTTCGTCGGGAGCTGATTCATCCTCCTGCTCCAGGCTGCCTTCGTCCAGCGCCGTGAAACTGATCCTACGCTGCTTGAGTACGCCAATGCTTCTGTAAACGGTGATCTGTCGCAACCAGGCGCCAAAACTCGATCGATGCGCAAAGTCTTTGATCTGCGTGAAGGCGGCAGTAAAAGCTTCCTGCAACACATCTTCTGCATCAGCACGATTGCCGGTAATGCGCAGGGCGGTATTGTACATCGCACGCGAATAGCGGTCGTACAATTGCCGGCAGGCTCGCGTATCACCGCTCATCACCTGCTCTACTAATTCGTCCACAGTTGGATAAGAAACCGTCAATGCCAATCAATTGGTTTATTCTAAAGTAGCCGAATTGGAAAACTTGTTGCACGATGTTCCAAATTTTAGGACAGTCGGCCTGCAGGGCGGATGAAAGGGTCTGGGCCTGTAATTTTTCCTAAATTGCCCATAATTGTAGCGCTCATGCCATTGATACGAAAAAAACTCAGCCGAAAACGATTGCTTTTGATCTCGGCCACGGTTATTGCCGCCCTGATCCTCAGTAACTATTTTGTGCAGCAAAACTATCAGCGGCTCGATGCCCAGGTGCGTTCCATTTATCAGGACCGCCTGATGCCCTCTCATTATCTTTTCCAGATTCAATCCCTGCTCTTAAGGAAAAAATTCATGCAGGAGCATGGAGAACTGCAGGCCGAACCCAGGCGACAGGAGATCCGCAATATGGATGCTTCAATCGATTCCATCATCAGGGCTTATGAGCAAACCTACCTGACCACAGAAGAAGAAAAAGAATGGAAAGCGCTTCGCCAGGCTTTGCAGCAATACGATTCATCGGAAGAAGAGCTGATGGGTGAATTGGCGGAAAACCGTTCCGCCGCATCCACGCAACAAATTGAAAGTTCATTTCAGGATGCATTGTTATGGCTGAGCCGATTGAATACATTGCAAACAGAAGAGGGAGGCTTAATCCGACAATCGAGCCAGAAACTGATCCATAGTGCACTACTCCAATCCTACGTGCAAATAAGCCTGGTGATTATCCTGCTCGCAGTTGGTATTGCACTCATATTGTCGTTCCCGGCAAGGGAAGACAGGAGGAGCATGTATAATTAGAGTTGTAAGTTGTAAGTAGTAAGTAGTAAGTAGTAAGTAGGGAGAACAAATATATCTGTGAAAATCTGGGGTCATCCGCGGGAAATTTATCATCCACTGTCTTGATGATTGCATTCAAACGAACAAACAAATCACCGAATAAACAAATCTACAAATTATCCAACCATCGCTTCCCACAGCGCTTCCACCGTATGCTTCGCTATCTTTCCCGTTCCATCTTTTATTTGGTGTCGGCAACTGGTACCTGGCGCTACAATCCAATCTTCAGCAGCGGCTTTACGTACGGCAGGCAACAGTACCAGTTCACCTACTTTCTGCGATAATTCATAATGCTCTTTTTCGTATCCAAAACTGCCGGCCATACCGCAACAACCGGAAGGGATCACCTCCACTTCAAAATTTTCGGGAAGGGATAGGGCAGTCACGGATGCATCGAGACCAATCAGCGACTTTTGCTGGCAATGCCCGTGCAGCCAGATCTTTCTTTTGGCCCTGGTGAATTGGCTTGATTGAATTCGACCTGCTTTTATTTCCGAAGCAATAAATTCATCGATTAAGAAGCTATTCGATGCCAGCTTGTTGGCATCAGCCAGCCAGGCTTCGTCTACCAGGTCGGGATACTCATCGCGAAAGCAAAGTATGGCGGAGGGCTCAATTCCAATCAGCGGCGTTTCTTCGGATATCAATCCTGCCAAATCGCGAATATTTTGGTTCGCCAGCACACGGGCTTTTTTTAGCAGACCTTTCGACAGCGATGCCCGCCCGCTTTCTCCATGCTCAGGCACCACCACCTCATAGCCCAGCCTATCGAGTAGTTGAATGGCTTTAATGCCGGTTTGAGTGTCGTTGTAATTGGTAAACTCATCGCAGAAAAGATAAACATGCCGGGATTTTTGAGTCCGCTTTTCGCGGCTCCATTTTTTGTACCAGGCACGCAGCGTTGTTTTATACAACAAAGGCATGGAACGTTTTTGCGCGAAGCCAGCCACTGATTTGATCAGGCTTGAGGTGAGGGGAGTTTTTACCAGAAAATTGTAAACCGAAGGCGCCATGCTGCCCAGGGCCGCCGATTGACTAAAGCCGGCTATCAATCGGGCCCGGAAGGGTACGCCATTGGCATCGTAGTACTGCTGCAGAAACTCCGCCTTCAATTTAGCTACGTCTACATTACTGGGACATTCCGACTTACAGCCTTTACAGCTAAGGCAAAGATCCATCACTTCATAAATCTCCTTATGGTTGAAGCGGTTGGGCGAGCTGGAGCGTGTGAGGAATTCCCGAAGAATATTGGCTCTGGCACGGGTAGTATCCTTTTCGTGCCGCGTGGCCATATACGAAGGGCACATGGTGCCGCCACTGATATGCGTCTTTCGGCAATCACCACTGCCATTGCACTGCTCTGCATGTTGCAGGATGTCCTGGTTTTTAAACCGGAAATAGGTTTTGAACGCGGGCGTTTGTTGTCCCGGTTCATAACGCAGCATGCTGTTCATGGAAGGCGTGTCCACTATTTTGCCGGGGTTAAAAATCCCTTGCGGATCCCATGCTTTTTTGATCTCGCGAAGCAGCGCGTAATTTTTGGCGCCGATCATTTGGGGAATAAACTCACCCCGCAGCCGGCCATCGCCATGCTCGCCGCTGAGGGAGCCCTGGTATTTTTTCACCAGTGTGGCAATCTCCTCGGCTATCACCCTAAAAAGTCGATTACCCTCTTCGGTCTTCAGGTTTAGGATCGGGCGCAAATGCAGTTCACCGGAACCTGCATGGGCATAATGCACGGAGTATAAGCCATGCTTTTTCAGTATCTGATTGAATTCGCGGATATAGGCGGGCAGGTCCTGCACATCCACAGCGGTATCTTCAATAACGGGTACCGCTTTTTCATCACCCGGTAAATTGCTGAGAAGTCCGAGGCCCGCTTTGCGCAGTGTCCATATTTTTTTGGTGTCTGAACCGGTTAATAAAGGAAAGTGATAACCCAGTCCCGCCGCACGCATTTCCGCTTCGCAGGCAGTGGCGGCCTGTTTCACATCTTCCAGGTTATCAGCGGCAAATTCAATAACCAGGATGGCGCCGGGATCGCCCTGCACAAAGAACCGGTTTTTCTGCTGTTCCCGGTTTTGTTTGGTACAGTCCAGAATATAATGATCAATCAGCTCACTGGCCCTGATGGGGTGCTTTACGGCGATGAGGTTGGCATGAAGGGCTTCATCGATCGAGTGGAAATGTACACAAAGTAAACCAGCCTCCTTAGGGGGTATTGCTGCCAGCGACAACTTGATTTCCGTAATAAAGGCAAGGGTGCCTTCCGAACCTGCTATCAAACTGCAGAAATTGAAATCGGGGCCGCCCGCCTTGAATGGCGCCATATCAATGAGCAGGTCAACCGCATAACCTGTATTGCGTCGCTCCACCGTTATTTTGGGAAACTGCCGGCGTATTTCTTCCTGGTTATCGAAATTACCGAGCAGGCTGCGTGTGCGGCGATAAATTTCACCTTCAAGCCCGGGCAATTCACATTTCTGATGAAAACTTTCCAGCCCCATAGCGCCAAATACCGCTTCACTACCATCGCTCAGCAGGGCTTTCACTTCCAGCAAATGCTCCCGCGTGCTGCGATACACTACCGAGTTGGATCCGCAACTATTATTGCCCACCATGCCACCTATCATGGCCCGGTTGGCGGTGGAGGTCTCGGGACCAAAAAACAATCCATGAGGTTGGAGAAAATGGTTGAGCTCATCCCGGATAACACCGGGCTGCACCCGTACCCATTTCTGCTCTGTATTCAATTCCAGTATCTGTGTAAAATATTTTGAAAGATCCACCACTATTCCATTGCCTACCACCTGTCCGGCCAGGGAAGTGCCGGCTGTACGTGGAATCAGCGAGGTCTTATTGGCCAGGGCAAACTGAATCAACGTTCGTAGATCATTTTTCGTTCGGGGAAGGGCAACGGCGAGGGGCATTTCGCGATAGGCCGAAGCGTCGGTAGCGTAAAGGATACGCATCGCTTCATCGAAGTAAAACTCACCTTCCAACGTAGCGGCGAGCTGCTGCAATTGTGCTTTCATCAGGGTAGCGAAATTAGTGGAAGTTTTACGTTGTACGTTATACGTTTTACGTTTTTGTGGCTCTTCCGAAATATTCAAAGCGTTCTTACGTTTTTCTACAGTTCTACATTTAAACGTACTACGTATTACGTAATACGTAAAACTGCTCTATATGCAATTAATATATATCGGACGCTTCCTCGTCATTTTGCTCCTAACCAGTGCTTGCAATAATTCCGTATCAAAAAAGGAAAGGGCGGGGGAGAAGCCGGAGCTGCCAGTTACCGATACCATGCCGGCTCCAATGCGGCAGGCCGCGGACGCGGCCGGCATTCTTGCACGAAAAGAAGTTCCCATTCTTTGTTATCACCAGATCCGTGATTATAAGGAATCCGATTCAAAAGTGGCCCGTGCCTATATTGTTCCTGGCGACATCTTTCGGCAGCAGATGCAGGCCCTGGCCGATAGCGGCTACCAAAGCATTTTGCCTGATCAGCTCTATGATTACCTGCTTTATGGAACGCCTCTTCCGGAAAAGCCCGTAATGATAACCTTTGATGATACGCGCCTGGATCAGTACACGGAAGCGCTTCCGACCCTGGAAAAGCATGGATTTAAGGCGGCCTTTTTCATAATGACCGTATCCCTGGGAAAGCCCGGTTATATGAGTCGGGATCAGGTAGCGGAACTGTCCAAAAAAGGTCATAGCATTGGCTCCCATACCTGGGACCATCAAAATGTAAAGAAATACCAGGCGGCTGATTGGATTAACCAAATCGACAGGCCCTCACGCCAACTAAAGGAAATTACGGGTCAACCCACTGAATACTTCGCTTATCCCTTCGGTTTATGGAACCCGCAAGCCATACCGGAGTTGAAGAAAAGAGGCTTGAAAATGGCATTCCAACTGGCGGATAAGCCTGATCCAAATGATCCTCTTTTTACGGTAAGAAGGATTATAGTACCCGGTTCCATGAGCGGGAGTTCAATGCTTAAAGCAATGAGAAACAGCTTCTAACGATTTGCAGAGTTGGGCCATACAATTTTCGGACAGTTCCCGGCGTTTTTGGAAAGCGATCCAGATCCTTTAAAACCAATATCCGTCCGTATGCCACAGCCACTCTACAACGACCAGGCGCATATTGCCGAGGAGTTCCACCTTATTGACGAACACGTTGTGCAAACCGCCCGACTCGCTTCATTCAAAATCAGCTCCTACAAATTGGCGCTTACCAATGCCGCTTATTGCGCCAATAAAGAAGAGTTGCGTCTAATTATCGAATCCAGTCTTTTTCATTTCGAAGACAATGCATCCATCCTCGCCGGTCTCGGGTTCTTTGCCAACGAAATCGAAAACTGAACTTCCCGCTTATATCAGGACTTTGCCGGAATGGCCAGTAAGGGTACTTTCGACTGATAGGCCATCTTGCGTGTAAGGCTTCTGTTGAAGAGGCTATCGACCAGGTTGCGGGGATGCGTAATCATGGCGACCAAATCTATATTGTTTTCCGCGACATAGTCATTCAGCGTTTCCAGAAAGCGATGACCAGACAGGTGCACGGCCTGGGTATGCAGTTCAGGATTGGATCTGCGTATTTGGTCTTCCATATGATGAACCGCTCGCGCATGCTGCATATAACCCACTGCGGTGGATTCTTCTTCGTCGGTAAAAATCGCCAATTGCAATTCCGCGTCAAATAACGCTGCAAGTTCCTTAACGGGTGAAAGCAGTGAGGCGGCTTCCTCAAAATCTTTTACCGCCAGCAGAAATTTGGCGGGTTCACTCCACTCATATTCCAAAGGAATGGCCAACACTGGTTTTTCACATTGACTGATCACCGCGGCAGTCTTGCTGCCGAGTATTTTTTCTTTCAATCCCGATTTTCCCAGGGTACCCATTATTACCAGGTCAATCTTATGTTCAATGGAAGCGACCCGGATTGTTTCGCGGATGGGGCCTTTGTAGAGTTGGGTATTGACAAGAATTTTTTCGGTTTCCTCAATACTGTTCCGCAAAATATCGAGGTTTTGATTTGCCTTATTGATGATGTTTTCATTGTATTCCTGGGTGATTTTTTCCTGTCCGGGAAATACATTGTCGAGCAGGGTATCGCAGGCATGCACCAGGTAAATACTGGCCTGGTTGCGACGGGCAATCTCCACGGCATAGGAAATGGCCCGCAAGGCATTGGGCGAAAAGTCGGTAGGAACAAGAATTTTTTGCATCTCAAGCTGATTTAGCTGCAAAATGCCTCCACAATTTCGCCGGTTCGCTGACCCTTATCAGCCACTATTGTGATTTTCATCCGTTAACCGGCCCGCTCTTTGTTCTTTTCTCCTTGCAACAACGCCGCAGCGCTTATCTTTGTAACTCATTATAAATGCACTATGTCGGAAGAGAAAAGCCTGAATTTTTTAGAGGAAATCATTGAAAAGGACCTGGAGTCCGGGAAATATAAGCAAATAGTTACCCGCTTTCCGCCCGAGCCCAATGGGTACCTGCATATTGGTCACGCGGCCAGTATTGTACTCAATTTTGGCCTGACTCAAAAATATGGTGGCTATACCAACCTTAGGTTCGACGATACCAACCCCGTAACCGAAGAAACCGAATATGTAGAAAGCATCAAGGCCGATGTGCGCTGGCTGGGCTATGAATGGAAAAATGAGCTCTACGCTTCTGATTATTTTGATACGCTTTACGAATATGCAGTAAAGCTAATCAACAAGGGGCTGGCTTATGTGGATGACAGCAGCTCAGAGGAAATTGCTTCCATGAAAGGAACTCCCACAGAGGCGGGTCGCAATAGTCCATACCGCGACCGGAGCATTGCGGAAAACCTTGACCTGTTTGAGCGTATGAAGGCGGGCGAGTTTCCCGATGGTAGCCGCACCCTCCGGGCAAAGATTGATATGGCGCATGTAAACATGCTGATGCGGGATCCCATCCTTTACCGGATCAAGCACGCTTCGCACCACCGTACCGGAAATAAGTGGTGCATCTATCCCATGTACGATTTTGCACATGGGCAGAGCGACTCCATCGAAAATGTGACGCACTCGATTTGTACGCTGGAGTTTGTTCCCCATCGGGAATTGTACAATTGGCTGATCGAAAAACTGGAGATATACCCCTCCCGGCAATATGAGTTTGCCCGGCGTAAC
>JBIQMS010000018.1:0-994 GCA_044463125.1 Terrimonas ferruginea
CACGGTTTCAGGTACTATTTCACTCCCTTGTTTAGGGTGCTTTTCACCTTTCCCTTACGGTACTGGTTCACTATCGGTGTCTGAGGAGTATTTAGCCTTACCAGATGGTGCTGGCAGATTCAGGCAGGATTCCTCCGGTCCCGCCCTACTCAGGATACTGCTCGTCCTCATCAATTTCTGCTTACGGGGCTATCACCCGCTATGGCTCAACTTTCCAGAAGATTCAGCTTGATGATGATTTCTAAATGCAGTCCTACAACCCCACTCCGGCACGCCGGAATGGTTTAGGCTATTCCCTTTTCGCTCGCCACTACTCAGGGAATCACTATTGTTTTCTTTTCCTCCCGGTACTTAGATGTTTCAGTTCCCGGGGTTGGCTTCCCGATTTGCATCGGGATACTATACCTTCAGTATAGTAGGTTGTCCCATTCGGAGATCCAGGGATATAATGCTTGTGTGCAGCTCCCCCTGGCTTATCGCAGCTTACCACGTCCTTCGTCGCCTCTCAGACCCAAGGCATCCACCATGCGCCCTTAGTTGCTTTAAAAAAATTAGAAACTAGAATTGTTATTCTTGTAGTTGTTACCCGACCACATTTCTTCAGACCAACCATAATATGGTGTGATATTCAAAATTGTGATCGATAATATTAGATACTTCGTTCTAACATTTGTTTTCCCAATATGTCAAAGAGCTGAATTCAATTTGATGATTTGTGAATCTGATAATTTGCATCATCATTTCCACTCAAAATGAACTGTGCAGATAATATGGCTTCGAGCCATTTAAAACCTCTCAGGTTTATCTATTAAGTTAAGAACTAAAACAAATTTTCAAATTCCCAAATTCTCAAATTTGCTGGTGGAGGATATCGGAGTCGAACCGATGACTCTCCCGTGATGACGGGATGCTCTAGTCCCGATCAACCTCCCTCCGTTTGTGGAGGATATCGGAGTCGAACCGATGACTCTCCCGTGATGACGGGATGCTCTAG
>JBIQMS010000018.1:3594-35418 GCA_044463125.1 Terrimonas ferruginea
AGGCTACTTCCTCCAAAAACAATCCATGCCCCGGCACCGCAAATTGCGCCTGCCGGCTGTCCTTCGCCTCAATAATGGCCCTGAACTCCTCCAAACTCAGCTTCCCCCGACCCAACTTTAGCATAGTCGCCGTAAGCGCCCGCACCATCCCCCGCAAGAAACGATTGGCCCTCACCCGATACAGCAGACAACCCTCCCGCTCCTGCCATTCCGATTCCATTATATGACAAAGGAAATTCTTGACCTGCGTATTGCGCTTGCTGAAACTGCTGAAATCGCGGTACTCCAGCAACATAGCCGCCGCTTCATCCATCAAGGCCCGGTTCAGTGTATAAGGAAAATAATAAGCCCGATCCCGCAAAAAGGGATCCTTGCTACGATATACATAGTAGTGATACAGGCGGCTGCTCGCGTCGAATCGACAATGCGCCCCCTCCTGCATCCGCATGATCCGCTTTACTACCAGGTCGGGCGAAATAATGGCATTGAGCTTATACGATAATTGCGGATGCCAGCTCCCCTCAAAATCACAATGGAAAAAATTCTGCCGGGCGTGCACCCCGGTATCCGTCCGGCTTGAACCCGTCAACAGCACCGGCTCCCGCTGCACAATGGCCAGTGCCCGCTCCAGTTCCTCCTGTACGGTATGCGCATTCTCCTGCCGCTGAAACCCGCTGAAAGCACTGCCTTTGTAACTGACTTCGATAAAATAGCGGGACATGGAGAGAAGTATTACGTTTTACGTTGTACGTTTTACGTTTTTTTTGATTTGTGGATTTGTGAATTCGGTGATTTGTAGGAACAAATACCCAAATACCCAAATAACCGAATTTACAAATTACCGAATCAGCCCCTTAAACCTTCTCAAATAATACTCATTCTTCAATTCCTCTCCCAGGCTGGGGAAGTTTTCAAGATCGCTTACATGCTTCTGCGCTGCTTCGTAAAACTGAAAGCGGGCGGCATCATTCAGGAACAGAGCGCCCAGGTTGCGCACCTGCTTCACGCTATAGCATTTTTGTCCGAATGCTTTTTTGGCTTCCCGGATCATACCATCATCTGTTGTTTCCGAAGCCATCTGCTTACGCAATTTGAGAAAATCCGATTCAGTAGCCCTGCGTGGGCAATCATTCTGCAGCTTCTCCGCTACCGGCACAGAATCGGATACGGATACCGGGATATCCAGAAACTTTCTTTCTTCCGCCACCGGCTTCTTCTGCTCCTCCTGCTGCCAGGGCAAACGGGAATTGGGTATGGTGATTTTCACCGTATCAATACGGCCATCGGCATATTTATCTTCAAATATGAGACTAAACCCTTCCGTGGTAGAGCTTTCCGATTTCCGTGTCACAGTAGAGCGCTCATAAGAAGCCGGTTTCTCTGTTGCCGGCTGCGACATCACTGCAACTGCACTATCCTTCTTTTCCTGCATAATGATCTCCTGCTCCGGCTTTTTCACGACCAGGGAACTATCAATCACCTGGCGCTGTGCGGGAGGCGCAGGCTCCGGTTCTTCTTTTTCTTCAACAATTTCAACATGCTCAAGCACCACAGTAGAATCCGCACTGGCAAATACCGTATCCACCCGCACCGTTTCGCTAATGACTTTGCTATTTTCCTCCTGCTTTTTTTGTTCTGCTGCTGCCATGGCCAATAAACTGTCGGTATTCACCGGCGCGGGTTTGGGTGGCTCTGGCTTTACTTCCTGCATGCGTAAACTGGGGTCATTGGCCGCCCGCGAGAGTACATCGGTAAAAGCGGAGACTTCCTTCGGTTCCATTCTTACGGCCCCCTTTTCCGCAGGTGCGCCATGCGCTTTCAGGAGCTCAAGGTTCTGCAGATCAAATAAGCCCCAGCCCTGACCTGGAAAATTTTTTAATAGAAAGCCCCTGTCGCGCCCGGAAACAGGAACGGTGAAATAAACCTGGTCATCCCCCACCCCGGGCCAACCTACCCGAAAAGTATGGCTGCTATCCCGCAACTTCGACAAAATCAGGTAACCTGAGGCCGAGGAAGAATAGGTTTTATCATTCATCCGTACATAGAAGGGCTTGCCTTCTTCAGCCTGCACATAGATAAAATATTCTTTCTGAGCATGTACGCCGGTGGCAATGACGATGGTGAGCAGATATATCAGCAATTTGTTCATGCGCGTAATGGGTTGGTTCAAAATTATAGGAAAGTTGGGGGAGTTGGGGAAGTTTAAAGTTTAGAGTTTAAAGTTTAAGGTTTAGGGTTTAAGGTCTTGCATTAACCTACACCTTTTCGCGCTCAAAAAGAGTTGACAGTTTTTACTGTAGTCATTCATCTGCGTTTATCTGCGCAAAATATCTGCGAAAATCTGCGGGAAATGCTTCAGCGCGCTAAACCTGCTTAAAGCTCAGGAGAGATTTCCCGCAGATTGGCGCTGATTACAACGCAGATCTTCGCAGATTTCTTTCTCTAACCAAACCCAACACCCAGCCTTCAAATCAACTCTTTGCCAAACCTTAAACTTTAAACTTTAAACTCTAAACTCTAAACTCTAAACTTTAAACTCTAAACCTTAAACTCTCAACTCCCTGCCATTTGTCCAAAATCAGTATTTCAGTTCCCCAGCTTCTTTAAATTTGTTTATCTAAATAACGATTATGAAGAAAATCACTCTCTTCCTTAGCCTTATCTTTTCGCTTTATTTCATGAGCAGCTATGCCCAGCATAGCGAAGCCGTGGATACCAGTTGGAAAAAAATCTACCGGGAAACACCGACCCGCATCAACAACCTGGTGCATACCAAACTGGATGTAAGACCGGATTTCAGTAAACAATGGTTGTATGGTAAAGCCTGGATCACGCTCCGTCCCCATTTTTATCCCACCGATTCCCTTACGCTTGATGCCAAAGGCATGGAACTGAAAAAGATAGCCCTGGTAAAAGGCAGTAGCTTAACCCCGCTAAAATATACTTACGACGACTGGCAGATACGTGTGCAGCTTGGCAAAACCTATCGGTCCACCGACACCTATACCATTTATGTGGAATATATTGCCAAGCCTAACGAGTTTGAAGAAAAATACGCGAAGGATCAGTTGCTGGGCATAAAAGGTATGTATTTCATCAATCCCACCGGTGAGGAAAAGGATAAGCCCACCCAGATATGGACACAGGGCGAAACCGAATCCGGCTCCGTATGGTTTCCTACGATTGATAAAACCGCGCAAAAAACAACGCAGGAACTGACCGTAACCGTAGATAATAAATATGTAACCCTGAGCAATGGTAAGCTCGCTGCGCAGAAAAAGAACAGTGATGGTACCCGGAGCGATACCTGGAAGATGGAACTCCCCCACTCTCCTTATCTCTTTTTCCTGGGTGTGGGCGAATATGCCGTGGTAAAAGACAAATGGCGTGGCAAGGAAGTGAACTACTATGTAGAGAAAGAATATGAATCCGTGGCCCGCCGCATTTTTGGTAACACCCCGGAAATGTTGACCTATTTCTCCAAAATCACCGGTGTGGATTAC
The DNA here is from genome assembly GCA_044463125.1 of Terrimonas ferruginea. Lineage (GTDB taxonomy): Bacteria > Bacteroidota > Bacteroidia > Chitinophagales > Chitinophagaceae > CAYMZZ01. The sequence goes on from JBIQMS010000018.1 coordinate 7,098, forward strand.
CCCTGGGTGAAGTATTCGCAAATTACCGGTCGCGACTATATGGCCGGTGCCATGGAAAATACCACCGCCACCATTCACCAGGAGAGCGCGCAACAGGATGCCCGTGAACTGGTAGATGGCAATAATTGGGAAGGCACCATCGCCCACGAACTATTTCACCATTGGTTTGGCGATTATGTAACCGCCGAAAGCTGGAGCAATCTTACCCTCAATGAATCCTTTGCCGACTACAGCCAAACCCTTTGGTCCGAATATAAGTATGGAAAAGACGCGGGTGATGCCGAAAACTTCTCGGGTCTGCAGGGCTACCTGGGTAGCGGCAGTGAAGAAAAATACCTGGTTCGCTTTCATTACCAGGATAAGGAAGAAATGTTTGATGCGGTGAGCTATCAGAAAGGTGGTCGCATCTTGCATATGCTGCGCAATCATATCGGCGATTCTGCTTTCTTTAAAGCCGTAAATCTCTATCTGAACACGTATAAATTCAAGGCAGCGGAAGCGCACCAGTGGCGCCTGGCCGTAGAAGAGGTAACGGGTCGTGATATGAACTGGTTCTTCAACCAGTGGTATTTCAATAATGGACATCCCTCCGTTGAAATATTTTATGAATACGACGATGCCAAAGGGCTGGCCCGCGTTATTATGAAGCAAACCCAGAAATCAGGCACCTACTTTAAGTTGCCCCTGGCCATTGATGTATATGAAGGCGATAAGAAAACCCGCCATCAGGTATGGGCATCCAACGCGATTGATACCTTCAGCTTCAGCTATACCAAACGTCCCTCGCTTATTAATGTTGACGCCGACAAGGTGATGCTTTGGAGCAAAAAGGATTTCAAAACCCTGGAGAACTATATTCACCAGTATAAGCATGCCGGTAATTATATGGATCGCCGCGAAGCCATTGATTTTGCAGGCAAAAACCTTTCGAATCCCGCCGCGCGTGAACTGATTTTGCAGGCCATCAACGACAAACACGGTGGTTTGCGCAACCTTGCCATTACCAAGATTGACCTGAAACAGGCCGAACTGAAGCAGGCGGTGGAACCGGCTTTGCTGAAACTGGCGCAATCTGATCCCAAATCCCTGGTACGGGCTGAAGCCATTGGCAAACTGGGAGAATACGCAAAGCCTGAATATGCGGAGTTGTTCCGTAAAGCAACATCGGATTCATCCTACTCCGTTGCCGGTGCGGGCTTGTTTGCCCTTTCGCAGGTGGATGAGGCTGGCGCGTTGGCCATCGCCAAAGAGCAGGTGAAGAAGCCCGCCAAAGGTTTGCTGCAAACGGCCATCATGAGCGAGATTGTGAAGTCGGGTGATGAGAGCTATGCGGAAAAGATTATCGGCGATTTCGCCAAACTTCCTATTGGCCAGGCCAAGTTTGAAGCCCTGGCAACCCTTGGCTCTTATTTGGTGGGCGTAAATGACCTGAAGAATTTTAAATGGGGAGTAGACGAAATCGTCAAATTCCGCGATGGTATCCCCGCGCCCTACCGTCCGCAAACGGATCCCTATATCAACGGGCAGATTTTGAATTCGATGCTGCAAAACAAAAATGAGCAACTGAAAGCAAAACCCAACGACGAAAACCTGAAAGCGCAGGTGGAATATTTGAAAGGAAAGATGAGTGAGGAGAAGAAAGGGTTCTGAGGACGTTTTACGTTTTACGTATTACGTATTACGTATTACGTTTTTTGGGTTTAAGGGTTAAGGTTTAGAGTTTAATTTTGTTTAGTTTTTGAATGTGATTATAAATAAGGAAGGAGGTTTCTGCATTTCAGAAACCTCCTTCTTTTTAGCTATTATTTCTTGCTGATTTGCTAATTGAGCGTAAATAAAATCAGTACTCGTTTAAGAATCAAATTCCAACCCAAAAACCTTAAACCCTAAACTCTAAACCCTAAACCCTAAACCCAAAAAACGTAATACGTAATACGTATAACGTAAAACGTCTCTCACCATTTCCCCCCGGCTCCGCCGCCACCAAAGCCTCCTCCGCCGAAGCCTCCAAAGCCTCCGCCTCCACCGCCGCCGGACCAACCTCCGCCGCCGGACCAGCCTCCGCCACCTACCCAGGGACCGCCCCAGCCTCTATAGCCGCGGCGCGATACATAACCGCCACCACTATTGCCCGATCCGGCACCGATCAGGGTGAGCAAAACTATTACCCCAATGACGATTACAAAACCGGGAATACCCCGTTTTTTACCGCGGCTGCCATAGCCTTCGGGAGCCGTATAGCGGCCTTCAGCAGCTTCAATAAGCGCGTCGGTAGCTTCATCAAGACCCCGGTAGTAATTTTCAGCCCTGAAATTGGGGATAATGTCGTTATCAACAATAACCTTCGCCGTAAGATCAGGTATGGCGCCTTCCAGGCCATAGCCCGTAGCTATAAAAGCATCGCGGTTTCCTGCTCCCCCACCCGTGGAAATGAGCACTACCACCCCATTGTTAAAGTCTTTATTCCCTACACCCCATTCCCGGCCAATGGCCATGGCAAAGTCGGCAGCGGAATAGCCCTTCAGGTCATCCACTACCACCACCGCTATCTGGTTGCTGGTGCTGTCGTCGTAAGCCACCAGCTTTCGTTCAAGCGCATCTATCTGCTCTGGGGTCATAAATTTATCCACCAGCACATTCACCAGCTTTGGGGGCTGGGGGCGTGCCGGAATATCTTTCCCCGATTGCGCTATTGCCGCAAACGACAATAGCAGCAGGGCTATGCTCAAAAATTTCTTCATGCTGCTTATTTGCCAAACACAATTTCGTCGGGCAGTTCGTTTTTATCCGTGTCGTTATCAAATGGAAAATGCTGGTGCAGGGCTTCTCCGATATCACGCACACAGTCGGCGATACCGGCTGCGATATGATCCTGATTGAATTCGCTGATCATTCTTTGCACTTCGGTATTCCAGAATTCGAGACCCACTTTTTCATGAATGCCCTGGTCGCCGAAAATGGCCAGTTGATGATCCTTCAGAGCCACATATACGAGTACGCCATTATGGTCGTCGGTCTCGTCCATCTCGAGCCCATAAAAAATTTCGGCCGCACGGTCAATGGCATCCATATAGCGGCAGCGGCTTTCCACAAATACGCGCACTTCGCCGCTGGTGCGGCGCTCCGCTTCGCGAATGGCCGATACAATCAATTGCTGCTCTTCATCGCTGAAGAATGGTTTTTTGCGGAATAGTCCGAACACAATGCTATTTTTTAAAATTTAATTTCCACGGCCTTGTCGGCACCAGCATCAGCCTGAAAGCCTTCCCTGGCCTTAAATCCAAACAGGCGCGCTACCAATCCGGTAGTACTGCTGCGCACCGCCACATTATAATCGGCCACAGCCTCATTAAAGTCCTGCCTGGCTACTTTTATGCGTCGTTCGGTGCCTTCCAGTTGCGTCTGCAACCCTGCATATGCGGTAGTCCCTTTCAATGTGGGATATCTTTCCACAACGGCAATTAGCCTGTTCACAGCCACGGCCATACTGTCCTGCAAGCGGGTTTCTCTTCCCACATTTTCCGCATTTGCTTCCGTTCCAATTTGCAGGCCACTTTGTGCCCGGGCACGAGCTTCCACCACCTGCTGTAAAGTCTCCGATTCAAAATCGCTCACACCCTTCACCACATTCACCAGGTTGGGAATAAGATCGATCCGCCGCTGATAGGTATTTTGCACTTCGGCCCACTGCAATTGCACTTTTTCGTCTTTCTTGATTAGCGTGTTATAAGTAATACCCGCATAAATCAGGAGTACTGCCAGCAGGGCGCCAATGATATAAATTCCGGTACGTTTCTTCATGCCTGCTTAGCTTAACTAGAATTTCACTTCAGGTGCTTTCTCAGCTCCTTCCTCGGCCTGGAATCCTTCTTTGGCCGAGAAGCCAAACATACCCGCCAGCAGGTTCATGGGAAAACTGCGCACTTTGGTATTATAAGTGTTGATGGCTTCATTAAATGATCTGCGACTGCCACGGATGTCGTTCTCAATACCTTCGAGCTGACCCTGTAATTGCAGAAAATTCTGATTCGCTTTTAAATCGGGATAGTTCTCTACCACTACCAGGAGGCGGGATAAGGCACCCGACATTTCCTGCTGGGCAGCCTGGAATTTTTCAATATTTTCCGGAGTCAACTGATCTGCGTTAAAGTTAACCGAGGTTGCTTTGGCCCTTGCTTCCACCAGGCGCGTAAGCGTCTCCTGCTCAAAATTCGCGGCGCCCTTTACGGTATTTACCAGGTTACCTACCAGGTCGGCCCTCTTCTGATATTCCGTATTTACGTTGTTCCAGGCTTTCTTCACATTCTCATCCTGCTTTACCAGCCCATTATAACTATTACAGCCCCAAACCCCAAAAATGAGCAAGAGGCCGAGAACAATAAGAATACCGAGGTTTTTGACTCCTTTCATGTGTTATGATTTTGCTTTGCTTAAAATTAGGGTTTTTACCCCTTCGCCACGTTAAAAATTCGGTATGTCAAGTTGATTTGCCGGTAAATCGGAGGAACTTTATCTCTGCGGCATGATTTTGGCCGTTTTCATCCAGATTGAACCCTTTATGAACCGATTTTTTACCAGATGGAGTTGGCTATTGCTGTTTCCGCTTGTGGCGGCTATTCACTGCCGCAAACAGCAGCCACAACCTGCGGACGCAGCAACCCTTCAGGACAGCGTTATCCTTTCAGGGCTCTCACACGCCTGGGCCCTGGAGCTGGACCAGGAGAATTATCTCTGGATTACCGAAAGGGGTGGGCGCATCAGCCGGTTCAATCTGGCGAATGGCGATCACCAACCCATCCTCACTATCAGCGAAGTGGATGCGCGGGGAGAAGGCGGATTGCTTGATATGGCCCTGCATCCCAATTTCGCCCAGAACGGTTGGCTCTATGTGGTATATAATTACGCGTCTCCATCGGGCTACCGCGAAAAACTGGTTCGCTTCACCTGGAACCCATCCAGCCAAAATCTCGAAAGCCCCGCTACCCTGCTGGAAAATATTCCGGCAGCCACCATTCACAATGGCAGCCGCCTCCTCATCAACGGCTCTCATATATTCATGAGCACGGGCGATGCCGCAAATCCCTCGCTGGCGCAGGATCCGCAATCGCTGGCGGGAAAGATTCTGCGCCTGAACCTGGATGGCTCTGTCCCCAACGACAACCCCATTGCCAATAACCCGCTCTGGACCCTGGGTCACCGGAACCCGCAGGGACTTGTTTTCTACAACAACAATCTCTACAGCTCCGAGCATGGCCCGAATAACGATGACGAGATCAATGTGATAGAGAAGGGCCGCAATTACGGCTGGCCCCAGGTGGAAGGCTATTGCGACGAAACGGGGGAGGAAAACTTTTGTAGCAGCAATAATGTGCGCGAACCCATACAGGCCTGGACACCCACCATCGCCACCTGCGGGCTTGCCGCTTATAACAGCGACCGGATTCCCCAATGGAAAAATTCGCTCCTGCTTGCCACCCTCAAGAACCAGCGCCTCTATCAGCTAAAACTGAACGCGCAAGGAACGGCCGTTGCAGAAGTGAAAGAATATTATACCAGCCAATACGGCCGGCTTCGGGATGTGATCGTTTCCGAAGAGGGCAAAGTTTATCTGTGTAGCAGCAATGGGAATAACGATCGGATTATTCTCATCGATAAATCATCCACCCCCTAATCTTCTTCAAACGAATTCGCCGGACTTTGTCCGGCGAATTCGTTTGAAGAAGGTGACTATCGGACTGTTTATTTTACCAGGGCCATTTCCATATCGCCGAAAATGCGCATGTTTCCCGGGATAGTAGGATCAGGAAGCGGAACGTTTTCGTTGAATAGCATACGCAGATAAAGCGTGTCGTTGCTTTTTCGTAGTCTTGCGCCTGCATTCAGGTCAACCGATGAACCGGGCATTCCCGGACCTGTTGGCACCATCACGGGCGTTTCATCAAATCGCAACGAATCGCCACCAATTCGGGTATAGGCGCTACTACTGCTGGTGGGAGGTGTGACCGCCGCGGCTGGCTGGTCAACGGAATTGAGCAACTGGCCATTCAGATAGGTGCGGGCTGTTGTAGTGCCCGACATCAGGTAACCAACATCCGTCAAAACCATTTCATTATTTACAAACTGTACGGTTCCTTCCGGGTCTTCCGCTACAAAATTGAGTAGCGCTTCTGACCGCGTGGATTGGCCACCCTGGCTCATTTCGATGCTGGTACCCGTTTGGCCCTGCATACCCACGAAGCGCCAGACGCCTTCGAGGTTCACATTTTGACCACCGCCACCCGGTTCAGGATTATCGTTGTCGTTTTGCGCGTCTTCGGCAAAACTCAATTCCTTTTGGCAAGCGGCGAGGCTAAGGCTCAGCGTCGCAAGCAGAAATAACGTACGGAAAGTATTTAGCATATACAATGTGTTATCGCCGGCAATAGCCTGCACGGCGCATTCAATAGACACACAAAATAGTGCAGAAGCTGCGAAGGGAAAAGTACAATCCGGATTATCCCTTTACCGCCGCAATCCCTGGCAGTTCTTTGCCTTCAAAATATTCGAGCATGGCACCTCCGCCGGTGCTCACATAGCTTACCTTGTCGGCAAAACCAAATTGATTTACAGCGGCTACGGAGTCGCCTCCACCCACAAGGGAGAATGCGCCCGCCTGGGTGGCTTTGGCCACCGCCGTGGCGATAGCTTTAGTGCCATTCTGAAATTTTTCCATTTCAAAAACGCCCATGGGGCCATTCCACAGAATGGTTTTCGATTGCAGGATCACGTTGCAGAACTGCTCGATGGCGTTGGGGCCAATATCCAATCCCATCCATCCTTCGGGAATATGGTTGCTGGGTGCCGCGCTGGTATCCGCATCGGCCGCGAATTTGTCGGCGATTACTGAATCGGAAGGCAGGTGAATGCATACGCCTTTCGCAGATGCTTTTTGCAACAAGGCATGGGCCGTATCGAGGCGGTCTTCCTCGCAAAGCGATTTGCCGATCAGGCCGCCCTCGGCCTTCATAAAGGTATAAGCCATGCCTCCACCAATGATGATATCGGTAGCTCTTTCGAGAAGATTTTCAATGATCAGAATCTTGTCCGATACCTTGGCCCCACCAATGATGGCCACAAAGGGCTTTTCGGACTGGTGCAGCACTTTCTCCGCGCTGCTCACTTCTCCCTCCATCAGCAAACCAAAGAAGCGCTTTTCCGCAGGGAAGAACTGCGCGATCACCGCCGTGGAAGCATGCGCGCGATGGGCCGTGCCAAAAGCATCGTTCACCCATACATCGCCCAGCTTTGCCAGCTTGCCGGCAAAATCCACATCGCCTTTTTCTTCCTGCTTGTAGAAGCGCAGGTTTTCGAGCAGGAGCACTTCTCCCGGTTTCAGGGCCGCCGACATTTCCTGCGCCGAAGCGCCGATGCAATCGTCGGCAAATTTCACTGTTGTTCCCTCCAACAAGTCTTGCAGGTGGGGCACCAGGTGCCGCAGGCTGTATTTATCCGTGGGTCCATCCTTGGGCCGCCCCAGGTGCGACATCAGGATTACCGAACCGCCATCCTTCAGCACTTTCCGGATAGTGGGCAAAGCCGCCCGCATCCGGGTATCGTCGGTAATCTGAAACTGATCGTTCAGAGGAACGTTGAAGTCAACACGCATCAGCGCGCGCAGCCCGGAGAAGTTTTGAGTTTGAAAAGACAAGAGAAGAGTTTTTTTGATTTATACTTAGCTGAGAGAACAATTTGAGAATTTGGGAATTTGAGAATTTGTAGAATCATTACGAGCTTAAACCAAATTCCCAAATTCCCAAATCCCCAAATTTTCAAATTGGCTACTTCGCGATTAATCCCGCAAAATACCCCACCGTACGCACCAACTGGCTCACATAGCTCATTTCATTATCGTACCAGCTTACCACGCGTACCAGTTGGGTATCACCAACGGTTTGAACGCGGGTTTGGGTGGCGTCGAACAGGGAGCCATAGGTGATGCCAATGATATCGCTGCTCACGATTTCGTCTTCGGTATAACCAAAGCTTTCGTTGGCGGCGGCCTTCATGGCGGCATTCACTTCTTCCGTGCTGGTCTTTTTGCCCAGAACGGCGGTCACTTCCGTGAGGGAGCCGGTGAGGGTGGGCACACGCTGTGCGCTACCATCCAGTTTGCCTTTTAGCTTGGGCAGAACCAGGCCAATGGCTTTGGCGGCGCCGGTGCTATTGGGCACAATGTTTTGAGCGGCAGCGCGAGCGCGGCGCAGGTCGCCCTTGGGATGCGGAGCATCCTGGGTATTCTGGTCGTTGGTATAGGCATGGATTGTCGTCATCAGACCATTCACAATGCCAAACTGCTCCTCCAGTACCTGTGCCATGGGAGCCAGGCAGTTGGTAGTGCAGGAAGCGCAACTAATGATGGTTTCGCTGCCGTCGAGAATGTTATGGTTCACATTGAATACGATGGTCTTCAGGTCGCCGGTGGCGGGGGCGGAGATCACCACACGCTTGGCGCCGGCGGTCAGGTGGGCCGAAGCCTTGTCTTTATCCGCAAAGAAACCGGTACACTCAAGCACTACGTCCACATCGTGCTCTTTCCAGGGAATCTGTGCGGGATCCTTCTGGGCGTATATTTTTACTTCATCACCATTTACGGTTATGGAATTGTCGCCGGCTTTCACGTCGGCATCGAAGCGGCCCTGGGCGCTATCGTACTTGAGCAGGTGCGCCAGCACTTTGGGACTGGTGAGGTCATTAATAGCGACCACATCAATACCCTCCATTTTATAGATCTGGCGGTACACCAGGCGACCAATGCGTCCGAATCCGTTGATTGCGACTTTAACTTTGCTCATTTACAATTGATTTAAAATTTGAGTGCCGAAGTTAAGAAAACGGTGACAAATGGGCGTGAGGGAAAATGGGAGAAATTCGGTTATTTGGGGATTTGGGGAATTTGGGGTATTGGGGTATTTGGGTATTTGGGTATTTGGGTATTTGGGTATTTGGGAATTTGGGAATTTGAGGATTTGGATATTTGGAAATCTTCCTGACTGATCTCAAATTCTCAAATTCCCAAATAACCGAATTTTTTTTTGGCATTAACCGCTCCCCCTCCTATCTTTGCACTCCCTTAAAAACGAGGACATGGCCCGTTCGTCTAAGGGCTAGGACACCACCCTTTCACGGTGGTGATACGGGTTCGAATCCCGTACGGGCTACAGCAGAGACCCCACCTAATGGTGGGGTCTTTTTATTTATCTGGAATATTTCTGATAACATTGATGGTTGTGGGCAAAGATTCCGGGGGTAGCGATACAACTGAAGACTCGACTAATCGCCATCTTCAAACCTTTTGAGCAATTCATCGAATTGAGTCCAACTTATTGTTATCGGATACCTTCTCTTACTCGGATAATAATCCAGGCCTCCTTTGGAAATTGTTATTTGACCAAGTTTCTCGTCATTTTAAAAATAAAAAAATGTGCGTCAACTTTCCCGATTTCACGGGTTGGCAGCTGAAAGAAAACATTGTGCTTCGGCATAGTTTGAATTTTAAATTGCGCGGAAAAATAAATTTCAATTCTTCAGGCTGTGTAGAAAATGCCATACACTAAACAGTGCCTTCATGGATATTCCAGGTTTTGATAAATTAATTTGCATACAACTGCTAACTGGAACCAGCATTAGCCAAAAGTTTCAGCTTCCTGAGTTGCAGGTCCATCTGATGCCTGACCGTAACATCGTAGTCGCTCTCCTTTTCCATAGTCTTGCTCATCAGGATAAACAATTCAATGCACAACAAAAATATCAGCCAGATGAGCCAGACCGCTAAGGCAACCCAGGAATCCACCAAAATGGTCATCATCAGTTTCAGCTCGTCTAAGAAGCCCACTTTTGATTTAACTTCTTTCTCCAAATCAGCCCTTAACGTTAAAAGTAGGCTGTCCTTCGCGAATTTCACTTCGTTCAGATTCTGAATTTGGCCATCCACCCCAGGAAGCATTCCAATCTTAGGATTAGGAATAGAGGTTTGACTGATTGTTTTACTTAACGCTACCCTCTGAGTGGTAACTGTGGCAGTATCACGTTTTTCACTGTTTTGTAAAACTACCGGCACCTGTGATGTGCTGATTACTTTGATGGTTGGATTTTCTGTGATGTCTTTGACAAGGTCTTTTCTAGCAGCTTCTTTACTCGTAATAGCGCTATCAATTGACTTTATCTGTTCTTTAAGCACGAATGATTTACCTTCATAAGCTTTATTCACTTTTTCGTCCAAGAGCAGGATTCTCTGCTGCTCAATATCTTCCTTGAAAATTATCTGATCTATGATAATCGATCCAATTAGAGCCATCATCAATGCAATTACACCTCTGAAGAAATACAGCGCCTTGTTCTTGTGAACCGATAGAATAATTTGCCGCTCAACCTGAATGATAATGATCACCAATATGATGGCGCCTGAAACCGCTCCCCATACGCCAGCTTTGAGATATCTTTCGGTGAACATATAACCCACAAAGGCCCAAAGGATACAAATGATCAATAGCGCTGCAGTGTACCGCTTTACCGCCTTGGCGGATACCTCACTACAGTTTTGCACAATCCTGAAATTGTAGCCCGTCAGAAAGCATCCGAAACGTAACCACCAGTTTTTCATAAAGAATAAGATTTAGCTCTTTCTTAAGATCTCGTGATGTGTGATGGCCGCAAGGCCGTTTTTAAATCCCAACTCATAGCTTAAAAAGATACCCTCCCCATCACCCGTTTTGTGCTGTGCCTCCTCTTCAATTTTCAAAACAATCTTCATATCATCCAGGGCCACATTTTTGTGCATTAATAATTCGTCGACAATATCAATCAACCCCGACCTTCGCCTGCTTTCAATATGAAATTCAAGCTTGCGAACATAGGCCTCATAGTTTCTCTTCACCATTGTGATGGTTCTGAACAGTTCCCGGCGCAAATTTTCAAGATTCTGCGTTAAATGAGAGATATCCGGATTCACAAGTGCGTCGTCATACCCTCTCTCCCTGTAGTTGACTGCCAAAAACTCATAGAGCTTATCAATAAAACTGGTCTTCTCCTTCGACTCTTCAACAGGCTGCTGCCTACCTGGCGGCTCTTTCTCAACAACTACATCTTCCGGAATATCAAAAGGCTCCCCATCAGGCTTTTCCGCTTCATTATTCTTAGACCTCCAAAAATTAAATAGTCCCATATCAAATTGGATTTTAAATATTAAAAATTGGGATCTTATACAGATTGTGACTGCGCTTGTGGCAAGATTCACATAATGTCATGAGTAAATAATCCTCATAGTCCCAAGGTGACTTAAATCTGTTTTCGGCTAGTAAGAAATGATATTGTCGGTGATGAACCTGCAATGAGGAAGTTGCCGAACATAGCTTACATATGTGACCATCCCTGGCTAATATGAAAGCCCTTTTCTCCTGCCAGCGCTTATCGAATAATTGAGCTTTATAACTACCATGTACTCTATTGAAGGAGATACCAGGCTTGGATTCACCGGCACTACTGCCTTCGACTTTTTCCTGGGAGTATCGGCGATAGATGGAGCTGGAACGATATCGCCCACTTAAATTTCGGGAAGATGGAAGCATGGTTTTTATTTTGCATCAATAGGTACGAATGGCGGCAGCGGTTCCAATACCCATGATGAAGCGAACATTTATCGCAGACATTTGGATAGTGGATTTATTTACACTCATGTCCTAATCAACATCATTATTAGGAAATGAGTACTACTTTATGATTCAGTAAAATAAAGTAGTAGCTTATAATTTACGAAAAAATGCTGCGTTTATTGTGGAGTGTTGCTCTTTAAAACAAAAAAAAGAATCTGATATGCGAAACTGTAGCTGAAAATACGGTTTACCGTAAACGCTGTCATTCAGAACATACTTACAACAACCATAGAATTATAATCACCCTGTTGACACCAGGAGATTCTTTTTCATCATCCTGCTAATATAAAATTCCACTAAAGTGGTATTGACTTCGGCAACAAAATGTCGTTACTTCATTTCCTGATCCTTCTTCCCCTTTGAATGGCCGGAAATATTCCCTGACGCCGGCAAGCCCTTGCCATTTTATCACCATTAAACCTTGTTTTATGGCAGCTCGCACTGCGATTCCCCAATCCCCAAAGGGAAAACGTAAAATCAATCTGTCTGATCTTCCCCAACGAATGCCGATTGATGAATTCCGCAAAAAATTATTGAGTAGTAAAGAGGAACCCTGGAAACCCATTAAGCGCACGAAAAGATTGTTGAAGTACAAAGTTGATTTCGGCGTGGAAAAAGGTAAGGAAGCGTTTGTGAAAGACCGGTTGAAAGGACATGAATCGCTGGACCTAAACAGCAAACTTGCCGGATCGGTCTCCATTGTCCATAGTGGCGAAGCGACCCGGATCAATTGTGTCGGGAAATCTGTACTGGGTAAAAACTATTCGGTGGTCAAACACAAAGACCAGGGAACACTTTATATTGACCATGGCACCCGCTCCTACTTACGTATCCCATCAGATCTGGAAGCCAGGAACGCATTTTCGGAAAAATTTGTGGCATCGGTGAAAATAGGAAAACCGGATAAGGAAGGAAAAGCGAAAGCGATTATCCAGGTAAACAGTCCCTATCATATCCGTTATGAACTCACCCTGGATTCCAATAGTGATTATACCGCTTTCAGAAAAGATATACTTTGTAATACGATAGGTTGCCCTGAGCTTTTTGCAGGTTCCGGAATTAGTCTTGACTCAATTGTCGCTACCGGTTATCCGGCAATGGGTTCTATGTATATGGCTGAGGATGGAAGAAACTATGAACTGATTTCCGGATTCACCGTAAAAGGATTGCAGTGGGCTGATTTTGAAGCGAAGGAGTTTTCCATTCCCGCCGGGTACACCAGTTTGAAAGTGCAAAGCCGCCGGGCTAAAGAAGCAGAGAAAAAAACTGCCTTTGCTCCTAAAGTAAGATTGTCGGATGTACGGGGTCGGTATGGATATAGTGCTGGAAAATACCCGGGTCGCGGTACAGAACACGGTGATCATGGAGCAGCGGATTTTAACCATCACGCGGAAAACGAAAAACGGACATCCGCTGCCCGCCAATTTGAAGGCGGCGGTTTCAAATTTCCTACCTGCTTTAATGACACTTATGCTTCCCTGATTGCCAATCTTGTGGATCAAAAACTCCTGGACGATCTCAAATATATCATCAATGGGGTCACCAAACGACTGGATGATTTTTCGGGTTCAAGTGGCAGCCTCAGCATTAACTGGATGGATCAATTTAAAGCCCATTCGGATGCACTTGCCGATAACGATGCCGGAGGTGGACTGTATGTGTTGTTGCATGATGAAACAGCCATGGGGCCGGGTTATACGCAGAAAAAAGGAATGCTGGATAAACTGGCCATCAAACATCTGGGTAATCTGCTTAGCGACGGCGACAACCTGGCAAACCTGAGTCTGCCGGCTGCTTTGCAAACCAATGTAGATGCTGTTCTTGGCAACACTGGCATAGCCCCCAGTGACCGGTTTACCAGCCTGACCCTGGAAGATCAGGGCAGCCTCATTGATGCCTATGTTTTTAAAAGGATCGGAACCATCCCGCTAACCTACCCGAGCAGCACGGGTACACAACGGATATTTTACAACCTTTTGGATGTACGGCTGGATAATATTGAATTTGATATCAACATCAATAACAGCGCCGTGGTGGATCTGCTGGAATTTGATGGCAGTGGCGTACATCTCGTTATAAAGTTGCCGGACGCCAGCGGCAAAGCTTTTCTCTCCCGATGGCCAGCACCCTTATACTGGGCGGTTGTCGGCGCCAGTGCACTTGCCTGTTTTTTCTTTCCTCCGGCCTGTGCGCTGGCTGCCACGGCGGTAATAGTGGGTTTGTTTATCGGGCTTGATTTCGCCTTTGTGTCGATGGACCTCTCCAATATTGAACTGGATGCACATATCACCTGGGTTCCTAATGCCAACAATGTATTGCAACCTCAGGTGGCACTTACGCTGGATGCGGACATTACCGTGTATTATATAAGTGTTGTACCAACGGGAGTGCACCAGATACTTTCCCTGATCTATTCGATCGTGCTGAGTGTAACGGATATAGTGATCAACCAGATCGAATCGCAATTGCAGGATAAGCTCAATGATTTTGTACGAAAAGATTTGGAGATTTCCTATCCGCCGAAATTTGGGCCTGTGCCCTTGCTCGGCATCAGCAATCTTTCTGAATTTGTTGCATCCGACAGAATGTATGTGGAACAAGGATTAAACGCCGGAACCCTGGGTGTTATCAGCCCCTACATTACCCAGGTGGACGCAGAAGTAAAATCGAAAATTCTTCTGCAGCGGGACGATTTCAAATCAATATTCCAGGATCCTGTGTCGGCCTGGACAGCAGCAGGTAGCAACCTGCTGGGCTGGGTGGCACCCGACCACTCAAGGATAGCCCGTTATTATGCCGGAACGGTGTTGTCGCAAAATTTCATCAATCATTATATCTATACCCTTTGGAGAACATTCCGGTTTAACTACGATTTTACAACGGAAGAAACGGATAAGTTATTTGAATTATTAAGGATGATATTCCCTCAATTCAGAACCATCGAATACCAACCCCGCATCGTAAGAGCACATCTCTGGCCCGCTGTTCCGCCCAGAACCGTATTTACACCCAAACCGGCATCGGAAAACAAATTCTATTCCACTACCTTCTTTGATGATGTGCGGATCTGTTTTGAAATAACGAATCTAAGAAACAAAAGAGGGCCAGAAAAACTGGAGATCCTATTCGCAGCTCAAACCTTTACTGAACTTGGTTTTGGCGGCTTCAACAAATCCATCAACAAATTAGATATTCTGAAGACCAGCGACCGGATTTTTGATATTTATTTTGACCTGTCAAAAATCAAAACAAGTGTGATTCATCCTGAAGTGCATAGTTTTCGTGTACCGGATATGCCGGTCAGAGTGTTGCAGGATTATTCGGCCCTGGATCACCCCGAGCTGCCAGACATGCTCAGGCATGCCCTGGCCTTTGCGCTGAAAAACAGAGACGCCACATTCATACCACGTGGTGCAGGTGATACCACATATATGCAACGGTATCCCCTGGGCGACGATGCGATTCAACTGGTGTGTCAACTATTGCCATTCCAAGGCAACCTTTACGTGAGCAAGGGCTTGTCGGGCATAGCCACGGCGGTATACGAAGGGGCATTGGATATAGATCAATTGAACAAAACCACAGCAAGAATCATACAGGTATTTACCTGATCTGAAGTAAAATAGCTGTTTCCTTTACCAAACAGATTTCGGTGGCGGCTCTTACGCACGCTACCTGCACGCTCTTAATCGGCGCCATTCTGGAAGATACGGTTGGGGCTGCTTCAATGAAGATTTAGATAAGCAAAAGAAAGTGTTATAATCCGCAGCTCTTCCATGTAAGAAAACCGTTAACGCATTGTAGACCGATTAACAATAGTATTCGATTCACGTGCGAAAAAACCTTGAAAGGTGTATTGTCATCAATGCAATCTACAGTTGCCTGCTACCAAATTGCTTTGTTCTGTAATAGGATGCCACTGTGAACGCAACCATTATGGCAACCGTAATAGGAATCCAACGTGGTATGGGTATGGGGTCGCCGGCGGCATAAGAATGCAGGCCCGATAGATAATAGTTAACGCCAAAGTAGGTGAAAATAATGGTCCAGATTACCCACATGCCCGCTACATTAAATACCCATTTGCCCCTGAGGCCGGGTACAATCCTGAAATGCAGAATGGTTGCATAAAAGATAATGGAAATAAAGGCCCAGGTTTCTTTTGGATCCCAGCTCCAGTATCGTCCCCAACTCTCATTGGCCCAAATGCCGCCTAAAAAGGTTCCAATAGTAAGGGCAAACAAGCCGACCTGTGCGGCCATTTCATTCACCACGGTCAACTCCTGAATCGAGTTCCGCACTTTTGCGCCGGGCTTTAGGCAAAACAGGACCAAAGAAATGACGAAGATCACTGCTGATAAGCCAAAAAAGCCATAGCTCGATGTAATGATGCCCACATGAACCATTAACCAATAGGATTTTAATACCGGTTCAAGTGGCGTAATCTGCGGATCAAGCATAGAACCGCCATGCGCAAAACCCATCATAATCACGGCCACAATTGCGCCTGCGGCCGGAACCAGCGCATTCCGATTCCTGTACAACAACAACCCCGACAAAACACCTATTGATGAAATGAATATGATCGCTTCATAACCATTACTTCATGGCGCATGACCTGATAAATACCATCGTACGCCCAAGCCCGCAAACTGTGTCAGCAATGCCAATGCCATTATACCGAGCAGCACTTTAATCAACTTGCGGATAGCCAGATACAATTTAGCATCGGCAGTCAGCACTTCGGCAAAACCCAATATCACCAACAGTATTCCCAGAAAGCTGTAACCGATCATGAGCCACAAAAAGATGTTGGCACGATTGTACAGTATCTCCAGCTCCACCTTAAAATCTGATGGAATGATCGCGCTGCCCCATTGTTGTTGAAATGCACTGATGCGCGCCAATGATTCATTCGCGTGCTTCCAGTCTCCGCTTTGCAAACTATTCTTCACCTCATCAAAATAGAGCGCAATAAAGGCATAAGCTACAGAGTCGAGCAGCGCAGGTTCCTTGTCGGTACTGTAAATCCAGCTTCGCCAGGTATTGGCATCATCATTCCTGAGCGGTATAATCCTTGTAAAATATCCATAAACAATATTTCCAAATATGTTGTACCGTTCGGTTAAGCTTATCAGCTCCTTATCATAATTGGATTGATCTGCTTTTCGTTTGCTGAATGAGGATATATATTGATCCTGCAACCTGAACTGTCCGGTAGCCGAATCCATCAACTTCATAAAACTGGTATAACCGCTCGCATCCGTACCGGCTTCCCTGGCCAGCCGATCCCCTCCCTTAGTTCCCACATAGATCATGGGCTGGGAAAACCAGTATGCCGGATCGAGCTGCATGGACAAAAACCATTGCACGGAAGACAGATTGCGATACCTGTCTTTTTTGGAAATCTTCCTTATCAGTTCCAGTGTATGTGTATCGATGGGCTTAATTCGACCCTGAAAATCCTGCACCAGCAGGCGAGCCAACTTTTTGGCATGAGTGGCGCTTATTGTTTTAGCGCCCAGTTCCCCTGGTTGAGCGTAAGCAGCTACAGCAACCTGCGCATCCACACTATCCTTAGAAATTTGCGAAGGTTGTTGAGCGCCGGCGATCGATAAAAACAAGATCACCGGCGTCAGTATCAAAGCCTTTCTATGAACGGCTCTCCATTTCCCATTCAACTTCCGGAAATGCGTACCTGACCAAAAAAGCGTAAGTAACATGCCCAGAAATAAAAAAAAGTATCCCGCATAGGTAATTCTTGTGCCCCACCAATCTTTATTGACAGATAGGATGGTGCCAGACTCATCCGGGAAATAACTTGCCTGAAAGAAGCGATAGCCTTTATAGTCCATCACATTGTTCATGAAGATATGGTTGGGCAAAGCTTTTCCGTTGTCCAATACTGTAACCATGCTTTCATAAGACGAAGCGTTTCGGGAACCCGGGTAACGCTCCAGTTTAAAATCATCGCATCGGATGGAGAAAGCTGTTTTTATGATCCGCGACCCATAACCTATTGTCACGGCAAGCCCGTTGATATAAGCCTTGCCAGCATAAGATGTGATCCCCCTGCCCCCTTCCACCAGCACTGTATCTTTTTCATCGCCCGAACTGATCTCAAACATCACCCGATCTGAAAGCGTCCTGTCGCCTGCATTCGTTTTATCGCCACTATAATGCACAATTGAGCCGGCAAACGGGGGGTCAGGAACAATAAAAGAAGTGGTGTTGATTGTATATAGCGACCTGAAATCGAGAAAACCGGATTCATAAGCTTGCAGTACTCCTGTTTGCCGGCGCAACAAAGCCGTATCGGTGACCATTCCCGCCTGCTGCCCCAGCATGGCGGTAACCTGCCCCGACACCGGGGAATTAATGATCATTCGATCCCCTCTCTCAATCAATTGCACCGTTCCCGGAAGCGGATTATTGAAACTGAAAAAAATATCGCCTATCCATTTTGCTCCGCCGCTTTCTATGTGATGCGTTTCCCTCCCGGTTTGTCCCATTGCGACAATCCTTACTAGTTTCTGCCCGAATCCTGTCTTTTGGATGGAATCTTCGGCAAGTGGATAATAGTCGATTGACTTTAGGCGCACTACCTTGTTATGAAAAGCATAGGATTCCTTAAAAACCCTTTTTAGTGGCCATCGCGCATTCATCCGGTTAAAATAGGACATCACGTAAGGCGCTTCTTCGTATGTTAGGGATCTTGTATCATCGCTGATATTCACTTTCACGTAAGTGAGGTCGCTAATAATTTCGTTCGAGGTCTCCGCTTCCTTAATAGGCATTTGTCCTTCCAATCCCCAATAGCGGGTTATGGCGCCTCCCAGAAAGATCAGGATAAATGCCACGTGAAAAGCCAGGACAGGCCATTTCTCTTTTCGAGTAAGCCGGTACTTTCTGATATTGAAAACAAAGATGATGATCAGCCATAACATCAGCCATTCGAACCAGCTTGCGCCATATATCAAAATTTTGGCCGTTGCCGTGTCGTATTCATTCTCTACAAAAGTGGCCAGCGCCAGGGATGTGGCGAATAAGCACAACAAGAGGGTCATCGTCTTTGTAGAGAAAAAAAATCTTTCCAGCCTACTCATTTTCATTTTATTTACCTGCGCAATTAGATTTTCCGGCGCTGAACAAAGTCGATAGTCATTCACTCATCTATCCTTATCCTCAAAAAAAATCTCCTGAGAGGCCTAAGCCTCCCAAGAGATAGAGGACCCTTCTGCAAATCAGAGAGATTTTAAGTATTCAATGAGGTCAGTCTTTTCCTGGCCGGAGAGTCCCAGATTTCTTTTACCGTTATACCTGTCCACAACAGTGGCCAGGGTTGCGGCCGAACCGTCATGAAAATAAGGTGGATGTTGCCATATTCCCCTCAGCGGAGTAGCCCTCCATTGTTTTGTTGCAGAACGACTGGCATAATCTATTTCAGCGGCGGCCGAGGCTTCAGGAGCATGCAGCTTTGCACCCTCAATAACATCACTAAAGAGCGGGCCGGAATGGCAGGATGCACATTGCGCTTTGGTATTGAACAAAATTTTTCCTCTCGCCGCTGCTGCGGCATCAAATGAACCTGCTTCTGCCTTAGGCGCAGCAAGCGAGTATTGATAGGCTTGCAATGCCGGAAGTTTATCCGTAACCAAATCCGGTCCCGCACCCATATTATCAACCTCAAGTCCAATTCGGGCGTCAACAAACCTGCCATGCCCACCCATTTCCGTAACCGCAACATACCGATTCCAGTAGGCCACCGGTCCCACTGATTCGTGCTCTATATCGCCATCACCCGTAAAGGTTGATTTCGGCAAGCCATATAAACCGTATGCAGGTGGTATTACTACCGGATTATTCAGCCCATCATGATTGAACCTTGGATCAAATTTTCCCTTGCCCCATGAGGCATAAATGGCCTTTTGCTCCGCGGTTAAGGAGGGCGATAGGGAAATGATTAAGCCGGGGTCGAGGTCCCTGTTAGGGTAACCATCCAGGCGATTTCCAATACCGGGTGCAAATGAGTTATCGACTGTAGAATGACATAAGGCGCAGGTGATTCCCACGCGGTCTAATTTCAATGAACCGGTGGAAGTTGTACTCACTTCGCCCTTAACACCCACTACCGCATTCAACTGTAGCAAAGCCAGTGTGGTTTGCGGATCCGTCAGGCTGATAGAGCCATCTTGAATACCGGTAACCACCGCGGCCGGCAAGGCGGCTGCATCTACTTTTAATCCTACACTCAATGCAGTAGCAGGATCAACAGCCGATTCAATCACCTGGTTCATCTTCAATACATCCGTCCAGGTGGTTTCATCGCCAAAGGTTTCATAACGAAAAATATCCCTTCCCTGGCTTACCAGTTCCGGATTCAGCGCGGGTAAATTCAAGTGCCCTTCCCCGGCCACCGGATGCTCATTACCCAACTTATCGCATCCTGACAAAAAGCTGAGCAGAACGGAGGAGATGCCCAGATACAACCATTTTATTCTCATAATATTGATTTTTTATTAGTAATAACATGTCTATACGCTCCGGGATGGAATAGCCCCTTAATGAATATCCATAGAGAGCCCGCATCCCGGCAACAGGAAAACAGCCTGCATGCTTATGCATGAACTAAACCGGATTAGTGGCCATAGCTGCAGAATGCCATGACTTCCGTGACCTGCCGAATGAAAGAGTTAAATCCGCAACTCCATGCGAAATCAAAATGACTCCCTGACGATCAGGCCATCATCAATGGCCAATAATGACAAGTGCAGCTCTATGGCGCTCATCATGGGATCAGGTCCGCAGAGATAGATGAATTGATTATCTTCCTGAATATGCGCGTTGATCAAATCCGCCGTAACAAATCCATGATCGTAATTCACATTCACTTCTTCTGAAAGAATATTGATAAAATTTTTACCCAGTATTCCACGCAACTGGTCTTCGAGAATGATATCCGCTTTTGTTTTGTTGGCAAAGATGAGCTTGTTATTTCCTACCTTTTTATCCCGCTCCAGTTGCCTGAATATGGACACAAAGGGCGTAATGCCCGCTCCGCCGGCGATAAAGAGGCCTTCACCCTTATACCTAATGTCGCCAAACACATCATGGATCAGCAATTCGTCATCCGGTGCAAGAGAAAGCAATTGACGCGTAACTCCATTACGGGAAGGATAGGTCTTGATTATAAACTCGAGTATGGGATCATCGGGAATGGAGGTAAAGGTGAAAGCTCGCAATGCCTGCTCCCAACCGGGTTTATTAATCGACACATCAGCCGCCTGCCCCGGTTTATAATACAATCCCTCCGGCTTATCACAAACAATCCTTACTACATCGGGCGTAATATGATTGATGGTTTGAATTTTAACGGGATCCATAATGGCTCATGATTTATTGCGAATATGAAAAAGAAACTCATTCCTGCTGTCTTCATTCTCGAACTGACCCGAATAGATGGCCGTAACCGTTTGACTATTGCTGTCCGCTATGCCTCTCGACGCGACGCACAAATGATGGGCCTCAATCAGTACTGCCACATCGTTATGCTGCAATACCGTCTTCATGGCTTCCGCTACCTCCATAGTCAAACGCTCCTGCACTTGCGGACGCCTCGCATAGTATTGTACCAGCCTGTTGATCTTTGATAACCCGATGATATGCTTCCCGGGAATATAGGCAACGTGTACCTTACCTATGAAGGGCAGAAAATGATGTTCACAAATGGAATACAGGGTTATATCCTTCTCTACAAGCATCTTCCTATACCCGAAAGTATTTTCAAACAGACTGATCCTGGGTTTGTTGAGCGGGTTTAATCCACCGCAGATTTCATTCACCAACATTTTCGCCACACGTTTAGGCGTTCCACTCAAACTCTCCTCCTCCATATTCAGTCCCAGGGTTTGCATAATTTCCGCAAAGTGCTGCGTAATTCTGCCAATCTTTTCGCTTTGGCTTAATTCAGGGATATCAGTAGAAACGGGTGCCTTCGCTATTCTTTGGTCCATGTCTGTCGACAATAATTCTTCCATACCAGGATTACAATTCATGTATCATTTTCATTACACGTTCCGTAAAGGGATTACAGTAGCATAGATTGAACTCAAACAGGTCTTCGGCAGAGCACAATTTGGAAATCTCCATCTTCAACATTGATTTGGCCCTGTTTAGCCTGACTTTCACGTTAGCCTCCGTGATATCTAAAAGACTGGCGGTTTCAGCAACATTAAATCCGTTTATTTCCCTTAGCGAAAACACCATCCGATAACCTTCCGGAAGCCTGGAGAGCGATCTTTCAATTATATACCCTATTTCCCGGCTTTGAATAGCAGTTTGTGCATCGCTGTTGGAATGGCTGAACATAGGCCTTACATTTTCGTTAACCGTTATTTTTGAAAGCTCGTTTTTATAACTAAACTTTCGCTTCTTGCGATAGCAGTTATTGAGCATGATCCTTGCCAGCCAGGTTTTGAAATCGGAATGCTGCATAAACTGGGATAGACTTTTGAAGGCATCTATGTAGGAATCCTGCATCAGATCCTGCGTATCTTCATGATTGTAATTATAGGCTCTTCCAATTTTATACAGGAAAGGATTGTAGCGCCTTACGATGATTTCGTAAAGCGATTTATCACCGCTCAACACGCGATTGATAATCTCCATCTCGGTTAACTGATCAAATTGTTTCATTATCATTCCGCTGTAAATTTAGATAACTTCGCCATGGAAAGCGCTGCGATAGCCATCACAAGGTCACGAACCGCTACATCCACGTAGTCAAATCCTATCAGCAAGGTGAGGGCAATAAGCGTGAGCCAGGCGGCAACGATATAGCCACCAATTTCAGGTTGAACACTTGTTTTACTACCTGATTCGATTGTGTTGAAGTCATGGTTAATTTTATTTGCCTTGTCTTTTCTTTTGGGTTTACTACCATTTTCCATCCGCACACTTCATTAGAGTAAATGCAAAATGAAAAGGTTACAAACAAATTACAGGTTACCGCAAATGGAGCCGGGAACGCAAGGCGATGGCCAGCCCGGCGTAAGCAGAAAAGAAATAATTGCATCAATCAGGGAAAGTGGAAACAAATCGCCATACTGTGCCGTATTAAATTGCCGGAAACCGAAAAATAAAAGACCTGGGCCTCCTTTATTCCCACATCTTCCTTACCTTTGCTCCTGTAAGCAAGTATATGGTATCCAAAACCTGCGAATACGCAATTCGCGCCATGCTTTTTGTGGCGCAAAAATCGAAGGGACAGACCAAAGTGGGCGTAAAGCAGATTGCCAAGGCCATCGGCTCACCCGAACCCTTTATCGCCAAAATTCTGCAGGACCTGGGCAAAAAAGGACTGGTGCTCTCCGCCAAAGGACCTACCGGAGGTTTTTATCTCGACAAAGCCGGTATGAACAATAGCCTGGCCGATATCGTAAAAGCCATCGATGGCGACAAGCTCTTTGTGGGCTGTGGACTGGGCCTCAAGAGCTGCTCGGCCAAAATGCCCTGCCCCGTGCACGACGATTTTGTGGCGGTACGCAAACAAATAAAAACCATGTTGCAAAACGCCAGACTGGGCGACTATAATGCCGCGCTCGAACTGGGCGAAAGATACCTGAAGCGCTGATTTTTTTTGATTTAATAAAGGATTAAAAGGTCTTAAATTATTTTACTATGTGGATCGTCCTCCTGGTTATCCTGCTGCTAATCGTGCTCGTCGCCAGCCTGCTCCTGGCCCGGCAAACCCGGGAGCTGCTGCGGAAAACCAGGGCCAACAGCAGCGGCCATAAACAGCAACGCTTTGCTAACTACCTCACGGGCCTCAACAGTGCCCAGCTTCGCTACCTGCTGCACGCCAAAAGAAAGCAGTCCCCTCACTATAAACCACCAGGGTTGCGCAACTCTCTCAGTGTGGTGGGCTTTTTGGCTCTGGCCTCCCTGCTGCCGGCCACATCGCTCTTTGCGCAGGATGGCGGGAGCAAGAGCAGCCTGCTTTCCGAAGGCGGCATCCTCATCACCATCACCCTGATACTGATCCCGATCCTGCTGGCGCTGCTATTGCTGATCGTAAAGCTGAACCACTCGGTAAAAAAGCAAAAGCGACGACAGCAGGAAGCGGAAGCGGCAGAATTTGCCGACTACCTGGCCGGCCTGCCTCCCGATGAGGCGCTCGCGACCCTCGAAAAAAGAAAAGGAGCCCTGGATTACCGCCTCAGCAATACCGAACTTGCGGGGCATCAGCATCCGGAAGACAACAAAGGCCTGATCGCCCCTATCGACCAGGAAGGCCATCTGCCCTTTGTGGCCCGAAAGAAGAAGGCCCAAAAAAGACCCTATATCGATCCCGCACTTTCCCGGCTCATCACCTGGTATTTTGGCTGTGCCGCCTTTTGGTTGCTGTTTGGAACAACAGTGGGCGAATACCTCGGCATAAAGTTCCTGGTGCCGGATGCAGACCAGCTTAGCTGGTTAAGCTTTGGTCGCCTGCGCCCCGTGCATACCAACGCGGTGTTCTGGGGCTGGGCTTCGCTGGGTATGCTGGGCCTTGGCTATTATATCGTGCCCATGGTGAGCAATACCCGGCTGGCCAGCATCCGCCGCGGCTGGCAAGCCCTGGTACTGATCAACCTCGCTGTTGTTTTAGGCAGCATCTTCCTAATGGCAGGTATCAACAATGGTGGTGGCGAATACCGGGAGTATATCTGGCCCGTGATGCTGCTCTTTGGCTGGGGCCTGGTCCTTACACTTATTAATTTCTGGCAAACCATCGCCCGACGCAAGACCCGGGAAATCTATATTTCCAACTGGTATATTGTAAGCGCCATCCTCTTTGCGCTTACCATTACGGTGGTGGCTTATATGCCCCAATGGCAACAGGGCCTCGGCGAAACCATCATACAGGGTTATTATATGCACCAGGGGGTGGGCATGTGGTTTATGCTATTTACGCTCGGTATAGTGTATTATATGCTGCCCCAGCAACTCAACCGCCCTATCTATTCGTATAGCCTTGGCATTCTGGCTTTCTGGACGCAGATTCTCTTTTATACCCTCATAGGTACGCACCATTTTGTGTTTAGCTCCATTCCCTGGTGGCTGCAAACCGTAGCCATTGTGGGTAGCGTGGGCATGGTGATACCTGTTGTAGCCGGCAGCACCAATTTTATCCTCACCTTCAAAGGAGCCTGGCATAAGATAGCCGGCAGCTATACCCTGCCTTTTTTCCTGGTGGGCATCATTTTTTATTTTACCGGCTCGCTGCAGGGCACGGCGGAGGCATTCCGTTCCACCAACCTCATCTGGCATTTTACCGATTTCACCGTGGCGCACTCGCACCTCACCATGTATGGCATCATCTGCTTCTTCCTGTGGGCAGGCATGTATGCAGTGTTGCCAAGAATAACAGGCAGGGAAGCCCCCCAGGTAACGGTGGGCGCACATTTCTGGCTGGCACTGGTAGGCCTCCTGTTCTATACCATCCCCCTGATGATCGGCTCCACCCTGCGCGGACAAATGTGGATAGAAGGAAAACCCTTTATTGAATCGGTGGTGCAAATGGCGCCCTACTGGCTTTGGCGGGCCATTGGTGGCAGCCTCATGTGGCTCTCGCATATCTTCTTCGTGTACAACCTGTACAGGATGCTTCGCAAAACAGATATGCCCGATATTCCTCAAATGGCTCTCGAAAAATTGGGTGAGCGCCTGAAGGGAAATGAGAAAATTGTATAACCATTAATTATCGCGCAGCATGGAATTTTTCACCAATCATAAAAAGCTATTCTGGACGGCCTTTTTATTCTTTACCGGCCTCACGCTACTGGTGGCCATACTTCCGGCCCTCCATAATCAACGCAACAATGCCCCCCTGCCCGACTCGGAACCGCTGAGCGAAGCGGCCAGCAAGGGCAAGCGTCTTTATATTGCCAACGGATGCGTGGCATGTCATACACAACAAGTACGCAACCTCGATATGGACAAAACCTGGGGGTCAAGGCCCGGCATTCCGGCCGACTATGCCGGCATCGGCCGTACCGATTTCTGGCGCAATACCGCCACCCTGATGGGCACCGAGCGCACGGGCCCCGACCTTACCGATATCGGCAACCGCCAGCCCAGCCTCGACTGGAACCTGGTGCATTTGTTTAACCCCCGCATTGTGGTCAGGGAATCCATCATGCCCGCATACCCCTGGATGTTCCGCTTTACAAAAGAACCGGCGAAGAATGAAGTGGTAGTGAATGTTCCCAAAGCCTACCTGAAAGAACCGGAAGGAAAATGGGTGGCTACCGAAGACGCCCTGAACCTGGTGGCCTACCTGCAATCCCTGAAACAGGTGAAGCTACCCGAAGGAACGCCTGCACCTGAATTCCTCTACAAACCCCGCACAAGCCCGACCGATAATGCTGCCACAGCCGCGGGAGGCCTGGATGGGGCGGCACTCTATACCGCCAACTGCCAGAGCTGCCACCAGGCCAATGGCGAGGGACTACCGGGTGCATTCCCGCCCTTGAAGGGAAGCGCTATTGTTACGGGCGACAACATTGAATTATTTGTAGACATCATCATGAACGGCTATGATGCGCGACCGGAATATGGCATCATGGCGCCCGTAGGCACGAATATGGAACTGGGACCCGCAGAAGTAGCCGCCATCATCAACCACGAAAGAACGAGCTGGGGCAACAATGCTTCCACGGTTACTGAAGAAGAAATTAAAAAGATAATGGACTTTGTGAAACTAAAGGCACAATAGGCCGATAAACCCTTTCAGCCATGCAGATGAAAATAAAATACCCCATCGCTCTCCTCGCCTTCCTCACTACAGGCATGCAGGCGCTGGCCTGCCCGGTATGCGAGCGGCAGCAACCCAAACTCCTGAAAGGCATTACCCATGGCGCGGGTCCGCAAACCAACTGGGACTATCTGATCATATCCATAGCGGCGGCAATCGTGCTCGTTACATTATTCCTATCCGTAAAATGGTTGCTGAGGCCGGGTGAAAAATCGAAAACCCATATCAAGCATTCAGTACTAAATTTTGACAACCATGGCCAATAGCAGCAAGGTATACTTATTCATAGACGATGAAGCGCAGCCGCTGGCGGTGTTTAACACGCCGGTGAATTTTGAACTGGACAGCCGCAAGCTCACCGACGGGCCGCATACGCTGAAGATCGTGAGTAAGGACCCCACGGGCAAGGAAGGCATCCGGATCATTCCCTTCGAAGTGAGAAATGGGCCGGCCATTGATGTGGAAGGCATCCGCGAAAACGCGGTGGTGGATGGAGTGCTGCCCATCATGATCAACGCCTACGGGAAAGGTGACCAGAAAATATTCCTGATTGAAGGCAGCGAAAGCCCGAAGAGCATTCCCTCCTGGGTTTGGATACTCATCATCGGATTCGCGGGCTGGGCCCTGTACTACCTCATCACTTATCTGTCACTTAATCCCGCATGAGCATGAAAAAGGATATACTGACCATCGAAGATATCCGGCAACTGGTGGATCGCTTTTATGAAAAAGTAAGAGCCAACAACCTGCTGGGAAATATTTTTGCTGAACGCATACAGGACCGCTGGCCAGAGCATCTCGAAAAAATGTACCGCTTCTGGCAAACCGTGCTCCTCGGCGAACATACCTATTATGGCGCCCCCTTTCCCCCGCATGCGCAGTTACCGGTGGGTCGGGAACATTTTGAAAATTGGCTGGAACTCTTTAATGCTACCGTAGACGAATTATTCAGCGGCCACAAAGCCGATGAAGCCAAATGGCGTGCCGCCAGAATGGCCGAAGTATTTGCTTCGAAAATACAGTTCTATCAAAAGCAGGAAAGGACAGCCGACTAAAATGATAAATATATGGACCTGAAAACAGAACCACAGCAGCTACCCTGGCAGGCTGGCAAAGTGCCGGGCTTTCGCAGCAAGGAATTACTGAATAAGGATACCACCTCCATCCGCCTGATCAGGATTGAACCCGGCGCGGCCTACCCGCCCCATACCCATCCGGATAAAACCGAATTTGTGTACCTCCTCGAAGGCGAAGCCACCCTCAGGATCGCCGACCAGGCCTATGCCGGCCACGCCGGTGAATTCTTTGTATTCCCGCAACATGTTCGCCACAGCATCAGCAATCCCACACCTGCTACCTGCACACTCCTGATCGGCGCCATACGGGAAGACAGGGACGGGGCTGGTTCGGCGGGGGTATATTGAGGGCGCGCAACGCTATTCGCTGCAACTATTCAAACCTCCCTTACACCAGATGCTTACCTGTAAGCGAAAACCAGGTATCTGATTCTGGAAAGTTGCATAGTAGAACAACCAGTACGCCCCATCCGCCGCGGCGGATGGGGGTGTGCGATCTGGTATGGCATCGATCTGCGTTTTAAACAGCAATCAAGCATTCGATGCGACAATAAATTAGCAAAAGACTGAACCCTTAAATTTTTACCATACAGGTTTCGGTGTCAGCTTTCACACACCCTTCCGCCGCGGCGGAAGGGTAGTGTGCGGAATTAACTAACCATTACTTACTGCCGTGGTGAATTGGGGCATGATGGCTTCAAGAAATCGACCCGGACCCTTCCGCCGCGGCGGATGGTTGTGTGGGTATCATAATATAATCA
>JBIQMS010000018.1:35518-75722 GCA_044463125.1 Terrimonas ferruginea
TGGGTAGCAATAACATCATTGTTTTCATAACCTCCCGCCGCGGCGGGAGGTCGTGTGCGATTTGGGATGGCAGCGATCTGCATTTTAAGCAACAAATCGGCACCAATCGTACCGATGAATTTTTCCAAACAGGTTTCGGTGTCAGCTTTCACACACCCTTCCGCCGCGGCGGAAAGTAATGGTCAGTGAATTCCGCAGGTTGCCCTCCCGAAGGGAGGCAGTGTGGGTAGAATTATAGTTATCTTTTGAGGATACCTCCCGAAGGGAGGTCGTGTGCGATCTCGAATTGAAACAATTTGCAATGAAAGAAAGAAATCGTCATACAATGCTGCATCAAACCACAGGAAAACAATCCGATTTTCGTCAAACAGGTTTCAGTCTCAGCATTCACACAACCTCCCTTCGGGAGGTAACCTGAAAATGATGATTCCAGTTCTACCCACACGCCCTCCCTTCGGGAGGGTGTGTACGAGGCAATAGTATAATCATTTTTATAACCTTCCGCCGCGGCGGAAGGGTGTGTGGGTATCATAATATAATCAGGTTATATTACCTCCCGAAGGGAGGTAATATGGGTAGCAATAACATCATTGTTTTCATAACCTCCCGCCGCGGCGGGAGGTCGTGTGCGATCTAAAATGACATCGATTGCGTTTTAAGCAGCAAACAGCCATACAACGAATAATTTAATCGCCGGAAACCGAACCTATAAATTTTTCCAAACAGATTTCGGTGGCAGCATTCACACACCCTCCCTTCGGGAGGGAGCGACACTATCACAAATTTGCTACCCACACGCCCTCCCTTCGGGAGGGCAACTTGCGGAATTAACTAACCATTACTTACTGCCGTGGTGAATTGGGGCATGATGGCTTCAAGAAATCGACCCGGACCCTTCCGCCGCGGCGGATGGTTGTGTGGGTATCATAATATAATCAAGATATATTACCTCCCGAAGGGAGGGTGTGTGGGTAGCAACAATACATGCAGTTTATTTTGCCTCCCGAAGGGAGGCCGTGTACAATCTGGCGTGCCATCGATCTGCGTTTTAAACAGCAATCAACCATTCGATGCGACAATAAATTACCCAAAAACTGAAGCCTTAAATTTTTACAATACAGAATTCGGTACCTGATTTTCAATTCTGCCACCTCCAATCCTACCATCCTCCAACCCTAAAAATTCTAATGCGGACAACTGTAACAAATCCCCGACTCATTCGTATAGTAGCACAAAACCACCACAATGAAACCAAAACTATTCTATGCGCTTACCGTGGCCAATATGATGGCCTTTAGCTTCTATTTATTTTCTTTTACTACCAAAGAAAAACCGCCCCGCGATATGGACTTTAGCAATAGCATCCTGAAAGTGCGGGGTATTGTGGTGGTGGATACCTTCGGTATTGAGCGGGTAATGATCGGCTCCCACCTGCCTGAGCCCAACTTTGCTACGGGCAACCGGGTGGCCGCGCGCGGAAAAACCGGCTCCGTATCGGGTGTGATGCTTTTTGATGCCGAAGGACAGGAAAGAGGCGGCTATGTAACCGACGATTATTATGGCAATGCCTTCCTCACCCTCGACTCCAAGACCTCGCAACATTTTCTACTGGTGGCGGAACCACAAGGCGCCACTTCGCTGCAACTATGGAGCCGTAACGGCCAAAACAAAATCAACCTTTCAACGGATGATGAAGACGGACAAATGGAATTAAAAAGAAACGGTAAACCTGTTCAATTGTATCCCCATGAAAAATAGTTTATGGTTTCTCCTGCTCCTGATTGCTTCACAGGCACGCTCGCAAACGAATGATCTTTTTATCGACCGCTTTACCGGCATCAACCCCGTTTCCTATACTGACGTGCTATATATCGGCGCGAAAGATACCGTGCTGGTATCCACCTATAGCGGACGCATCGCACGCATCATCAACGGCCAGGATGGGGAAAAAATCCTGGCGCAGGTAGATGATGAAATTTATGCGCTTGCTTATAACCCTACGCGGCAGGAGATACTGGCTTCCACCCTGCTCCATGGCATACTCGTGCTGGATGCCCGCAACGGCAACCCCATCCGGAAAATCCCCCTCGCTTCTACCTGGGCCAATACCATCGGCTGCTCCGACGATTCCCGCTACCTCTATGCTTACGACCAAAAAGGCCAACTGCATTTGTTCGACATGCACAAGGACTATGCCCGCCATCAACCCGATAGTAGTGTACCCCCGGGGCGAATAATACAGATAGACGCGCAAAACCTGGTCACCAACATCAGCGCCAAAAAACTGACGCTATGGGATCTGCGCAGCGGCCAAATCATTCAACAAACCAGTGTGGACATCGCCCGCTTTGCCGACAGGGATGCCCAGGGAAATATCCTCAGCATCCATTTCAACAAATGCAAAAAATGGGATGCCGGCAGCAATAATACCACCCTGGAGCTGGCCCACCCCAACTGGCCACTTCCCAATCCCGAAGACGAAAGCGAAATTTTTGAAATCCCTTACCAGATGCAACTAAACGCCGCCAAATTTGCCCGCAACAAAATCTACACGGCCGGCATCGACCGCAGTGTTAGAGTATGGGACAAGGAAAGCGGCCAACTGCTCCAAACCCTCCAGGGCCATAAGGGCAGCATCAGCAAACTCAAACTGTCGCCCAATCAGGCGCAGGTAGTGTCGGTAGACCTCAAGGGCGTGATACGGTTTTGGGAGGTGGAGTGAAGAGGTTCTGCCATGATCAATTTATTGTTCCTTTTCCAGATGTATTTGGAAACCAATCCCGAATCGTAGGGCCGTATTTCGTCCCGAAAAATTGACCACTTTTGCAGTGGAATAACCCATTAAAAACTCCAATCCAACTGATGTATTAAAATATAAAACAGGCCCAGCAGCAAAGGAAAAGCTGTGCTGTTGGGAATTTGAAGCCAGCTTAGACGATCCATATGCGTATGCTGCTTCGGCCAGGAGATTAAACGGACTTTCGTTTTTCAGGAAATAATATCTTGCAAATGGGCCTATTGAAAAGATAGTTTGAGGTTTTGCATCTGCAACCAGATTATTCTTTCCATACGTAAACGATGGACGAACCCCCGCAGCAAAATTATCTGCAAGGAAGTACCCAATAGTGGGTGAAATTTGAATATCGGTTTGTTTATACTGTACCGAAGCAGCACTCGAATTTTTCTGCGTTGCAAAACTTACATTGCCAGATACCAGCCAGCTATTCTTTGCTATTTGGCTGTTAGCAGTAAGCGAAAAAATAAAAATGATGAAAACTGGTAGCAATCGTTTCATAATAAAAGCACTTTAGCTCTGGAAAATTATCCCGAGTTACGCTTAAATTTTGTGTAACAAGGATGAAATATTAATGAGCTTGTACCGCCAAATCAGTCAAATCACTTTTCCCTTTCAAGATGAACCTGAAGACCCACGCCGAGCATAATGCTGTTATTGCTACCAGCAAATTTTGAGAACTTATAGGTAGAATAACTCAACAACATTTCCAACCCCACTACATTGTTAAAGTACATGACAGGACCCGCGGAAAAACTGAATGCGTTCTTAGATGTAGTTCCTGGCATACTCCCCTTCTCAAAGCCAAACGCGTAACCAGCTTCCGTTAAAATATTGACCAACTTATCAGCTTTCAGAAGGTAATAACGTACGTACGGACCAACATTGAAATCCGTATAACTTTGCCCCCTGTCCCTGTCACCTACTTTGCTAATGTTCGCTCTTAAACCAGCCGCCAGTTTATCAACAAAAAAATAGCCGATATTTGGCTTAATCTGCCAGTTGTAGCTTGTATGGGGGTCGCCAAAATTAGTGCTATTATATTTGGTGGAAGCATAACTAACAATGCCACCCAACATCCAATTGTCCTTAGAAATTTGGCTATTTGAAGTGGTTACTGCAAACAGCATCAATACAACTAGAGGTATTCTGATCATATGATATCTATATCTTTATTAACAATATATGATTAAAGAAAGTAGAGTTTCTTAATGCAGCAGGAAACCTAATAGTGATTCAGGTCCCAATCTTTTCAATTATTAACTAAAAATATCAGTATAAGTCCATAAGGTTACATCAAAATCACCTATTTAATATAACGGAAACAACAGTACCAAAACTAAAATTGTAACATTCGTGAAAGAAAGAATAGTCACAATATTTCACGAGCAAATGTCAACAGACCAATTTGAATATGTCGCCGCCAGCATGAAGTTACAAATCTTTCTGAATATCCCAAATTAAGATTTACCGTAGGGTACTCAAAACCCCCTCCTACCCACCGGCTTTGCCATTATCTCCGTCGCTTCGGCATCTTCGTACTGACGGATCAGCCGGGCGAGCTGCTTTTCGAGGCGGCGGCGGGTTTTTTGGTAGCGCTTATCGTTAATAATGTTGTTGTTTTCGGCAGGGTCGCGCTCCAGGTCGTAAAGCTCCCAGCCCTCCACTTTTTCATAGAAGCGGATCAGCTTATAGCGGCCGGTGCTGATGCCGAAATGGGGGCTCACGGCATGTTCACCATTCTCATAATAATGGTAGTACATGGCTTTGCGCCCCTTTTTGCGGGCGTTTTTTAATTGGGGCAGCATGCTACGGCCCTGCATATCGGCCGGGGGGCGGATGCCGGCGATATCGAGGAGGGTGGGGCCGATATCGAGGTTCATCACCAATTGCTCATTCACCGTGCCGGGCTTTACCTTGGCGGGATAGCGCACTACGAGTGGGGTGCGGAAGGATTCTTCGTACATAAAGCGCTTATCAAACCAGCCATGCTCGCCCAGGTAAAAGCCCTGGTCGCTGATATAGATCACGATGGTATTTTGGGCCAGGCCATGCTGATCCAGGTAATCGAGGGCGCGGCCAATATTACGGTCGAGCGAGGCGGCGGTGGCCAGGTAGTCGCGCATATAGCGCTGGTATTTCCATTCAATAAGGGCGCGGCCCTGCGGGTTTTGTTGTTGCAGGTCGGCATAAATGGGCCGGTAATAAGCGAGCATGGCCTGCTGCTGGGCGGGGTTCATGCGTTTAAAAAATCCGAACTCCAGCATTTTTTCCCCGGTCTCATACATCTTCAAATCATAATCCATCCGCAGGGTTTTGTCGATGGTCATATCCTGCACAAGGGCGGCAGGCCGGCCGCTATAGTTGTCGTAAAAGTTATCGGGCAGGGGAAAGTTCACGCTATCGAAGCGGCGCAGGTCGGGGATATCGGGCATCCAGGTACGGTGGGTATTCTTATGGCCGATCACCAGGCAGAAGGGCTGGCTGGTATCGCGGCGGTTGAGCCATTGCTCGGCTTCGTCCTGCACCAGGTTGGTCACATAACCCTCCTGCCGCTCGCGGCCACCATTCATCGTGAGGAAATCGGGATTATAATAGCTCCCCTGCCCCGGCAATATCTTCCAGTAATTAAAACCCTGTGGCTCCGAACCGAGGTGCCATTTGCCGATCCAGGCGGTTTGGTAACCCGCGGCGGAGAGCTCTTTGATAAAAGTATTCTGGGTACTGTCGAAGCGGTTGTTCACATTGTCGCGAAAGCCATTCTGATGGCTGTACTTGCCCGTGAGGATCACCGCGCGGCTGGGCCCGCAGATGGAATTGGTAACATAGGCCCGATCGAAACGCATGCCCTCCCGCGCAATGCGATCGATGGCGGGGGTCTGCATCAGCTTACTGCCATAAGCGCTGATGGCCTGGTAAGCATGGTCGTCGGAAACGATCAATAATATATTAGGTCTTTTTTCTGTTTTTCTATTTGCCTGCGCAGGCGCAGCCAAATAGAAAAACAGAAAAAAGGTGAGCGCAGCAGCATGCGATAGGGTAAAAAAACAAATACCCTTAAAATGCACAAATAACCGAATGTTTCTCTCTTCCATTTCAATGAAAATACTGAAATTGGCAAAAACAGCATCGAATGCCTGAAATACTTTACTGGATCATCGCTTTCCTGGCGGGTGGATTATTGGGTTGGTTACTGGCTCGGATGGGAAGGGATAAAGACTTTGTGCCGCGATCGCAGGCGGAGCTCTTGCAGCAGGAGCTTTCGCAAAGCCGGCAGGAACTGGCCGCCACACGCACGCGGGCGGAGCAATGGGAACAGCGGGTGCAGGAACTGCTGGCGGAGAGCCGGCAACTCACGGCGCTCCTGCGCGAAAGCGAAGGTAGCCTGCAACGCACCCGGGAGGAAAACCGGCAGATCAGCATCCAAATGCAGGAACAAAAGCAAAGCCTGGAGCAGGTGGGCAAAAAGTTTGAATCGGAATTCCAGGTACTGGCGCAGCGCATACTCGACGAGAAAACAAAAGTATTTCAGCAAAGCCAGGAAAGCAGCCTGGGCCAGATGCTCAATCCCCTGCGCGATCAACTCAGGAACTTCAAGGAAGAATTTGAAAGCCGCTATAAAACCGAGTCGAACGAACGCATCTCCCTGCGCGAGCAAATCCGGCATATGCTCGACCTGAACCAGACCCTTTCCACCCAGGCCGAGAATCTGACCCGTGCGCTCACCAACAACGTGAAAAGCCAGGGCGACTGGGGCGAGAGTATTTTGGAAAGCATTCTGCAATACGCGGGTCTGCAAAAAGACCTGCATTATTTTGTGCAGGAGAGTTCGCAAAACGAAGCTGGTGATACCATTCGCCCGGATGTGATCATCAAATACCCCGACGGCAGGGCCCTTGTTGTGGACAGCAAGGTATCGCTGTTACACTACACGCGCCTGATAGCGGCCGGCGATGAGGCCGAACGCAAGACCCAGGAAGCCCTGCTGCTGCAATCATTCCGGCAGCATGCGGATGGATTGAGCCGCAAGAATTATCAGTCGGTCGCCGACGCGCTTGATTTTGTGCTGATGTTTGTGCCCGTGGAATCGGCCTATATCCAGGCCATGCAGGCCGATACTACCTTATGGCAGTTTGCCTATCAGAAAAGGGTGTTGCTGATTAGCCCCACCAACCTGGTGCCGGCCATGAAGTTGGTGGCGGATCTTTGGCAGCGTGATGGTATTAGTCGCCACGCAACGGCCATTGCCGAAAGGGCCGGTAAGCTCTACGACAAGCTGGTGGGTTTTGTTGACAATTTCGACCGCGTGGGCAGCCAGTTGGAAAAAGCCACCGAAACCTGGCGCGATGCGCAAAAGCAATTGGTGCAGGGCCGTGGCAACCTGATCAGCCAGGCCGAAAAAATGCGGGAGATGCATATCAAGACGCAGAAGAAATTGCCGGGGAGTTATACGGAGCAGATGGAAGACGATGAGGAGGGA
This sequence comes from Terrimonas ferruginea, assembly GCA_044463125.1. Classification (GTDB taxonomy): domain Bacteria; phylum Bacteroidota; class Bacteroidia; order Chitinophagales; family Chitinophagaceae; genus CAYMZZ01. Next base: position 42,793 of record JBIQMS010000018.1, read on the forward strand.
AATTTGTGAATTTGAGAATTTGGGGATTTGGGGGTATCGTAGAGACGCGCTGCGCGCGTCTCCTGTATGAACCCGAAACCAATCTGCCAACACCAAAACGGTGCAAACTGGGAGACGCGCGCAGCGCGTCTCTACGGTGAACACGAGTCGAATCAGGCAAGACCCTAATGGTGGCAATTTCAATATTTTCAAAATGATGAAATTAGAAAATTTGCCATTTGAGCCGTATTTTAGGCGACATGACGCGTTCCTTATGCCGGTACGGGCATTTTCTGTTCCTCTTTGTGACCTTATTCATGCTGGCTGGTTCCGCTGCATCGCAACGGGTGCCTAATCCAACCGAAACCGGATCGACCAATCGTTACCCGAGCAACCTGGACTCTAACTTACGAATGGAACTTGCCCTGCAACAACTTGGCCATAAAATTCGAACGCGACAAAATGCTGGGGCAGGTAACTTATCCGTTACTGGCCGGAATCCAGAACGATCCACAGGGGTTGTTGTCAACAGCAGACGCGCCATCAGCCAGGCTGGCGTTCCTGCCCGAACCTACGAAGACTGCGATAAAGTCTCCAGTCGAAATTTTGTGTACCAGGATTCCATCACCATGTGGACGGGTACTGCCAGTGTTGCCGCAGATGGGCACATCGTTATTCCAGGTGAATACGAAAGGTATTATGATACGGGAAGCGATATTGGTGGGTTTTGCATCAAAACGGATTGGGAAGGGAATGTTATTTGGGCAAAACTGTACGACAGTGTAGCCAGTGCAACGCCTCATTTCCTGAACTATTTTCATTCACTTGCGCTGCAGGATGGCCGAATACTCCTGGCAGGTCGTTTGACCAACAATACTACCAATCAGGCAGATTTCATATTAACGCTGCTTAACTCCGACGGTGATATTATTTGGAACCGGGTTTATGAGCACAGTCTCTGGCAGGGCTTTTCCGGAAGCGGTGATGCATTTGGAATGAATTCGATGGAGGAGGATCCGTCAACCGGAAGCGTATTTTTCACCGGCAATACCTGGTCAAGCGGCCCTACCATTACCAAAGTGTCGTTAACTGATGGCGATATCGAATGGAGCCGCACCTATTCATTAGCAGAGTCGGGTGGCAGTTTTGGCTCTGTCCTTGAAAGTGACCGGCTTGTTCTGTTTAACTTTTATTACATCTATGCCACTACTTTTATCCATGTTTCGATCATTAATAAGCAAACAGGGGATATATCCACCATTCGAACGCATACGCAAACCACCACCCCATTATCACCCCAGGTTTATGCTGCAGCAAAGGTAATTAAGCTCAATAACGGGCACTATCGACTGGCAGGATATACCACGCGCGGATACGAGGCACCTTATACGGGAACCCAGGAGCTTTATCATTTGCTGCTGATCGATCTCGATCAGCAGTTCAACTTTGTCCGAGCTTTTGGATTTAAAAGCAACATAAATTCCTGGGCCAGCACAACAGAAATTATACTATTTCCCGACGGTCAGGGAATCTATTCCCAACAACCCAGTATAGATGGGGCTATTACCAGCCGGAATATTGTTCTTTTTAAAGACGACCAGATTTACCATGAACGTCGGCGGAGTTTCCCCAATCAGTTTTTTGCAACACGGCCCACTTATTTACGAATGCCCGATGGAGGATTCTTTATGACCACCCACCTGGTTGATAATGGTGCGATGATAAATGATGGAACGAAACTGGATTATTATCGAATGCACGCTTCCGATACACTTAACGATTGCCTGGGACAATTGGACTCCTCGGTAAGCATATGGCAATACCAGATGTTTGACCATCCGAGTCCTATTGGCACGGTTAGCGAGGAAGGATTCCGTTTGAGCACACAACAAACTATCCTGGCTGTTAACGCGCGTATGTATCCGGGACCGGCATGCGAAGTGGTATCCAATTGCGATACATTGGGTTTAAGGATTGATGATAATATTATCTGTCCGGGCAATGAAGCCATCCTAACCGTAACCAAAAATATCGCATGCGGAAGCCTTGTTCCACTTGAATGGGACTCCCAGTTTACCGACGCACCGGTAAGGCTTACGGATAGTACCTATGCATTTCGATTTAACAATCCGGGCCAGAGTTATATCAAGGCATCGCTGCTGGGATGCCATTTCTTTGAAGACAGCTTGCAGGTAACTGTGCTTCCTGAACGTAGTAACGTAGACCTGGGACCCGATCGAGAAATTTGCGAAGGGAATTCCATTGCGCTAAATGCGGGCGAAGGCTTTTCCAGTTACATGTGGCAGGATGGTTCGGTGGACTCCGTGCTGTCCATAACAGAACCGGGCATTTATTTTGTAACAGCATACACGGCATGTGGCAGCAGATTCAGTGATACGGTGGTCATAAATGCTCACCCTCCTATCCCGCTTGAGCTGGGTCCCGATAGAACAAAATGTAACAATGATACGCTTGTGCTTACTGCACCGGACGGGTTTATCAACTACCAATGGAATAGCAGTGCGGGAAGCGATTTCTGGCAAGACCCAACCATAATTGTGCAGCCAGAAAACGATCTGATCTTCTACCTTCAGGCAGAAAAATCGCCAGGCTGCTTTGCGTATGATAGCATACAGGTGACAGTATTGCGATCATCTCCAATAAACCTGGGACCCGATACCCGATTTTGTCAGGGCGACAGTCTGATACTGAACGCAGGTGCTGATTTCGTGAATTATAATTGGAACACAGGCGAAAATTCGCCGGATGTTACCATAAAGTCATCCGGAAGCTATGCAGTTACGGCAACGGCAGCGAATGGTTGCAGCTCCAGCGATACTATCCAGGTGATGCCCTTATTTCCTTTGCCGCAGGTACAATTAGCCCCTCCTCAAAGCATTTGCGCAGATGAATCGTTTACTTTCGATGCGGGCCCGCAGTATGTTAGCTATCAATGGAACACCGGCAGCACAGCATCTGCAATTACCGTAAATATTCCGGGAACTTACATCATCGATGTTGTTGACAACAATGGCTGTAAAGGTACAGATACAAGTGCCATCATTGCCATATACCCCAATCCCCAGGGCTTTTTACCTCCGGACACCAATATATGTAGCTATGGCTTCCTGGATATTACCCCTCAAAGAGGATTTGATAGTTATAATTGGAGTACAGGATCCGGCAATGCCACATTGAGAATTACACAGCCGGGCGAATATTGGTTGCAGGTGAGAGATGAAAACAATTGTAAGGGTACAGATAGCATTATTGTGCTGCCGAAAGATTGTATGACCGGCTTCTTCGTACCAAAGGCCTTTACTCCGAATGCGGATGGCCTCAATGATGATTTCAAACCCTTATTATTCGGCAATATCGAGCATTATCAGTTTACCGTATTCAATCGCTGGGGCCAAATAGTTTTCCAGTCTTCCACCCCCGGTCAGGGATGGGATGGGCGATACAAGGGGAAGTTCGAATCCGCAAATGTGTTTGTCTGGACCTGCCAGTACAGGTTGGCGGGAGGTGAAAATCAATCGGAGAAGGGTTCGGTAATGTTGATTCGTTAATATTAGTTCGTAGAGACGCGCTGCGCGCGTCTCCTGCATGAACATGAATCAATTTTGGCGACAACCTTTAGGTGCGGCTTTGGAGACGCGCGCAGCGCGTCTCTACGGTGAACACGCATCAAATCAGGCAATACACAGGCTGCAGAAACCAAAAGAAGCGCGCAGCGCGCCCCTATAGCATACCTTTTTCATGCGGGTTGGGTGCGAAGCGCCCAACCCGCATGAAAAAGGTGCACAAAATATGTGCACTTTTTTACACAATTGTTTCCGTTATTTTATTGACCATTTTGCTTTTTCCCGACTGAAGGTTGCCAGCCTTCAGTCATGTTAGTTACAACCTGGAACGACACAAATATCCTGCGGCATAGCCTGGATCTTTCCCGCTATTGTCCGCGCAGGGATATGGCTGCCCCGCTGCAACTGGACTTGCCGGGTGGGGAGTTGGAGATTCGTCGTATCTGTACGGAGCAAATCCGCCTTCTAGTTTTCCAGGCCCGCTTTGAGGATCCCCGTTTTCTTTGTTTGGAGTCGCTGCCCAACCATGCGCCGATCCTGGTATTGCCTGCCATGGAAGAGGATGGTATTCCCCAGCGAATGGAACTGCTGAACCATCATCCGCAAGAAGCGAATCGCTATTGGCGTGCCCAACAACACCGATTCCTACTATTGTCTGTTCCTACCACGATAGAACTGCCCCCGCTCAGTCCCCTGCCCCATGGCCCGCAAACCGCCATGCTTTTGCAGGAATGGCTACATGAGCCGGCTTCTGTATTGCCCGGTGCACGAAAAGAGCAACAGCTATGGCATTGCCTGCGCGATGAGTTGCTACTGGGTCCTTTGTTCCGGCCGGTGCCGCCCCATTTGCTGCCGGGTATTCGGGAAACGGGTCAATACCTCTATCAAAACCCCGGCAGCAACGACAGCATCGCCCGGCTGGCGCAACGTGCCGGCATGAGCGGCACTTATCTGAAATCCTATTTTCAGCAGTATTTTGGTATGTCCATCCATCGGTTCCGGCAATATTACCGCATGCAGCAGGCTTGTCGCTTACTGCATCATACGCCGGATGGCTTATCCGATATAGCCCTGCAATGCGGGTTCAGCGACGACTCCAATTTCATCCGCGCTTTTCAGCGCTATTATGGCATCTCCCCTACCCGGGCTTTCCGTTGATGTATAGCGATCTCCTGCCTGCTGCGGATTTTTGAATTGTCTAAAATGACAACTCCTTTTGTCGCAAAGGATAATGATTTCGGCCAATAGAGCATCGACCTTCATTCCTGTTCCGCGGCACCAGGGGCAGCCGAAAACCTGTAAAAGAGTAGGCAGCAAACAATCATTTAAAACCTTGATGTATGAAAAAGATCGCATTATTTTCGATGGCGCTTTTGCTAACCGGCGCATTGGGTATCGTTTTGCTGAGCTCCTTTAAGGGAGGATCGGTGGAGGAGAAGGAAAAGTTCAGTGTCACTTATTTCAAGTTTGATGATCAAATTGAAGCTTCGGAGGAAAATCTCGAGAATGTGGGCAATTGGGAAATGCTTGAAGGTCTGCCTGGCAACAACCCTTGCAATACCGGTACTGACGCTCCCTGCGTTATTCATGTATCAAATAGCGCCGCGGGTATTTCCACCTCAGACACTGAGTTTCAAAGAATTCAAAAGCTGGTGACTTACCTGGCGGCACAGTCATCTGCCGAAGACTTTGTCGCTCTTCCCAGCGTCTACGATTACCAAAGGCCTTAAAATTCAAAAGCACCTGCCAGGCAGGTGCTTTTTTTTCATGGGTTTTGCGGCATGCCCGATAAATCAATCACCTTTTGCGGAATGGGAGTAGCATACCGGGGACTATTTGGGTCTAACTGTTTCCATTCATCGTTGACCCATCGGCGAAGGACGATATTTCTTCCTTCCTTATTCAGCCTTTTAATATCGGGCCATCGTTCTCCTCTAAAAAGGAGTTCTTTTTGTCGTTCTGCCAATATTGTATCCAACAATTGTTGCGGATTTTGGTAAGAGATCGGGGTGAATGTCCCGGCCTGGTATCTTTTTTCCAGCAACTGATTCAACAACTGTAGCGCAGCATCATGCGAAGCCTGATCTGTTTTCCGGGCCAGGTATTCGGCACGGATAAGCATCATTTCTGCTACGGTCGGCCCCTGAAAATGGGCGTTCGAGCCGATAAGGCTACCTCTGAATCGTTTGGTGCCATCTGTATTGTTCAGAAAATATAAAGATCTTCTCAAATCATTAGTGGCATACAGGGAGTATAAAAAGGTATCAATTCGCGCCCGATTAGGCTGCAACATTCCCGGTGGACCATCAGTTGCCAAATTCAAAATTATCTCTGGATGAGAATATAGGGGCCCGAAAGGATAGCTTGCAGCAGGGTTGGGTACCTGGTTATAGTCGTATAGCTGATTCTGCAACTGCAGGCTAAGGCCTGCATAATGCCCCGCACTATCATATACCCTCATCGATAGATAGCAACGGGCCAGGATGGCATAAGCCGCAGCCCTGGAAGGTCTAACTACATGAAAGGGTCTATCAGGTAAATAATTCGTTGATTCCTTTAAATCCTGGATGATTTGGCGGTAAGTATCTTCTACACTGGAACGAACGGAAGGTTTTTCAAAATCCTCGTCTAACCGAAGTGGAAGCCCCAGATCACTTTTGGCGCTGGCTTCGTCATAAGCGTTACACCAAATTTTCGCGGCCGTCAAATAATTAAAGCCGCGCAAAAACAATGCATGGGCTCTTGTGGCATTCCAGGCAGAATCATCACCGGCACGCCTCGGCATCTCCTGCAGGCTTTCAAGCACCACATTACAGAAATAGATCCTTCTGTAAATCAGCACCCAATCGTTGCTCTGATCTCGAAAAATACCTTCTTTAGCCCAGGCATAGGTTGCTCTGTCGTAAGTGGTGAGGCTATTGAATACGGATGGAATAATATAAAATTCGTCGGCACTGCATACATCCGTAAAGGGTAGTTGCTCCACCATAGTCCTATTACGATCCAGCAGCGCCTGCGCCTTATGTATGGCATTGATGGTTTCCAATGATGATTCGGGTTTTTCTTCCAGGTACTTTTGGCATCCGGACAAAACCATAACCCACAGACCCAAACTGGCGAGTATTTTGATGTTAAATCTTTTTCGCATAAAAAATGGTTTGAAGTTTTAGAATGTGGCTGAAAAACTCAGGCTGATTCTTTTGAGTGGAGGCAATCCCGTAAGGCTGCTATTGGGATCACCGGGCACATTGGTTGCTTTCCAGATGACACCGAGATTGTTGGCGATCAAGGCAAAATTCAAGGACTGAATATAACCCCGCCATTGAGGCCCCAGCCTGGGTGAAAAACTCAGGTTGACATATTGTAGTCGAATATGATCTGCCTTTTCCGCCAACACCTCTGATTGCTGATAAAAACTTTCCCGCATAGCTATATTGGGATATCGATAAGAAGGTACATTCGTGTGTAGTTCATCTCCCGGCTTTTGCCAGCGACGGAGATAATCCGGATAGCCTCTGCCAGACTCTAACTCATTACTGTTATAAGTAGGCCTTGTGAAAAAATGGCCAAAGCTTCCCATCAGCCGAAACCGCAGGCTAAGGCTTTTCCATTGTAAGTGATGTCCCCAGGAACCGGTCCAAAGTGGCAGGATGCTGCCAACATAAACAAGGTCACTGAACTTAGTTCCAGTTCCCGTTATTGCCAGATAATTATTGCTGGGAGCACCGTCAAGATATCCCAAAGGATCACCATTCGTCGGGTCAAGGCCAGCCCAACGATAGGCGAAATAACTGGCTGCATCAAAGCCTTCTACACCACGTAGCCCCATGCCGGTAATAAATCGAACCGCATCTTCTCCTTTTTGATATCGGCGCGTAACGGAACGGGTACGATTAAAGTTCATATCGGTTTCCCACTTAAAGATTCCCTGCAGAATTTTTCCATTGAGTTGAATATCCCAACCACGGGTACGCATCTTACCGATATTGCGCAGGACATTCGATCCAAGCCCTGCTGTCTGGTCAATGGGTACCAACTGATACATATCGGATATTTCTTTGTTGAAAAACTCTATCTGCGCGCTTAGTCTATCATCGCGACTCTGTCCCTCGGCCGCCAGGTTAAAAATGGAGGTTTGCTCCCAACGAAGGTTGGGATTGGGGTAATTGGCAATAGTTGCCGGCACCAGGAGTGTTTGTGGATTTGTGTTTTCATAACTTATTGTAGTAACCGCCACATTTCTTGCGTCCATATTTCCCTGGTGACCTATAGAGCTCCGTATCCTGAGCTCAGGTAACCAGGGTACTTTGTAGAACTTTTCTTTGGAAATATTCCAGCTAAAGCCGGCAGACCAAAGTGGCTTCCATCGGTTATTGGTGGCCACCCCAAACAAATTGGAGGCATCGCGACGCGCGCTGGCAGAGAAAGTGTACTTATTCCGCAAGGTAAAAGAAGCATTACTATAGAAGGACACAAAGCGTTGGAGACGTTTCCCTCTTAGGCTGGAGCCGGGTATGTTAATGGAATAACCGTTGGCAAAATCATAATAAGGGGTATTAAAATTAACATCAACATGTGAAAGTAGTTCCGGGTCATACCCGTACCGTCGGTCGTATAAATCATCAGACTCTGTTTGGGAAGTTTCAGCTCCTAACAAAATCCGCAGTGGATTTCCGGCAATTGATTTTCGATAATTGATCTGGCTGCGCAAATTCTGTTGTAGAGAGCTGGAGTTACCATAAAATAAGATCCCTCCTTTGGGTACCGGGAACAGCATCCGGTTGTTGGCGTAATCATGTTGGGCAAAACGGTTGATCATATCCCGCGCATAGAAGCCCCCAATACCATAGTATCGCTCGAGATTCAGATTATCTTTCTGATAGCGATAAGAGATGGAAACATCCAAACCATCGAAAACTCTTTGATTCAACTCGATGGTAGCTGCCATATTCTGCAACCGAAAAATATCGGTTTCATGCAAATGATTGGTCAGGGGATAGAACTTCCAATCGAGCAGGTAGCCCGCACCCGCGGTATCAATAAAATCACGGCCTCTTACCCAATCGATAGATATTGGGTTACCAGCGTCATCCACAAATCTTGCATAACTGCGAACCATATCAGCATATTCTATATCTCTGTATTGTGGACGCCCGCTTTTGGTCCGAACCTGGCTAAAGAGCATCTGGGTAGATACAGTAGTGCTCTTCCCCAATTTTACTTGGAGACTGGAGTTAAGGGTCACCCTGTTTTGCAGTTCCGCCAGCGAACTTATATTCCGATCCCATCCACCGGAAATCCGCCAGCTTGATTGGCGGCTCCCTCCTTCCAGTGAAAGGGAATATTGCTGGGCCTGGGCGGAACGATAGAAATATTTTTCATAATCATTCCGTACATCGCGTGTCCTCAATTGATTAATGTAAGCATCGGCTTCAGCCTGTGAAATTTCACCATTATCGAGTTTTCTTAACGTCCAGGCCAGATCGGTGGGCGCAACGGCATTTTGTACATTGAAGTAATGATCAAATCTCCCTTGCTGGTACAAATAAGTTTCAATGTCGATTAAATCACTGGTGGAAAGTGCAGGTATTTTATGGAGATCCGGCTTTTCATCGACCGTATAATTGGCGCGGAAATTAACCCGAACCGGCTGATCCATTTTCCCTTTCTTCGTATTGATCACAATCACCCCGTTGGCCGCACGTGCACCCCAGATGGAGGAAGCGGCCGCATCTTTGAGCACCACAATATCTTCTACGTCGTTAGGGTTTAAATAATTGATATCACCTTCAAAGGGGAAATTGTCGAGTATGATCAGGGGCTTCTGAATTTGGGTCGTCATCGTACTCAGCCCCCTGATCAGCAAAAGACCGCTAACAGGGGTACTTACCCCAGAAGGCCCCTCTTGCAATGAATTCGTCATATACTTGAGCCTGTCCAGTATATTAGTCTCCACCACTTCATTCAGGCTTTGATTGCTGATGCGGGTGTATGAACCCGTGGCTTTGTTGGCGATGGTACGGGAATAGCCGTCGTTGTACACAACAACTTCTTTCAGGGTACCCGGTGCCTGCTCCAGCAATACCTGGATGGTTTGCCGGCCTGCAGGCAGGTTTACCAACTTGCTGTTGTATTCGGTAAAGCTTACCTGCAAGCGGTTAACTTCTTGTGGTACGGTAAATTCAAAATAACCCTGTTCATTGGTTTGCGTTTGCTGCTCCAGGGTAGGGATGCGGATGGTTGCCCCCGCCAGCGGCTCAAAGCTCAGGCTGTCGCGGACCCATCCTTTGATTTTTCGCCCCGTACTGTCCTGTGCCTGCAGCATAGCCGCACAGAGAACAAGTAAGAGGCTGGTACAAATTTTTCGTTTCATGCAGTTTATGGTTTGGTTGTTAAAGGAACAAGGTCAATCAGCCATACAGGTTTACCCTCTGGGCCTTTCTCCAGGGGGATCAAGGTTATCCCCTGCCACAAAAGCCAGCGTCGTATATCCTCACGAATAAGGCGCATTGCCCATTCGTTATTTATTCCAGGTGGGAAACTGATGCTATAGGAATACCGGTCGGGACTTTCCTTCAAACCACGGCCGGTAGTATTCGCAAAAATTTTTTCATAAGCTGCACGGGTGTACAGCAAATCCTCTTTTCGTATAACCCCTTTATCCTGCAGGGCGATAAAACAGTACTGCAGCAAGGGAATATTATATTGAGCAAATCGTAAGATGCGACCCTGTTCATCCCTCGTGAAGCCCTGAGGTGGGCTAATACCGTCCAGCTCCTTCGCAAAAACGGAATAATAATAGGAATCGGGCTTCACCGGCATTTCCGGATTCCAGATCAACCAGTCTGCATTATTGTCAAAACCCCATACATCCTGCTTAAGGGTCCAGGGTAATGTTTTTCCCGACATGGCAACCGAAATGCTGTCTGCCTTTAGATAATCCGAACCGGTGATGCCAATCACTTCCTGCTGCCCATTTAGCCAAACAACATGCGAAATGAGCTGATGGGGAAAGTAGCGGCGAAGAATGCTGTCGTTCACCACCAGCGGTACCATAACGGGCTCACTTCGTTTTGTTATAAGCCGCGCACTTCTATTGAAGTGCGCAGTATCCGCATCTTCGAGGATGATGAAGCTGCGAACACGGGATTTATGCCGCTGCAGGCTATCAAGTAATGGAATGGGATAATAGCAGGGCCGGCAACTTTTGGACATGAAATGCAGAATCACCAGGTCGGCATCCAAATCTTCTATGCGCCAGGTGGAATCTTTCCCGTTTTGCAAAGCCTGCCAGGCTTCGAGCGGAAAGCGCTCGCCCACGCTCACAGGCTGGATTTTGGAGGGCTGGGCAAAAAGAATACCGCTGGCCAGCAGGGCTGCCACTATGCAGAACACTCTACACATGAATAAACCTATTTAAGTTGGAAAATGAATTGGCGGGTTAGCTTTCCCAAACACCCGCTCTCAAATGTATAATTGCTACACAGTCGGTGACAGGAAAAAACGAATTCGGATATTTGAAAGAATTTGAGGATTTGGATATTAGTGGACATTTTTACGCAAATACGTGTACACTTGTTAACATACTGATTGAATATTTTGAAAAAAATCAATATTCTTTTTGATTGATTAAAAAAGCAGGAAAACCTGGGAAAAATGATGAGAGTAGCGAAGTGGGGGATAAACTGCTCTATTGAAAATGAGCGGAAATTTTTTCTGTAATCAACTTACTGATGGTTGCAGCAAGGGTATATACCATTATATGCTGTCCATCTGGGACAATAAGATCCGCTTTCACAAATCTGGCGGGAAGCAACCGGTCTTTGGCGCCATGGATATGGAATATTTCGGAAGGCTTTCTGGTTCTATTCCAGGTTAGTATGGCTCTGATGGCCCATTTCAAAAACGTGGGAGATGTGTCCTTTAATATTTGTCGGAGCAGCAAACGTTCCTCCCTTGAATTTGCACCGAGCATCCAATGAGAAAAAGGACCCGAAGATTTTAGGAAGGAAGGATGAAGCAATGCATCAAGCCTAAATGTACCCGCCAACCTGAAGTACCAGGGTATCTCCGTTCGGCTGCCTGCACTCGATAGAATGATGACTCGTTTAGGCTTTACTATTTGCGACAACTCGGTCGCAATCATTCCGCCAAAAGACAGACCTACAATCGCAAAATCTTCTGAATGATCTATGTTAGCGGAAATTCTCTGGCTATACTGGTAAATGCTCTCTCCTTTCTCAGGCTCCACCCAATCGAGGTGGTTAACCCTGAATTCTGGGGGCAGAATCAGCTTCTGAAAAATGCGTCTGTCAGCACCAAGTCCGCTTATGAAGTATACGGTCAATCCAATTCTTTAAGGAGTTTAAAAAGTGGAAGGACTAATCAAAATTCAAATTAATCGTCCTCACTGCTTTACGACGTTTGCTTAATTCTCCGTTTTGGCAAAACTTCTTCAACAAACTAATATTCCGAATCAGCCTGAGCTTTTGCGTCCAGGTCCACTCGCGGGTGTAAAAAGTGGTACCCGGCGCAATATCAGATTGCTTCACGCTTTGTGTTTTGCCGGTAGCCAGGTATTGGAGTGATCTGATATACAGTGCATGTGCATGCTCCATCACCTTTACATGCAAAGCCGAGAGGTCTTCATCGCCCTCAATGGGTGTAAATTCAGTGGTCAAAATATTACCTGTATCAATACCCTTATCGATCCACATAATGGTATTGCCAATCAGGTGAAAATCCTTTTTGGCTACGCACCAATTGGTGCAATTGGGTCCTCCCTTCACATAAGGCGAAAGGCCGGTATGCAGGTTCAGTATTCCAATAGCGGGATTGATCGCCAACATTTTCTCCTTCACCAGTCTTGTCCCGGATACAAGAATCAAATCGGGTTGATGCTTTTGCGTGAAGTCATACGCGGCCTGTGAATTAATGTTTTCAACATCAATAGTATCCACTGCCGGAAAGGATGGAAACTGTTTATCGTAGTTCCGAAGCATTCCCTGCCAGGCCTTCCGCATTGGTGCAAGCAATAGCTTTTCAAAAACCTTCTCTGCCAATAATGGAAGGGTTATTTTGGTTTTCGACTTCCTTGATTCGGTTACAATCGCCGTAACCGGAAAAATCGCGTGAATCTTGTTAGCCAGGGCCTTTTGATTGGATTCCCTGCCAATCCATAAAACTATTTTCATGTGTAGCGAATAAGGGATTTAATGGTTGGCATCAGGTTGGTAATCCGCAAACGGGTTTTCCACCAGGGCTCGTTGTATAATTCAATTCTCGACACTTCCAGCAAATCTTCTTTATGGGGATGGTAGCCATTTTGCTTCACGGCCAAACCTATTGTATAGCCCGCTTGCTTTGCCAATTCTTTGGTCTGCTCATTAAAACTTCCCACCGGATAAGAGATCGTCAGCGGAAAATAACCTAACTCCTCTTCAATTCGTTTTCCGGAAACCTGCAATTCTTCCAAAATTTCTTTTTGGTCGGTCATGGTACCCAGCATACAATGTGTAACTGTATGCGAGCCTATATAGTGTCCCTGCTGTTTCAACGAACGAAGATCGTTCCAATCCATCATCAGGCGGGGCAGTTCCACATCTGTAAAACTGTTCGTTACCCTATTCAGGCAGGCGACACGCTGTTCGTGTGTTATTTTTTTCAGGAATGGTTTTAGTTTACGCACATAGGTCAATCGCTCCTCCGTACCGCTTAAACGGGAAACGCGTAATTCCGCCGGAAGGAAATCAAAATTCATATCGATCAGGTCAACTGATGTGAATTGGAACAAATGCTCAAGGATATGCGTCCAGGTAGGAATATTCTTATCGATGCACTCTGTTACTACATAAAAGGAAGCTTTTGCATTGTATTTGTCCAATATCGGCGCGGCGTGCTCGATATTGTCTTTGTAGCCATCATCGAACATGATGGTGGCTATTTTTTGGGAATGCTTTTCGGTATGCTTACCAGAAGAAACCAGCTCCTCAAACAGCATTATTTTATACTTACCGGAAATATATCGGATGCACCTGTCGAAAAGTTCCACGCTCATCGGATCCCAGAGCTTGTCGCGCACGGGATTTACTCTATGAAATAAGAAGTTTCGAATCATTCTAAAGAATTTGCCTGCCGAAGCCGCTACTGGTCTGTTGGCCGTTAGCGCGCTAAATTACCCAAAGCAAGCCAGAAGACCATAATTCTGAATAACCTTCCTTTTATAATAATCCTCCCAGGTTTTGAAAACCTGGGAGGATGTAAAAACCTGGGAGGATTTTGAAAACCTGGGCGGATTTTATTAGAACTTCGATCTATTACTCCAAAGCCTTCTCCAGCACCTGGCTCATCGTTTTCACATAATGAAACGAAATGCCGCGGATAAACTCGGGTTGTATTTCTTCCACGTCTTTTTCGTTTTGCCAGCAGAGCACGATGTCGCGGAGGCCGGCACGGCGTGCCGCCAACACTTTTTCTTTGATGCCACCCACGGGCAGCACCTGTCCACGCAGGGTAATTTCACCCGTCATGGCCAGGTAGGGTTTCACCTTGCGACCGGTAAGGGCGCTCGCGATGGCTGTCATCATAGTGATACCGGCGCTGGGGCCATCCTTGGGCACGGCACCCTCGGGTACGTGAATATGAATATTCTTTTTTTCAAAAAGCTTCGGGTCAATTCCATAGCGGGTCGCATTGGCCTGCAAATAACTCAGTGCCGTGCTGGCACTCTCCTTCATCACATTGCCCAGGTTGCCGGTGAGCTTCAGCTCACCCTTACCATCGCTCAGGGAAGTTTCTATAAACAGGATGTCGCCCCCAACATAGGTCCAGGCCAGGCCCACCGCCACGCCGGGCATGTTCGCGGTTTTATAGATCTCGTTGCTATATCTTGGCTTACCCAAGATCTTTTGGATATCCGCAGCAGAGAGGCTCGACTTCAGCTTCCCCTTCATAGCCAGTTCCTTGGCCTGGTGGCGCATGAGCGATGCCAACTGGCGATCCAGTTCCCGCACACCGCTTTCGCGGGTATAGTCCTGGATCACTTTTTCGATTGTTTTGTCGGCTATCCTGAAATTGCTTTGCCCCAACCCATGCAGCTCCTTCTGCCGCGGCATCAAATGCCTTTTCGCAATCTCAATCTTTTCTTCCACGGCATAGCCGCTAAGATCGATGATCTCCAACCGGTCGCGAAGGGCCGGCTGTATGCTGGCCAGGTTATTGGCCGTTGCTATAAACAACACCTTGCTGAGATCGTATTCCATCTCCAGGTAGTTGTCGTAAAAGGAATGGTTCTGTTCCGGATCCAACACTTCGAGCAGGGCGCTGCTGGGGTCGCCACGGAAATCATTGCCTACCTTATCAATTTCATCGAGGATCATCACCGGATTGCTGGTCTTCACTTTTCGGATAGATTGCAGAATGCGGCCGGGCATGGCGCCGATATAGGTCTTTCGGTGACCACGTATCTCGCTCTCATCGTGCAAGCCACCCAGGCTCAGGCGCACATATTTACGGCCGATGGCGTTGGCGATACTACGCCCCAGCGAGGTTTTACCAATACCGGGAGGGCCTACAAAGCAAAGGATGGGGCTCTTCATATCGCCTTTCAACTTCAGCACAGCGAGGTATTCGAGTAGTCGCTCCTTTATTTTTTGCATGCCATAGTGATCATGATCGAGTACGGTCTGCGCGTTGGCGAGATCGTACTGATCCTCACTCACTTCATCCCAGGGCAGGTCGAGCATCAGATCGAGGTGATTGTACACCACCGAATAGTCGGGTGTGCTGGGGTGCATACGCTCCAGCTTTTCAATCCCTTTTCGAAACAGGTCGCGTGCCGTGGCCGGCCATTTTTTCAACTCGGCCTTTTTCAGCATCTCCTTTATCTCCTGCTGGTTGGGGTCGCCACCCAGCTCTTCCTTGATGCTCTTGAGCTGTTGTTGTAGAAAATATTCCCGCTGCTGCTTGTCGAGCTCTGTACGGGTTTTGGTGGTTACTTTATTTTTCAGTTCCGCAAACTGCAATTCCTTTTGCAGCATTTGCATGAGCACATCAGCCCGTTCGCGGATATGATTGATCTCCAAAAGCCTTTGCTTTTCCCGGATATCCGTATTCATGTTGCTGCTCACAAAATGAATCAGGAAAGCGGGGTTTTCGATATTGCGCAGGATGATGGATGCTTCCGTGGGAATATTGGGCGAGAGTTGAATGATGTCTGTTGCGAGGTCTTTGATGGTGGCCACATAAGCTTCAAAGTCCTCACCCTCGGGTGCGGCTTCTTCTTCCAGTTTTTGCAGGCGAACCCGAAAGAAGGGTTCCTCCTGCACAAATCCATCAATCTGCACACGGCTTTTGCCCTGTATAATGATGGTAGTGCCCCCATCAGGCATCTTAATCTGCTTCACAATACGTGCCAGTGTACCTACGGCTTCCAGGTCTTTTGCCTGCGGATCCTCCACGCTGCTGTCTTTTTGCGCCACCACCGCAATCAACTTATCGGGCCGCGCATAGGAATCATTCACCGCCTTGATGCTTTTATCGCGGCCTACCGTAATGGGCAGTACCACGCCGGGAAATAATACAGTATTGCGCAGTGGCAGCAGGGCGAGCTCTTCCGGTACTTCCACAGCAGCCATATCATCCTGGTCCGATTCATTCAATGGAATGATCGGCAAAAAATCCATTTCCTCTTCCGACTTAAACGTAAACGCTTCGTTTCTCATAATACTTTCTCTCTTTATCCTGATTTATTCGTCCTTATCCATTCGTTTCCAAGGGTTTCGAAAATATAAGGCGTATGAGCCTGTCTGCTCAAGTTCCATGCCGCCGGAGGAAACCTGCCAAATTGGATGGAATAACGCGGCAATTGGCCGGAAAGCTACAAAAGGGCTGACAATCTGGGCAATCCCCTTCAAAAAACCGGGGCCCCGGCTACCAACGATTTGTTGGAGGCCGGGGCCCGGTTTGTCCATTCAGGATTCTTCACTGCTTACAGTCCCAAACCAACTGAAAGCTGGAATCCCTGGTTTTTCCACCTGTCCCTGTTATCAATATCATTAATATTATTCAGTCCCACCACATAGCGGCCACTCAGGCGCAGCATGCTCAGCTTTACCTGCACGCCACCCACCATGGCAAAATCACCATCAGAGAAAGCGCGCCCGCCATTCTGCAAAAAGTTCTTGTCCTGGTCCATCAGCACGCTAAACTGCGGCCCGGCCTGCAGGGTCAGGAAATTACCCAGCAGTTTGTAGTTGAGCAGGATGGGGATCGACAAATAGTTGAGTCGAACCTTGCTCTGGTTTGAGTTGAAAACATCTTCGTACACATGGTCAAAATCGTCGGTAACAGTAGTGCTGTACTGATTAAAGAGTACTTCGGGTTGAATGCCGAATCGCCCACCAATGCCTATTGTAGCAAAGCCACCTACATGGTAGCCATAGCTAAACTGATCTTTGAAAGAAGAACCATCAATCTTATTGATATTGGCGCCGCCTTTGATGCCAATGCTAAACTGGGCCATGGAAGCCGTTGCGCTAAACAAAATAGCCGCGATGGGAAGAAGAAGTTTTGCTTTCATAAATAAAATGTTTTGTGCGGGTAAAAATCCAAGATTAATGCCAGCGTGCTATCGCTGCTGTTAATTTGCATTAACGTGTTTGCGTATTATGATTTCTAAAACAGAAGATGGTTTAATCTTATTGTGGGGGAAGTCTTAAGGAAAAGCAAAAGCGTGAGGCGTGAGGCGTGAGGTGTGAGACGTGAGGCGTGAGATGAATAGGGAGTAGAAAGTAGGGAAAGGGTTAATTGAAGGGCTGGTACTGGGGTTTGGTTTAAGAAAAAAATCTGCATCGATTTGCGGGAGAGGCTTCAGCAATTTAAACAGCTCCAACGCTCAGGCGAGTTTTACCGCAACGAGCCTGCCTGCCGGCAGGCTCGTTGCGGTGATATCCTCGGACACAAGAGCTGTCCGCAGCCAACAAATGCCCCTCGGCCCCGCATTAAACTCTAAACCTTAAACCCTAAACCTTAAACCCTAAACCCCTCTCACCAATTCAACAATCCGATCACTTCCTCATGAAGAAAGAGTTCCCGTCCCGTAGGGACGGGGTGTGGGTAGAAAACCATTTCGGTGTAGCACCCCTCCCGAAGGGAGGGAGTGTGCGATTTGGCATGCCATCATAGACTAAAATCAAGAACAATTAACCGTAAGAACCGAATTCATCCGTCTTATTGCAGAGGCTTCGGAGTCGACATTCACACGCCCTCCCTTCGGGAGGGAAATCCGAATCGACGAAACTTATGCTACCCACACATCCTCCCTTCGGGAGGATGAAAATTCGTATATGCTAATAGGCAGACTTGTCCACTGTAATGACTGGACTGAAATTATGGAACTCCTACCCGTCCCGAAGGGACGGTGTGTGGGTAGAAAATCAGAAATTAAACCCCGCATTCACCGCGAAGATGGTACTGAGTGGCTTCTCTTTGGCCTGAATAAAATAATCCATCAGCAACTGTGGCTGCACAAAAAACTTACCTATGCCATACTCCGCCCGAAGGGTAAAGGATACCGACAAGGGCTTGAATTCGCGGTTACCATCCAGATCATATTCACGGCTGCTGCTCAAAAGATCAGCACGCGATATGCGCTGCAGCGTATAATTATTAAGGCGTTGATTGAATCCGAATTGCTGGGTTCCTGCGGTAAAAGCAACCTGTGGCGTGATGCGTGCATAATCTTTCTTGCCCAGCATCTTCAGAAAATAAAAATCGTGCAATACCGAAAGGGTCACCGACACATCACTGATATTGCGATCATAATTCTGCTGCAGCCAGTTCAGAATTCTTCTACGCAGCCAAAGCCTTTCGATAAAGGCGAGCCGCATATCCAATTCCTCCCGGCTGCCCCAGGCATAGTTGGCCATAATGGTAGGCCGCAACCACGACTTGCGCCAGGTAAAATAGGCACTGAGCTCATTGGTGAGTGGCGATACATAAAAGTCCAGACTGTCCCTGGAGAAATATTTGGTATAAGAAATTCCTGTTGCCAGGCGCAGTTCGCGCAGGTAATCGAAAGAGGGACTGATACTGAACTGATAAAAATTCAAATCTCCCCTGTCTTTCATCAAAAAGCCGGTACCGGCAATTCCAAAACCCGATTTATGGTAATAAGCCAAAAAGGGTGAGTAGGTGGGTGTAGAAACGGATTCAATTCTTGTGGTGCTGGTTCCTTTATAGTTAAAATACCCCTGTGTAACGGAAAAATTCACGGCAAGAAAACTGCGCGGACGAAGAATGGAATCCATAAACGATTCCAGGTCATCCATCAAGGCATCCAGGTCTTCCAGGGAATCAAAGTCGATGTCGTCCGCAACTACAGCCGAAGAATCTTTCACCGGATCCTGCGCGCATACTGCGCCATGGCCGGCTAAAATAAGCAGCGAGAGAATAGCAATAAAACGAATCAGTCCTTTGGTATTCATCATGCGTTTTTGGTTTATCCTGTGCGGGGCATTATCCCACAAACCCGACTATGACCTATTGATTGATCGGAAGTTTAACATTACACCAGCTCCAGCACGGTAATTTCTGGCAATATCCCTACCCTTCCCGGATATACGAGAAATCCATACCCCCGGTTTACATACAGTTTTTGCCGGCCATCATCATACAGGCCTGCCCATTGATTATAGATATATTGCACCGGGCTCCAGCGGAAACCGGGTATCTCCACGCCAAACTGCATGCCATGTGTGTGCCCGGAAAGCATGAGGTCAATATCGGAATATTCTTTCCGCACCTGCGCATCCCAATGGGATGGATCATGACTCATCAATATCTTGAAAGGATATTTTTCCGCACCGGCATAGGCCCGATCCAGTTGGCCATATTTCGGGAAACTGGCTTTGGCGCCCCAGTTCTCTACGCCCAGCAGCGCAATTTGCGCGCCATCCCTTTCCAGCACCACATGCTCATTCATCAGCAGGCGCCAGCCCATATCCGCATGCACTTTTTTCAGGGCATTCAGGTTCGCTATTTTTTGCTCTTCGGTATCCCATTTTACATAGTCCCCATAATCGTGGTTGCCCAAAACGGAATACACGCCCAGGGGTGCACGCAGTTGTGCAAACAGGTCGCGGTATTCATCCATTTCGTCGGCCTTATTATTCACCAGGTCGCCGGTAAATAGAATAAGGTCGGGTTCTTCTTTCAAAATTTTCTCTACCCCTTTTTGCACGGCCTTCTTGTCGTTGAAGCTACCGGAATGAATATCGGATATCTGCACAATCTTCAATCCCCGGAATGCTTCGGGAAGGGAAGGACTTTTCACAGGAACACGGGTTACCTGGTAGCGGTATTTGTTGCCAAATCCATAGATGAGGGTGCCAAACAAACCGCCGCCAAATAGCATACCGGTCCAGCTCAGGAAAACCGAGCGACTGATACCTTCAGGATTACCCTTCATGGGGGAGCCAGGTGAGAAAAATCCCAGCTTATAGCTGGCCCATTGAAATAATCTTCTGATATCATCTATCAGGAAGAATAGCGCCGCGATGGCTTTAGCGAAGAATATGCCGGCGATCACTGCAAATACTGTACTCCTTGCCAGCCGCGATTGCTGGTCGAACTGGATATAAGGCAGAATAAGCAGGGTTATCAGTGCGGCCACCGAAACCACCCAATAGCCGGTATGGATCCAAAAACGGATGCGTGCTGAGGCGGGAAGGGTAATGATACGTACGGCCTGGAAAACATAAATATCCAGCAGGATCATAAAACCTATCAGGAACCACCAGAATCTGGAATTGCGCATAGTTGATGAATGATTATCTCCCTGTTGGGATAGGACCGGCCATTTAAGGCAGATCTGTGAAAAAATGGATTGCTCCTCAATCGCTTGCGTACCCTTTGGGGATTCATTACGCCTGTTAGGGATGGTTTAGGGGCAAAATTAATCAACCGGGAACTTGCAAGCGTATATGAGCTATAACTTATTTTTGCCCGGATGGGTTGGATTGGGCAAAACTAAATTTTGCGCTCCGGAAGATGCGAACCATCTTTACCCATTAACTTAAATTTCAGGAGATTTCGCGCATGGCAAGAATTATCGGAGTGGCTAACCAAAAGGGAGGTGTGGGCAAAACCACTACCGCCATTAACCTGGCTGCAAGCCTGGCCGTACTGGAGTTCCGTACTTTGCTGGTGGATGGTGATCCGCAGGCCAATAGCACCACCGGTGTGGGGTTTGACCTGCACAATGTGACCAAGAGCTTGTACGATTGCATGGTGAATGAGGCCTCGGCAAAGGAAGTAATCCTGAAATCGGAGATTCCTCACCTGGATCTGTTGCCATCGCATATCGACCTGGTAGGTGCAGAAATTGAAATGATCAATTATCCCAACCGGGAAATGGTGCTCAAAAACCTGCTGGAGCCGGTGCGCAATGAATATGATTTTATTATTGTGGACTGCTCCCCTTCCCTGGGCCTGATTACCGTGAATGCGCTTACCGCCGCCGATTCGGTGGTGGTGCCGGTGCAATGCGAATTCTTTGCCCTGGAAGGACTGGGAAAGCTACTCAACACCATTAAGATCGTGCAGAGCCGCCTGAATCCTGCCCTGGTAATTGAAGGCATCCTGATGACCATGTACGATGGCCGCCTCCGGCTCTGCAACCAGGTGGTAAGCGAAGTGCGCCGCCATTTCGAAGAGCTGGTATTCAACACCATCATCCATCGTAACGCGCGCCTCTCCGAAGCCCCCAGTGTGGGCAAGCCCGTGATTCTCTACGACGCCAATAGCAAGGGTTCCATGAATTACCTGAACCTGGCCAAGGAGATACTCCAGAAGAACAATATGACGAAAATGAAACAGGAAGAGCGGATACTTGAATTATAGCATTAATGGAAACAGAAAGAACCATGAGTTCCCCCAAACAAAATAAAGACGCGTTGGGCAAGGGCATTCGGTCCCTGCTGCAAAGCATCGATAGTGATTTGAAGACCGGTACCGGCGGACTGAAGACCTCGGTGGTGGAAACGGCTACCGGCGTAAGCCGTATTGCTGTTGACGACATAGAAGTAAACCCCAAGCAGCCCCGTCGCGACTTTGATGAGCAGGCCATGAAGGAACTGGCCGACAGCATCAAAATGCACGATATCATTCAGCCCGTAACGGTGTCGCGTACGGCAACGGGCAAATACCGCCTGATTTCGGGGGAACGACGCTGGCGCGCCAGCAAGATGGCGGGATTAAAAGATATTCCGGCCTATGTGCGCCAGGCCAATGACCAGGAACTGCTGGAACTGGCCCTGCTGGAAAACCTGCAGCGCGAAGACCTGAACGCGATGGAGATAGCGCTCAGCTATAAGCGCATGATGGAAGAGCTGGACTATACACAGGAGCAGGTAGCCGAAAGAATGGGAAAGGACCGCAGCACAGTGGCCAATTTCATTCGCCTGCTGAAGCTTCCACCCGATATTCAGATGGCGGTACGTAGCGGCCAGTTGAGTATGGGACACGCCCGTGCGCTCATCAATGTAGACACGATTGACCGGCAGCTCTATATATTCAAGGAAATTAATAGCAAGGGGCTGAACGTACGCCAGACTGAAAACCTGGTACGCAACCTCTATAAGCAGGGTCATGCTGTTAAAAAAACCGCAAAATCTTCCCTTAGCGCGCCCTATCAGAAAATTGAAGATAAATTAGCCAGTCATTTCAGCACCCGCGTTAAACTGAAACACAGCAAGTCGGGCAATGGACAGATCCTGATTGATTACTATTCCATCGACGAACTCAGCAAGATTCTGGAGCAGATGGGTGTGAAAACGGGATAATTCCCTTGTCGCCAAAGTACCATGATGAGGCTAAGTTTTCGCATATGTTTACAGTTTCTTAGTATGTCGCTCCTGGCAGGCCAAAGCCTGTGGGCCCAGGACCCCGTTGACAGCAGCGCCAGGCAGCCGATGGTATTTGATGTTGTTAACGATACTATCCCCATTCAACAAGAAAAGAAAGCGAAAGAACCCCGTGTGTACAAACCCGGAAAAGCTGCGCTTCGGTCGGCCATTTTACCCGGACTGGGCCAGATATACAACCGCAAATACTGGAAAGTGCCGATCGTGTACGCGGGGCTGGGCATTACAGGCGGCATTTTTGTATATAACCTGAAGAATTACCGCGACACGCGTTTTGCTTATCGCGTGAAATATAATATGCGGGAATTCGGTACTGACTCAGCGCTGTTTGTACAGATCAAAGATGTGCTGAAACCCCTCAGTGAATCCTCTCTCCGCTCCTATCGCGATCAGTTTCGGCGCGATATCGATTATTCCGTGTTATTTTTTATGATCATGTGGGGGTTGAATGTGGTAGATGCCGCTGTGGATGCACACCTCAAATCATTTGATGTAAGCCCTGATCTCAGTTTTCAACTTAAACCCGGCAAAAGCGAAATCGCCGGCACTACCGGACTTAGCCTGGTGTTGAATATCGGTAAGAACCCCGATTATAAGCATCGGGTCTGGCGTTCCCAATTCTGAATCGTTTTTCCTTCGCATAAATAGCCCGCTACGCCACTAATTGCTGGCGAACTGATGTATCTTGCAGGGCTGTAATCAAAACCACCGAATATGAAGATCGCGCTGATCGGCTATGGCAAAATGGGAAAAGCCATTGAGGAAATTGCCCTTGACAGGGGGCACCAAATTGTGCTGCGCATCAACGACCAGAACCTGAATGAATTCACGGCTGAAAACCTGGCCCAGGCCGATGTGGCCATTGAGTTTACGGGCCCGCACAGTGCCCTGGCCAACCTGCAAACCCTGTTGAGCTGGCATGTGCCCGTGGTTTGTGGTTCCACCGGATGGACGGATCAATTACCCTCCATCGAAACGCTATGCCATACTACCAAGGGCGCTTTTCTGTATGCGAGCAATTTCAGTATTGGTGTGAATCTGTTTTTTGAGTTGAATAAAAAACTGGCCCGACTCATGGCTCCTCACGATAACTACGAGGTGCAGTTGGAAGAAATACATCATACGCAAAAACTGGACGCGCCAAGCGGCACGGCCATCACACTGGCTGAGCAGGTGCTGGAAGGCATTCCCCGCAAAAAGCGCTGGGTGAATGCCGTTAGCGACAACCCGGAAGACCTGGTAATCCTGAGCCGCCGCGAGGACCCCGCTCCGGGTACCCACAGCGTGAAATACCATTCCAGCATCGATGATATCGAAATCATTCATACCGCGCATAACCGCAAGGGCTTTGCCAGCGGCGCCGTGCTGGCCGCCGAATTTATTAACGGCAAAAGCGGTATCTTCAGCATGAAAGATGTGTTAGGGCTCTGATCTTCCCTTCGCATTAATTTTGAAACCAAGCGCCGCATGCCTCGCATACCGGCTTTCGTATCGCATGCCAAACCACCCAACATTTTTTAAGCAGGTTGTAGTCATCTGCCTCTCGCTTTCCCTGGCTACTACGGGCCTGTTTGCACAGTCGGAAATGCTGGATAGCCTGCAGAACATTTTTCGGCAACGCCCTGTCGACAGTAATGTAGTGAAAGCAGGCATTAAGCTGGCGGAACACTATAGCTGGTCGGTACCCGATTCAGGTCTGCATTATGCCAGCGAAGCCATCCGCCTGAACCAGGAAAGTAAGGGAGCGGCCAATTTTACCGCCTCCGCGTGGAATGCGAGTGGCTATGCCTATTATATGAAGGCGGAATATGCCAAAGCCCTGGAAGCCTTCCGCAATTATTACAGCTTTTCCCAAAAAGCGGGCAACAAAGTACACATGGCTTTTGCCCTGAATAATGAAGGCAATGTGCATATAGAGCTGGCCGACTATGCGAGCGCCCTGGAAAAATATAAAGAAGCGCTGGCCTTACGCCAATCCATTCGCGACTCGGCAGGGATCGCGATGAGCCAGAACAATATTGGCTTTATCTACAAGGATATTGGCGATTATGAAAAAGCGCTGGAAAACTTTTTCTATGGCCTTCGCGCCTATGAAAAACTGAAGGACAAAAAAGCGGAAGCCAAGACGCATAATTATATCGCTATTGTATATGGCCGCAAGAAAGAATATGAAAATGCGATTGACCATCTGCAAAAAGCCATAGCGCTGCAGATCGAGACCAATGACCTGAATGAACTCGCCATCAGCCGGCAAACCCTTGCCAATATTTACCTGACACAGGGCAAGACCGAAGAAGCCTTGCAGGAATTAAGGGCAGCGATTTCTATTTACGAGGACCGAAATGATCGCCGGCAACTGGCCATGGTAAGCGAAGATTTTGGGCGTGTGTATTTGCAAAAAGCGCAGGCTGACAGCGCCGCTTATTATTTTTCGCGATCGGTAGAAGAAAACCAAGCCATCGGGAATAAGCGCAATATGGCCACCCCATTGTTGGGACTGGCTGAGGCCCAAATTAACCTAAAGCAATACCGCTCCGCAAAAACTTCGCTCGACAGCGCCTATGCCATCATCAATAGCAGTCGAAAAAAAGAAGACCTGCGTAAATATTATGAAACCGCGGCTTCTTATTACTCAGCCATCGGCGATCACCGGGAAGCATTTCGCTATCAACAGGAGCTGACCGCCATTAAAGACAGCCTGCTCAACGAGCAGAATCTGAAAGCGATGGCAGATATGGCCGTAAAATACCAGACCGAAAAAAAGGAGCAGGCCATTCTGCTGCAAAAAGCCGAGATACAACGCAAGAATATTATCATATGGTCGGTAGCCGGTATCTTTTTGCTGGCAGCCGCGCTGGGTATTTCTTCCTATAGAAGATATCGTTTAAAACAACAGGCCCGCCTGCAGATGGAGATATTGAATCAACAGGAAATGGCAACCCGGGCCGTAATTAAGGCGGAAGAAGACGAAAGACAACGAATAGCGCGCGACCTGCACGATGGCGTGGGACAGATGATGAGTGCGGCCCGCATGAATCTATCCGCTTTTGAGTCAGACATCAAACTGGAAAATACCGAACAGAAAATTTCGCTGGAGAAGATTATGGGGCTGGTGGATGAAAGCTGTCGCGAAATCCGCAGCGTATCGCACAATATGATGCCCAATGCCCTGCTCAAGAACAGCCTGGCCAGCGCCGTACGCGACTTTATCGACAAAATAGACAAGCGCGCGCTGAAAGTGCATATTTATACCGAGGGCCTCGATGAGCGGCTCGACAGTAATGTGGAAACCGTACTATACCGGGTGATCCAGGAATGCGTGAACAATGTAATTAAACATGCCGAAGCCAGCACGCTCGATATTTCCATCTCACGCGACAAGGAAGGCATCAGCGCTACCATTGAGGATAATGGCAGGGGCTTTGATACGCAGGACAGGTCTCGATTTGATGGAATCGGATTGAAGAATATCATTACGCGGATCGAATACCTGAAGGGAACGGTTGACTTTGATTCCGCTCCGGGAAGAGGTACCCTGGTGGCCATTCATGTACCCCTGGGCGAATGATCGATCCTTTCAATTCTGTATCTCATCTCTTGAATTCAACAGGGGAAATGCTTATCTTGTTCCCATCAAAAAAGCGGGTTTGACATAGATCAACCGCTTAAAATAAAGTATCCGTTTTGACGAATTCCACCGCTAAGATACGCCTCGCATTAGTAGACGATCACCAGATTGTGATTGATGGATTGCAGGCCCTGCTGAAGGGCCATCCGCAGTTTGAATTTGTTTTCGCCAGCACGGAGCCATTGACGGTGCTGGATCAGCTTGAAAAGTCTCCGGTAGATATTTTGTTGACCGATGTGGTGATGCCGGGTATGTCGGGCGTGGAATTGTCGAAGCAGGTTCGTAGAAAATTCCCCCAAACAAAAATCCTTGCGTTATCCATGACTGGCGAATCAGATTTAGTGAACCAGATGGTGGAGGATTCGGATATTTCGGGTTATGTACTGAAAAATATAGGTAAGCAGGAATTGGAGGAAGCGCTTACAAAGATTTCGAATGGCGGCATCTACTTCAGTGAAGAAGTATTGCAGGCCATGGAAAAGGGGGCAAACCGCAAAAAACAATACGAAGAAGCCCATCTCACGGGCCGTGAAATAGAAATTATCCGCCTGATCGAAAAAGAATACAACAATAAGCAAATTGCCGAAGCCCTCTTTATCAGCGAAAGAACGGTAGAAACCCACCGCAAGAATATTTTCCGCAAGACCGGCACCAATAGCGTGATTGGATTGATTAAGTATGCGTATGAGCATAGGCTGATAGAAGATCGTGAGACGTGAGACGTGAGGCGTGAGACGTGAGGCGTGAGACGTGAGGCGTGAGAGGGAAGTAGTAAGTAGTAAGTGGGAAGTTTTAAGTAGTAAGTTGTAAGTAGTAAGTTGGAAGTAGTGGAATGATAGCATCTGCGCGATCTGCGTTGTAATCTGCGCCAATCTGTATTTATGATCTGCGCAATCTGCGTTGTAATCTGCGCCAATCTGCGGGAAATGCTTCCGCACTTTCAGCCTGCTTAAAGCACAAGAGAGTTTTCCCGCAGATTAGCGCTGATTACGACGCAGATGAACGCAGATTAGGTATTGGCATCAAAGTCAATTAGCCTCTATTAAGGCCATCACTTAATCCGTTTGTAAAACTCATCCAATCTCCCTTGCCCCTTACCGATCATGTAATTTCCCACTCACCAAACTCTATTTTTCGCAGATTTGATAGAGAATCCAAAAGGCTATAGCCACTCACGATTCACGACTCACGTTTCTTATAACCTTAAACCTTAAACCCACATGTCACTCCTGCATCAAGCCCCCAAACAAGCTTTTTTTTTCAAGACGCTGCTCATTTCATTTCTGCTGCTGATAACGCAGATTTCAGTAAATGCGCAAATATCCTTAACCATGCTCCCCAGTGGTGGCAACAAGAAAGCCGGCGTTTACGAAAGGGTCGGGCTCACGGATGTGCATGTATATTATGACCGGCCTGCCGTAAAAGGTCGGGAAGGAAAGATTTGGGGAGAGCTCGTTCACAAGGGTTTTACCGATCAGGGATTTGGATCGAGTAAGGCGGCGCCCTGGCGTGCCGGTGCGAATGAGAATACCATGATCAGTTTTTCCACTGATGTAAAGATCAATGGGCAGCACTTGCCCAAGGGGAAATATGGTTTCTTTATAGCTTATGATCCTGAATCAAGCATTCTTATATTTTCTAAAAACTATGGCTCATGGGGCAGCTATTTTTATGATCCCAAAGAGGATGCTTTAAGGGTAACCGTGAAACCGGAAACATTGTCGTCTTCCGTGGAATGGCTGCAATACAGCTTCCGACCTCTCAGCACTAACAAAGCGGTGCTAAGCCTCGAATGGGAAAAATTGCGAATTCCCTTCACTATTGAAGTGGATTATATAGCTGACCAATTGGAAAGCTTTCGTCAGGAATTAAGGACGGCACGTGGGTTTACCTGGATGAGTTGGGATCAGGCGGCCAACTGGTGTTTGCAGAATAATGTAAACCTGGAGCAGGCCCTGCAATGGTCTGATAGCGCTACCAGCATCAATTTCGGCGGCAACCAGGAATTTCAAACCTTTGTTACCAAAGCGGCCATTCTTGAAAAACTGGGACGAAATGATGAAGCTGCGGCATTGATGAGATCGGCATTGCCTATGGCCAATATGAATGAAGTGCATCAATATGGCCGTACGCTCCTGCAGCAAAAAAAGAACAAGGAAGCGATGGAGATTTTCCAGCTCAACCATAAGAATCATCCGAAGCAGTTCACCACACTGGTGGGACTCGCCAGGGGTTATTCCGCAAACGGTGACCTCAAAAATGCACTGAAATACGCGAAACAGTCCTTACCCCTTTCGCCCAATGAACCCAACAAAAAGGCAGTAGAAGGAATGATAGAGAAGCTAAGTAAGGGTGAACCCATCGAATAAAAAAATAAGCGCCGAATGGCGCTTATTTTTTTGCTTTATTGAACATCAACGAGAGTTACTTCAAAAAACAGGGGCGTGTTGCCGGGTATTACGGAGCGCCCTTCGCAGCCGTATGCGAGTGCGGAAGGAACCAGTAAACGAATGCTACCACCCTCTTTAATGAGCGGAATGCCGATTACCCAGCCTTCAATCAACCCACTCAGTGGCCAATGTGGATTCTGCGGGGTATTATTGGGCGTGGATTGTTGATCAAAAACTTCTCCACTCAAAAATTTACCGACATAAGTAATGGCGATATTGGAATTCACGGAAGGCGTAGCTCCTGAACCCGGATCCAGAATTTCGAAATAAAGTCCACTGCTGTGTTGCGTGGCTACCATTCCGATCTGGCTGGCGTAGTTCAGCATGGCATCAGCCTCGGCAGCAACCGGCTTAGGTTTACATTCCTTATTACAACCCGTATTGAGGGTAAATAGTAATGAGCTAAGGATGAAAAAGGTCAAAAAACGACTCACAATTGTTCGGTTTAGTTTTCAAATAGTTGGCAGATACAGGACAAGCAAAGAGAGTTATTCGCTGCAAGGCCCGCTTATTCCGATTCACGTTCTTTTTTGGCTATCAGTTCGCGATAGCGGGTTTCATTAATATCCCATTTATGGCGTACGGAAAACACAGTAACAAAAATGATAATACCCAACCCTGCTATCAGCAAAACAGGAAACAGGGATGAGTCGGCCCGGAACTGCATGGCAGCCCTTTTATACCAGCCAGAAAAGAAATTGATAAATATAGCGAGCACCAGGGTGAGGGCTAAGGGTAAACCTAATCCCAGTTGAAAGATCAGTTTTTTCTTATGCTCCCTGTTTTGGGCCCAGTAGCTGATAAATTCTTCCTCTTCACGCGATAACATGCAGCAAAAATAGCACTTCGACTCCTTTATACTTGCATCGGCCATTCGAATTATCTATATTGTGTCACCTAATAGCAGCAGGCTGTGAAAATAACCGCTTTACTAACCCAATATCTGTACAACACGCAGCGCCTTGACCTGCCCGGCATAGGCAGCTTTATTCTCGACTCCGCCCCGGAACTGCCTGTTGCTGGCAAGAGCCATGCAGAGCTACCCATACCGGCAAGATTTGAATACCATGCCGATCTTCCTCAGCCCAAAGAGTTGATACAATTTATTTCCGAAGAAACCGGCAAAATGAAGGCCCTGGCCAGTTCGGATCTCGACTCATTCATTGAGCTGGCCCAGCAATTCCTCAATATCGGCAAACCTTTTACGATCGAAGGTATCGGCACTTTGGTGAAACTGAAACCGGGTGAATACGAGTTTACCCCGGCTCCTCCCGTGCATACCGATCGTCGTAAGGAATCTTCCGTGCGCGAAGGCCAGAAGTCCGTTTCCAAAGAAGAACTCTCGCCCCGCTTTGATTCCATGATTACCGAATCCGGCAAAAGCAATAGCTGGCGAAAGCCGCTGATCGCAGTGGTGGTGCTGGCAGGTCTTGGCCTGGCCATTTGGGGCGGTTACCAGCTCTCCAAAAACGGAGAACCGGGTAGTAATAGCGAAGCGGGCAATGCCGGCACGAACGCTGTGGATGCCGAAAACAATATTGCCGTCAACGACAGCATAACAGCCGCCCGCGAAGACAGTATTCGCGAAGCGAATAAGCCAGAACCGGCCAATTATAAATACGTACTGGAAAACACACGCCAGTCACGCGCCATCCGGCGCTTCAATCAGCTCCGCACGAATCTATGGGACGTGCACCTGGAAACCAAAGATTCCATTAACTACAAACTGTACATGAACCTGCCCGTAAACTACGGCGACACTTCGCACATCAAAGATTCCCTGCGCATCATGCTGGGAAGACCTGTTTATATTGAGAGAGAAGGTTGAGAGTTGAGAGTTGAGAGTTTAAAGTTTAGAGTTTAAGGTTTAAAGTTATTTCTGCGTTCATCTGCGGAAAAATCTGCGAAAATCAGCGGGAAAACTCTCCTGAACTCAGAAGCTGTCTAGAGTGCTGAAATATTTCCCGCAGATTAGCGCAGATTACAACGCAGATTTGCGCAGATATTTTTCAAACCAAACTTTAATTCTCAACATTCCAATCATTTCCATTCTAGAACTCTACTCCATACCCACTTATCTATACCCCCTACTCACTACTCACTACTCGCCACTCACGCCTCACGTCTCACGCTTCACGCTTCAGCATTTCCCCCAACTCAAACACTTCCTCATATCCATTGTACAGGGGAACGGGTGCGAATCTTATCACATCGGGTTCGCGCCAATCGGTAATAATGCCGGCGGCAGACAATCGGTCAAACAGGGCCTTTCCTGTTCCAGGCACCAGCATCGAAACCTGGCAGCCACGCCATTGCGGATCAGTAGGCGTAATAATTTGAGTGGATAGATCATTGCGTTCAGCTAATGCCTTTTGCAACACCGCCCACAGGAAATCGTTGAGCCTTCTTCTTTTTTGCTGAATTTTTTCCCAGCCCGCTTCCATAAATACATCGAGTGAAGCCTGCAGGCAGGCGTAAAGCAGAATAGAAGGTGTGCTCAACTGCCATCCCTCTGCCCCGGCCATGGGTTTAAAACCCTTTTCCATTTTGAAGCGGGTAGCCTGGTCATAACCCCACCAACCTGCCAGCCTGGGCATATCACGGCGATGATGCTTCTCGTGAATAAATGCGCCCCCGATAGCTCCCGGCCCGGCATTCAGGTATTTATAATTACACCAGCAGGCGAAGTCCACCCCCCAATCGTGTAAATGCAAGGGAATGTTGCCGGCAGCATGCGCCAGATCAAAGCCCACCGGTATTCCATGACTGGCTGCTTCGCGGGTGATGGCCTCCATATCGAGCACCTGACCGGAATAATAATGCAGTCCCCCCAGCAGGACCAGTGCAATTTCATCTTTGTGATCGCGGATCGATTGTAGGATATCTTCTGTCCGCCACCCATTTTCACCTTCCCTTGGTGAAAGCTCCAGAATAGCTTCCTTGGGGTCGAGTCCATGATGCCGAACATGGGTTTCAAAAGCATACTGATCGCTGGGGAATGCCCTCGCTTCGCATACTATTTTTTTTCTTTTGCCCGAAGGGCGATAAAAGCTGGCCAGCATCAGGTGGAGGTTCACCGTAAGCTGGTTCATCAGCACCACTTCCGATTCTTTGGCCCCCACTATCCGGGCCATCGGTGTGGCCAGTTTCGCATGATAGTCCATCCAGGGTTCTTTCGCGTGAAAGAAGGATTCCACACCCAGACTGGCCCAATCATCAAGCACCTGCTGAATGGCCCGCTGCGTACGCCTCGGTTGCAGTCCCAGCGAATTCCCCAGGAAATAAATATCCGGTTTCTCTTTTTTTCCTGCGGGAAGAAATTCATTCCGGAACCGGGCGAGTAGGTCCTCCGCGTCCAGTTGGCGCGCCAGTTCGCGGTTTATTTTTTCGTATGTAAGCAATACAAATAGTTTTAGGTGGATAGCAAGGCCATCAGAGCAAAAATAAGGCGGCAGGCTTATATCCCGGGATCAAATACTACCGGTACGCCCCCCATCAACAGGGATGCTCACCCCATTTACATAGCTGGCCAAATCGGAGGCCAGGAAACAGGCCACCTGGGCCAGCTCTTCCGGCCGGCCAAAGCGTCGCGCGGGAATACTCTCCTGCATTTCGGTGCTGATGATATCCCGGGAAAGATTTCTTCTTTTCGATTCCGACTCTATCAGGCTGTTTAATCGATCGGTTGCCGTGAGACCTGGCAATATATTGTTTACGGTGATGCCCCAACGACCCACTTCATTGCTCAGTGTCTTGGCCCATGCCGCCACGGCAGCTCTTGTCGTATTCGACACTCCCAGGTTCGCGATAGGAATGCGTACCGAAGTGGATATGATATTAATGATCCGTCCATAGCCTTCCTGCTTCATTCCCGGCAGCAGGGCTTGTACCAGTAGTTGATTGTTGACCAGGTGTTGTTGATAAGCAGCCAGGAATTGTTCCGGTTTTGCTTCCGTAATGGGGCCTGGTGCCGGGCCACCGGTATTGTTCACCAAAATATGGATGGGACCCTGGGCTTTCAATTTTTCGGCGACGCTCTTCATTTGTTCGCTGTCGGAAAAATCAGCTACTTCCATCTGGTGCGGCCCGGAAGCATCTTGCAAAGGCAACTCACCCAAAACCTGCTTAAGCCTGGCTTCATCCCTTGCCAGCAGGATGCATCGCGCTCCCGCCGCAGCAAAAGCCTGCGCAATGGCAAGACCGATGCCTTTGGTACTTCCGCAAATGAGGGCGGTTTTGTTTTCAAGGTCGATTTGCATGTCGTTTTGTGTTGTACGTTTTACGTAGTACGTTTTACGTTTAGGGTTTAAAGTTTAAGGTTTAATTTTTGTTGATAGTTTAATTACTATCCTTCAACATTGTCGCG
>JBIQMS010000019.1:0-75574 GCA_044463125.1 Terrimonas ferruginea
CCGCCCAGCGCGAGCGACAATCCCAGTTTGCGACGGTCTTTTTCTATTTGCCGGAATCCCGCCGACGATAGTTTATCGATCAACTTTTCTGAACCCAAACTATTCAGCGCTTTTACAGCGGGAATATTGAGGCTGTGGGCAAGCGAATAAGAAATGGTACTGTAGCCGGTATATTGCCGGTCGTAGTTTTCGGGGGAGTAGCCGCTGTAATTAACAGGAACATCCGTGATAACAGTGCCGGGTGTAAAGAGCCCTTCTTCAAAGCCCAGTCCATAAATCAATGGTTTCAATGTGCTCCCGGGCTGCCGGATGGCATTGGCTCCATTCACCTGCCCATCGTCGGTAGTATCAGTAAAGCTCGCCGAGCCTACATAGCTGAGCACCTGCATATTGCTGTTGTCGATTACGATAACCGCGGCATTCCGGATATTGCGCATTTTTTGTACGCGGATATAATCTTCCAGCATCTTCTCCGCTTTTAGCTGCATATTCAGGTCGATAGTGCTGGGAATGGCACCGGAGCCGCTCTGCCGCAATTTTTGGGAAATATGCGGAGCAAGCTGCGGCATCCGCCCCCGCTGCGCATCCAGTGGTTCACGCAAGGCATCGCTGATTTCTTTTTCGGTAAACAGGCCTTCTTCACGGAAATAATGCAGCCATTGATTCCGCGATTCTACTATTCGTTCATTATGTCGCCCGATCACCAGGGAAGATGGCCGGTTGGGTATAATGCTCAGCGCGGTAATTTCTGCCAGGGAAAGATGATCCGGCGCTTTATTGAAATACAGAAAGGCGGCACTCTTTACACCTTCAATATTTCCTCCATATGGCACCAGGTTGAGGTAAAGTTGCAGTATTTCGTCCTTACTGTATTTCCACTCCAGTTGAAATGCCCGGAACATTTCAATCAGCTTATTGCCCACGGTACGTGGCCGACGCTCCAGGGCGCGCGCCACCTGCATGGTAATGGTGCTGGCACCTGAAGTGCGTCGGCCCTTTATGATATTGTTCCAGAGCGCACGTACCACTGCCAGGGGATTCACACCCGGGTGTTGGTAAAAATGCTGGTCTTCTTTCGCGACAATCGTCTTTCGCAACAAGGGTGATATTTCATTGAGCTCCGTTTTGAGGCGCCATTTATCATCGGGAGTGAGGTAGGCATGCATGATGCGACCTTCACGGTCGGTAATTACGGTGGAATAGGCGATGCGGTCGGGCAGGGGAAATAGCCAATTGAACAGGAAGAAAAGAAGCAGAAGTGTAGCCAGGCCGATGCCCAGCCTGATCATTATTTTTTTCCAATTGATTCGGGGAATACGCACTTCCGGTGGATTGACAATGAATGGATGCAATATAAACAGAAAGCGTTGCTCCCTGCTAAAATTTGCCTGCGCAAATGCATCCATCAGTTATTTAAGAAAAAAATAAAACAACATGCAACGCTTGAAAAGCAATCTGCGCCTTTAGATAAATTAATAGGGAGACAAATTCCCGAATTTCTTTATCTTCTCATTTCATTTGCACCACCTTAACCTAAGCTTTATGCGCATCAGGATCCTTATCACTCTCCTGGCCACCGCTGTTGTGGGCTTCATGGCCTGTAATCAAAGCAAAGTGGCCCTTAGCTACACCAACGCGAAAGAAGAAGTTCCCCTTTTGGGTAATCTTGTATTCCGATTCAATCAGCCCATGATTGCCGATTCCCTCCTCAACCGTTGGGACTCCACGGAATACGTAAGTTTCAGCCCTTCCATTCCCGGACGTTTTCGCTGGGAAAGCCCCGATCAACTGGTTTTCTCTCCATCACAACCACTTCTGCCTGCCACCAGCTATTCGGCTTCCATTACCAGCGAAGTGTTGCGCTATAGCAGCCACGATAAAGTGGAATCTGCGGATGGTATTGCCTTTCATACTGCAGATTTGCGTTTGGATAATGCCCAAACCATGTGGGTGGGCGAAACCAGCACCAGCGCGGCCGCACAGATTGAATTATTGTTCAATTACCGTGTAAAGCCCGACGATATCAAGGAGAAATTATCGCTGAGCTCGGAGGGCAAAGCATTGGACTATAGCCTGATAAGCACCGGGGTAGACAACCGGATGTCGTTGCGGCTAACCGGCATTAAAGCCGAAGACCGCGACCTGCCGGTGCAGGTGCAACTAACCAGTGGCTTAAAGCCCGCTGAAGGAACAAATGGTACGGACGAAGAAATACAAAGCAACCTGGTGATACCTTCCCCCTTTGTAGTACAGGTAATGCGTACGGAAGCGGAACACAACGGGGAGGAAGGAATCATACATATATATACAAGTCAACAACTGGCGCAGGAAGCGGTGAGCTCATTTGTACAACTGGACCCCGCTGTTAAGTTTTCGGTGGAACTGGTGGAAACCGGATTGAATATCCGCAGTGACCAGTTTAGCGCCGATAAGGGATACAGCCTGATCCTCAAAAAAGGCCTTCGTGGTAAACTGGGAGGAACCTTGCGCGAAGAATTTCAATCGGCCCTCACATTTGGTCAATTGCAGGCCGATATCAGCTTCACCAATGCCAGGGCAGTTTACTTGTCGCGCCAGGGCGGCCGGCAATTGGAAGTAAAGATTACCAATGTGCCCAAAGTAAAGCTCATCATCTCCAAAATTTATGAGAACAATTTGCTGGTAGCGCAACGTTATGGTTACTATCCGCGCGACAATTATGGTTACGACGAAGGCTATTATGATGACGGCGGATACAGCGACTATAGCGACCTGATGCTGGGAGATGTGATATATGAAAAGGAAATTGATACCCGATCCCTGCCGCAAAGCGCGGGTGGCCGCTTGCTGAATCTTGCGGAGTTTGAAGACCGTTTACCCGATTTCAAAGGCGTATATCACGTGAGTGTGCGCTCCGCTGAAGATTACTGGATCCGCGACAGCCGGTTCATATCGATATCCGACCTGGGATTGATCGCGCGCCAGGGCAAGGAGCAAATGACGGTTTTTGTGAACAGCATCAAGCAGGCTTCGGCGGTGTCGGGGGTGAATGTGCTGGTATATGGCAATAATAATCAGTTGTTGGGAACGGCATCAACCAATGACCAGGGCGTGGCGGAAGTGTCCTATTCCCGCCCGGAGTATGCGGGTTTCAGGCCAGCTATGGTCATAGCGCGCACGGCCGATGACTTCAACTACCTGCCCTTTCAGCAAACCCGCGTAAACACATCAAGATTTGATGTGGGCGGTAAGCGTACCAATCTGTCGGGTATAGATGCCTTTATTTATCCTGAAAGAGATATTTACCGGCCAGGCGAAAAAATAAATTTTGCCTTCATCCTTCGTGATCGTGAATGGAAATCGCCCGGCCCTTTGCCGGTGAAACTGAAGATGCTGCTTCCCAATGGCCGTGAGCTGACCAATATCCGTAAGACACTAAATGAGGAAGGCGCGGCCGAAGCTTCGGTAACACTCTCAGGTGCCGCCATCACCGGATCCTATACCCTTGAATTGTACAGCGCCAATGATGTATTGCTGGCCACCCAGAATTTTTCGGTGGAAGAATTTGTGCCTGATCGCATCCGTGTGAACACCACACTCGACAAAGAATCCTACAAACCCGGCGAAACCGCCCGTCTTGAGCTGGAAGCTATGAACTTCTTTGGCCCGCCTGCCGCCAACCGGAATGTGGAAACTGAAATACAGGTGCGACATCGTGCATTCAGTCCGGCTAAGTTTGAGGGATATAATTTCTCACTCGCCAACCAATACTCACTTTCCGACAGGGAAGTTCGCGAGAATAAGACCAATGCAGAGGGTAAGCTGAGCCTGACATATCCGGTCCCTGATCTCTACAAAAATATGGGCCGCCTGCAGGCGAGCTTTTATACGACGGTATTTGATGAAACCGGCCGACCCGTCAGCCGCGTAAGTACGGCTGATATTTATACACAGGATGTATTCTATGGCATTCAGCAGGACTGGTCCTATTATTTTCCACTGAATCAAAAATTACAGTTCGGTATTGTGGCGGTGAACCAGCAGGGCAATGCAGTTAGTGCCAGGGCCAGAGTGGTCGTCATCAAGCATGAATACCGTACCGTGCTCGCGAAGTCGGGAAGTTATTTCCGCTATGAGTCGCAGAAGCAGGAAAAAATGATTCAGGAAACGCAGGTGGATGTAGGCAGCAACACTAAATTTTCCTTTATACCCCGCTCCCCGGGCGATTATGAGATTCGTGTGTATAAGCCCGGTGCCAACACTTATGTATCGCGCGAGTTCTATAGCTATGGCTCATGGGGTGGTGAAAATAATTCTTTCGAAGTGAATACGGAAGGTCAGGTTGACATTAAGCTGGATAAGGATGCCTACCTGAGTGGCGAAGTGGTAAAGGCGCTGTTCAATACACCCTTCAACGGCAAACTGCTGGTAACACTGGAAACGGATCGCGTGCTTTCCTATCAATACCTGGATGTAGTAAACCGGACGGCGACCATGGAATTGCCTTTGAATGGGCAACACGTTCCGAATGTGTACATCACTGCCACACTCATTAAGCCGCATGATCTTTCGGATATTCCTTTAACCGTGGCACATGGTTTCCGGAATATTAAGGTGGAAGAAAAGAGTCGCCGTATTCCCCTTGAAATTGTATCGGCAAAAGATACACGATCAAGAACCAAACAGAAAGTGACCGTGAAAGCCGCCCCGGGCAGCCTGGTAACGCTTGCTGCCGTCGACAATGGTATTTTGCAGGTGAGCGGATTCGCTTCGCCCGATCCTTACGGATTTTTCTATCAGAAGAAAGCGCTGGAAGTAACGGCATTTGATCTCTATCCCTTACTGTTTGCCGAAGTGCGCGCCCGTCTGAGCAGTACGGGTGGTGATGGCGAAATGGATATGACCAAGCGCGTGAACCCCATGCCCGCCAAGCGTGTGAAACTGGTGAGCTACTGGAGTGGTTTAAGAAAGGCCAACAGTAGCGGCGTCGCTGAGTTTGAGCTGGATATTCCAGCCTTCAGTGGTGAGCTACGTCTTATGGCCGTAGCGGCGAAGGGACAAAGCTTTGGCGCCGCCGATAAAACCATGACGGTAG
This sequence comes from Terrimonas ferruginea, assembly GCA_044463125.1. GTDB lineage: Bacteria > Bacteroidota > Bacteroidia > Chitinophagales > Chitinophagaceae > CAYMZZ01. The sequence goes on from JBIQMS010000019.1 coordinate 5,075, forward strand.
CAGATCCGGTGGTCATTAGCACGGCACTACCCCGTTTCATGAGTCCCGGCGATACGGTGCTTGTACCGGTTACGCTTAGCAATACCACCAGTGGCAATAGCAATCTGACTGCTTCGTTGCAGATTGAAGGTCCCTTGCAAGCTATTGGTGCAACCAAACAGGAAGTGGCCGTGAATGCGAAATCGGAGGGCAGGGCTGTATTTGAATTGAGAGCTGATGCTAAACTGGGCATCGGTAAAGTGAAGGTACTGGTAAGCGGCCTCGGCGAGAAATTTGAGGAAGAAATTGAGTTAAGTGTAAGGCCGGCTTCCACACTGCAAAAAAGATCGGGCAGTGGTGTGCTGGCGGGCGGTCAGGCTGGCAAAGTGCAAATTAATACACAGGATTTCCTGCAGGGAACCACGGATTATAACCTGGTCATTAGCCGCTCACCGGCATTGGAGTTGGGTGAACAACTGCGTTACCTGGTACAGTATCCTTATGGATGTACCGAACAAACCATTTCGGCGGCATTCCCGCAACTCTATTTTGGCGACCTGGCCGACCTGATGGGTCTTCAGCAAAATCAAAAGCAACATGCCAATGCGAATATCATAGAAGCTATTCGCAAAATAAAAATGCGACAGTTGTACACGGGTGGTCTCACCCTTTGGGATGGAATGGGTGAAGCGCATTGGTGGACATCGGTATATGCGGCGCATTTCCTGCTGGAAGCAAAAAAGGCCGGGTTTGATGTAGACAATAGTTTGCTCGAAACCCTGCTGGGTTATTTGAATAGTCGACTGAAGAACCGTGAGCTGATCAATTATTTCTATAACCGCGATCAGAATCGTAAAATAGCCCCGAAAGAAGTTGCGTATAGCCTTTATGTGCTGGCACTCGCTAATCGCAGCAACGTGTCGGCCATGAACTATTATAAATCGAATCCCGAGATACTGGCGCTCGACAGTCGCTACCTTTTGTCGGCGGCTTATGCCGTGGCCGGTGATCGTCGTTCATTTTCCGAAATGTTGCCAGCGGCATTCCAGGGCGAGGTATCGGTAGCGCAAACGGGTGGCAGTTTCTATTCCGACCTGCGCGACGAAGCCGTTGCCCTCAATGCCCTGCTCGAAGTGGATCCGGGCAATGCTCAGGTGCCCATCATGGTTCGTCATGTGAGCGAGAAACTGAAGGGTCGTCAATGGCTGAGTACGCAGGAAAGGGCATTTGCATTCCTGGCAGTTGGCAAGCATGCCCGTTCGGCTAACCAAAGTACCGCCACGGCCGAAATCAGCGTAAACGGCAAGAAAATCGCGAGCGCCGATAACGGTAGCTGGAAAGCTGGGGCCGACCAATTGAAAGGCACCAATGTAGATATTGTCGTAAAAGGCAATGGCTCGCTCTATTATTATTGGAATGCCGAAGGCATTAGCGCTACCGGTGGCTTTGTGGAGGAAGACAGTTACCTGAAAGTGCGTCGCCAGTTTTATGATCGCAATGGCAATCGCATCAATGGCAACCGTTTCCGTCAGAATGACCTGATCATCGTGGGCATCACGCTGGAACGTACTTTCAGCACGCGTATCGACAATGTAGTGATTACCGATCTGCTGCCGGCCGGGTTTGAAATTGAGAACCCGCGCACAAAGGAAATTCCGGGTATGGATTGGATCAAAGACGCCAGTACACCTACGGCACTGGATGTGCGCGACGATCGCATCCATTTCTTTGCCGACGCCTGGCAGAATAAGCAAACATTTTATTACGCAGTAAGGGCCGTATCGCCCGGCCGCTTTCAAATGGGGCCCGTTAGTGCCGATGCTATGTACAATGGTGAATACCATAGCTATCATGGAGCGGGGCAGGTGGTGGTGGAGGGACTTTAGAGTTTAAGGTTTAGGGTTTAAGGTTTAAGGTCTTATATGAATGTAACATGGGTACTTTCCAATCCCAATTAATTAAACCTTAAACCCTCAACCCTCAACCCAAATCTCTAAACCAAATCAACTAATAGTAAGTACAGGTATTCTCGACGCATACGAGAGCAATCTATTCGTGAGGCGGCTCCACCAGCCCGGCATGTGGAGGTCTTTTACCGGATTCACCATGATCAGGTCCGCATTAATCTTGCGGCTGAAATCCAGTGTGCTTTTGGCGAGGTTTTGTCCTTCCAGCAAAATAGATTGAACGGGAACCGTGGAAATACTTTGCACTACTTCCAGGGCTTCCGATAGAAGGTTTTTATTTTTTCCGTCAGCATGTTGACGCAGAGATACAAAATACACTGTTGAACGAAAAGCCCTTCCCAGCAGGGCGGCAAAGCGGATTTGGCGGATGGGTAGTTCGCCCGTAAGGGGTAATACAATTTTCTTGTAATGGCATACCAGCCCGCTGGAGCGGACCGCCAGTACCGGCACATGCGAGCGATGGGCCAACCGGCTGATGGAAACGGAAGAAGCGATCCTATGCAGCAAATTGAAACGGGATAAGCCTGTTACCACCAGGTCCATTTCATATTTTTCGATATAATCCTGCAGTTGTCGTAAACGACTACCCGTTAATACACTTATTTCTATCCGGCTGCTGCCGCAAAGCTGCTGCTGGTATTCGGAGCGCAACTGCGTCAGTTTCCGAAAAGCCATTTCCTGGCGTATATGCGGACTGAAAATGCGGCTGCGTCTTCCGCGGATATGTACAAGGTGAATATGGCAGCCAAGGGTATTGGCTAATTCAACGGCTTTGCTCAGAGCCCAACGATTCCTGGCCCTGTAGTCAACCGGCACAAGTATATTGTACAGGCGGGTTGGCATAGGCAGAATTTTAGGGATTTGCAACAGGATGTTCGCATGAGTAATTTACGAAAATCTTATGCCAAATCGAGCAGGGGGAGAAAGTTTCTTTCGCGGATGCTGCGATCGGCAATTTTCTCCAGTATTTCATCCTGTGTACAGAATGCGACACCTTTGCCGGCATATGCGATCATGCAGCGGTCGTCGCGGCTGTCACCCACCGCTATTACATTCTTCATTTTCACGCTATAACGGTCGCAAACATGCTGTAATGCGTTGGTCTTGCAGAAGGAATGTCCACAGAAGCTTTCCGGTGATCCGAAGAAATAGGAGGGCAGGCTCACTTCACCCGTGGCCCTTCCCTCAAAAAACTCCAATTGGTGGGCCACCGAGAAATCTGCGCCAATCTGCTGTTTAACATAATTGGTGATAAGGGTATAGCTGTGGCTGATGATACCCACCAGGTAGCCCTTGTCTTTGCAAGCCGCCACCACTTCCTTCACTTTCTCTGCCATGCCCATGCCACTTATTACGCTCAGCAATTCATCCATGGTGCGGCCCTTGAGCAGCAAACCGATCCTTTTGGTGAGGATGATGGGGTCCGATTCGTTGAAGCGGAGCTCATCCAGTTTGGCGCGAAATCCGAACTTGTCGGCGCAAACATTGATGAATCGATCGGTGAGGATGGTATTATCCATATCGAGAACAATCATCTTGTGGTAGTCCGAGAGGTTCTCATGGATTACATTGGTCATTTCGCGCTGTATGGCCACGATGGAGTTCACGCTTTCTTCGGTCAACTCATTATTGTGTTGCCTTTGCGCGCGGCTCAGTATCGCGCGCGACACTTCGCGGCTCATCTTGCCCAGCGATTCCCAGGGCTTGCTTTTGTTTTCTATATAGCCAATATTCACCTCCTCCACGCGGGCCCTCATCAGGTACATATCGATCAGGATGCCGATATCCACGCCATAATCGTTGAAGAATTCAATGCGTTGAAAGAAGGATTTCTTACCCGCAATCATACCACTCAGGGGTTGCGAAAATTGGGAGAGGCCCGGAAAAAGGATCGTGAGCAGGGGCTTTGCTACCAGCTCGGTTACACGACCTGCATTGCGGGCGAAAGCGCCTTTCACAAAATCGGCTTTATCCTCCAGCAGAGGACCTGCCAGCTTGCTGATGCTTCCTTCGGGATAGGGATCAATATCCGCATCGAGAAATAGAATGATCTCATTTTTGGCCGCATCAATACCCTCTTTCATCGAAATGCCCTTTCCCCGCGTTTCACTAATCAGCACCCGCGCACCTGCCTTACGGGCCAGCTCTACCGTATTATCTTCCGATTTGTCATCCACCACAATAATTTCCGTAACCTGCGGATCCAGCTGGCAAAAACGGATCACGCTTTCGATGGTGGCCGATTCGTTGAGAGCGGGGATGATGATGGAGATCATGAGGGAAGAAGATTTATTAGTGAACGTATTACGTAGTACGTTTTACGTAATACGTATTTACGAGTTAATTGTTTTGCTTATTGGGCTTTGCAGTCATTGACGCAATAATAAGCACTTTATCTATTAGGATTCAACTCTATACCTTCCATTTACAAATAGATAATGTTATGCCTGTTACGTAAAACGTACTACGTATAACGTATTACGTACTACGTATTACGCAAAAAAAATCCCGGATGCAATCCGGGACTTTTTTTTGCGTATCAACAGTGCGATTAATAATCATTGCTGTATCCACCACGGTCGCGATATCCACCGCCACCGCCTTTGTTAAAGCCGCCGCCTTTTTTAAAGCCGCCGCCACCGCCGCCGCCGAAGCTTCTTTTCTTGAAGCCACCGCCGCCGCTGCCTTCAGGCTTGGGACGACTTTCGTTTACCACGATGTTGCGGCCGTCAACTTCACTGCCATTCAGGGCAGAGATAGCAGACTGTGCCTGATCATCGTTGGGCATTTCCACGAAACCAAAGCCTTTGCTGCGGTTAGTGAATTTGTCCAAAACGATTTTGGCTGATGAAACTTCGCCATGTGCGGCGAAAAGATTTTGCAGGTCCTGATCCTTCAGGTTCCAGCTGAGGTTTCCAACGTAAATGTTCATGTTGAGTAATTTAAAAAAAATAACAGTGTTAACAGTACCCAGTAACCAATGAACATTTTACGGTTTTTCGAAACGTTCAGGACTTGCGAAACTGTAAGAGACACCAAAACACTACGAAATTAGACTTTTTTTACTGAGAATGACAAATTTTTTGGTGCCTAAATAGCGCCAGGGGGCAAAACCTTCTCTTTTGCTGATTACAAGCCAGTTAGGGCGGATGAAATAAAAAAGCCCCGGATATACCGGGGCTTTAATTATCTGGTTTTGGGTGGGCTTATTCAGCTACCACTTCAAATTCCACTTCTGTCTGATGTCCACCGCCAAAGTCGATACCGGCCTTGAAGGTTCCCAGCTCTTTCACTTCATCCACGATATTGATCTTGCGACGGTCAATTTCGTAACCACGCTGTTCGCGAATGGCACGGCTGATTTGCAGGGCGGTAATGCTACCGAAGATCTTGCCGCTGGTTCCGGTTTTGGCACCTACTTTCAGCGGAGCTTCTTTCAGCTTGGCGATTACGCTATTGATTTCCGCCAGCATGGCCGCTTCTTTCTTGCGGGCAATTTTCAGGCGTTCTTCCAGTTGAGCGCGATTGCTGGGGTTGTTTTCAACCGCCAGTTTGCTGGGCAAAAGGAAATTACGGGCATAGCCGTTCTTTACTTTTACCACCTCGTTCGCGCCACCCAGATTATCTACATCTTTAATGAGGATTACTTCCATGATTTTCTTTTTTTTCACTTACCGCTACCCAGTTTCGCAACTGTCTCCGCCAAAGGGCGGATTAGGGTGAGTGGAGCTTATTTTAAAAGATCAGTAACATAAGGCAACAAAGCCATCTGGCGTGCTTTCTTCACGGCATCCGATACTTTGCGCTGATATTTCAGGCTGTTACCCGAAAGGCGGCGGGGCAAAAGTTTACCCTGCTCATTCAGGAACTTCTTCAGGAATTCCACATCCTTGTAGTCGATGTAGCGAATACCGTATTTCTTGAAACGGCAGAATTTCTTGACACGCTTGTCGGTCTTAATCGCCGTCAGGTATTTGATTTCATTCTTGGCCATAACTTAAGCCTCCACTGCATTTTCGTTATCTGTTTTTACACCACTTCTCTTTTTAGCATTGTACTCGACGGCGTATTTATCGAGTTTAGTGCACAGATGACGAAGAACGCTTTCGTCGCGCAGAAGCTGAATTTTCAGCTTCTCATTGAAGTCGGATGGCGCAGTGTACTCCAGAACCCAGTACAAGCCTGTGGTTTTCTTCTGGATGGGATACGCCAGTGATTTCAGACCCCAGGGATTTTCCGCAATCACGGAACCTCCCGCTTCGGTAACGAGGGCCGCATATTTCTTCTGCGCAGCCTTAAACTCGTCATCGCTGAGTACAGGGGTAAAAATCACCATCAATTCGTAGTTGTTCATTTACCTCTTTTTTTGTCCTGTTTGTTGATTATCAACAAACCAGAAACGGTTAAAAAATTCGATTTAACCCAGTGGATTCCACCCGCCGGAGCGCGCGGAAAATCTGCGAATACAGATTTGGGGCGGCAAAGATAGGAGAAAAATGGTAAAAGCGGCTATTTTATTGGGCTTTTGCCGACTGGGCCGGCTTTATATCCACCAACCGCAACTGCAGGCTTTTTTGGCCATTCCATTCATTGACTTCCAGTTTGAAAGCCACATCCACCGGCTCCTGGCCCTGCAAGAGGGTTAGGTATTCGCCCATGCCAAAGCCAATACCGGAAAATACCAACTGGTCCTGGCGGAGCGATACTTTCAGGTGTTGCTCTTTCAGTATTCGCGAATAGCCGGTATCCCTTACTCCACGCACCAGCAGGGTGGGGCGGTCATTTTCAGGCCCAAAGGGTTCCATCTGGTTCAGAATATCGTAGAATTTCCAGGTCAGGTCGGTAAAGCGAACTTCCGCATCAATCACCACTTCGGGTATCAGCAATTCCGGGTCGATGCTGGCAGCGACAACCGATTCAAATTTTTCCCGAAAGGCATCCACCTGGTTCAACTCCAGTGTCATCCCCGCCGCGGCGAAATGGCCGCCATAGCCTAGCAGATGTTCCCGACAGGCATGAATGGCTTCGTATAAATTAAACCCGGGCACGCTGCGTGCACTGCCTGCCGCGTATTCACCCGATTTTGTCAACACAATGGTGGGCCGGTAATACTGTTCTATCACCCGCGACGCTACGATGCCCACCACCCCTTTGTGCCAATGGGGTTGAAAGAGTACGGTCGATTTGTTGTTCAGCCAGTCTTCCCTGTCGCGAATCATTTCAAGTGCCTCGCGGGTGATAGTGGCATCGGCTTCCTTACGATCGCTATTATCCTGGTTCAATTGTTCCGCATAGCTAATTGCTTCTTCCGCGCTTTCCGCAATAAAGAGTCGAACGGCTTTGCTTGCATCATCCATACGACCGGCCGCGTTTACACGCGGAGCGATCATGAATACCAGGTTGTGAATATGATAGGGGGGCTTTATGCCACTCAACTGCCCCAGCGCATGAATGCCATAATTGGGCTGTTTATTGGCCTTTTGTAATCCCAAATAAGCAAGCGTCCGGTTCTCGCCCGTAATGGGAACAATATCGGCGGCAATGGCGGTGGCGACAAGGTCGAGGTATTGCTGCCAGGAATCATCTGGTAACGAAAAATGTTTGGCCAGCGCCATCATCAGTTTGAGTCCAACGCCGCATCCACACAACTCTTTAAAGGGATAAGCACAATCCGGTTGTTTGGGATTCAATATCGCCACAGCAGGGGGCAGTTGTTCGTCGGGCAGGTGGTGATCGCATACCACAAAGTCGATTCCCAACTCCGCGGCATAGCTGATGAGGTCGAAGCTTTTGATGCCACAATCGAGAGATACAATCAAATGGAATCCCTCGGCTTTGGCAAAGTCAATTCCCGCCTTGCTCACCCCATATCCTTCGCGATAGCGATGGGGAATGTAAAAGTCAACTGAAGAATAAATATTTCGCAGAAAGGAATAGAAACTTGCCACGGCCGTGGTGCCGTCCACGTCATAATCGCCATACACCAGAATTTTTTCACCGGATTCAATGGCGGCCGCAATCCTTTCCACGGCTTTGGCCATGTCCTTCATCAACCAGGGGTCATGAAGCTGCGAAAGGGAGGGACGGAAATATTGAAAGGCTTTGTCGTAATCGTCAATTCCACGTTGCACCAGTATCTGGCAAAGAACAGGGTTGATGCCCAATGTCGACTGCAACAATTTCGTCTTCTCCTTATCGGCACTTAAAACACGCCATCTCTTCTCCGTCATAAGCTCATTGGATTTTTGGAATCAGGAATGAGCATTTGCATGTCGATTTCTCCGGACATGCCACCCTATTCCGTAATCGGTCTAATATTTTCGCTCGGTCACATAGCGTACCAGGTCTTCCAGTCCCTGGCGGATATCGTTTTCCGGAAATTGGTGAAGAATACGGATCGCCTCTTCTTTATATTCATTCATGCGCTTTGTGGCATAGTCAATGCCGCCTGTTTGCTTCACCTGCTCTATCACCCAATCCACTTTTTTCCGATCCTTGTTGTTGTGTTTTACAACATTTATAATTTGTCGTTTACTACTCCGGTCCACCGTGTTCAAGGTATAGATCAGGGGTAGTGTCAGTTTTTTTTCTTTGATGTCATTTCCGGTAGGCTTCCCCACATTGTCGCTGGAATAATCGAAAAGATCGTCTTTTATCTGGAAAGCGATACCGGCTTTTTCCCCAAACTGGCGCATTTTTTCGGTTATTTCGTCGTTATTTGACGAGGACCAGGCGCCGGCCGCGCAGGCGGAGGCAAGGAGGGATGCCGTTTTGTTGCGAATAATTTCGAAGTACACTTCTTCCTGCAGGTTGAGGGAACGCGACTTCTCGAGCTGCAATAATTCGCCTTCACTCATTTTTCGTACGGCATCGGAAAGGATATGCAAAATCCGGTAATCGTTATTATCCAGGGAAAGGAGCAGACCCTTGGCCAGAAGGTAGTCGCCAATCAACACATTGGCTTTGGCCTTCCAAAGTGCATAAGCCGAGAAAAATCCCCTGCGCTCCATGCTGTCGTCCACCACATCATCATGCACCAGGGTAGCCGTATGCAGCAATTCCACCAGCGAAGCGGCGCGGTAGCTGGGGTCGGTAACCGGGCCAAAAAGCCGTGCCGAAAGCAGCACGAACATGGGACGGAGCTGCTTGCCTTTTCGCTTGACAATGAAGCGCATAATTCGATCAAGCAGGGGCGTTTGACTACGCGCGGCCTCCCGGAAACGGGATTCAAACTCTTTTAACTCCTGCTCGATAAGATGGACGGGAAGCTTCATAAAGGCGGCAATTTACGCCGCAAAAACGGATTGCCCGCGAAAGCATCAAAATCACGGATTTTTTCGACTAAGTAATTGAAAAATAACAGCAATACGGACGAATAAATTTCACAAAAATTTGGTATTTATGGCGCAAAGCCTATTTTTGCCAATTATTAGGACATTGTTTTTCGTCAAATCTTAATCCTCAGTTATGGTAAGCAAAAAGTTCATGTTATTGGCAGTTTTTTTCTGCCTGATGGCATCATACGGCTTAGCCCAGGTGAAAACGGGTGGCAGTTATGATCCTTCAGATTCTTCTGTAGTTACTCCGAAGCGGATGCCTCAGCATACCGAGTTCCTGAATGGAACTTATAACTTCCCCGCCAAACCCCGCAATCAGTGGGAAATTGGTGCTAAACTTGGCGCTTTCACCATCAGTGGCGACGTGCCTGCCGTTTTCCCTACACTGGGATGGGGCCTGCATGTTAGAAAAGCTTTCGGTTATGTATTCTCTATGCGTTTGGAATACATGAACGGAACAGGCAAAGGTTTGGCCTGGCGCAAAACTGAAAACATCAACAAGAACACGCCCTGGATGACCGCTGGCTACGTGGATCCTTATGCTGGTGGTGATGCGGTTTTCCTGAACTATAAGTCGAATGTACAGGACCTGTCGCTGCAAGGTATTATCACACTCAACAACGTGCGTTTCCACAAAGCAAAAACCGGCTTTAATGTATATGCTATCGCCGGTATCGGTGGTACTATCTACGACACCAAGCTGGATATCCTCGACGGCAACGGCAACCCTTACAATTTTGCCAGCATTCCTCAGGGTATTTACAAAGACCGCAAAGACACACGTAACGCGATCAAAGATCTGCTGGATGGCGAATACGAAACAGACGCGCAAAACCATGGTGACCGTCGTCCCAAGCTGTTTGGCCGCACTTTCAAGCCCAGCGGTACTGTAGGTCTGGGTATGGCTTTCAAACTCAGCAACCGTTTCAACCTGGCTATTGAAGATCGTATCACTATCGTGAAAGACGATCTGCTCGATGGTCAGCAGTGGCAGGAACATCCCGGTGGTAACGCCGCGCTGTCCCCCGACTATGATTCTTATAACTTCCTTTCAGTAGGTATCAACTATAACCTGGGTGCCAAGTCTGTTGAGCCCCTGTGGTGGCTGAACCCGCTGGATTACGCTTACAGCGAAATCCGCAACCCCCGCCTGATGAAGCTGCCCAAGCCCGTGCTTGACGACAGCGATGGCGATGGTGTTACCGACCAGTTCGATCTGGAGCAAACGCCCGCTGGTGCGCCTGTTGATACACGTGGTGTAAGCCGCGATACCGATGGCGACGGAGTACCTGACTATAAAGACAAGGAACTGATTACACCTACTCAGTGTCAGCCTGTTGATGCCGACGGTGTTGGTAAGTGCCCCTGCCCGGATGAGTCTTGCTTCGAAGGTTTGGTGAAGCCCATTGATTGTGCTACCAAACTCGGACCTCTGCCCAGCGTTACTTTCCGCAACAACAGCAATGCGCTGACTGATGACGCGAAAGCAGTACTGGCAACCGTAGCCAGCCGCATGCGCAACAATCCTGAGTGCCGCGTGGTAGTGGTAGGTTACTGCTCCAGCAACAAGAAAGAGCAGCAACTGAGCTGGGATCATGTAAACAAAGTGATCTCTTACCTGGTAGAAGAGCAAGGTGTGAGCGCTGACCGCTTCATCTTCAACTACGGTAACGAAGGTGGCGATTGCAACACAGTTGACCTGCGTGGTGCCAACGAAGGAGAAGACGGACCCAATACCGTTGCTCCCCCGCACCCCAACCTGCGCAAGAAATAAGCTTTTTGCTAGCATAAAAAAAAACCCGGCCAGTGGCCGGGTTTTTTAGTTTAAAGTTTAGGGTTTAAGGTTTAAGGTTTCAAACTCTGTCACGCCCTGATCAAAGGGCGGCACTTTTTCGGAAATCATATATCTGTGTTCATCTGCGGAAAAATCTGCGAAAATCTGCGGGAAATGCTTTGGCTCATCAAACAGTCTCAGAGTTCAGAGGAGTTTTCCCGCAGATTTTCGCAGATTTTTCCGCTGATGTACGCAGATTTTTTTCTTAAATAAGTTCTAAACCTTAAACCCAAACGTAATACGTATAACGTAATACGTAATACGTAATACGTAAAACATTTCACAATACTTTATCTTTCCCCCCTTGGCCACTGAAGATTTTTCCCTAAGTTTTGCCCCAAACCATTAACTTTGCACACCTTTATGCGTTTTATACCCTTTTTCCTGGTCTTGCTGATATTGTCTGCCTGCGGCGGAAAAAGTATCAATAAGATTCTGAAAAGTCCCGATCCCGAATACAAGCTGCGCATGGCCGAGAAGTATTATGTGGATAAGAAGTATAATAAGGCGCAGATTTTGTATGAGGATGTGATGCCTTTTTACAAGGCGCGGCCTGAGTTTCAGGATATCTATTATAAATATGCCTATTGTGCATATAATCAAAAGGATTACCTGAATGCGGAAAACCTCTTCAAGACCTTTTTGGAGATTTTCCCCAACAGTCCCAAGGCCGAGGAAGTGGACTATATGCGGGCTTATTGCTTTTATAAGCAGTCGCCCAAAGCCGAGCTCGATCAAACCAATACCATCAAGGCTATTGGCATGATGCAGGTTTATATCAACACGCACCCGGGCTCGGAAAGAAATGCACAGGCCCAGGAGATCATTGATGATCTACGGGGCAAGCTGGAACTGAAAGATTTCAAAAGCGCCCAGTTGTATTACGATATGGGTCAGTTCAGGGCGGCCGGCGTGGCATTCAGCTCCCTGCTCAATGGCTATCCGGATTCAGACCGGGCCGATGAGTATAAGATGATGATCATCCGCTCCTATTACCGCTTTGCGGAAATGAGTATCGATGAAAAAAAGATTGAACGATTTGAAGAAGTGATTGATCAGTGCCAGGAGTTCAAGGACCGGTTTCCCGAAAGTAAACTGGCGGGTGAAGTGGACAATTTCAGAGAATTATCGCAAACGAATATTAAAAACATACGGAATGAGCAAGCTAAGACGGCAGCTTAGTGCTGGCATCACCAACAATGTGGAAACCAAAAGTCTGGAAGACTTGCGCAAACGCACCGGTAATCTTTATGAATCGATTGCCGTGATAGCCAAGCGCGCCAACCAGATCAATATTTCCCTGAAAGAGGAACTCCACAACAAACTGGATGAGTTTGCCAGCCACACCGACAGTCTCGAAGAAATCCACGAAAATAAGGAGCAGATCGAGATCTCGCGTGCCTATGAGCGTATGCCCAACCCCGCCCTGCTGGCTACACAGGAGTTTATGGAAGACAAGGTTTATTTCCGTAAGGGAGAAGACCAGCTTTTCGATTAATTCCCGACCCAGCAACAGCAACTTATCAGGCGACCGGTTATTCCGGTCGCTTTTCGTTTTTGTAACCGGCTTCATCAATTAAATGGTATTTTTGAACAGCTATGCTGAAGGGCAAAAAAATAGTGCTGGGCATTACGGGAAGTATTGCCGCCTACAAGTCCATATTCCTGTTGCGGCTTCTCATAAAAGAAGGCGCTTTGGTGAAAGTGATACTCACTCCTGCTGCCCGCGATTTCGTTTCGCCACTAACCCTGTCAACCCTGAGCAAAGAACCCGTGCTTTCCGAGCTTTTTGACGAGCAAAGCTGGGCCAATCATGTAATGCTGGGCCGCTGGGCCGACCTGATGCTGATAGCCCCTGCCAGTTGCAACAGCATCGCCAAAATGGCCAATGCTGTTTGCGACAACCTCCTGATGGCTACTTATCTTTCCGCAACCTGTCCGGTATGGGTAGCACCGGCCATGGATGAGGATATGTGGCGGCACCCCGCCACCCGCGAAAATCTGCGGAAAATAGCTTCCTATGGTCATAAGGTATTGCCGGTGGAGCAGGGCGAGCTGGCCAGTGGCCTCTATGGTGACGGACGCATGGCCGAGCCACACGCGATACTGCAAATGTTGCAGGCTTTCTTTACCTCATCCGCACAGCTCAAAGGGCGTAAAGCCCTTGTGACCGCCGGGCCCACATACGAAGCTATTGATCCGGTTCGTTTTATAGGGAATCATTCCTCCGGCAAAATGGGGATAGCCCTGGCTAAGGAATTGCAGGCACGTGGAGCGGAAGTAACCCTGGTGATAGGTCCCAGTAGCGTAGCTTTTGACGAAACAGGCCTGCATTTGCGACGTGTGATTTCGGCTGAAGAAATGCTGCAAGCCTGCCAGGAGGTTTTTGCTGAAATGGACCTGGCCATCATGTCGGCGGCTGTGGCGGATTATACACCCATAGTGAAAGCGAAACAAAAGATTAAGAAAGGCGATGATGGTATGCAACTGGAATTGAAACGCACCACCGATATTCTCAAAACCCTGGGTACCCTGAAAAGAAAAGAGCAGGTGCTGATAGGCTTTGCGCTGGAAACCGAAAATGAACTGGCGCACGCGAAAGAGAAGCTGGAAAAAAAGAACGCGGATATCATCGTGCTCAATTCACTGAACGATGCCGGTGCAGGCTTTGCCCTGGATACCAATCGCATCAGCATCCTGCATCGCGATGGGCAGGTGCGCGAATTTGAAACAAAGCCAAAGGAACAGGTGGCGAAAGACATCATTGATACCCTTATCGAAAAATATTATGCGTAAACTGATTTTCATTTTTCTCCTGGGTGTATCGGGCATGGCCAATGCCCAGGAAATACAGGCGCGCTTTACGGTCATCACCAGCCGCATCAGCACGGAAGTGAATAAGAACGTATTCCAAACCCTGCAGACCACGCTCACCAATTTTGTCAACAACCGCAAATGGACCCGCGACGATTTTTTGCCCAATGAAAAGATCCGTTGCAATTTTTTGCTGAATATTGAGCAGGATCTGGGCGATAATGTTTTTCGGGGCCGGCTTACCGTGCAGGCGGCACGCCCCATCTACAATAGCAATTACGACTCACCAATTATCAACTATATCGATAATGATGTAGTATTTCGCTACCAGGAGTTTCAGCCCATTGAGTTCAATGAAAACCGCGTGCAGGGCAATGACCCGGCTGCTGCCAACCTGCCGGCCATACTCGCTTATTACGTGAATTTGATCCTGGGCTTCGACTATGCTTCCTTCTCGCTTCGTGGTGGCGATCCCTATTTCCAGAAGGCATGGAATATTGTGAACAACGCGCCGGAGAGCCGCGACATAACCGGTTGGAAATCTTTCGAGAGCCTGCGCAACCGCTACTGGCTGGCCGAAAACCTGAACAATAATCGCTTTGCGCAGATTCATGATGCGGTGTACGCTTATTACCGCTCAGGCATGGATGTTTTTTACGACAATGAGGAAGAGGGTCGCGCCGGGATTATCAACTGTTTGAATTTCCTGAATAATATCAACAAGGAGAATCCCAATTCCATGATTCTGCAGTTTTTTTTCCAGGGAAAAAGTAATGAACTGGTGAGGGTTTTCAGTAAAGCCAATGCCGATTTGCGGACAAGGGCGCGCGAGTTGCTGGCCCGGGTGGATATTACCAATGCCAATACATACAATAAGGAATTGAAATGAGGATATTGATCTTTATCGCTGCGTGGATGTTGGGCCTCGCTTCCTGCTCCAGCCGGCAGGTGCCGGATGATGTGCTGGAACCTGAAAAGATGGAAGCGGTGGTTTGGGATATGATTCAAACCGGCGAATTCTTAAATGGTTTTGTGCTGTTTCGCGATACCTTTTTTAATAATGTGCAGGAGAGCCGGCGCTGGTACGATAAAGTGTATGAACTGCACCAGATAAGCCAGGAAGATTTCATACGCAGCTACGAGTACTATAAGAATCATCCCAAACTCATGAAAAGGGTTTTTGATTCGCTGGCGGTTTACGAAGATAAGAGCTACCTGGCCACGGATAGCGCCACCCAGCGCCCGGCGGTTGATACATTTGGCCAGAAACAACCCCCAGCCGTTGAGGTAAATATCAATCCATCAACGGAGAAGGTACTGACTGTTGATACGGCTATGCTCAATAAGCGCCGCAAGCAAAGAAACCTGCAGGCGCAGTAGGAACCCATACTCTCAGCCAGAAGGCGCTGGAACAGGGAATGAAATAAATTGCAAAAGAAAATTGTAGCCATATGCAAAAGGTATATCAGCAGGCAGAAGATGCTATTCACGACATCAACGACGGGGCTGTGCTCATGTTGGGAGGATTTGGACTTTGTGGAATTCCGGAAAACAGTATCAGCGCCCTGGTGAACAAGGGGGTGAAAGGGTTGACCTGCATTTCCAACAATGCCGGAGTTGACGATTTTGGTATCGGGCTGATGTTGCAGCAACGACAGGTAAAAAAAATGATAGCATCTTATGTGGGCGAGAATGCGGAGTTTGAAAGGCAACTGTTGAGTGGTGAGCTGGAAGTGGAACTGATTCCGCAGGGAACCCTGGCCACGCGCTGCCTGGCTGCCGGTTATGGCATGCCGGCGATATTTACACCTGCCGGTGTGGGCACCGAAGTAGCGGCAGGAAAGGAGCTACGCAATTTTCATGGCAAGGATTACCTCATGGAAACCGCTTTTGAGGCTGATTTCGCCCTCGTAAAAGCCTGGAAAGGCGATACAGAAGGCAATCTCGTGTATCGTGCCACCGCCCGCAACTTCAATCCCCTCATGGCCATGGCTGGAAAAATAACCATCGCTGAAGTAGAAGAGCTGGTTCCCGCCGGCGAGTTGGACCCGGATATGATTCATACGCCCGGCATTTATGTGCATCGGATTTTTCAGGGGAAAGATTATGAGAAGAGGATAGAGCAGAGGACGGTACGTAGTACGTAGTACGTATTACGTTTTACGTAGTACGTTAAGTTGTGAGTTTTAAGTTGTGAGTTTTAAGTTATAAGTATTAAGTCATAAGTTTAAAGCGGGGGAGTCGAAAGTGGAGGATAGAAAATAGGTTAACAGTTCAACGATTCAACGCTTCAACGATTCAACAAATTCTTCCTTCATGGCATTATCAAAAGAGCAAATCGCGCAGCGTATCGCTAAGGAGTTGAAAGACGGGTATTATGTGAACCTTGGAATTGGTATTCCTACCCTGGTGGCGAATTATATTCCCGAAGGCATTCATGTGGTATTGCAGAGCGAAAACGGGTTGCTGGGTATGGGCCCTTTTCCGGAGGCGGGAAAGGAGGATGCTGATCTGATTAATGCCGGCAAGCAAACTATCACCACCGTGCCGGGTTCCTCCTTTTTTGACTCGGCCATGAGCTTTGGTATGATCCGCGCCGGCAAAGTGGACCTTACGGTACTCGGCGCCATGGAAGTGAGTGAGCAGGGCGATATTGCCAACTGGAAGATTCCTGGCAAGATGGTAAAAGGTATGGGTGGCGCCATGGACCTTGTAGCCAGCGCCCGCAATATCATTGTGGCCATGATGCATACCAACCCAAAGGGCGAAAGTAAATTGTTGCCCAACTGCACGCTGCCCCTCACGGGTCTTCGTTGTGTGAAGAAAATAGTGACCGACCTGGCCGTACTCGATGTGCTGCCCGAAGGTGGGTTCTTGCTGCGCGAATTAGCGCCGGGGGTATCGGTGGAAGAAATAAAAGCGAAAACGGCAGGGAAGCTTTTAGTGGCACATGATGTGAGGGAGATAGGTAATACGTAATACGTAGTACGTAGTACGTTTTTGGGTTTAGAGTTTAAAGTTTAGTGTTTAAGGTTTATGGTTTAGAGTTAATTCTTTTAAGTGTAAAGATGCTAAACTTTAAACCTTAAACTCTAAACCTTAAACTTTAAACTCTAAACCCAAAAACGTATTACGTATTACGTAAAACGTACAACTTAATCAATCAAGTTATTTTTCACGGCGAAAAACACCAGTCCGGCCGTATTCTTGCTGCCAAATCTTTCCATCAGCCTGTCCTTAATGGCTTCCACGGTGCGGGGGCTTATCTCCATTTTCTGGGCTATTTCCTGGGCGGTAAATTCCATACAGATAAAGCGGAGTACATCTCTTTCCTTGTCGGAGAGGGTGATTTCGTTGTTGAGGGAAGGAACTACTTTTTGGCGGGAATGTGATTTCTTCAGCAGTATCCTGTTTACAAAATTGTTGAGGTAATAGCCTTTTTCAAAAACCTCCATGATGGCGCGGCGTATTTCCTGGGGCTCGGCATTCTTGAGCAGGTAGCCGTTGGCGCCGTTTTCCATCAGGTGGTACACAAAGCGCTCGTCTTCATACATACTCAGCACCAGTACTTTGATGTTGGGATATTGCTTGCTGATAACCTTGGTGGTTTCAATACCGTCTTTACCGGGCATACGGAGGTCCATCAGTACCACATCGGGATCCGATTCGGTAAGGCCGTTGAGTAATTCATCACCATTCTCCGCTTCCTGCACAAATTTGATATTGGTGAACGGACGAAGGGACAGGATTACGCCTTTTCTAAAAATCTTATGATCGTCAGCAATAGCTACCTTAATGATTCCCATAGTATCCAAAAAGGGGTAAAATTAGCGAATAATGCTTTAACTACTGGTACGGATCGTCCTTCGGCAACTCGATGGTAACCTTATAATAGGTTTGCGAAATATCCTTTTCAAAATAAATGCTGCCCTGTACTACACGTAAGCGGCTGCTGATATTCTTCAGGCCGAGGCCGATATTGCTCTTGTTGAGTTTGTCGAAATCCGCCTGCACCAGTCCACGACCATCGTGGTGAATGCGCAGGTAAAATTTATCGCCGTGCACATTTTGTGTAAGGTGAATAAAGCTGGAGCTGCTATGCTTCAGAATATTATTCACCAGCTCCTGCACTATGCGAAATACGACCAGTTCTTTTTCCTGTTTCAGCCTTTCGCGATAATCGTGAAAACGGCTGCTGGCATTCATGGTACCCGAACCGCTGATTTTTTGAAACAGGTCGTTGACGGCCGACTCCAGGCCAAAATTTTTCAGCGTGGGCGGCATCAGGCTATGGCTGATATTACGCACCAGTTGAATGGTATCATCAATAATCTGCCGGGCCTGAAAGATCGATTGTAGCTGGGTTGCCTTATCCTGGTTTACCAGGTTTTCGTTTAGGTACAAACGGGCGGTGGCCAACAGGGGGCCGGCATCATCGTGCAGGTCGGCGGCGAGGCGCTGCCTTTCCTCTTCCTGCAATTTAATGGAGGCCGTCAGGAGGATCTTTTGCTGCTCTTCTTCCATCTTCTGCAGGGTACGCTGATAACGGCTTACTTTGCGCTGGTGAAAGATAATGAACATAACAAGACCTACCGTAAGCACCAACATCCCCATCGTGCCGATAAAGAGCACGGAGGAAACGCCGGATGGATTGGTGGCTTGCAGGAAGAACATAGTGGGTTAGTGGCTTGTTTGGTTTATCGGGTGTCCAGATCCAAAAAAGGAATGGACGATGGTGGCAGTTTGGGTTTAGGCTGGCGATAACACATGATAATCGCTACCGCAAAGAAAATATTCTTCAGGATATAAAAAAAGTCGATCAATACCCCATACTTGCGGCCTTCTCCGGGTGCCAGCTGATTCGCGTACAGATAAATGAAGAAAGAACCAGATAAATAAATCATCATCCCCAACACAATCCAGAACCGATAATTATAATTGATGAAGGTATCCTTGATCGTATTGGTCATTTCAAACAAAAGGTAAAACGAATAACCCAGAATAAGCATTGTTTCAATACCTACCGGGATAGAGTCTATTCTGCTATGTTTGGAATTGAAAAAGTAAATGACCTGGAAGGCGATAAAACAAACCGAAAGAAGAAGGATGATGCGGCGAACCGTCTTCTTTTTAATGCTGATATACAAAAATGCCGTAAAGGCCAGGTACTCAAATAAGGTCCAGAAACTATTGTAATAGATATTTACCTTGTTGGAGGGATCGTCAATCGAGGTAACAATAAAATCGCCCAAAACGGATGCCACACAATAACCAACAATAATCCATAAACCTTTTTCCGAGTGCAATTTAAAAATGAGCAGCAGGAATAATGTGATGGGCAGGAAGTCGGCGTAGCCTGATATATATGAAAAAAGGTTTTCTATGACTTTGGATTTTGCCCAAATATAGAAAACCAATTAAAGATTTGAAAGAAATGGCTCTTATTTATTAAACCATTCTTCTACGGTGAGGATTGAATCCCAGTCGATTTGTCTTTTGCCTAACCTTTTCATAACAGTAACGTTTTTTTGTTCTTGAATCGATTCTTACGTAAAAATTGCGCATTCTGGGGGGTAATACCAGTGGGGGTAAACCCTGATTCAAGCTCTGTAATCCGCTGAAATGTAGTACAGTACTGCGTTTCAGGGGATTTACCAGGTAGTTTAACGATTCAAAAAAGGGTAATAATCCGCGTAAAAATACGTAAAATTACGGGGCACAAAATAGGAAATCTCCCAGTTTTTCGACCGGAAAACTACAGTTATGCACAGATGTGGATAAGTGAAAATGCTTAGAAAAAGAAAAGAAAGTTGATTGACACTGGATTTCGCTGTCGGTTCTTCAAGGGATAATGGAAATCATGTTATGGACGGTTTCCCCCGTTTGGCGGGGCTTCGGATATTGGATGTAAGAGGGGCTTATCCTCGTCAATCAACTTGAAACAAATATAGACCGCCACCCAGCCTCTGGCAAGAGCATAAGTGCTTAGTTTTTCATAAAGGAAATTACGGAGGCACTCGTAAGCTTACCATACTCTCTTTTCGAAGTATTACGAATCCCGGCCTTTTATTTGCGGGTTATTTGTCGGTTTTTTCATTATTTGAAAAAGCTTTGATTGCTTTGGCAATAACCAAAAAGTTTGAGGCTGAATAAAATAAGACGCCCAAAAAAAACTACATTTGGCATCGGAAAATCACCATGTTTCTCCGGAAGGGAGACGGCTAAAACCAAACTACTCATGAGCATGCAGCAGATCAAAGTAGCTATTGCGGACGATCATAAGATATTCCGGGATGGCATACGTATGGCGCTAAAGGACAAGGAATACCTGAAAATTCTCTGGGAAGCCGAAGACGGTAAAGACCTGATGCACAAGCTGCAATTGAAAGTGCCCGATGTAATCCTGATGGATATTCGCATGCCGGAGGTCGATGGTATCAATGCCATCAGCATGATCCGGAAAGAATACGAAGCGGTAAAGATCATCGTACTCACCATGTACGACGACCAGGAAATGATCACCAAGATGATGGAAATGGGGGCCAACGCTTATCTCACCAAAACCACCGACCCCGAAGAAATTTACCAGGCCATCCTCACCTGCATGAACGATGATTTCTATTTCAACGAACTGGTGAATAAAGCCGTACTGCTGAAACTGCAGCACAAAAAAACCGTAAGGCAGTTCTACCCCAACCCGGTTAAACTTTCCGAGAAAGAAGTACGGATACTGAAGCTGATAGCCGAAGACAAAACCACCGAAGAGATTTCGAAGGAAGTGTTCCTGAGCCCCCGCACCATTGAAACCATCCGGCAGAATATGAAGCAGAAAGTGGGTGCCAAAACCATCGCCGGCCTGGTGATGTATGCGATGCGCAATAAAATTCTCGAATAAACGTAAATTGCGGGTGATATTGTTGGCAACAACACTTTGATCGTTACCCGCAATTTACGGTAATTGTAAACTTGATTTAGCTCATGTCCTCCACCTTATTCGACGGTGTGTACAAGGAACTGTGGCGTCGGATTGTACCGGAAGCCCTTACACAACTGGAACTGGATCTGATGATGGATACCCTGGCCCTGGAGCCGGGCAAGCGCCTGCTCGACTGTATGTGCGGCTATGGCCGTCATGCCCTGGGCCTGGCCCGAAAGGGTGTTGCCGTTACCGCCATCGACAATGCTGCCGCTTACATTGATGAAATTCGCAACAACGCAGAGGGCTTGCCGCTGGAAGCTGAACTGGCTTCCGTGGAGGAATTCAAACCCCGCCATCAATACGCCGCCGTGTCCTGTATGGGCAATAGTATTTCGGTATTGGACCGTAAGCAGACCCTCGACTTTTTCCGGATGGTGGCCAATGCCCTTGAACCGGGCGGTCGTTTTATGCTCAATACCTGGATGATCACCGAAATCATCGCGAAAAAATTCAAGGAAAAAGAATGGTACCAGATCAGGGAATTCAAATACCTGCTCGACAATGAATACCTGCTGCAGCCAACACGCGTGGAGACCCGGCATACCGTGATAGCGCCCGATGGCAGCACCGAGGAAAAAAACGATATCGACTATATTTTCTCCATCGGGGAGATGGAACAGATGATGAATGCGGCGGGACTGCAATTAACCGACGTATTCAGTACTCCCCGCAAGCGACCCTGGCAACTGGGCGATGAATACCTTTACCTGATTGCGCAGAAGGGTTGATGGATATAAATACGATCCATCAGTAACAGAACTTTAGTTCGGCAGGGATGCAAAATATTAGCGTATCCCATAAGGCAAAGCCTGCTACGCCAGCAGGCGTTTAGCAACCGCCTGAAATAGTGAAGGCCACCCTTGGGTGGCCTTCACTATTTCAGGGCTACACTTCAGACTCCGCTCAATCATCATCGCGGTCTATGTTGAGTCCATCCTCCGATTTCTCGAGGCGGAATTGTTTTTTCTTGTTCAGCAGTTGGCGATACTTGTTGTACACAGCATCCGACACTTTCTTGCCATCCACTTTCAACTCCCCATTTTTGTGTTCGATGGTATAATTGCCTTCCTTGTTGATCAGGCCGTCGTTATGCAGGCCGTCCACCAGTTCTTTGTACAGCGCCAGGTCTGCCCTGGCTTTTTCCAGTTCGCGTTGAGCTTCTGCCAGGCTTTTCTTCAACTCAGGTCCCATTTTTTCAAGCTCCTCCTGTGCTTTTTTCAGTTCAGCTTCCGCTTCTTTCAGGTCCAGCTTTTTGGCTTCTTCCAGCTCCTTGCGCATTTCATCCCAGTTCACTTTCTCGAGCGATTCCTTCATTTCACGCTGAATCTTCTCCATATCTATTTCCTTGAATGCTTTTTCCATTTCCTCACGGGCTTTCTTCATATCCACCTCTGCTTCTTTCATGGCTTCCTTAATTTCGGCCTCAATTTTTTTCATGTCCACTTTCGACAGGCTGGCTTCCGTTTCAAGCCTGATCTTGTCGAGGTCGATGTCTTTCAGACTTTTTTCTATTTCCGCCTGTATGCGGGCCATATCCACCTGCTTTAGTGCTTCGGCTGCCTGTTTCAAAGCTTTTTCCATTTCCAGGTCCAGGTCTACCCGGTCCAGCTCGGCGATGGCTTCATCCAGGTCGCGTACTTTGCCATCTTTTTTCTTTTTGGAAGGAATGGTGTCCTGCCTTTCATTGTTTTGCTCGTAGCGTGAATCCTGGCGATAATCCCAGGAAATAAGGGCGAGGCTAAGACCGGCAACTACCGCTACTACCAGGAGGCGGGCAGGGGTCAACAAAGTTTTTTTCATGACTTCTGGTTTTGATTATTGTTATTCACGAATAATTTCGTACCAAATATACGATTGACTTCGTATTTTGTTACAAATTATTTTCCTTTATCGCTTTTTTAACAGAACCCCCTCCAGCATTAGCTGGAGGGGGTTCTGTTAAAAAAGGCGGTTTGTGGAATACGCGTCGGTGTTGGTCAGGTTCCTTTATTATTTGACTGAACTACTTCTACCTTTCAATTATTACTTAAATAAGGAGGATTTATGAAAATATACATGGTAGTAGAGAGGACGAAAACGGGCTATTCTGCCTATGCAACCAATTGTTTATACTACAGGAAAGTCAATGGAAGAGCTTAAAAGAAATATTCATGAAGCGCTCAATTTGTATTTTGAAACGATAAATCATAAAAAAAGGGCTGCCATTAAAGCAGCCCTTTTTCCACCCCCTTCAGGGGGCATTAATTCTTTCTAAACGCCCACTTCAGCATTTCTTTCCAACTGGGCTTTTTGCCATACATCAGGATACCTGTGCGATAAATTTTGCCGGCAAACCAGGTGGTGAGCATAAAGCCTCCGATCAGGCTGGCCATGGATAGGCCCAGTTGCCACCAGGGCACGGTGCCGGGTACGCCAAAGGGTATGCGCGCCATCATAATGATGGGGGAGCTGAAGGGGATTATACTTCCCCAAACCGCGATGGGTCCGGTGGGATCCTTCATGGCGGCCGACATCATGGCCAGTGAAATGATCACCAGCATGGTGATAGGAAAGCTAAGCGATTGTACTTCCTGCACGCCCTCATTTACCGCGCTGCCTATGGCTGCATACAACGATGAATAGAAGAAGAAACCACCCAGCAGATAAAAGCCAAAGCAGAACAGGATCAGGGGCAGGTTGATGCTCGTGAACATTTGCTGCACGCCACCAACCATGGAAGCCATGGTATCGTTGCTGCCGGCTGATGATTTAGTAACATTATAGATGATAAATACAAAAAGTATCCAGAGTATAAATTGCGTAAGGGCGACCATGCCTATACCGATAATCTTACCCAACATCAATTGGAAGGGTTTCACGGACGACACCACTACTTCTGCTATACGGTTGGTCTTTTCTTCCATCACGCCCAGCATCACCTGGGAACCATAAATGAGCAGGATGAAGTAGATCAGGAATCCGGCAACATAACCGATGCCGGTAGCTGTACCGGAGTCGGCCGATACTTCATTCAGGTCGCGGGGGTTCAGGTTGATCTGGCTTTTCTGCAGAATTTCTTTCTTGCTTTCGTCGATGCCCAACTTTTCATTCTTGATATTGCTCCAGATCGCGTTCAGTTTATTCTTTACCGGTGCCACTCCTTCGATGCCAAATGTGCGGCTGGTATAAATCGGCAATCCCTCGGGCGCCCCTTTCTCCCAGCTCAGGGTAGCGGGTATCACTACAAAGCCATCATAGCCCCATTCCTTAAAGCGGTTGCGCACCGTATCCGGATGATCGCCCACCAGGGTGAGTGTGGTGCTGCTGTCGCGCAGGTTCTCCCGCTCTATCATGCCTTTGTCGAAAAAGCCCGAGGAATCAATGACCGCGATATTGAGCCGGGATTCGGATTTGGCAGCGATATAAGTGGTACCAAAAATCAACCCAAGGTATAAAAGCGGAAACAGCAAAGTGCCGATGATAAATGTACGCTTGCGTACCCGGGTCAGGTATTCACGCTTGATGATGAGGAATGTCTTATTCATGTTTTGGCGATTGTAGGAGAACGAAGGAATAGGTTTTGCTTACTTGTTTTTTTCGACATCAGGCGGTAAACTGCCGGGCTGCCGGTGTACCTTCTACCAGGCGAATGAAAATATCATTCAGTGAAGGCAATATCTCATTGAAAGCGGAGATTTTGAGCCCTTTGCTGATGAAGTATTGCAACACATCGTTATTGGTATAGCCGGGATCCATCTTGATCACCACCTGCTGCTCACCCTTCTGTACCACTTCAAACAGATGAATGGCGAGGTGTTCGGCGAGCAAGGGGTTGTCGAATTCCACACGGTATAGATGCTCTTTAAAATCATGCTTCACCTGGCGCACGGTTCCATCCAGTATTTTTTGTCCCTTATTCACCAGCGCAATATGATCGCAGATTTCTTCTACCTGTTCCATACGGTGCGTACTGAAGATGATAGTAGCTCCTTTTTGCGCCAGATTATATATCTCATCTTTGATCAGGTTGGCGTTTACCGGATCCAGGCCGCTAAAAGGTTCGTCGAGGATGATGAGTTTGGGTTCGTGCAAAATGGTGGTCACAAACTGCAGCTTCTGGCTCATGCCTTTGGAAAGGTCCTCCACTTTCTTATTCCACCAGCTATCCATATCAAAGCGGGTAAACCATTCCTTGATCTTTCGTTGGGCATCCATTTTCTTCAAGCCCTTCAGTTGCGCCAGGTACAGGGCCTGCTCGCCAATCTTCATTTTCTTATATAAACCCCTTTCTTCGGGCATGTAACCGATCTTGCCAATATCCTTCACAGGGTCAAATCTTTTTCCATCCAGATAGATTTCGCCCGAGTCGGGATAAAATATACCGGTGATCATCCGGATAAGGGTGGTTTTGCCGGCGCCATTGGGTCCCAGCAGTCCAAAGATCTGTCCGGGCTCAATGCTGAGGCTGATATCATCAACGGCTTTTTGGGTAGCAAAACTTTTTTTCAGGTTGCGAAGTTCCAGTATCGGCATAGTGATGGTTTGAGAGGCAAAAATAGCTTTTCGAAAAAATTAGGGCGGATTATTCGGTGAACCGTTTGAATAAGGGCGTAAACTGCACCGGCACGGGATCTATTGTCCCCATTCTCCAATGATCTGCGCGGCAATTCTTTCACCGTCCATGGCCGCGCTCACAATGCCACCGGCATAACCTGCACCTTCCGCGCAGGGGTACAGATTGACCACCTGTGGGTGATGCAGTTGCGCTGTCCGGGGAATTCGCACAGGCGAGCTGGTACGCGATTCTGTTGCCAACAACACGGCCTCATTCGTATAATAGCCCTTCATTTTTTTTCCAAACAGGGGCAATGCCGCGCGCAATGCCTTATCTACAAAATCGGGTAGCACTTCGTTCAATGCGCTGCTATTCATTCCGGGTAAATAGGAGCAATCGGGTAGGGAGGAAGAGGATTTCCGTCCAACAAAATCCACCATTCGTTGCGCTGGCGCTACCAGCCTGCCGCCTCCGGACTGCCAGGCTTTTTCTTCCACCCGCTGCTGAAAGCGCATCAGCAGCAGGGGATCTTTTTCGTTCACACCCTTATCGCCATTTTTATGAAGATAGCGGATGGCATCGCCCTGATCCACCGTTACTACCGTGCCGCTATTGGCAAAGGGATTATTCCTTTTGGAAGGGCTCCATCCGTTTACTACCAATTCTCCATCGCTGGTGGAAGCCGGTGCAATAATACCGCCCGGGCACATGCAAAAAGAAAATACGCCTCTTTCCTCCACCTGCTGCACCAGGCTATACGAAGCCGGTGGCAAATAGGGGTCGCGAATAGCACAATGGTACTGCGCCGCATCAATAATGGTTTGGGGATGTTCAATCCGTACGCCCAGGGCAAAGGGTTTCGATTCCAGTTGCAACCCCCGGTTTTGCAGCATAATAAATATATCGCGTGCCGAATGCCCGGTGGCCAGTATCAGCCGCTCGCAGGGCAACCGATCGCCATCGGCACAAATCACTTCTTTTACATGGCCATTTTGGATAACTAGGTCGGTTATTTTTTTCTGAAAATGAATCTCCCCTCCGCAAGCCAGTATCTGTTCCCGCATGGCCGTAATGATATGCGGCAGTTTATTGGTGCCGATATGGGGGTGGGCATCTATGGCAATTGCTTCCGCTGCACCGAATTGAATAAAAAGTTGAAGAATTCTTTGCACATCGCCGCGCTTGGAACTTCGGGTATAAAGTTTACCGTCGCTATAGGTACCTGCCCCTCCTTCGCCAAAGCAATAATTGCTTTCCGGGTTCACATGACCTTCGCGGGTAATCACGGCCAGGTCGCGACGACGTGCACGCACATCGCGGCCGCGCTCCAGGATCACCGGCTTAATTCCGGCTTCCAGTAATTTAAGGGCCGCAAAAATTCCGGCCGGACCCGCGCCGGCAATCAATACCTGCCGGGGCGACTGCGACACATCTTTGAAATGAAACTTCGGTTTATTGACGGGTTGAAAAATTTCATTGAATGCAACAAGAAGGGTGAGTTGCATTACCGGTTGTTTGCCACGGGCATCAATGGATCGTTTCAGGATTTGAAATCCCGTTATATCCCGTAATGGCCTTGCTTCATGGGAAGCAATCAGCTCCTTGATCAATTGTTCGTTAGCGGCCTCGGATGGCAGCACACGAAGCACCAATTTTTTTTGCATGGCAGGTATTTATCCTGAAAAGAAAAAAATAGCGCCGGGAAGATAAGCCTTTCAGAATTTTTCTTGCAGCATAAGCAATTTATTTATACCTTGACCCTGCTTCTCCAATCCCTTGTAAAATCACCTGGAACTGCTTAAATGTCCTGCGTTTTTTTACAAAGGATTTTTTATTTCAGGGCTCATTCTTCCTGCTTATTCGGATAACTTTTTGGAAACGAATTGGGATCGAGTCCCAAATTCCGGCGCGGAATCTATTGATTTTTTTTCCGCCGGCGGAAAAAAAATTGCGCTTTTGGTAAAGGCCAAAATGACAATTTTTTTTTTGCGGGGAGAAGTAAAATTTTGGAGGAATAAAAATTTTTTTTTGATTGAACATTTGATGATATTCGCCGTCCTGTCCAAATTTTTTTATTGACATTGTGTGAAGAATTTTTGAGGACAAATTTTCAGAGGAATATAATTTACGCTATATATAAACTGCTTCCTAACTGATGGAGAAGAACGCTGAAAAAGTCTGGTCCAATTGCTTAAAGATCATCAAGGATATTGTTGAATGGCAGCATTTCAAAACATGGTTTGAGCCAATCAGTCCCGTATCACTAAAGAATAACGTTTTGGTGATTCAGGTTCCCAGCCAGTTCTTTTTTGAGTACCTCGAGGAGCATTACGTAAATTTATTGGCAAAGACTTTGAAGAGAGAATTGGGAAAAGAGGCCCGGCTGGAATACCGCATCATGGTGGATAGTGGCAACAACAAGAGTAAGCCGCTCACCATGGATGTAAGGGGTCAGGGGTATAAAACTTTTTCAAACAACGAAATGGACTTTCCGCTCATCATAAACAATCCCGTTAAGAATCCTTTTGTGATTCCGGGTTTGAAGAAGATGCAGATTGATCCGCAGTTGAATCATACTTATACCTTCGATGCTTTTATTGAAGGTGATTGCAATCGTGTGGCACGCCGTGCCGGTAAAACGGTGGCGGAAAAACCAGGCGCCAATTCATTTAACCCCCTCGTAATTTATGGTGGGGTAGGCCTCGGCAAAACGCACCTGGCCCAGGCCATCGGCAACGAAGTAAAAAGGCTCCATCCCAACAAGGTGGTGCTTTACGTGAGCTCGGAGAAATTTATCAACCAGTTCATGGACCACAGCCGCAACAATGCCATTAACGATTTTATCCATTTCTATCAATTGATTGATGTACTGATCATCGATGATGTGCAGTTTTTCGCCAAGGCCGAAAAATCGCAGGACGCCTTCTTCGCCATCTTCAATCACCTCCACCAGTCGCATAAGCAATTGGTGCTCACCTCCGACAAGTCGCCCAAAGACCTGGATGGGGTACAGGAGCGCCTGTTGAGTCGTTTCCGTTGGGGACTCAGCGCCGATTTGCAGATTCCGGATTACGATACCCGTATCGATATCCTGGAAAAGAAGATGAAGAACGATGGCCTTGAAATGCCCCGCGAAGTGGTGAAGTACATTGCCTATAATATCAATAGCAATGTGCGGGAACTGGAAGGCGCACTGATATCACTGTTGGCACAATCTTCGCTTAACCGTAGGGAAATAGACCTTGATTTGGCGAAGAAAGTGCTCCGCAATTTTGTAAAGTCTTCCAGCAAGGAGATTACTATCGATACCATTCAGCGTATGGTATGCGAGTACTTCGACGTGTCGTACGATAAGTTGTTGCAAAAGACAAGAAAGCGCGAAATCGTTCAGGCCCGCCAGATCACCATGTACCTCGCCAAGGCCTTTACCAAAAACTCCCTGAAAACGATCGGTGAGCATTTTGGCGGCCGAGATCATACCACGGTGATTCATTCCTGCCAAACGGTAAAGGATCTGATGGATACCGATTCTATTTTCCGCGAAAACGTATTGGAACTGCAACAGAAAGTGCAGTTGGCCGCCATGTAAGCCCGGGCGGCTTGTTGTTGCGGACAATAGTGTTAATACTCATTTTCAGCAAAACCAACTTAAAAGGCAGGCGCCAACCCACCCATCGGAATGCCACAGTCATACAGCCAGTTCAAAGCCACCTGGGCCATCATTCGGGCGAGTTTCAAAGCCATCCTGGGGCAGCCGGCTTCGGTTTTTTTCAGTTTACTTTTTCCCATCATTTTTATCCTGATTTTTGGCGCTTTCGGCAATGGGCGGGACACCAGTTTTACGGTTTCAATAGAACAGGATTCTGATACGGCCAACATGTTTTTTGGCGCACTAAAGGATCATCCGGCCGTAAAGATGCGCTATTATTATAGTCCCCAGAAAATGGATGCCGAGCTCAACAAGGGGCAACTTACGGCTATCCTGGGCATCTATAAAACTGATACGGCCAATATGGGCCCTGAGTACAGGGTTACGGTGCGCAGCAGTTCGGCCAGCGGTAATACTTTGCCTATATTACTGCATGAGCTGGACTATCTCAAACTTCGCTATGAGGCGGAAAAGAACCCCAACCGGGTGGAAAGAATTCACCTGGATGATCCTGTTATTTCCGAAGGAAAAAAATACCGGCAGATCGATTTTATCCTGCCCGGTCAGGTGGGCTTCTCCATTTTGTTTGCCACCCTTTTCGGTGTGGCTTTCACTTTCTACACGCTCAGGGAACAATTGGTGCTGAAACGTTTTTATGCATCTCCCGTGCGCCGGATCAATGTGCTGATAGGCATTGGCATCAGCCGCCTCGCTTTTCAATTGCTGAACGTGATTGTGCTGATTCTTTTCGGTCATTATTTTCTCGACTTTACGCTGCAGCGGGGCTTTATTACGTTTTTGGAGATGGTCCTGTTTTCGGTGATCATGCTCTTTTTCCTGATGGGGGTGGGGCTGATCTTCAGCAGCGTGGTAAAATCAGACGCGGCCATACCCTTGCTGATAAATCTTTTTGGGTTCCCGCAGATGTTGTTGTCGGGAACATTCTTTTCCATCAATGTATTTCCGCCCTGGTTGCAGGAGATATGCTATTTTCTTCCGCTTACGCAGTTCAACGATGGCATGCGCAAGATTTCCTTTGAAGGGCTCCATATCTGGGATTGCTGGGAACAGATCGGGATACTGGGTATCTGGACGGCCATTACCTATATCATCCTGGTAAGGGTGATCAAGTGGGAATAAAGGGCTGTGCCCATTTGTCTTAACTTTGCGCCATGCGCATCATTCAGTGGTTACGCCTGCTCATCGGCAGTTTTTTGGTACTGTTCCTGCTCATTTTTCTTATATCCCTTTTCTTTCCCTCCAGGGTAAGGGTTTCCCGCGCCATGAACGTGAAAGCATCCGCCTCAGCCATGCTCGGGCCGGTCGGTGATATGCGCCGATGGGCGGAATGGAACCCCTTTCTCGATTCGGTGGATCACAAGAGTATTCGCTATGAAGGCGCGGATGGCCAATGGCCGGAGAAAATGGTATTGAACGAGATAACGGTGAGCTGGCTGAAAAAGGACTCTTCGGAATGGATAGCGGAAATGAAGGGAATGGATGGGAAGAAGGTACTGAGTGGTTTTCAGATGATTACCCATGCCGGCAGCGATAGCAGTACCGTTCAATGGTATATGGACTTTCACACCGGCTGGCTTCCCTGGCAAAAGTTTGGCGGCCTGCTGATCGAAAAGTCCTATGGCCCCCGCCTGGAGCAGGGACTGATGCGGCTCCGGCAATCCATTTATCGCGACCAGTCATCCCATTGAGCGAACCACTCTGCCCCGATGATCGTAATTTTGACTGCTTTTCGAAATCCTATTTTGTTAACCTAAACCATGAAACGGATGAAAGCAGTATTATTTATGGCGGTAGCCCTTACCGGCAGCCTCATCGCCTGCGGGCAAAACAATGGCGGTAAAGCCAGTCCGGCCGTAACCGTAAAAGAAACCCTCAACAGCGGCACGGAACTCACTATCAACTATGGCCAGCCTTCGGTAAAGGGTCGCACGATTGGAAAAGACCTGGAGCCCATGGAAGGAAAGATATGGCGTGCGGGTGCCAACGAGGCTACTACTTTTGAAATCAGCAAGGATGTGCGTGTACAGGGCCAGCCATTACCGGCGGGCAAATACGCCTTTTTCCTGATCGAGGACGAAAACGAGTGGACTCTTATCTTCAATAAAGAGCACAAACAGTGGGGAGCCTACAATTACAAACAAAGCGAAGACGCCCTACGCGTAAAAGCTAAAAAAGCAAAAGCCAGCCCAGCTTCGGAAAAACTCACCTATTCCATAGCCAAAGACGGAAAAGTAACGATCCTCTGGGGCGATAGGAAGGTAGAGTTTAAAGTTGATTAAGTTTTACGTTATACGTATTACGTAATACGTTTTTTGGTTTAAGGTTTAGAGTTTAGGGTTTAAGGTTTAGTGGTATATCACACTTCTTTAAACTTTAAACCCTCAACTCTAAACCCAAAAACGTATTACGTAATACGTATAACGTAAAACGTTTAACGTTCCTGCAACGTTTCCCCTCTCCCCATTGTCACGCATGGATATCGGAATGGATCAATATAAATTGGTAAAAGACTGCCTGAAAGGGAAAGCCCAGGCACAGCAGATGCTGTACGACCAGTATGCCCCACCCATGCTGGGCGTTTGTTACCGTTATACCCGGTCCATGCGCGATGCGGAAGATGTGTTGCAGGAAGGTTTTATACGAGTATTTCAGCACCTGGCTCAGTTCAAGCACGAGGGGGATTTAGGGGCCTGGATCCGCCGGATCATGGTGAATACAGCCCTGAACTACCTGAAGCGGAACCGGCGCTACCAGGAGCAGATGTACTTTACCGAAGAATACCTGCATCCCGTGGCGGAAGAAGACCCGGCTATGCGGATCCAGGCCCGCGAACTGGCCGACCTGATCCGTCAATTGCCCCAGGGCTACCAGGTAATTTTTAACCTGCACGCCGTGGAAGGTTTCACCCACGTGGAAATTGGTGAAATGCTCGGTATTAGTGATGGCACTTCCCGCTCACAATACGCACGCGCCCGAAATCTCCTGATCACCTGGATAGAAAAATATTCGGAGGAAAAGAAAAAGCCACTCTATGCAGGAAAATAATTTTGAAAAACAGGTACGCGAGCGTTTGGATGAGCTGCGCTTTCAGCCCACCGCACCGGTGTGGCAGCAGGTATCGACCCATATTCGCAAGCGAAGGAAAAGAAGAAGGCTGGCCTATTTTACGCTGGCTGCCCTCATACTGGCCACCGCCGCCATCGGCTGGCCCAGTCTGCGGAAATGGACGGGCAACAAAGAACCGGTTGCCCAAAATGAAAGTGCAAAGGATGGTGTAAAGAGCAACTCTTTGTCATCCGCAACGCAAGCGGAAGCTGGTAAAGGCGATGCGCCAGCCAACCTGACCGACCGGCTGCAGCATGATAATAACGATGGCTTACCACAGCAGTCTTCCGGCTCTGCTACTACCGAGCCCGGGACAAAAGCTGCTAATCCGACAGCCAACGAATCTAGTGCTGCATCTGTTAAAGGCACATCTGATTTAGCAAAAGGTTCTGTTTCTTCCAAAGAAAATGCAGGTCGTAGCAAATCAATCCGCAACGGGCAGTCTGGCATTGGTCGGGAATCAAACAAAGTTAACCGGCAAATGGCGGATCGCGCAATGCCATCGGATGATAGCGGTAACGAAAACACTATGCAATTGCCGCAAACGACAATTGCATCTGCAACAGATAATGTCATAGAATTAAAGATCGACCAGGTTTCAGAGCTGCATCGGCAAGACTTGATTGCAATGGAAGATAAGCTGCACGAAATAAATGGCAAGGGCGTTCATATTGCAGAGAGCAAGCCCTCCAACCCTTCTCGTAAAAAAATCAGCTGGGGGCTGGAATTTTCAGCAGGCATCTCCAAACGCAGGGATCAGGCATTACCGGGAATATTCAAGGATCAACAGGTGATGGACCTTTATCAGGGTAGTCCGTTGACCATGGGACCTGCAGCATCCCAGGCTATCGTCCGAAGTTTTCCTTCCCAAAGTCAGCCGGGCATGGCTTTCAGTTTGGGCGCAACGGCGAAGTTGCCGCTCACAAAGCGACTGAACCTGCGTGCCGGATTGCGCTATAGTTATCAATCAGAACAAACTAAAGTGGGCATGCGCAAGGATACCACGGTGGTGATTACCAATTTCGCTTCACAATCGGTTACTACCCGAACGGTATATGAGGGCCGTTTCAATCGACCCTATACCAATCGCTATCATTTTGTGGAGTTACCGATTGGGATTGATATGCAACTCAACCGGGGTCGCAAAACGCCCATATACTTTGAGCTGGGCGCTGCACCCTCTTACATGATTGGCAGCAATGCGCTCGTGTATGATACAGCATTTAGTGGTATTTATTACAAAGACCGGAGCGTGTTGCAACGCTTCCAGCTATCGGCTACCAGCGCCCTCAGCATTGAGCTGGGCTCACGCAAAGGACCCCGCTGGTCGATTGGTCCTGAAATGAGAATGCAACTAACACCCCTTACCAATAGCGTGTACGACAACCGACAGTATTTGATGTATGGAGGCGTGCGGGCGAGACTGTTGTGGTAGTAAGTAGTAAGTGGTAAGTAGTAAGTAGTAAGTAGGAAGTAGGAAGTAGGAAGTAGGAAGTGGTGAGTAGTAAGTGGTAAGTAGTACGTTGTAAGTGAGAAGTAGGAAGTGGGAGGAAGCACTTAAATATTCTGCGTTCTATATCTGCGAAAATCTGCGTTGTAATCTGCGAAAATCTGCGGGAAATGCTTCAGCACTTTAAACAGCTTAAGCATTCAGGAAAGTTTTCCCGCAGATTTGCGCAGATTTTTTTGCGCAGATTTTCGCAGATCATTTTTTGAATTCTCTCGTCGCGATCGTTGCGGATTCTTTGCGTTCGTTGCGTTAAAAGTTCTTCGTATTCAAGGGCTGTTACAAAGTTTAAGGCATAGTTGACAATAGAATAATTTGGGCTATCAACTTTCCAAGGTTCTAAAAAAAGCTGAGGCTTTTTAGGTTATTCAATTATCTGCGTTCATCTGCGTAAAAAATCTGCGGCAATCTGCGGGAAATCTCCCCTGCACTTGGAACTGGTTTAGGATGCTGAAGGGTTCCCGCAGATTTGCGCAGATTTTTTTGCGCAGATTTTCGCAGATCATTTTTTGAATTCTCTCGTCGCGATCGTTGCGGATTCTTTGCGTTCGTTGCGTTAAAAGTTCTTCGTATTCAAGGGCTGTTACAAAGTTTAAGGCATAGTTGACAATAGAATAATTTGGGCTATCAACTTTCCAAGGTTCTAAAAAAAGCTGAGGCTTTTTAGGTTATTCAATTATCTGCGTTCATCTGCGTAAAAAATCTGCGGCAATCTGCGGGAAATCTCCCCTGCACTTGGAACTGGTTTAGGATGCTGAAGGGTTCCCGCAGATTGGCGCAGATTTCAACGCAGATTGGCGCAGATTTTTTTATTAAACCTTAAACTCTATCCAAATTCCCAAATTCTCAAATTCTCCCTCCCAGGTTCCTCATCATTCCCTTCCACTTCGTTCGCTTCAGTGGCGATTCCTTAAAGATTCTTCGGAAATTTTCTTCTGTCATTTCCATCCATTCATTCCGGCTCAGGTTCAGGATTTCGGGAATGGGCTGGAAGGCTTCCTGTGTATGGGGCTTGCTAAACCGGTTCCAGGGGCATACATCCTGACAGGTATCGCAACCAAAGGCCCAGCCATCCAAATTGCTTTTGAAAGGCTCGGGAATTAATGCATCTTTCAGTTCTATCGTGAAATAGGAAATACAGCGGCTACCATCAATTACCTTGTCTTCCAGTATGGCATCGGTAGGACAGGCATCAATGCAGCGGCGGCAACTGCCGCAATAATCCTTCGCGAACGGATCGTCGGGTATAAGTTCCAGATCTGTAATCAGCGTGGCGATAAAGTAGAAGGATCCCGCTTCTTTGGTAATCAGGTTGCCATTGCGGCCAATCCAACCCAGGCCACTCTGTTGCGCCCAGCTTCTTTCGAGTACGGGCGCTGAATCCACAAATCCGCGGCCCTGTATATCACCCAGTTCCTGTTTCAAATTCGCCAGGAATACATTCAGCTTCTCGCGGATCACTTCATGATAATCTTTTCCAAAGGCATATTTCGCAATGCGCGGGGCTTCCGGCTGCTGTTGTTGTCCAGGATAATAGTTCAGCAATAGTGTGATGACGGATTTTGCGCCGGGTACCAGTTTTTGGGGATTTACCCGCAGGTCAAAATGCCGTTCCATATACGACATCTTTCCGTGGAAACCCTTATTAAGCCAGTCTTCCAGGCGACGAGCATCTTCGTCGAGAGGTTTGGCGGCGGCGATACCACAGAATTCGAAGCCCAAATTGCGCGCCATGTTTTTCACAATACCGGTATTTGAAATGGGTTTCGACATGATTATGAACGATTTAGGCTGTAGTGGCGCGAAATATCAGCCTAAGTTTCCAAAACTTGGATTTTTTTTCTAAACTTGTTTGTTGAATCTGAACATTTAAGAGTCTCAGGTTTAGCGCTTAACCACTATCCACTCATTCTTAAATCCTTCCGCCTCTCATGCGTTCACATGTTTCACTGCTGATCCTGCTTTGCCTTTTTGTGAGTACAGCACAGGCGCAGGACAAAGTTCCGGTAAAATTTGGTTCGGTCAAGGCCGAGGATTTCAAAAAGGTTTACAGCATCGACAGTTCGGCCGGCGCGGTCATCATTGCCGATGTGGGCAATACCCGTATCATAGGAAATACCAAGGGTTGGTTTTCCTGGGAATTCGTCCACTTCAAACGCATCCATATTTTGAATAAGTCGGCTTTTGATGTGAGTAATGTAACCATCCCCTTATACTCCAATGGTGATGATGAGGAAGAACTGGTAAAGCTGAAAGCCTATACTTATAATCTCGAGAATGGTAAGGTAGTAGAGACCAAGCTCGACAGCAAGAAGGGTGTGTTTAAGGATAAGCTGGACCGCAACCGGGTTTTGCGCAAATTCACGTTTCCCGATGTTAAGGAAGGCTCAATAATTGAGTATGAATACACCGTGAAGTCCGATTTCCTCTTCAACCTGCAACCCTGGACCTTCCAGGGAAGCTACCCCAGGCTTTGGAGTGAATACAGTGTAAGGATACCCCGTTTCATTACTTATGTGACCCTGATGCAGGGCTATTTAGCGCCTCATATTAAAGAGTCAAAAGATGGTACCGATTATTTCTCCATATCCGCCAGTAACGGTGCCAGCGCATCGGAGCATTACAAGTGGACGGATGGGGTAACCAGCTTTCGCTGGGTGATGAAAGATGTGCCCGTGCTGAAAGAGGAAAGCTTCACGTCATCACTGGATAACCATATTTCAAAGATCGAATTTCAGTTGTCGGAATACAAAGACCCGCTTACTTACCGAAATGTGATGGGTACCTGGCCGCAGTTGACGAAGCGACTGATGGAAGCAGAATATTTTGGCGGCGACCTCAGTAAGAATAACGGCTGGATTGGCGACATGATCGATCCCATCATCAAATCGGGTGGAAGCCAACTCGAGATTGCTTACAAAATTTATCGTTACGTACAGAAAAACTTCACCTGCACAAGCCGTGCAGGCCTTTATGCCAACGAGAATATAAAGAATGTGGGTAAAACCAAAAGGGGCACAGTGGGTGAGCTGAACCTGCTGCTTACGGCCATGATGCGATATGCCAATATTCAGGCCGACCCGGTGATCCTGAGTACCAAGTCGAATGGCTATACTTATTCTTTATATCCGCTGATTGACAGATTTAATTATACCATCAGCCAGATTGTGATCGACAACCGCGTTTATTATCTCGATGCCAGTAATCCGCAAATGGGTTTCGGAAGGCTGAGCCCCGAATGTTATAACGGTCATGCCCGCGTGGTGGATCCAATGGCTACCGCTATCAATTTCACCGCCGACTCCCTGCTCGAAAGAAAAATTACTTCCGTACTGATGATCAATAACGATAAGGGCGGGATAATGGGCAGTATGCAAAAAACACCCGGTTACTTTGAATCCTATAATCTTCGCCGCAAAATCAAGGATGCAGGTTTGCCCGGTTATATGGCGGAATTGCAGAAAGGATTTTTGTCGGAAGTGGAAATTAAGGAGCCCCGTATCGATTCCATGGACCTGCTCGATATGCCGGTGAAACTGGAGTATCAGTTCGAAATGCCGGAAACGGAGGAGGATATCATGTATTTCAGCCCCATGATGACGGAGGCCTGGAAAGAAAACCCCTTCAAAGCAGCCAAACGTTATTACCCGGTGGAAATGCCTTATACGATCGATGAAACATACTTACTACGAATGGATGTACCCAAGGGTTTTGAAGTGGAAGAAATGCCCAAGCAAATCCGTATGAAGCTGAATGAAAACGACGATGGCTTTTTTGAATACCTGATTAGCAACAGCAATGGGGTCATTTCCATGCGCAGCCGCCTGCGCATTTCACGCACCTACTTCCTGCCGGAAGAGTATGAAATACTCCGCGAATTCTTCGCGATGGTGGTGCAAAAGCAGGGTGAACAGATCGTATTCAAGAAGAAAGCTTAAACCTTCTACTATGTGTGTAACTATGATTAAGCGCCGCGCCTTCGCCTGGGTAATTATACTTTGTACGCTATGCCCCCTGGCGGGCTTGGCCAATGATATTGGTTATTCGGTTTTGCTGATACCAAAGGACCTGCTAAAAAATGCCAATAGCGTAAAGCGCACGGAGCAGAAGGAGTTCATTCTCAAAAAGCCCGGAGAAGCCATTTTCCGACATAAATATGCGCTGACCATCCTCAACGAAGCAGGCGACAGGTATAGCAACCTGGTTGTTTATTACGACAAATTTTTTCAGATAAGGGATATATCCGGAACACTTTATGATGCCAGTGGCAAAGCGATTAAAAAGGTAAAGAACAAAGATATTCAGGATCGCTCGGGTGTGGATGATATCAGCCTGATGGATGATAACCGGGTGAAGGTCCATGATTTTTACTACCGCGATTATCCCTATACCGTGGAGTATGAGGTGGAAATTCGCTACGATGGTACCATGTTTTATCCCGAATGGTTTCCCCAGTCGCGCGAGTTTCTGGCCGTGCAGCAAAGCAGCTATACGTTTACCTGCCCGGAGGATTATATTTTTCGTCATAAAGCCTATCAGTTTTCGGGTGATCCTGTTGTTGTCAGCAACAAAGGCGCAAAATCGCATACCTGGGAGGTCAAGAATCTGAAAGCCGTGGTGCGTGAGGCTTATTCGCCCGGTTTGCGGCAGATAGCGCCGTTGGTATTATTTGGCCCCACGGAATTTGAAATGCAGCAATACAAAGGCAATATGGCCACCTGGCAGGACCTGGGCAAGTTTATCTATGCCCTAAAGCAGGGCCGTGATGTTTTGCCCGACAATGTGAAGCAGCAGGTGCGCGATTTGACGGCAGGCGTAAACGAGCCATATGAAAAGGTGAAAAAGCTCTACGAGTACCTGCAGGCCAATACCCGCTATATCAGCATTCAATTGGGCATAGGCGGCTGGCAACCCTTTGATGCTAAATATGTGGCCGAAAAGAAATATGGCGATTGTAAGGCGCTCACCAACTATATGTATGCCCTGCTCAAGGAAGCGGGTATTCCCAGTCTGTACGCCACCATCGGCGCAGGCGCTTACCGCGAGGATATTTTTACCGATTTCCCTTCTTCGCAGTTCAACCATGTGATCCTCTGTGTACCCGTAGCACGCGATACCATCTGGCTGGAATGTACCGATCAGTTTGAGTCAACGGGCTACCTGGGCAATTTCACGGGCAACCGCCACGCATTGTTGGTGGATGAGAACGGAGGCAAACTGGTAAAAACGCCCTATTATGGCGCCGACGACAACCTGCAAATTCGCAGCATCGCCGCCAAACTGGATGAATCCGGATCGCTGCATCTCGATGTGCACACCCGCTACACAGGCACCCAGCACGAAAGAGTGAAGAGCCTGATCGATCGGCTGAGCAGCGATAAAGTGAAGGAATACCTCGACGAGGAGCTGAGCTTTCCCACTTACGAGGTGGTGGATTTCAAATATCGGCAACATAAGAAGCGCATTCCCGAAGTGGAGGAGGAGTTGAAGATTCAGGTGCGCAACTATGCGAGTGCAACAGGCAAGCGCCTCTTTATCCTACCCAATATCATGACCCGCGATGGACGCAAGCTTTCCGTAGACAGTGTACGTAAGTATCCGGTCAACCTTCTTGCGGCTTATACAGATATAGATACTATCAGCATCGAATTACCCGCCGGCTTCCGCGCCGAGTCGATGCCGCGCCCCACGGAGATCAACAGCGACTTTGGCTCCTACTACAGCGAAGTAAAAGTGGAAGAAAATAAGCTGAAATATATCCGCAAGATCGTCTCCAAAGACGGCCGCTTCCCGGCCGAAAAATTCAAGGACCTGGCCGAGTTCCAGGAAGCCGTCTACAAAGCCGACCGCAGCCGTGTGGTGCTGGTAAAGGAGGCGGATAGCGGGGAGGGGAAGAAGGCTTTTTGATAGAAAGTCCGCCATAGGCGGACTTTTTTTTTGTGGGATGGGTATGAGTATTTAAGCTTCAGACCAATCGTAAGGAAGGGCAGAGGGCATACAGTTTCCGCTTAATTTTTCGAATTATTACGCATTAAGAGTATTTACTTAATAAAAAAAATTGTTGAAAAAAACATGTTAAAATTTTGGAGATGTCACCAAAAGCATTCAATTTTAAATCACCAATTCTAACCAGACGGAAATAAATATTGTAGACGCCATCGCCCGATGGACTTATTGAAGTGGAACGGATTTCCGGTTTTCTGCGTTCCGGAATTGGAATCTGATTATAGCTAACGTACCCCATCTGGTGATTTCAACACTTGTTTACTGGGTATCATTTTGTATTGATGGATTACATTTCTTAGTCTGACTCTAATGGGCCCGGAAGGATAGTTGTAATTCATACCAGGGATTGTATGCACTGGCCAAAATCAAAGTAATGATTGGGGCGGGGACAACTATGTGCATGATATACTAATTCATAAAGCATAAGAGAAGATATGAGAAACCCTTCTATTTCCCATTTTGCGGTATTAAGCAAGACGATCCTGCTTTCCATACTGTTAATATCAGTAAGCCCTCAGATTATTTGGGCAGATCCCCGCACGGATGATAAGCCCTCAGATATCAGGGCTACCTATACCATTTTTCAACCTACGGATGCGCCAGTGAACGTAGACGCTAATGACGGCAATGCCGTTGAGTTAGGAACCAAATTCAGGACTTCACAAGCTGGGCGAGTGAGGGCTATCCGCTATTACAAGAGTTCCGGATTTACGGGTACCAGAACGGGTCATTTATGGTCGTCCACTGGCACTATGCTTGCGGAGGTACAGTTCACCAATGAAACGTCATCTGGATGGCAGGAAGCAGAGTTGTCTGTACCTGTAGATATCAGCAGCAACACCACCTATATTGTTTCTTACTTCAGCAGCAGCGGTCATTATTGTTATACCTCGGGCCTGTTTGCCAGTGCGGGCATTACTAACGGACCTTTGACTGCTTTGGCCGACGGTGTTGATGGTGGAAATGGTTTGTATGATTATTCGGCCACTTCTACTTTCCCTACCACCACCTATTCATCAAGTTCCTATTATGTGGATGTGGTGTTTGAGCCAGGCACTTCAGGTATATTTTATGGTACCAGCAATTATGTTCCCCGGTTTGAATCTCCAGGTTCTATTGTAAACGGATCAATTTATGATGATGGGAGCCGTGTTGGCATTGGTACCACCGATGTTGCTGACAATAATTTTAAACTCTTTGTTGAATCGGGAGTACGTACCCGAAAGGTAAAGGTGGATCAGGACAACTGGCCTGATTATGTATTCCTGGAAGGTTATCCGCTTTTGTCGCTTGACTCACTCAAGGCATTTATCAGGAACAATGGGCATTTACCTTCAGTTCCATCTGCTGATAGAGTTTCTATGGATGGCCTCGATCTGGGTCAGACTCAGGCAACGCTTCTCATGAAAATTGAGGAAATGACACTTTACATTATTCAACTTAATGAAGAAATGGCAAAACTAAAGGCTCAAATTGAATCAATGCGGAAAGTGGAAAGGGATTCTCGGCAAAAAACCAACTAATATGACCAGCAGGAAACATCCAGCCATATTATTTTTCCTTCTGGGGGCTTTTTGTCACATGAAAACCGTAAATGCGCAGGAATCAGGCATTGGGTCAAATCCGGTTCTTCAATCAGTTAAAGACAAATTTAACCTGTTTGGAAAGGGGAAAACTATCTCATTGTCTGATGTTCAATTGAATACTGAATATTTTAATACGGGCGATAGCGCCAAAGGTATCGGTTCCAATGCCATTGGCCCAATGCGATATGGCATCTATGCGAGTGCCAGGCTTCATGTTCTGCACATTCCTTTTCAGCTTCGGTATCAGGCTATAGATGGGCTTGGTACGCTGATGTCGCCTACTACAAGTAGCTTCTACACTGGAAATTTCGATGTGGACGCCTATAGGCAATTGTTGATACAAAAGGTTATGGAGCAGGTGCGACCAGACCAGGTAATGCCAATCATCAAGTCGCGGATGGATGAGATCAGGGCCAGATATGAAAGGAAGCTTGCGAATGAATTGCAGGAAATTGGAAGTCGGATGCTTCTGGAAAAAAGTAAAGGGTTGGTTTCTGTTGAAACATTGCGAAACCTGAGTTATTCAGATCCGGTTGCATTGCGCAACACTGTTTTTTCAGGTTTAAGTCTGGATCGGTACCGGGAAATGCTGGCTAAAAGAGATGAGCTATTGAAGATGAAGCCGGCTTCCTCGCTTGATAGCATAGCTGCATATCGTGAAGCAGAGGAGTATATCCGTGACTATAATGGCAGAACTGAAGTTCTTGAGCTGGTTATGAATGCAAGGAAAGCGCTTGCCGCAGATCCTTCATTCAGCGAGCTGGCTTCGCATTTCCCTTTTACTAAAGAAAAATTTCGGCAGTATCTGAAGAATCCGAAAAATCTGAATGAAATAATAGCTCGGTTTGGCCAATTGTCGGGAATACAAAAAGTCTTCACCCGTCTGACCCACGTCAACCTGGGTCAAAATCCTTTGAAGGGGGGGGACTTCGAGTTCAAAAACGTGCTAAATAATGGGCTGGACCTGGGAATGATGAGCTCTAAAATGAATGCGGCACTCAAGGTAGGGAAGAAAAATCATGTTAATAAATGGATGCGTACAGGCCTCAACAGCATTGTAGAAAACGAATATTCAGGGTTGCTGGGCATGCAGATTGCAAGGGGAACGCAAGGGTTAACGCAGCAAACCCTGTCGGTCAACTTCTTCAATTTTGCCAATGGTCCGGTTCAGGCCGGACGTCCTGACTCATACTTAACTTCTTTTTTGCCCAATGCCAGGCGGCAGGATGCTGTAGTTACTTACGGCATCGGATTTAATCTGGGGTCGGGGCATAATCTGAAAGTAGATGTTTCCAAGTCATTGGGAACCTATCGAAATATGCTTGACGCTGACAGTGGTTTGTCGCAAAAGTCGGCGGCTGCATCCTTGCTGGGCTCTTCGGGTTTTGCCAATTATGCCGCTGCGCTTGACTACAAGGGTCAGCTTTTGAAAACAAAAGTTGATCTGCAGGTATCAAAAGTTGGCCTGGGTTACAATAATCCCGGCAATTTTATGCTAAACAGGGGGCAGACAAGAGTTAAATGGGGATTGACCCGCGACCTGCTGAAGCGAAAACTGCAGGTTCGGTATTTAGGAGAATTTCGTCAGCAGCATTTTGATCCCCAAAAAAGGTTTCGCTATCACAGCTTGCTCTCCCGGTTTCAGGGTGCCTTCAGAATGAGAAAAGGCAATCGCCTGTCAGTGGGTTACCAAAGAAGTGATTTTCGAACTACCATGCCTGATACTAAGCTGGACAATGGTGGACTTGAGTTGTGGCAGGCAACGGGCAGTTTCCGCTTTCGATGGAAGAAAATACCGATATTCTATACAACAAATCTTAATTGGCAGTCATTAAGCGTTCCTTCTTCACCAGGTTTATTCTACAAAACCCGTTCCCTGCTGCTGATGAACAACTTTTCCGCTTCGCTTGGAAAGAATGTTCTGGGTCTGACCTTGTTTGCGAATATTTCAAATGACCGGGACTATTTTTTTAATACTTCTACCTATAGTTCGGAGCTCAGTTATAGCTATAGGGTCGGCAAATTGTTTCAGATAAACAGCAGCCTTGGGTATTTCTCTAACCTTGGCTGGAATAATCAGATTGGCACAAGACAGCAAATTTCAGGACGCCTGTTGCGCTCATGGGATATTTCCATGGGTTTTGATATAAAAAGGGCCATACGGACTGTACGGTCAGATATGGCTAATCTTATGTTTATGCATGCAACATTAACTTATCGGAGATAGCTAGATTATGAAACTACGCCGCTTAATATTAATCATCGCCACCATTTTAGGAACCTATGCGGGTTTGAAAGCACAAGTGGTTTTCAATTTTGTACCAGAGGTATATGCCCGAACTATTGATGGACTTTCAGCCTGTGTGCTCATCAATAGCTCAGGGGCTTCCGTCAATGGTCACGTAAATATTACGGTGAGTGAATTGAACTCCGGAAATGAAATCCTGACCATCCTTACGGCACCGGCAACATACGCGCCGGGTTCGAATCAGATTTCACCACAGGCATTTCATGCGGCGCAGTTTCAGTTTTCTAATAGCAACCTGGCGGCAATCATCAACCAAACGAGGCAGATTCCGCCCGGCTCTTACCAGTTTTGCTTCGAGTTTGTTCCCGGGAATCACAATATGCCGGCTATGGAATCTTGTTTCGAAGCTTTGGTGCAGCCGTTGGTTCCCATTTCTTTGATTCAGCCGATGGATCAGGACACTATTTGTAATAAACGCCCCCTATTAACCTGGCAACCTCCACTTCCACTGCAGGCAAACATGCGGTTTCGCCTTCAATTAACGGAGAAAAGAGAGGGACAGGGGCCAGAAGCTCTGTTGCAAACAGTACCCCTGCTTTTGCTGGACCAAATTATTGGCAGTAGCCTGGTTTATCCTTCCAACTATCCCGAGCTAATTGAAGGGCGAACATATTATTGGCAGGTCTTCGCTTATCAAAACGGATTGATTGTTTCCACTTCTGAAATCTGGGAGTTCACTGTTCAGTGCCAGGAAGAAACTCCTGCTTCGCCGGGTTTCAGTTACCGCGAGCTCCGGTCAATTGCAAACGGGAATTACTATTATGCGAATCGATTTCTGAGGTTCTCCCTCAACAATCCCTATGTAGCTTATGGCTTGAATTACACAGTTACAAGTTTAAAGAATGGAAATGAAACGATCAGGGATCTTCCAAAAATCCAGGTGAAGCCTGGTCATAATCAAATTGATATTGATTTATCCCTGGCGGGCCTGGTAGATG
The DNA here is from genome assembly GCA_044463125.1 of Terrimonas ferruginea. Lineage (GTDB taxonomy): Bacteria > Bacteroidota > Bacteroidia > Chitinophagales > Chitinophagaceae > CAYMZZ01. The sequence continues at coordinate 49,639 of JBIQMS010000019.1, forward strand.
GAAATGAATATTTGTTGCGTGTTTCACCATTCAATGAACAGCCTGTGCAAGTGCGGTTCATTTACAAAGAAAATCCGGAAGAACTAAAACCATGATCTTAAGTAAAATAATTACTGGAATAATTATCTGTGGGAGCTTGTTGATGGCTTGTTCAGCGAAAAGAGAACCTGAAGCCTTACCCAACCTGCATGCGTCATTGCGGAGCTATGCAAGTGTTGCAGTTTGGGTAGATAGAATCAACTGTGACCGTATAATGAATAGCGGGAATGCCGGGGAGTTTCAATGTTACAGGATCGGACGTTTGGATAGTTCAAGAATATCAAGGCCTGATGAGGCGACACGAAGCGGCTTTGATAAATACTGGCAGTACGAAATGTGGAAGGATTGGGGAATGGTTGTTGAAAACGACACTATTCGGCCTGTATTTTATGAGGCGGAAAGTACAATAAATGCTTACCAGCGTACGGCAATCCTGGTCTTTGAGAACAATAGGGATGGAATGGTTGATACGCTAGTGTACACAGACAGGTTTGGCGGAGGCACTTATGCTCATTATATAGATAGAAACTAAATTAAAGGTTCGCTTATGTTCCTATTTGGAAGCCGCAGGATTGTGGCGGTATTTTTTCTGTTTATTTTTTCGGTACAGTTGTTTTGGCCGGCTGTCACTTATGCGTTGACAACAGGACCTTCACAGCCTGAAATGCAGAAGTTTGAAGCGGCAGGCACGGGCGACCTGGTGGATATGTTCACCGGCGACCTGAAGTATAACCTTCCACTACTGGATGTGGGCGGCTATCCGGTTAACCTTTCTTATCAGTCGGGAACCGGAATGGAAGAGGAAGCCAGTTGGGTAGGTATGGGATGGACGCTTAACCCCGGCGCACTCACCAGGCAGATGCGAGGTCTTCCAGACGATTTTGATGGACAGGCCACTCAAAGAGATTTAATTGAAAAGGATTACGATAGAAAAGAGTTCCGGAAAGTGGGAGGAAACTTTGTCGCAAAGAACACCTTGCTCGGTATTGAAGTTGGAAATCCCCAACTGAAGTTGAGTGTATATAAGGACAATTACTATGGAATAGGGGCATCCATCGGTGCTTCATTGAACTTCAATTTGTCCAAAGCCGGTAAATCCGATCTCACTGCGAGCCTTGGCCTCGACTTCAACTCGGATATAAGAGATGGTCTTGATATTAATCCCAGTTTCTCCCTATCCCGCGCAATCGACCATCTTGATAGTGAGGGATCTGGTTCGGCCAGCTATTCAGTAGGACCCAATTACAATACAAGGGCCGGACTAAAAAGTATTGCCATTTCGTACAACAATCAGGTCAGGATCGATAAGGATAGTAAGATCCGGAATATGAGCGGATCGGCCGTAACTTATTTTGGTCAAACCTATACGCCCAGCATCAAGACTAATACATCCAATACCAGTTTTTCATTTAACGGTGATTTTGGGTCTAAAATCACAGCATGGTATAAAGGCGTTGGAGGAGGTGGGTTTTATTATGCGGAGAAGGTGAAGGACAAAAACGTAAAAGTGCCTGCGTATGGATACCTGAACTATCTGAAAGGTAGAAAGGATGTGGACGCCCTGCTCGATTTTAACCGGGAAAAGGAGGCGCCCTTTATTCCTTCCGCACCATCCATTCCCATCCCCGTAGCCACCCCCGACCTCTACCTGGCTACTGGCCAGGCAGGTTCTATGCAGTTTCGGCCCCAGTTTGCCGGAAACTATGTTGTTTTCGACAAGCAGTACCAAAACCTGGGTGTTGATGCCAATGGTGGTTTCACTTTTGGTGCCGGTAATATCTTCCTGGGTGGAGTACGATTGGATGCAAGTGCCACCACAACCAGAACGGGAAAATGGGTTAATGGTAATAACTACCTCAATAGTGCCGAAGCCGAATTTGAAACGGGACTAACGCGTGAAAGGCCAGTATCCTTTAAGCAGTCAGGCGAATTGCTGATTAATAATCCCGGTTATTGGTCACAATTGGGTGGTGATCGCGCTGCCAAAACGATTTTGCTACCGGGTATGAATACGGGGCTCGGACTTACCGGTCGTACTGGCAGCTACGCCCTTCCCGACGAAGGCCTGAAGAAGACGACACCCGACAAGAAGGTCAACAATTTTCAATACCTCAATAATCTCCAGGCAAAAAACCAGGGATTGAATAAAGCAGAACAGGCCACTCTTCAGCAAACAGACCTTTACCGGAAAGCGCATCACATGTCGGAAGTAACCATTACAGATGGTAACGGACAGCGCATGGTGTATGGCATCCCTGTGTACAATACTTACCAGGAGGAAGTAAGTTTTTCCGTGGCGGCACCAACCGGTAATGCGGAAAAGATAGCGCGCCGAACCGGATTAATATCCTATACTGTTGACCCCGGCAATAACGATAAACCGCTCTACAAATATGGCCGCGACGAATTATATAGCCGCGAGCGGATGCCGGGATATGCAACCGGATTTCTTCTCACCGGGGTATTATCTCCGGATTACGTAGATGTGACCGGAGATGGAATCACGGATGATGACCTGGGGGGAGCCGTCAAATTTTCGTATGACCGGCATACAAAGAATTACAAGTGGAGGGCGCCATTCCAGGCCAACATGGCAAACTACAACGAGGGCCTCTTAAGTGATCCGAAGGATGATAAAGCCAACTATGTATATGGTGAGAAGGAGCTTTGGTACCTGAAGACGATTGAGAGTAAAACCATGATTGCTGTGTTTCACACGCAGGATCGGCTCGATGCATTGGGCGTAATCAGTCGTCACGGTGGACTGGATAATCAAACTACCCAACGAAAACTGGAAAAGATTGTCCTGTATAGCAAAGCCGACTATGTTAAAAATGGTGCGACCAACGCCGTACCCATTAAAACGGTGCATTTCGAATATGATTATTCCTTGTATCCCGGTTCGCCGAACAGTACCGCGCCGGGTCAGGGTCGGCTAACGCTGAAAAAAGTCTGGTTCACTTTTGGAAAGAATAACAGGGGCGCTTCCAATCCTTATGTGTTCAGTTACAAAGCGGACCCGATTAATGTTGGAACAATTGGCAATCTGCCACAACCCGACCCTACATTTACCGGGGATCCGCTTGATAAGGAATTAAATGAATTATATACCGAAAGGCAGGTTGACCGCTGGGGAACCTACAAGCAAAGCTGGTATAACCGCTTATTGGGTTCGGGTAATGGCACCAGCGCCATGAATAATTCGGAATACCCTTATGCCCTTCAAAAAATTTCACCACCGTCCGGGGTAGCTGAAGCCGATTGGTCGGCGCTGATCGACCGGATGGCGGAAAGGTATCAGCTCTACCAGGTGGAAACTCCTTCAGGTGGAATCATTACCGTGGATTACGAAAGCGACGATTATGCTTTCGTGCAGGATCGAAGGGCCATGAATATGTATTTCCTGAAGGGCATTGAAAATGCGGATCAAAGTACCGGGCTTGTCAACGCAAATCGCATTGCTATTCATTTGCCAGTGCCGGTGGCAAATTACCAGGAGTTCAAAGAACTCTATCTGCGCAATGCCGATGGCACCTATCTCAACAAGATTTACTATAAGTTTTACACCGATATGGACAATTATTCCAGCCAGGCGAAAGCCAAGCACTGGGAATATGTGTACGGTTATGCGGAAATATTGGATGAGGGTTCCACTGCAAGTGGAAATACCGTATTTCTTTCTTTGAAGAAACGTAATGGCTATAATCCTATTGCCAAAGGCGCCTGGCAAATGTTGCGTACGGAACTCCCTCAATATGCCTATGACGGATACGACAATAGCAATGTAGGCAGCGACCTGGTAGCTGCCATCACTTCAATCTTTCAGGCAGTTAAAAATATAGGGGCGGAGCTAAAGTCGTTTGACAAGCGGGCAGCCAACAGGGGGTACGCGAACCAGGTTGATTTAAGCCGGAGCATGGTGCGTTTATACGTGCCTCGTAAAACAACCAGCGCATCTGCAACGCCCGTGAACAGGAAGAATGGTGGCGGCATACGGGTAAGAAAAGTGCAGATAAGCGATCAATGGTCGGAAATGACAGATGCCGCTGCTGGCGAAACCCGCAGTTATGGCCAGGTGTATGATTACGCCATCAGGGATAAGGATGGCAATTATCTGATGTCTTCAGGCGTTGCGGCTTATGAACCCATGCTGGGCAATGAGGAGAATCCTTTTCGGGAGCCCATTCCATTTACTGAGCAGGTACACTGGCAGCGAGATCGGTACCATTATATCGAAAAGCCCTATTGTGAGTCCTATTTCCCGGGTCCATCCATTGGATATAGCCGTGTTAGCGTTATTCCCTTTGGCGCCGATTATGATGGCAGCGGCAATCCAGTCAGACATACCGGTGAAATAATCCATGAGTTTTATACGGCAAGGGATTTCCCCACCCTGGTGGAGGAGCTCAGTCTCGATAAACGCGAATACCAGAACAGCCTGATCCTGAAACTTTTCACCTCCCGTTCCGTGCGGAAAGTGGCCACTTCGCAAGGTTTTACCGTTGTTATGAACGACATGCATGGGAAAGCCAAAAAGCTTAGCTATCTCAATAAGGCTGGCGATCTGGTAAGCTCCACTGAATATTTTTACCATGTGCAGGACCAGGATGCGGCACGCAAAGAGTTGAAGAGCAAAGTGCCGGTGCTGTTTTTTACGGGTAGTATTTCAGAGGAGATATTGGGTGAAGATATTGACTTTACCACCGACGTCAGGGAGAGCGATAGCCAGACCTATGGCCTGTCAACCGGGACCTATGCAGGAGCATTCTTCTTGGGGATTATTGGAATGGGTTATACCACTTTCATTCCATTACCCATTTCAAGCCATACCCGGTATGCATCTATTTCGCTGGTAAAAGCCATCCATCGTACCGGCATAGTTACCAAAGTAGTTACCACGCAGAATGGGTCCACCCTTGAGGCTGAAAACCTGCTTTGGGATCCCCTCACCGGGCAGGTGCTGCTCACCCGCAACCAAACGGAGTACGACAAAGCTACCTACCAGTTCAATTTCCCGGCGCACATGGTGGCCGAATATAAATCTATGGGGCCGGTAAGCCAATACCTGGGTACGCTTTTTCCGAATATTGCCACCAATTCTAATGGCGTTATTACTTCTATAACTCCGCTGTCACAGTATTCTTATATACATCCAGGCGATGAGCTGATACATGTCAGCGACGGCAATATGCCCAGAGGTTGGATCATCAAAGGTCCCAATGCTTCGAGCAACAATCCTGATTTTCGCCTGGTTGACCGTAATGGCGATTTCATCCAGGCTTCGGGATCCTGGCTGCTCGTTCGGTCAGGTAGGCGAAACCTTATGTCGGCCAGCGTAGGATCTATTGTGCTGATGGAAGATCCTCGCGTGGGTCTGCAACTCCAGATCGATGTAAGTAAGCGAATCCTCGATGCCAAAGCCTTAACCTATAAACAAGAATGGCCCATACCGGTGAACCAGGAATGGGCAGAGAACCCGGATCAGTGTACAAATATGCGCGAAGATTGTTTCCGTTATTTTATGATCCATGCTTTGGCCAAAACGGTTGCAGGCGCTGGCACAAATAATATCAGAAGAGCCTTCTTCAGTGAAGAAAATGATGGAACAACCACAGGGAATGTGCATCTTGTAATGAATGAGGCCGGATGCAGTGAGTTTGCATCCGCTGATGGACAGTCCGTTTTGCCCTATTATTGGGAAACCTCCCTGCACACCACCCCACAATCAGGCGGAGGAATTGATTATGTAGTATCTCCGGGCGATCAAATTAAAATGGGGGATTATCAATTAAACATAACTTCAGTACACCCCGATTTTTTGACTCTGGCCAATTCTCAGTTGACGGACGAAGCCCTACGAAACGAGCTGTCGGGTCATGTTGGAGGACAAACCGCCTTTATATATAAGTATTGTATAGTCAAAACAGGTGCTTGCGCTTATGAGTTTCGCAGGACCGACAATTGCTCAACGGTGGGCTCAGGTTTGCAAGTCTTTCCTGAATGTGGTACTTATCCTGAATGTAATTACACTTCATTACTAAGTTTTACCCTTGATTATTCTGGCCCACCAACTATGACCTGTGTGGATCCCGAAGGCAGAAGAATAAACCCATATCAAAAAGGAATCCTGGGTAATTGGCGACCCTTGCAAAGTTATGTGTACACGACAAGCCGCAATCAGGACGCGGGTATCAGTAGCCAGGTTGCTGGTACAGACATTAGGAATAATGGCTATTATAATCAGTTCACCAATTTCTGGAACTGGGAGCAGGGGAATTTAAAAGCCCAGGTGGACCCATTGCAAAACTATCCCGCGTCTGACCTGAAGTCCCGCTGGGTATGGAGCAAACAGGCTGTTTACTATGATCAAATGGGGAATGAAACGGAGAGTGTTGACGCTTTGGGCCGGTACGGCTCCGCCCTCTATGGCTATCAACAAACCCTGGCTACAGCCGTTGCCGCCAATAGCCGGCGCAATGAAATCGCTTTTGATGGATTTGAAGATTATGATTTCGATCTGATGGGCGAAAATGCACCTCTTTGCCCGCCACTCCGCCACCTTGATCTGGGCATTACCAATTCATCCGGTAGCTGGACGGGTCCGGGGGGATACATCACTACCGCCCAATCCCATACCGGAAGGAACAGTTATTACCTCGATGGCACATTGTCCCTGCAGCTTGATGCCGGCGCTGCTCAACCATCCGCAGGCACTGTTCTTGGTTACGATGGAGTAGGAAGATATGTTTTGAACAACAATGAGATGGCGAATGGATTTGCTCCCATTGATGGAAAAAAATATGTGTTCAGTTGCTGGGTGAAAGATGGTAGCCCGGGTACCAATACCCTTAACGCTGTAAATCTAACCCTAAATGGTCAGTCCCATAGCGGAACCGTAACGGTTGTGGAAGGGTGGAAAAAACTGGAAATGTACTTTGATGCAGGATCCGTATTTAACCTTTCGATACAAGCTGCGGGCGCCTATATCGATGACATTCGAATTCATCCATTCGATGGCCAGATGGCCAGCTATGTGTACGACAATAAATCGCTTCGCCTGATGGCTCAACTGGATGAGAACAATTTTGCCACCTATTATGAATACGACGACGAAGGAACACCGGTCAGAGTGAAGAAGGAGACCGAACGCGGAGTTATGACGATCAGTGAAAGCCGTCAATCATTACGTAAACGTTTTTAAATGCTGAAATCATGAATCAACCAGTGAGAAAATATTGGATAGGAGGGTTGTTTACGATCTGCTTTCTGGGACTCCTTTGGGCCGCGGCCCAATCAGGTTTGTGGCGGAAAGGAGAAGCGCCACTACCGGCGTTTGAGGATGAATTCCGAAAGCTGGCCAATAGGCAGACTACCGATGACACTTATGTGAAGGGGCGAATTAAACTTTACGACGGCCATGAATCTGATAAAATTCTGGAAGAAAAGGAACTGGAGTTTTGCCGGCAGGGGAAAGCCATTTGGAGCAGGCTCGACATTCTGGAGGTATTGATTTACGATTCCTTGCATGCACAAGTGGATCACGACTATAAGGAAATCGTGATCAGCCGATTGCAACAAGATTGGGAACAAATGGCCAGGGAAATGACGCCTGTCAACGACCTGCTGAAAGAGGATGCCAGTTTTCGAATACGCGGGAAGGTGCAACATGGAAAAGGACCGCATAGAAAGATAGTCTTCATCAATGAAACGCAGCCGGAAATTTGGCAAACTGTTGTTGAATACGACACTATTGATTACCGCATAAAAGGCTGCGAAATCGCCTGGCTTAAAGAGGACGAGGAATCAGCCGATGGCTTAAGTGCGGATAGGGTTCCCGCATGTTGGGTTTCACGAACAGAGTTTGAGTACCCTGTTATGAAGACAGGCTTTATATCCAACAGGTTTCATGAGGCGCTAAAGCGAGGGAAGAAGGGATGGGAGCCTGGTGAGAAATTGACGGAATACCAGGTTGTTGACGCTACAATGAATCAACCATAAAAGCGGCAAAATTCATGCGATACCGATTCATCATTCTTCCGTTTTTGTTCCTGACCGCACTGTTGATGGCCAATGCTTTTAATGCCACGGCGGCTGACGAATCCTATGTTAAATCGATGTCGGGCGCCATCGGCAAAAACGATTCCTGCACGGTGGTGGACGACAAGTTCATCAATTTGAGCAGCGCCGAATGGAACCAGATCAATAATATTTCAGTGGATAATATTGTGCGATTTGAGCTCAGGCATGATAGTTCATTCTTTTACTATAACCGCAGGTTTACCTGTACGCTATACCTGAAGATTAAATATTTTTCAAGCCGCGACCAGGAGGAACCTCACGTGCTGGACAATATTAAGCTGGTAGTTGCTTATGATACAGCCAGGGGTAGCTTTTACAAAAGTGTGGATCAATACAGTTTTCAGAATGCTTTTAAAGTAACCGTGCTGGTCGATTCCATTGCCTCACCAGAATGGGGCTCCGAATTACCGCCGGTATTTCGTATTCATAATCAAATTCAGGTCAAGCGAAAATATCCTTTTCAAAAGGACGTAAATGCCGAAATCCAGTCGGAAATGCCGGAGGGAATGCAGAGTGGCGAAATGCAGGCACTTCGTGTTTCACCAACTTATCAGTCGGGGATGAACCAAATGCGGATTTCCTGGGAGGCCCTTGACTTTCCGGGATACGAGGAGTTTGACATTGAATGGACTTTTGTGGATCAGATGAGTGAAAATGGATCGCTCATTGAAACCAATCCTTCAGCTATTAGTGAATCGACTATTGACGGCTGGATGCGGTTTGATAATAGCCGCGTAACTATTACAGGTTTCGAATACTCCATCAATCTTCCTTTTACGGAAGGGTTTCTGCTGGCGCGTGTGCGATCCGCAGCTTATGATGCGATCACGGGCGTAAGGCAAACCAGCAACTGGCAATACCTGCGCGATGATCAGGATGAATTGGAGTTTCCTGCTATAGCCTTTCACGAAGAAAATCTGAACTGGCAATACAATGCTTCCTATGCGGAAGAGGGCAAGCGTAAGGAAGTGATGGCCTATTTTGACGGGGCCATGCGTGGCAGGCAAACGGTAACTGTAAACAATGAAGATCAGATTGCCATTGCGGCTGAAACCATTTACGACAATATGGGCCGGCCCGCGCTGAATATACTGCCATCGCCAGTACTCGACCAGGCAACGGCAGGTACTTCGCTGCCCCGATTCGCGGGTAAGTTGCAGTTTTATCCCAATGTCAATCAGAATAGCAATGGAGATCCTTATAGCTTTGAAGACTTTTTGAACGCTGCGAATTGTGTAACGCCCGCTCCGGCCCTCAATACAGCTGATGGGGCTGCGCTTTATTATTCGCCTCAGAATCCTTATGCTACAGCAGATGTCGCAAACAGCAATTATTATTTCACCAAATACCTGCCCAACGCGGAAGGTTTTGCCTTTACGCAAACCGCCTACCTGGCCGACAATACAGGAAGGATTCGTAGCCAGGGAGGCGTAGGAAAAGCTTTCCGGTTAGGTAGCGGACATGAAACCAGCTACTTCTACGGGAAACCATTGCAAAGCGAGCTTTATCGCTTATTTGGTATGGAAGCGGGCAATGCTTCCCATTACCTGAAAAATATGGTAGTAGATGCCAATGGTCAGGTCAGCGTTAGCTATGTGGATGCCAAAGGGCGTACCATTGCTACGGCTTTGGGTGGGCAGGCGCCCGCCAGCCTGGATGAACTTCCCTCCGGGGATGAAGGAGTGGCAAGAAAAACAATTACACAGCGCCTGATGGCACCGGGCGATTTTCAATCCAATACGCAAACACTGGAGAAGGAAGCTACGGCAACCTTTCTTGCCTCCGTATCGGGCAATTACACCCTGCAATACAGCATCAGCCCTGCCGCCCTGGGACCCTGGAATGCGGAAAATGCACAGACTTTCTGCAGCAATTGCTATTATGAAATTGAAGTCAGCATCAAGGATGATTGCGGTGAACTGATCGCCAGTTCCAGTTCCCAGCCCTTTCAGATTAATGAAACGACCTGCGCCCCCAATGCCGAACCCGTTGCTCAGAATGTACAGTTCACCGTTAGCAGGCTGGGCGGATATACGGTAGCCTACAAATTGCGCATGAGTGAAGACGTGATCCGCGACCAAACCGATTACTATATCGCGAACAATATCGACCTGTTCACGATTCAGCACTTTTTCAATAGTGAACTTTTAATGGCCGAGTTGGAATCCTGTTTCACTGAATGTACCACCTGCGAGGAAAAACTGGGTACCCGGTCCAACTTTATCGCGAAAGTCAATGAGATTCTTGAAAAATTGAAAGCGGAAAAATATGCGGCCTTTCCCAATTTCGATATCAACGATCCGGTAATTCAAACCTGGATTGATGAAACCTATACCAGCCTTCAGGCAAAATGCGCGGCGGCACAAAGCGAATGTGCTTTGGCTTCACCGTGCGAAACTAATCTGCAGTTGATGAAGTCGGATGTAAGGCCCGGCGGGCAGTACTTCTTGTTTGACCCAGTAACCTTTTCCATTCCTTCGGGGCAAGCCGATATCAGCATAATAAGCACGAAGAACGGTATTACTGGCAATTCTTATAAAGATGATCCTGCCATCACCAATTTTGAATTTACGGATGAAGATGGAGTATTGCGTCATATCAAGGATCCGGAAGTAACCCTGGAGATGTTTATCAAAGCCTATGAGTTGCACCCGGAATGGGCCGATGATTTTGTAACTCGACATGTGGAGTATTGCAGTTACCTATGGTGTACACAAAACAGCAGCAGTTTTGCTTTCGACAATAAGCTTCGCGAAGAAATTAACACAGGAGCCCAGGCACAAACGGGCGGATTCTACAATGATGCCGATCCAAATGCAATCGTTGACCTGGATCCCTTCTTTAATTCAGGTGGCGCCGGCGTGAGCTATAAGACGAAGATGCTCGCGGATATGAATAATCTTTCCGCTGTGTTGCGCGCAACGGTGCCCGATGTAAACGGCAACCCCATGGCCGTAAAGAACATTGTGCAATTGCTGCAATGGCAGTTGTACTGTATTCCACTCAATAGCTCACCTACAGCTCAACAGTTGCAGGATTCCTGGGTATGCAACAATTTCGACCCCAACTGCCGTTCACTATCGATGGAATGGGAACTTTTCCGGGCATATTACCTAAAACTGAAGAGCAAATACCTGCGTCTCGCCAAGCTGGCCGATAATCCTTCCTGTGAGAACTGTTATGTAGGTAACGATCTTTTCGCGGCATTGTCGTGTAATCCCCCCGGGCCCCTGAACAATTACTCGCTGCAGGCAACTACGGAAGGCATCCGAGTAATTTACAATACGGGTAATGGTCAATTCCTGAGTAGCTACCGCATCAAGGTTCGAAATACAGTTTCGAATGTGGTGAGCACCCTGATTGTAAATAAGGGGCAAAGTCATTCGGGACCCATTCCCGGACTGGCATCTGTTTTGGAAGGCGAAATACTGGAAGTAGCCTGCCTCAATTCGGAAAACCCTTCTTACTGCGGAAGCGGATCCGAAGGATATACGCCCTGTGGCATCAATATCAACAGCTTTACGCTGCAACATCGTAATTGCTCTATCAATTCTTCAGGTCAGGAGCATTGGGAAACATGCTCGGTTTACCTGGTTTACAACAATGGTTTGGCGCCGCAGGATTTTACTATTGAAATTTCAGAAGAAGAGGCTACATATGTGCCGGGAGGCAATCCGAATGAGGAAGAAGTAAACTATTACAATGTTTTATTTCCTTCCGGACAGTCGGAGATATTTCTGGGTTATTCTCACCAGAATACTACGCCTCCCGCTCAACCGGCATCTTATTTAGTTTACCGTGATTATTACCCTACAAGCGTCAGTTGCGTGGATCCGAATTTTACCTGTCCGTTGCCCGGCGATTTTTCATGGGATATATCGGGCAATGGTTGCCAGGGCTTGAGTGATGGCAATTCCGTACGTATTTTTTACAATGGTGGTTCAACTGACCTGCCCTTCCCCGCCTACAAGCAGATCACCGTTTATTTCGACGTAACCCTATCCAATAACGTTACCACCAGCTACTCGCTGGTATTGAATAGCGCATCGGGTCAGGCGGCCATGTGCGCAGGTGGCCTGGGTATATCTGTTTCAAATGTTACCATCACGGCCGTAAACTGTGTCGACATTGCCATACCCGGCACGCCGGCATCCACCTGTGCCGATGATCCAAGGGCGGCTTTATATGCCGGCAAAGTTCGGCGATACAATGATTATGTAGATGAAGGGGCGGCTCTGGATTGCATTTTGGGCAACCTGCCGCTTGTTACCAGCCAAAATGATTTGGATCTGCTCATTGCTCAGCAGGTAGCCGAGCATAGGCTTCGTGCTATTGAGGATTTGGCAGAACAAAAGCTGTTCTGGCTCAACCGGCTTTGGTCTGTTGTTACCGAGGAAAACGCGAAAGATGATGCGGAAGGGGTACCGCGGCGCTTCGCCGCGCTTAATGATGCGGCGCCGGGTGTTCCCAGCAACCATCTGATTACGCTGGTAAACGAACTGGAGCTGGTTGCCCGTAAATACATTGAAATTGCTCCGGCCGAAAATATTCGTCCTGCCAGCACCCTGCCTTCACCGCATGTATCCAGCGGTGGCTACGCTTCCTTCGCGGCTGTATTCGCAGGTGTGCTGAATCCCCTGGATATTAATCTGCGTAGTAACGGCTTTAATCAGTTCCTGCTTGAGCAACCCTTTCCCCATGATAAAACTCCAATTGTCAGCAACCCCTCTGTTTTGCTATTGGACCCGGATATATGCACCCGTGTGAGCGCGATGAAGACAAGATGGACGCAGGCGGGTAGTCCCGGAACCTTTCATAGTTACCTGCAGAATGAACTGGGAGATGACTATAAGCTAACCGCAAGTGAACTTGCCGACCTCGAATACCGCTGCAATATCGGATGCCGGATGTTGAATGAAACGCTTATCCTGCCAGCCGTATTCGCGCCCGCGGTGCCGGGGGATGCCAACTTTAACCGATGGGCCACCTGCACGGATGTTGACTATTATTACAACGACTTCCGGGATAAGTATCCCAATGTGGAGCCAGGTACCAAACTATTCCGCACACTGCTCGCCAATAGCCTGAATCATCAGTTCGGTTTCACGCTGAGCTATGATGAATACATGGATTTTATGAACGAAGGTTGTGTGGCTAACGCCAATGCAGCGCTTTACAACAAGCCCGCCACTCCTGCCATACTAACCGATTATGAATTGGTTTGTCTCGAAAACACACTGCGTACTGTATATGACAGGGCAGGGCAGGAGTATGCCCGGTATATTGAAGAGGAACGTCGCAAGTTTCGCAACAATTATATCTCTACCTGCTTAAAGTCCCAGGCATCCGCGAAGTTGACGGGCGACCTTTATGAGTACCATTACACGCTTTACTATTACGATCAAAGCGGCAACCTGGTAAAAACCGTACCACCCGAAGGCGTGGCGCTGTTAAGCGATGAGGAAATTACCCGGATAGAGGAATACGTCGAAAATGGTGGGGATGGCGTGCCCAATTGTTCACCCGTGGACCAACCGGTGATACTGGATGCAACTACGGCATTAACGGCAGTAAGCGATGCTTTGAACAGCAATAGCCTCCGCGCCATTGAGTTTTGGTTTGGGGGTGATGCAGAGGGCGATTACCGGCAAACCCGCTGGGTAACGCCCGACCAAAAATATTTATGGCAAACCGCCGTCAGGGATGGGCATGTTTGGGCTGAGCTATTTGAGCTGCAACCCGATGGCAATGGCGGCATCAGCATTGTGGCTTCCTCCGGGGCGGTAGCGGCGCTGGAGCAGAATGCCGCGCTCGACAACTGGACGCATGTGCTTGTACAGTCCACCGGTTCCATGCTTACCAGCGGTCTTCAGCTTTTTGTAAATGGCGAATTGTTGACCAACCTCTCCGGCCCCGAGGCGCCTGCCTATCCATTTGAATGGAGCATTGGTTCTTCAGGCGGCAACCCGGTACTGCCCGAGAACCGACTGAGCGATCTCAAGCACCTGCGCCTTTACAACCGAGTGGCCACCGGGGCCGAAGTGCTGGCCGATTACCAGAATGCCTGTCTCTCACCGGTGGGCGACCTCGCTACCCTCAGCAGCAATAATGGTCCGCTACTCAACTGGGCCCGCTTTAATATTCCGCCACCCGGATCGCCCAATACCATTGCCAGCCAAAGCCCTGGTTCCCTGGAAGTATTGTCTTCATCGGGGCAGTTGCTGATCGAAAATAATATCAGCACGGTCTCCAATACCTTCACCATGGAGTTCTGGGCGAAACCTTCTGAATCCATCGCACTATTTACGCCCGGCTTCGCAGGCGCGGCCCTGCTGGCCGGTCAGGTAGGACAGAAATATGCCATTTATCCCGGCAATCCGAGCCTGTTGAATATAGCGGGTGCGGGTGTATCGGTAGGCACCAACGGCGTGCAGGTAGTGGAAAGCGCCGATGGCTATATGCCCGTAACCCTGTCCTGGTCCGGAACCATCAACAACTGGACACATATTGCTGTTGTGTACAACAACCGGCAACCCTCACTTTACATCAATGGAAGCCTGGCGGCTACAGGGCTAACCTCGCAGATGGGAACTGTATGGCCCAGCAACAACCTGCGTGGTGGGCAGTATGGCGCCATGAAGGGGAAAACAGATGATATACGCATCTGGAATACGGCAAGGTCGGGCAGCCAGATAGCGGAAAACAGGTCAATATTGCTGGATCCGGCCACACCGGGACTGGTAGCCAACTGGCCGTTGGATCCCGTAGCGGGAAGTTTCGCGCCAGATATTGTCGGCAGCAACAATGCCTTCCTTGGCTCTACGGGATGGCTTTGGAGCACTGATGGCGCGCCGGTTTACGATCCGGTTGTTATCGAATATCAGTCGCCCTTTGTGGTGCCCGACCACCAGTTGCCCACCCATTATGCCTACAATAGCCTGAACCAGGTGATCCGTCAGGAATCACCCGACGGTGGGGTATCACAATTCTGGTACGATCGCCTGGGGCGTTTGGTGGCTTCTCAGAACGCCGAGCAAAAGGATCCGGTGGCCAATGATGCCGCTGAGCGCTACAGCTATACTTTGTATGATGCGCAGGGCCGTATTGTGGAAACAGGGGAACGTTACGACTTTACGCCTTCCTCCATACCCAACGGCGCGCTTACGGAAGACATTGCACGCACACCTGCAGACCTGGCCATCTGGCTGGATAATAATATCAACCGGCAGGTAACGCAAACGGCTTATGATGTGCAGCCGAATTGGGCGCCAACATCACTGGCCGGCCAGCAGCGCAACCTGCGTAAGCGGGTAGCCGCTACCCGCTTGCTTGAGGACGGTAACAACCTTTCGGCCGCCAGTTATTATAATTATGATATCATCGGCAATGTATCGGATCTGTATCAGCAAAATGCCGATCAGCAGGCAACGGAAGCCCTTTTCCTCACCGGCACCCAGGGTATTAAGCATATCCGCTACGAATATGATCTTGTAAGCGGAAAAGTAAACCGCGTGCGCTATCAGGCAGGCAAGTGGGATCAGTTTGGACATAGCTATGCCTATGATGCCGAGAACAGGCTGACCGACTATTACAGTACCCGACACAATTTCAGTACGGGTCCGTTGGTAAGCGAAGCGCATTATCGTTATTATATGCACGGCCCACTGGCCAGGACGGAGCTGGGCGATCAGCGTGTGCAGGGGATGGATTATGCATATACCTTACAGGGTTGGCTTAAAGGAGTGAACAGCCAGGTGCTGGATGCCGCCAAAGACATGAGCGGTGATGGACTGGCGGGTTCACTCTTCGCCAACGTGTCGCGCGATGTGTTTGCATTTAGCCTGGGTTATTATGGCCGTCCGGGCCTCGGTTTACAGGATTATATACCCATTGGCGCGGGCAATGCCCCGGCATTTGGATTGCAGTATGATGCGCCCAATGAAACCATTGCCGGCGATGCTACCGGCAAATCCCTCTTCAATGGCAATATCAGCCATGCCACATATGCCTGGAGCGAGTTGAACAACGGGCAAACGGTGGCATACAGCTATCGCTACGACCAGCTCAACCGGCTCAAAGCCATGCGGCAGCATGCTCTGGGCAGCAATCCCGGCACCTGGAGCAATAGCAGCGTGATGGCAGCTTATGCGGAGAATATCAGCTACGATGCCAATGGCAATATCCTTAGCTATGAGCGGCATGGAGCCGATCAGGGCAATATGCCCCTCGCAATGGATCAGCTTAGCTACCAATATGAGCGCGATGCCGCCGGCCGCCTTCGCCATAACCAATTGCAGCAGGTACGCGATGCAGTAGCCGACAACCTGTACAGCCAGTCCCTGAACGGCACTGCGGATATCGACGACCAGCCCGCCCATAATTACCAATACGACCGCATTGGCAACCTGATAGCCGACGAGTCCGAAGACATTACTGCTATCCGCTGGACGGTTTATGGAAAGATCGCCTCCATCAACAAAAAGGATGGTACTGTTATCAGTTATGGCTATGATGTGAGTGGCAACCGCATCCGCAAATCGGTAACCCAGGGTGAAAGCGCGGTGCTTACCTATTATGTTCGCGATGCCCAGGGCAATGTGATGGCGGTTTATACCCGCAATGGCGAAAGCTATACCTGGGAGGAGCAACACCTTTATGGCAGTAGCCGCGTGGGATTGCTAAGGCCCGGCCTTACGCTGAACCAGTCGTCTCCGCTCGGCAATGATGCCTACAGCAGCAATATCGAAACGGTGGCCGACGGCGTAGAGGGCAAGCGGGTATATGAGCTGAGCAACCACCTGGGCAATGTATTGGCTACCATCAGCGACCGCAAAATCGGCGTGGATGTGGGTGGCGATACGCAAATAGATTATTATATTGCAGAAGTTCTTTCACAGCAGGACTACTATCCGTTTGGGATGTTGATGCCCGGGCGGGGTTATTCCGCTACGGGGGCTTATCGGTATGGGTTTAATGGGAAGGAAAACGACAACGAAGTAAAAGGGGAAGGCGGCCAGCAGGATTATGGCATGCGGATTTATGATCCACGGTTGGGGAGGTTTTTGAGTGTGGATCCGATAGGCAAAGAATTTCCTGAATTAACACCTTATCAGTTTGCGAGTAATAGCCCAATTGAAGGAATTGATCTCGATGGTCTGGAATATACTAGCTCAAAACGTCCGAAAGTGAGTGCATTTATAAATTATAACCCAGAACTTAAATTAATCACTAAAGTAAAAACATACTTGATATACCAAAATTTCACTGGATATTCCAGGAGTAAATTGTTGCCAGAATTTGGGCCTAAAGGAGTCCACTGGACAACTTACGAAAGTGATTTATTAATAGACTTCGCCCAAGTCAATTTTGAGCCAAAGGTATCTGAGAGTATAAAGGATGTACTTATTCCAACATTAAACGAAGAGGAGCAACTTGCTGAACATGAGTCTGGTATTAGTAACAAATTCGTGTATACTAAGGACGTGTTAATTAATGCGTCTAAGAAGCATCAAGATAAAGTAACAAGGAATTTTGCTAATGTTGGTATCAAAATCAATGAAGTTAATTTTACCCGTGGAGACAAGTTAGGCGCAGCTGTGACTGTAATTGGATTGGTTGCCGTTGGAATTGCAGCCTTTATTTCGATTGACGAGTTCACTGAAGCCGAAAACCAATCAAACTTCTTGGTCAGTGAAATGGCAAATAAGTTGCAGGATTGGCTCCCAAAAATACCTGAGGAATATCGAAACGATAGAAGTCTTACCCAAATAGCCGACTATCTGCTAAATGGAGAAGAGCCATTAATGACAACTCCTACAGGTAGTTTAGAAACAAACAAGGACCTCTTGAAGATCGGAAAAGATATCTGGAATGATATTGTTAAAGACAGGGAAAAGGATGTACTTAAAAATGAAATGAACAAGCGCAACCAACTAATAAACAATCGTGTTCCCGCCGACAATACAAATATTAATCGTAATTAAGTACATGAACAATAGAAATTTTATAAAAGTTCGATGGATTGGTATTTCATTACTCATTTCCACCTTCTTCTCCATTTCATGCGGTCGTAAACTTTCTTGCGAAAAGCTTAGAAATAGTTATTTTGATATTATAACTAGTATGCATAATCGGGATGATAGCATGCAATTCCTAAGGTCACTGGAGACCATGCTCAAAAATGATCCAAAATGCTTGAAAGCACTACAGCTAAAGGGTCATATTAATTTGGCCCTTAACAACCAGTCAGTTGCAAAGAAGGCGTTCATGCAAGCTTATGATCTTGATAAGTTAAATCCTTTTACTTGTTATTATCTTGCAATTCTAACTCGATTGGAGGGAAACGGTGAACTTTCACTTGAATACCTTGTAAGAGCAATAGCCTCAAAAGAAAAAAGTGGCGCTGTTTACAATACAAACAATTATTTCTTTCAGGATTTGGATATTGATTATTATGAAGTACTATATTTAACAGCAGTGGTCGCATACGAGCAAAACGAAAGAACTCTTTCGAAGCTTTGCTTTTTGGCCTATGAGAAGTGGGGTAGTAGGCAGAAAAATCCTTATGGTTATTTGGCCTCCATATACGCTCAAGAAAAAATGCAGGATTCATCCTGCTATTACTTCAAGTTGGGTTATTTTGGCGAGTTTCCAGGAAATATGCGCGATTCACTAGCAAGTGTTTGTCATTTTGAGGTATCGGAGTTTTTCTCCGGCCAATGACGAACAGAATTCTTTGTGATGAGCAGAGTACTGAGTGTTTAATCAACTGCTTAATCCGGAAGCTTCTAAGTAAAATGTCACTCAAACGAATCCCACCCTCCATCTCATATTGACATGAAAAAAGCTATTCAATAGTTTTGTTGGTTATGAGATAACTTCAATCAACCTATCAGCTCTTTGAATAACCCCTTGGTTTCCCCAGCAACTACCCCTATCCGTTTGGGATGTTGATGCCCGGGCGGGGTTATTCCGCTACGGGGGCTTATCGGTATGGGTTTAATGGCCAGGAAAAAAGCACAGAGATCGATCCGAATGGGAATAGTATGACGGCTGAGTTTTGGCAGTATGATGCGAGGTTGGGGCGGAGGTGGGAAACTGATCCAAAGCCAAGTTCAGCGATTAGTCCATACAATACTTTTTCCGGTAATCCAATAAACTATACAGACGTTTTGGGGGACACCATTAGACCGGGTTTCAGCGTACATGCGTTTAAGTTTACTGCTAGAAACAATCCACTGACTCCGAGTATAGGGCTCTTTGAATTCATTCCGGAAAATTCAACTGGAGATAAGATTGTGGGCTTTATGACAGGTGTCGGGCAACTAGTCACTGAAACATTCGAGGGAACAAGGCAATTAATTACGGAGCCGAAAGAAGTGTTTAGTCAGCTGTTCAATCCAAAATATGTTAATCCTTTTTTGATGACACCTGAGGATTGGAATGGGATTATGAAGCCATACATGGATGATATACAAGCCTACGGTAATGACTACGCGGACGCAAAGTTTTGGACAACAGCAATTTTAAGACCGGCGTTAATCGTTGCACCAAGCATTAAGGGATCACCTCGATCATTTTATACTTCAGAAATGGCAGCGATAGATTACGCAGTTCTTGAATCGATGCTGCCTCGTAGGCCGACGTTTCGAGTGGTTTCGGCAATGGAAGCGGAAGGTAAAATCACAATAGGTACAAATGGTGCATTTGGGGGCGGTGAATTAAACGGTAAGCTTGGTGCTGCTTCAATTTCTCTTGAAAAATGGAGTGTTTTACAATGTGCAGAACCGAAAGCTCTTAACCAAATCCTGAATTCTGGAGCTTCTAAATCAAATGTAACTCCAGCGACATTCAGTTTAAGATCAGGCAAAACATATCGGGGAAGTGCTATATTCAGTAATTTAGAGTTCTCTTCAGGTAGAATAATTTCCCCAAAAGCACCGTGTATGAACTGCAATTCGTTATTAAAAGGTACCAAGGGAAGACAATGAAAGTGACACCATATATTGAGTCAATTGTTCAAGAAGCGGGATGGTTCAAGGGCCGTCAGATTGAAGTTGCCTTTATGTTAGATGAGTTGAAAGAATTTGGATATTTGATCCAAAGTGAATGCCTAATAGATTTATTTAAAGAGTTTTGGAATATCAATATTGAATATATAACTCCAGATAGACATTACGGCAACATTAGATTAAATTTAGACACAAGTTCGGAAATCGATCCTGAATCCATGGCTTTTTACTCGGAGATCATTGCATCTAAACTTGTCCCGGTTGGAGAAATTGATGGTCAATCCGGATTATTGTTAGCGACAGAGGCATGCGCCTTTTATTTGTTAGCACAGGGGCGTTTATTTTTGCTTGGAGACGGCTTTTCGGAGATGCTATTAACCATAGTTTACAGAAGAGAACTCATCGAGGTTTCTTCCAAAGATACTTAGCGAGTCGAATTATAGACGATCTAATTGAGATGTTGAAAGTATTCGGAGCATAATTAATTAGATGAAGTATCCCTTCGTCCTACTACGCCCTTGATGTTCCGAATAGCTGTTATGTCGCGGCAGAAGGTTTGCCAAAGCTGACCGGAAGTTAGCGATGCATTTTAGCAGATATTTGAGCCAGGCATAGATCCTAATCGCCCGCATCTTGAATGTATAAATTATGTGCAGAGCGGGGCGAGTTTCAAGCAGATTCATATAACTTCAAGCAACCGTTCAGCTTTTTGAATAACCCCTTGGGTTCCGCAGCAACTACCCCTATCCGTTTGGGATGTTGATGCCTGGGCGGGGCTATTCCGCTACCGGGGCTTACCGGTATGGGTTTAATGGGAAGGAGAACGACAACGAGGTAAAAGGGGAAGGCGGCCAGCAGGATTATGGTATGCGGATATATGATCCACGGCTGGGAAGGTTTTTGAGTGTGGATCCGTTGATGAAAAGCTTCCCGTTTTATGCCCCATATCAATTTGCAGGTAACATGCCAATCTCTGCAATTGACCTTGATGGGCAAGAGCCTGTAAGCGCATTGAGAGTTGTTTCAAAATTTACTTCAAAAATTGTTGGAGTCTCATGGGGTTGGCAATATAATGCAGTTTCACATACAGTGGGACTGGCAAATGGAATAGCTGTTGACAATAACGGAAATGTATTGGCCTTTACTCAGAGAGGAGGTTTGGCCACAGCGCTGGATTTCCTAGAAGGGGGCAAATCAACAGACCTTTCCTTAGGCATATCTATTGGATTCAGCGTTTACAATGAAAATGCTTCAAAACTTCAAGACTTGTTGGGTAGAGGCAAATCTATATCCGGGGGTGTTGGCTTTGTTTCTGGGGCTATAGAACTTTCTGATGATGGTGAATTTATGGGGGCTTCAATTCAACTTGGACTATCTATTGGTAGCACAGGCCCATTCAAGGGATCCGCTAGTGCCCAAAGTACTGAAGTTACTGGAGTAATTTTGGCAAAGAGTGAGTATGATCGATTTGAATCGAAGACATCGAATCTGGAAGGACTTGCAGTTGAAAGGGCACAAGCCTATGACTTGGATCAAGCTTACATTGCTGGTAATGAAAAATTTCCAGACTACACAAATGCTTTGTGGCAATCAAAAGGGTCCGGTCATTCTGTTTCATATGAAGAAGTTGGAGCCAATAGATATGAGATAGTCTTTAAAACTTACTTTACAGCATATGCACAACAAACTGTAATTGCAAAACAAGGCTTAGATCCGGCCATGTTTAGAGAATTTAAAATTGAGAAAGTGGATCGCAGCGGGATTTTCTTAACCCAAGATGAGAGAGGTAACTATATATCAGAAGCATATAGCCGCCAAGTAAATTCTGATTCAAATTAATGGCATGTTGAGAAACTTATTAAACTTCATATTTAAGATTTGTGTTTTCATAACCTTTTTTTTAGGGTGCAGTACTGCTTCAACTAGTGAAAAGAAAATACGCTTAGTTCAGTCAATTGAGCGCTATGAACTTGATTTGATTGGTTTCAGAGATATATTGGAGGAGAATATTGATACGAGTTTTTATATAGAGACTAGATTTAAAGATAAGAGTTGTCACTTTTTTTATTTTATAGATGGGTCAATTCATGGGAGCTTTGTTCTGCCGGAACCGATAGATAAGGAAATTTGTAGAAATATTGAGAAATTTGACTTTCGTGGAGTTTGGAAATATGCCGATGAAAATCTCTATAGGATTAGTGTGCAAGAAAGCGGAAAGGAATTTGCACAAATATTGATAAGGCGCTCTGGCGAAAGTAGCTTTAATTTTTCTGTTGGATCAAGGTTGTACGGTATTGAACGTATCAAGGATGTTAACTTGCTAAAGGCAGACTACTCATCTAAGCCGGTGATAATTGCTATGTCCGATTCAATTCTAGTATATTTTCCGTAACTGTAAGTTTAGGTGAAAATATTCTGATAAAACACAGTTTTTATGTACGCAATTGACGATTTCTGTAGCCTAATATCCAGAGATTGCATGCGTTTGCTACTAATAGGTCACATCGTGTATTTTTCGTGGAACCCAGTGAGGATTATCTTTTCGTCAACCACACCATTGATTTTCCGAATAGTTTTTATGACGCGGCAGCAGGCTTGCCAAGGCTGACCGAAAGTTAGCGATGCATTTTAGCAGATATTTGAGCCAGGCATAGATCCTAATCGCCCGCATCTTGAATGTATAAATTATGTGCAGAGCGAGGCGAGTTTCAAACAGATTCATATAACTTCAAGCAACCGTTCAGCTCTTTGAATAATACCTTGCTTTCCCCGGCAACTGAACCTATCCGTTTGGGATGTTGATGCCCGGGCGAAGCTATTCCGCTACCGCGGCTTACCGTTATGGGTTTAATGGGAAGGAGAATGATAATGAGATAAAGGGAGAAAGTAACCAGATTGCTTTTGAAGCTCGTATATATGACCCGCGTTTGGGTCGCTTCTTATCATGCGACCCTTTAGAAGAGAAATACCCGTATCAAAGTACTTATGTTTTTGCACATAACAATCCAGTTGCATTAATTGACTACTTAGGTATGGGTGACCCACCAACTTTAAATTGGGAGTATTTTAGTAGGCGTCATGTTCTTTCTGGAGATTTTTCTGTAAACACACCTCCCGGCGGTACTAATTCTGTAATAACAAATCCTGCTTGGCAAAATGAAAGCACAGTTAAGTCTTTCTTTAATGAGGCATTAGAATTAGCTAAGAAATCAGGCAAGACGGAGACGAATGTAACTTTAAAAAATGGCACTAAATGGAGCATTAATACAAAGACAGGGCATTTTAATCCAATAAGCGGCGAAGGAATCACAAATTTGACAAATCAGGAAATAGCATTATTACGATCTGCCAAAAAAGGTGGTGCTGCAGGAGAAACTATTTTTTCTAATATAGCAAAAAATAAATCTATCACCGGCACTTTTAGCGAAGGAATGCAAACAGCGTTAAATTCATTAGCCAAAATTGAGGGTATAACTGATGCGACTGCACTAAAACATATCGGGGGGCATCTGCCCGCATCAGCTGCAACGACAGAGCTAGCGAATGCCGCAAACAATAAATTTGGATCAGGGGCATGGAAATATGCTAAATGGGGAGGTAGGGCTCTTATCGTTGTTGGTATGGCATCAGATCTGTATGAAATCTATAATAGTGATAATAAGGCAAGAACTATAACTACGATAGTAGGTGGTTGGGCAGGTGCTACTGCAGGGGCATCTGGAGGTGGAGCTATTGGTGCATGGTTTGGGGGTTGGGGTGCAATACCAGGTGCTATTATAGGGGGTATAGGCGGTTACTTTGTTGGCAAAGAAGTTACTGAAGTTGTTTATGACTGGATATTTACAAAAGAGAAATGATTATGAAAGCGAATCTTCCAATTGAGATTATTACAATTTACCGTTCAAATGAGGGAAGGGAAACTTCCTTTTTTAACATTGTAAATTCTAAAGATATAATGGATGATGAACACTATAAGCCTTCTAATTTTTGGAATTGTATGGGAGGGCTTTCTATTTGTATAAATCAATATCAAACTGTTTTCTGCTCAACTAATTTTTACAATTTGGCCAAAGCAACAAGTTTTTTAATTCACTCACTTTATTGGATAAAAAGCCGGCGAAGTGTTTGGTTTGATATTGATGATGATTATCCTCATAGCGTAATAGTTCGAATTACGAGCACTGAAATTTTGATGCTTAGTCAAATAGATGAAAGGGAAATATTTTTATCTTTCTTTTCAACTGAAAGAGATCATGTAAGACAAAGGGGCGACCGATATTTTGAAAGTATTGCGATTAATAAGAATGATTGGTATAATGCTTCTATGGTAGCATTAAGTGAATATTTTGAAGTGCTTGTTAAAGTTGTACAAAATAATCCTACCGACGATACTTGTAAAATAATGATGGGTTATTATGATGTTTGGCGTGATATAGAAAAATGATAATACAAAGCATTAGAGCATAAAGTATCTTGTGTAAAGGGAGTAAGCATCTGTATCCAGAGTCTGCATCTGTTTTCAAAGAAAGTTAAGACCCGATGGAGTATGTACACCCAATTTTGGATACCAAATTTCGTTCTTTTCGATGTTGATTGCACAGATTTTCGGTTATTAGCGCAACCGCATCATCGATAAATTGGACTTTGCTTTGTATCCATCCAGCCAACTACACCGCTGAAGATTCGATCGTTTTATTTTGGGTTGCAGGGGCAGCGTAATAACATGGTAGACCAGTTGATCGGCCATTCATTGCAGGGCTTTTTTGAGGCAGGCATCACGTTCTATGGCATACATTTTGAATTCCCCTTTTTATGGGCAGAATAAATAGAATTTCAAACTGATTTAAGTAACTTAAAGCAACGTATCTCTCTGGCCACCTACGCCCATGAAGTTCCGATTATTTTTTGTATTGATGCGGCATAAGGTCAGCAACATGGTTGACCGGATGGCCAGTGATGCAATGCAACACATCTGTGAGCGCGCAATAAGGTTAGCTCCATTGTACCTTGAAGGTGCATATTACATAATAATCGAAAAGAAGTTCGTATCCCTCCGACCAACTACACCCTTGAAGTTCCGATTATTTTTTGTAGCGGTGTGGCAGAAGTTCTGCAACACGGTTGACCGGATGGTCTGCGATGCGTTGCAGCACGTCTTTAAGCCAGGCATAAGGTTCGATGCCATGCATCTTGCAGGTGCCGAGCAGCGAGTAGAGCATGCCACTGCGTTTGGCGGCTTTCCCGCAGTGCGGGACAGGCAATGAGAGCCGGCGAATAAATAATTTTTACGACCCAACGCTACAGGGCGGATGCTGTTTTCCACCGGATTGTTGTCGATGTGGAGCCGGCCATCGTTGACATATGCCGACAGTCGGTCCCAGCGTTCGATGCTATAACCCAGGGCTTTGCCGATCATGCTTTTGGGTAGCACGTTTACATACTGCTCCTTCATCCAGGCTCCCAGACTTTGCAGGACGGGCAACGATTCGGACTGTCGTATTTCTTTGATTGCAGCAAAGCTCAGCGCCTGCTCGCGGCAACGCCTTTCAATTGCATATAACACCTGGATCTGCTCCAAGGCATGCTCCGCCAGTTGCTCGTTGTTGTCTAAGGCATCATGGAACATCTACCCAGGACAAGACGTAGTTGGCCGGAGGGATACCGCCACAATACTATTGATTTGTTCAAGCACTTTGGAAATAATCTACCCCACTTCTACAAAAGATGATCGGAACATAAAGGATGCAGTTGGCTGTAGATTCCTGACCATGTTGACCCACCATTCCTGTTTATGTTGACCCACCGTT
>JBIQMS010000020.1:0-74349 GCA_044463125.1 Terrimonas ferruginea
CCGCGAATATTTTCTGGCGGCCGATAAGGGAACGACAGAGCCGGACAAGAAGCTGGTCAGTAACCGCTCGCTTGTTACCAGTGTGATCTTCCTGCTGGTGAGCCTGGCGATTGTAGTGCTTTTGGCCAAAACGCTTTCACCCACCATCGAAGAAATAATTGTAAGCTATCATTTGCCCAAAGCCCTGGTGGGTATCGTTATCGCCATCATAATTTTACTTCCCGAGGGGATTGCGGCTGTAATAGCGGCAAGAAACAACAAACTACAAACAAGCCTTAACCTCGCACTGGGATCTGCGCTGGCAAGTATAGGGTTAACCATTCCTGCCGTTTCCATCGTTTCCCATCTTTATGATATGCAGATCATCCTGGGGTTGGATTATTTGTCTATTATCCTGCTCATGCTTTCTGTGCTCACCGTCATGTTGTCGTTGAATAGTGGTCGAAGCAATGTAGTGTATGGCACCGTGTTGCTGGTGAATTTGATGGCCTTTATATACTTAATTGTTTATCCCTGATAATTCTATTCCGGGATTTATCAGGGTTTGGCTACCCTTATCCTCACGGCTCCACTCGCGTTCAAATCTGATGAAAGCAGTACCTCTGTGGTATTTGTTCCATCGTCCACCAACATCAGGGCTGTATTTGGGGGAATGGCGCCAAGGTTTTCGGCATACATGGCAATCACATTATCGCTGCCTTCGCGTAATTGCAGGGTGAGGCGTATGGGGCTGGCGCTGAGGGTTTGTCGTTCCTGTATCAATGTGCCGTTGAAGTAGATAGAAATGATATCGCCATCAATGGAGCCATTGTCGTAGAAGCGAAGCTCCACGGTTTTGGATTTTACTTCCAGTTCGTTGATGATGGTGATGCTTCTTTTTTCCAATGCTGAAATACCGGTTGGCGGCAGGCTGTCGCCTGGACTCACTATCGCGATATCGGAAGGGTCATGCAATGTATAGCTCAACTGGTTGCAGGGATTATAGAGCATTACCGAGTCCACCACAATACTCCGGTTCTCGCTTTGGTAGTCGAATACAAGCTGGCGGAAATTATTTTTCTGAAATTGTTGTCGAAAACAATCCGCTTCGCTCCTTGGTACCCGCAACTGAAAATCCGCAAAGCAGCTTGAGTGGATGGTGAAGCGCTCGGTTTCCGGGTTATAGTCGAGTTGCAGCTCAGCATCCGACAGCAGTTGATCCATTCTTTCGCGCAAAAGTTCCCGATATTTTTTCTCTGTATTGAGAAAGGAAGTGCGCTTCTGCCATTCCTCCACCGATTCAAACCTTCCCTTTATACGCCATTTCTCGATGGCATTCACCAGCAGTCCTGCCTGTTCATCGCTACAGGAATACACTTTTGAAATGCGAAACCGGCCCGGCGGGCAATTGAAAGCCCCGGTGGTATGCACACCTCCCTGGTAGCCCCTGTTCCCATCATTAGCCCATGTTCCCTCTATCACGTATTCGTTGTTGTTCTTGGTAAGGCGGCCATTTAAAATCTTGATGCACCAGTTCCAGGTGCCACGTCCGCCATCTTCCACCACTTTGGTTTCTTTGATGCTGATGGTATTTTGTTGTACTTCTCCGGTAAACTCAAGACGTACATAGGTACCCGCATTGGTAGTATAGCGGGCAAAGCCATGCAATTGATTGCCGCTGTGCATGATCTTCATGTTCATAGCAAATGACCAGGTGCGGTCGTTCTGGGTGAGGTAGCCATTCCAGTCGCCCGTCAGGTTTTGGGCCGATAAATAGTTCAGGGTCAAAAGCAGCCCCAACAGCAAACCAGTATGTCGCGGAAGGAAACGCATGGACAATGAATTTACGGAAAAAGTTTTAAGTAGTAAGTAGTAAGTTTTAAGTTTTAAGTGTAGCCAGGCTTGTAACGTTCCATGAAACGTCAAAATTTCTTACTATCATCAATTCATCTGCGTATATCTCGGAAAAATCTGCGCAAATCTGCGGGAAACTCATCAGCACTTTAGACAAGTCCTGAGTTCACGCGACTTTTTACGCAAATTTGCGCTGATATGTTGGTGACTGATCCTATCAATCTTAACAGGACATGATACTTACAACTCAAAACTTATAACTTAAAACTTACAGCTTAAAACTTACAACTTACTACTCGATTTAAAAGCTTTATTCACCAAATACACCCCCAGCAGCGTAATGCCTCCGCCCACGGCGATGAAGATGGTAAGGGGCTCGGCAAATAATGCTGCGCCCAACAATACTGCTACTATGGGATTCACGTAAGCATAGATGGAAGTTTGTTCGGCAGGCAGGCGTTGCAGGGCATAGATATAGGCGACAAAGGCGATGATGGAACCAAATACCACCAGGAAGGCGATGGATAGCCATGCCTGCCAGGGGATGCTGGCAAAGGGGATTACTTTATATACTCCTTGAGTATGCAATATCTGCGTAAGCGCCGTGGTGAGCAGACCGGCGATCACCATCTGCAAGCCCAGGCTTAGATAGGGATTGAAGCGGGCTGCCTGCTTCTTGGTATAGATGGTGCCAAAGGCCCAGGTCCAGGTAGCAATAAGACTGATGAATATACCGAATCGGAAATCGGGTTTAAGAAAATCGGCGATATGTTCGTAGAAGATAATGCAGACTCCACCAAAGCCGAGCAACAATCCTGCGATAGCGCCATTGGGCATACGCGAGCCTTTATTAAACAGGCCAATCACCACCAGCCATAGTGGAAAGATGGCTGCCATGATGGAGCCCAGGCCCGCGGAAATATATTGCACACCCCAGGTACTGAGGCCATTGCTCAGCGCGAAGTTGAGCAGGCTTAAAATGAAAATGTGAATCCATTCGCGGCCTCGTGGCATGGCCGCTCCGCGAGCAATAAAAAAAACAACATAACAAAGACCACCTAAAAATTGCCGGATACCTGCCAGTTGCAGGGCCGGCATATATTGTACACCCACTTTACTTGCCACCCAGGTAGTACCCCAAAAAAGACATACCAGCGCCAGCGCGAATATAGCCCGTGCCCGATCGCCTTTGCGATGAATGGTGAGTGGATTGAATACCGTGAGCCGGCGCAGGTTATCGCCCGACTGTATAAGGATCTTATTAATATCGAACCGGGCCATACCAGGTGCATGAGCCGGCTATACCGAACCGGTGCGGTTGCTGTTTACAACAATCAGTGTTTAAAATGGCGCATACCGGTAATTACCATGGCAAGACCGTTTGCCTGGCAGTACTCTATGGAATCCTTGTCGCGAATGCTGCCCCCGGGCTGAATGAAAGCCACAATGCCCGCTTCATGACCCAACTGCACACAATCATTAAAGGGGAAGAAGGCATCGCTGGCCATTACGGCTCCCTTCAAATCAAACTCAAACTGCCTGGCTTTTTCCACCGCCTGGCGCAGCGCATCAATACGGCTGGTTTGTCCGCAACCCTTTCCGATCAATTGCCGGTCTTTGACCAGCGCGATGGCATTCGACTTGAGATGTTTGCAGATAAGGTTGGCGAACTGCAGGTCCTGCTTCTCCGCTTCCGTGGTTTCGCGGCCACCGCTTTCTTTCCATTCGCTATAATTACCTTCGTCCGTTCCCTGTACCAACACGCCGTTCAGTACCGACTTGTACTGGTTGTTGTTGCCGGCATTCTCTTTCATTTGCAAGAGGATGCGGTTCTTTTTGGAGCGAAGGATGCTGAGTGCATCTTCATCGAAGGCAGGGGCGATGAGTACTTCAAAGAAAATTTCGTTGATGGCTTCGGCCGTGGCTTTATCAATGCTGCCATTGCAAACCAGCACGCCGCCAAAGGCGCTTTCAGGGTCGCCTGCCAGGGCGCTATCCCAGCTTTGCTTTACGCTAGCCCGGCTGGCCACGCCACATACATTGGTATGTTTGATGATAGCGAATGTATAGTCGGTTTGTTTTTCGCTGCGCGGAAATTCGCGAATCAGTTGCCAGGCCGCGTCCACATCCACGAGGTTGTTATAAGAAAGTTCCTTGCCATTGAGCTGATCGAAAATTTCTTCGAGCCTACCATAGAAGGTTCCACTTTGATGTGGGTTCTCGCCATAGCGCATGATCTTGGGCTGCGGAATGGAGGCGAGGAAATAGTCGCCCCCTTCGGCTGTGAAATAATGAGCGATGGCCACATCGTAATGCGCCACGATGCCAAAGGCTCGGGCAGCAAACTGGCGACGTTGCTCCAGGCTGGTTTCTCCCTGCTGCACTTTTAGTATCTCCACAATTTCCGCATACTGATTCTTGGCGGAAACCACCAGCACATCTTTATGATTTTTGGCGGCGGCACGGATCATGCTGGGGCCACCGATATCTATTTTTTCTATGATCAGTTTTTCCTCACTGGTTTGGGCTACGGTTTCTTCAAAGGGATAAAGATCCACCACCACCATATCAATTTCAGGTATATTGAACTCCTGCATTTCGCGCTGATCCGATTCCAGGTCGCGGCGACCCAGGATGCCGCCGAATACCGAGGGGTGCAGGGTTTTTACCCGTCCGCCCAGTATGGACGGATAATGCGTCAACTCTTCCACCGGCACCACTTTAATGCCCAGGCCTTCGATAAACTGCTGGGTTCCACCGGTAGAATAGATGGTAACGCCCAGGGACTGCAATTGCTTTACCAGGGGTTCCAGTCCATCTTTATAGAATACGGAAATAAGGGCTGACTGAATTCTTTTTTGCATACTGAAGAAGTTGAAAGTGCGGGCAAGTGATCGTTTGGGGCAGGCCCCGTAAATATGAGGCGCAAAGGTAAGTTACCGGCACCGCAATGCAAAGGCGCCATCGGTTCGTATATCATGAAATTTCAATCTCCGCTCTTTCGCGAAGCTGCGCCAGCGGCGAACCATAGCCGGGGACAGACTTCCATCGGCCAGGATGGCTGGAATG
The DNA here is from genome assembly GCA_044463125.1 of Terrimonas ferruginea. Lineage (GTDB taxonomy): Bacteria > Bacteroidota > Bacteroidia > Chitinophagales > Chitinophagaceae > CAYMZZ01. The sequence goes on from JBIQMS010000020.1 coordinate 4,903, forward strand.
GGAAAATGGATGCTGGAATCGCGGGGTGGTGGCCCTGCTCCGGCTTGTAGCCAGAGCAGGTCAGCGCTACTTACCGGATTGGCAGGCCAGGGTTTCCGGAGAATCAGCACTTTCGTTGGGCCGAGCCGCAGAGCTTCGGGCCATTTTTGGTATCCTGGAGGGAGTGTATCCGTTTTTCTCAGCCCAACCCTTGCACCATGAATTTGAAATCGATAATTGAGAGCGCCCATACCGGCAGTATCCTGTTGCAGGATGAAATAACGGCCATCATACAGAAAATCGCTCACCGTATGGCCCGTCAGGGCAAATACCCGCCATTCGCGCTGCTGCAGTTCCTGTTGTCGTTGCCAATAACCGTAAACAGATAATACCAGCAAGCTCACCGGCACCAATCGCCAGCACCACTTCTTTTTCCAGAGCAAGGCCGCGCATACGGCCGTTAATAGAATGTACAGGAGGACGACCTGCAGCTCGCTTAACCGAATGCCACTGCTGAGCGCATAGGGCAACTGGCTAATCAGTTGTACGACATTGTTCATAAGCCGTATACCCTGGTGAAGGCCATAACCAATCCATGCCGCGAACCAGGGTAATGGAGCCGCCGCACACAAAATAATGGCCGCCATCAGCAATGTACTTGACAAGGGTACACAAACCAGGTTGGCGAGGAGAAAATAATTGGGGAACTGGTGAAAGTGATAGAGACAAAGCGGAAGGGTGAGTACCTGGGCGCTCAGGGTAACGGCATTCATTTGCCATAGTTTGTCTAACCACTTCTGAGGAATATACCAGCTTCGGTAGATTGGTTGCTGGTAGAGTGCAAGGCTCAGCACAGCGGTATAAGAAAGTTGAAAACCTATATCCCAGAGCCAGAAGGGATGATACAGCAGTAATAACAAAGCCGAGGCAGCCAGGTTGTTGAGAGTTTGCGCGCGCCTGCCTGTTGTTTCGCCCAGCAACAGGAAGCTAAACATCACCGCCGAGCGTACAACGGAGGGCTGAGCGCCGGCAAGAAGACTGAATAGCCATAGTCCGGAAAGGATGAGCATAAACCGCAGCCATCGCCCGCGACCACGCCGTGGCAGTGCTCTGGTAAAAAGGCGGAGGATCCAGTAAATAAGGCCGAGGTGCAAACCTGATATGGCTATTATATGTACCACGCCGGTATCGGCATATTGTTGCAGGAGGTTTTTGTCGAGATCGTCTTTGTATCCGATCAGCAGGGCTTCGGCCAGGCCAGCCGCTCTTGCATCAGGTATATAGGTTCGAAGGATATGCAATACTTTCTTGCGGATTCCTTCAAGCATTACCCGAAAGCGGGCTGGCTCCTTGCGAGGGAGCAGTTGCCAATCGCTGCCACGAAGAAAAGCCTGATGGGTGGTGCCATCGAATAAACAAAAGCGCTGGTAATTGAACTGGCCGGGATTAGCCGGCGCATTTATTAGCTCCGGTCGCCGCCTGAGCAGAATCCATTGGCCAGGTTGCATTTGCTTCCATTGCAGGCTATCGATTTCGTTTTTGCTGAAATAGAGCAGCAGTTTTCCCTTCGCAGCTTGCAGTTGCCCTTCAGGATTCGTAGTAAACATTACGGATGCCAGGCATTTCCATGATTTCTCCCGCGGCAGAGGCGACTCAGCGATGCGAACCAGTACGGCTCCCTGTGAAGGCTGCCGGCCCAGCCATTGCGGGTGTTGCCGGATATCTGCCGCATGGCAGGCCAGGGCGCCCAGAGAGAGGAAGATGAGGTTCATGAGCAGCCCAAACAGGAACCCCCATTTGTATTTCCAATAAGCAGGCCGAAGGAAAAATGCCAGGAATAGCAGGATGCATGTCGTTAACAGCAATAAGGGGTACAGGTATGGAAATTGGACTTCCCACTGCAGCCAGATGCCGGCGACGCCGGGAATCAGCAGACGAAGGGCGGGTATGCTTTTCCATTGAGCTGCCAGGGTATGCATGTTCAATAATGAGCCGCCCCGGCTTCAAAACCATGGGAAAAAAAGCGGAAGAATTCCGAAAAAAACGACGTGGATTCAATTCCCCCAAAAATCATCCTTTTTTACCCCCTGAATCCACCCTTTTTACCCCGTGTTTTTCGGGGATATTTAACCCGTTTTTTCCCGGCTTTTTCACGGTTTTTTACCCATTTTTTTCACGTACTTTGTTGGTTTTCTTACTGGTATAAATAATTTTAATTTGTAATTGATTGATTACGTATTTCTTGTAGCCGATCCGCGTTTTTTCCGCCTTTAGTTTTAGCACGCAAATGAATTTTCATTCATCATTTAAAACTTAAGGCAATGGTTAAGACTCAAAAAAAATCAGTAAAAGTTGGCAAATTAGTGGGCAGTGCCCATGTGGACGCGGCAATCCGTAATTACAAGCAGGAGCGCTGGGTGCACAATTCCCGGAGGTTGGGTAAGGAAGATTCACTCAGCGTTTGGTACAGCCTGGAGGAATTGCAGGAGTTTTTTGAAATGGCCCGCGAGAATGGCGCCGATGGCATTCGCCTCTATTTTGGCGCGTATGATGCGGATTATACCGAGCAACCCCTATATGCAGGGCGGCAGACCGTGATGCTGGTAGCGACAAAGAACCGACCCACGGAAGATGGCTGTTATGATAAAGATATTTATGTGCAAACCGAGAAGGGTTCAGATATCCTGGCATATAATGCAGGAAGAATGTGTCCTCCCATTTGTACAGGCTTTGGTGATGATGATTTTGGCGGTATAGGTATCACCATAGTTGATAAAGGAACGGAAGGCCTGATTGTGGCATAAATGTGCTTGTTCTGATTCCAGGAAAACCATGACCTCCCTATTTCTTAGGGAGGTCATTTTTTTTAGCTATGCTTATTCAATAAATTCGCCGAGGCCTATGCCTGCATTTCCAATTTATATCTATTTCCTGGCTGCGAGCTTTCTCGTAAGTAATGTTGTTTTCTTTACACGGCGATATCCTGAATTTTATTTGCGCCTATTTCCTTTCTTCCTTTTGTCGACACTTGCTGTGGAAGTCATGGGAAATATTATGGAATCAAGTGGCCAGACGAATATCCATATCTATAACTACTTCACCACCTTTGAATTTTGCTTTTATTTGTTTGTTCTCGCACAAATGATTGAAAGCAAGAAAGCAAAAAGACTTATCTATTGGACAATACCACTTTATGTTGTTGCCAGTGTGATCAATATTGAGTTTGTGATACAGCCCCGGAGGTTTCATACCATTACCTATGCCCTTGGATGCTTATTGCTGGTAATTGGATCCATAGCATACTTTCTGGAGCTTTTCAGACGGCCTAAATCGGTGAAGCTTGTTTCCACACCAGCTTTCTGGATTTGTTCTGGATTGCTATTCTTCTATTGTAGTAGTTTTCCATTATTTGGTCTTGCCAATTTCTGGGCCGATATCTCGCCGGCAATTATTAGAAATTTTGCCGCAATAATATCACTATTAAATGTGTTCCTTTACACTTTGTTTTCTATAGCCTTCCTATGCAGAATGAAAAGCCGGAAATATATTTCATAATTGTCGTCGGCATCATGCTGGGACTGATCCTGGTGGGATTTATTATCACCATCCTGCTGCTGTATCAGCGAAGACAACAGCGGCAGGAACAGGAACTGCAACGATTGAGAGATGCCTATGAAAAGGAAGAGTTGAGATCACAACTGGAAATACAGGAGAATACCTTTAAGACCATTGCGCAGGAGCTGCATGATAATATCGGGCAGATGCTGTCGGTGGTAAAGCTTTCGCTTTCTGTATTACCGATTGAAAAGGAGCATAAGGCTTTTGAGCAAATTGAAAACAGCCGGCAGATGCTCAATAAGGCCATCTTCGATTTATCGAACCTCACCAAGAGCCTGCATACCGATCGTATTGCGCAGGTAGGTTTGGTAGACAGTATCCGTTTTGAGTGCGCGGCCATTTCCAAAACGGGCATTGTTTCGGTTCGTTTTGATGTGTTGGGCGATGAAATTGTCCAGGATGACCAAAAATCCATTTTCCTCTTTCGCATATTCCAGGAAGCGCTGAACAACGCGCTGAAGCATGCCCAGGCCACCGAAGTAATGGTGACCCTGAACTACCTGGATGAGGATTTTACCATGGAAATCAGCGACAACGGCAGGGGCTTTGATGTGGCCGAAAAGCGGGAATCGGCCGATTCTTTCAGTGGTGTCGGATTAAAAAGTATTTTTAACCGCGCGAAACTGATCGGTGCGCAATTGCGGATCGACAGTAAGCCCGGAGAAGGCACACGCGTACTGATTGAATTACCCTTGCAAGAGGCAGATTAACCCATGGCAAAATCAACCCGCAAGATCATGGTGGGCATAGCGGATGACCATAGCCTCCTACGTGGAGCACTGGCCAACCTGATCAATAATTTTGAAGGATATGGAATCCTGTTTGAAGCCAATAATGGCCGCGAACTGCGCGACCGTATTGAGCAGCACCAGGTGCCCGAGATTGTACTGCTCGATGTGAATATGCCCGAGATGGATGGCTTTGAAACCACCCAATGGCTGCATAAGAACTATCCGCATATTAAGGTACTGGCCCTTTCCATGCTCAGCGACGAAAAAACCATCATCCGCATGTTCCGGTTGGGTGCCAAAGGTTACTTGTTGAAAAACGCCGAGCCCCAGGAACTGAAAGAAGCCCTCGATTCGCTGATGGACAAGAACGTGTATGTATCTGATTATGTTTCCGGCAAACTTGTGAGCGGCCTGCAGGATCCGGAACTGGAAAAGAATGAAAATGAAATTGTGCTCAACGAAAGGGAACGTGAATTCCTGCGCTGGGTTTGCACGGAATTATCCTACAAAGAAATTGCGGCCAATATGCATATCAGCCCCCGCACTGCCGACGATTACCGCCAGGCCCTCTTCAACAAACTAAAAGTGCATAGCCGCGTGGGATTGGTGATGTATGCGATTAAGCAGGGGATTGTGGCAGTGTGAGGAGCGTGAGGCGTGAATGATCGTGAATCGTGAGGCGTGAGACGTGAGATTTACATTTGTTGCGGTAGAACTTTCTTTTCTTTGAAGTTGCTTAAACTCAAGAAGGCTTTACCGCAACGAACCCGCCAGGGCGAGGCATGCGCAAAGAAGTCGCAACGAACGCAACGTACAACTCTCACGCCTCACGCCTCACGATTCACGCTCCTCACGCCTCACGTTTCGTCACTTACTCAAATACATGCTCCTGTCCTTATACAATTGTCGGAAATAAGGATCTCTTAAATCTTTTACAAAGCGGATGGCTTCGCCGGTTGATTTCATTTCAGGTCCCAGTTCCTTGCTTACGCCCGGGAATTTGTTGAAGGAGAATACCGGCTCCTTGATGGCAAATCCCTTCAGCTTTTTCTCGAATTTGAAATCGCTGAGTTTATTGGCGCCCAGCATTACCTTGGTGGCAATATTGAGATAAGGAATCTGGTAGGCTTTGGCTATAAAGGGCGTGGTACGTGAGGCACGGGGGTTGGCTTCAATCACATATACCTTACCATCCTTAATGGCAAACTGAATATTGATGAGCCCGCGGATATTCAGCGCTCTCGCGATTTTTTCGGAATAGTATTCCATGGTAGTTACTTCCATGGGTGTGAGGTTGAAAGCGGGGAGCACCGCGTTGCTGTCACCACTGTGAATACCGGCGGGTTCTATATGCTCCATCACGCCCATCACGTGGAAGTTTTCTCCATCGAAGATGGCATCCACTTCAGCCTCCTGGCAGCGATCCAGAAAATGGTCGATCAGGATCTTGTTGCCGGGAATATGTTTCAACAAACTCACTACCGCTTTTTCCACTTCTTCATCATTGATCACGATACGCATCCGCTGACCACCCAACACATAGGAGGGACGTACCAGTACCGGGTAACCCACTTTGTTGGCAACAGCAATGGCTTCGTCCACATCATAAGCAGTACCATAGTCGGGGTAAGGAATATTCAGCTCCTTCAACAAATCGCTGAAGCGGCCGCGGTCTTCGGCGATATCCATATTATCGAACGAAGTGCCCACGATGCGAATGCCTTTTTTATGCAAACGCTCGGCCAGTTTCAGGGCGGTTTGTCCCCCCAGTTGCACAATCACCCCATCGGGTTGTTCATGTTCAATGATTTCCCAGAGATGCTCCCAATATACCGGCTCGAAATAGAGTTTGTCGGCGATATCAAAATCAGTAGATACAGTTTCAGGATTACAGTTCACCATAATGGCTTCATAGCCCGCTTCTTTGATGGCGAGCAGCCCGTGTACACAGCAATAATCGAATTCAATTCCCTGGCCAATACGGTTGGGTCCCGAACCCAGCACAATGATCTTCTTGCGATCCGATCGCTTGCTCTCGTTGTGATGGCCACCTTCGAAACTGGAATAGAAATAAGGCGTTTTCGCTTCAAATTCCGCGCTGCAGGTGTCCACCATTTTGTACACCCGGGTGATGCCGAGCGCTTTTCTTTTTTCGTAGAGCTCGTCTTCTGAACCATGACCCATGATGCGACAGATCTGCTCATCGCTGAAGCCATTTACTTTGGCTTCGCGCAGCAATTCTTCGGGCAGGGTTTCTATGTTGTAATTCGCTATTTGCTTTTCCAGGTTCACGATTTTCTGGATCTCATAGAGAAACCAGCGGTCGATACCGTTGGTAGCTTTGGAAATAGAGCCGATGGAAATGCCCGCCATCAACGCATCCTTGATCCGGAAGATGCGATCCCATTTCGGTGTCTTGATGTATTCCAGCAGCTCGTCGGCATGCATCAGGCTCTTGCCATAGTAGCCCAATCCCACCGCATTATTTTCCAGGCTCTGGCAGGCTTTCTGAATGGCTTCGGTAAAGCTGCGGCCGATGGCCATCACTTCCCCTACGCTTTTCATCTGCAGGCCCAGTGTATCATTTGCTCCCTTGAATTTATCGAAATTCCAGCGCGGCACTTTCACAATCACATAGTCCAGCGCGGGTTCAAAATAGGCGGAGGTAGTGCGGGTGATCTGGTTCTCCAGTTCATCGAGGTTGTAGCCGATCGCGAGCTTGGCCGCGATTTTGGCGATGGGGTAACCCGTTGCTTTGGAAGCCAGGGCCGAGGAGCGGCTTACGCGCGGATTAATTTCGATGGCGATGATTTCTTCGTTTTCGGGGTTGAGGGCAAACTGCACATTACAACCTCCGGCGAAATTGCCCAGGTCGCGCATCATGCGGATGGCGGTATTGCGCATCAGCTGCATGGCGGTATCGCTCAGCGTCATGGCCGGCGCCACGGTAATGGAATCGCCGGTATGTACACCCATGGGGTCGAAATTCTCTACCGTACAAATGATACACACATTATCAGCCGAGTCGCGCAGCAGTTCCAGTTCAAATTCCTTCCAGCCCAATACGGCCTGCTCCACCAACACTTCATGGATGGGCGATGCCTGCAAGCCCCGGTTAAGGGCCTCATCCAGGTCATTCTTATCGTGTACAAAACCTCCACCGGTACCACCCAGGGTAAAAGAGGGGCGTATTACAAGGGGGAAACCAATTTCCTGCGCAAATTCCTTTCCTTCGAGGAAGGAGTTGGCCGTTTTGGCGGTTGCTACTTTTACGCCCAGTTGAATCATCCATTGGCGAAACTGTTCGCGGTCCTCAGCCTTGTCGATGGCTTTGATGTCCACACCAATCAGCCGCACATTGTATTTTTCCCAAACTCCCAGGTCCTGCGCCTCCTTGGCGAGGTTGAGGGCGGTTTGTCCGCCCATAGTAGGCAAAACCGCATCAATTTGGTTTTCTTCCAGAATCTGTTCAATACTTTCCACCGTCAGCGGCAGCAGGTACACTTTCTCGGCCATCATGGGGTCGGTCATGATGGTTGCCGGGTTGCTGTTGATCAGGTACACTTTTATACCTTCTTCACGAAGACTGCGGGCGGCCTGGGTTCCGGAGTAGTCGAATTCACAGGCTTGTCCAATAACAATAGGCCCCGAACCAATGATCAGGACCGAACGAATGGAAGTATCTTTTGGCATTTCTTTTTAAAAGAGAGGGTTTGAAAAAACAAATTGCGCAAAAGTAGGGGAAAATGGGGGAAGTTTTACGTTCTACGTAGTACGTTTTACGTTTTTTTTTGCTGAGTGAAGGAGTTAATGGATTCGAGTTATGAGCAATTCTAATTACGTAATACGTATAACGTACTACGTACAACTCAACTATGGTACGTCGCCAATTCAATCTCATCCAGATTCACTTCATCCGACTGTTGTGGCACGGACTTATTTTCTTCGTGGCGGTTTTTCATTTTGGCCACCCAGCGCTGGCGCACGTCCTGGCCTTTGAACATTCCTACAAATAATCCACCAACAAAAATGGCTGTGTAAATAATTCTTTTCATAACCGCTACGTTTTCTGTTTTGTATATATAGAATATCATGCCAGATACGGGCAGGATATATATTAAGTTTTAAATTCGCAGATGTTTCGTTTTATCTTACTCCTTCTGGTTAACATTTCTTTCACTTATCAGGTACAGGCGCAGTCGGCAACTTATCCCAAAAATTATTTTCGATGGCCTCTTTCGCTGGCGCCGGAAATAGTAGCCAACCTGGGCGAGCTTCGCAGCAATCACTGGCATATGGGGCTCGATATACGAACCGCGCAGCGGGTAAATCAGCGGGTGTACGCAGCAGCGGAAGGTTATATCGCTTATGTTGGCATCAGGCCGCTAAGCTTTGGCCGCTTCATCATCATCAATCATCCCAATGGCCTCTCCACACTCTATGCGCACCTCAATGATTTTGCACCGGAATTGGAGAAATATGTAACCGATCAGCAATATTCGCAGGAGTCATGGGCGGTGGAGCTCACTATTCCGAAGGAAAAATTTCCCGTGAAGAAAGGAAGCTTTATCGCTTTTAGCGGTACCACCGGCGGATCGCAGGGACCACATGTGCACTTCGAGATCCGTGATACAAAGACAGGCAAATGCCTCAATCCGCTGCTTTTTGGAATGCCTTTACAGGATAAAGTGAAACCCACCCTGGTAAAGCTGGCCTTATACGACCGCACTCAGGGTATCTACAATTCTAAACCACAATTGTTCGCGATAAAACAAACCCTGAACGGTCCGATACTTTCGGGAACATCGCTGATCAAAACGGCGAATCCCAAACTGAGCATCGGCATACAGGCTTTTGATCAGATAAGTGGCTCTGCCAACCGCGATGGAATTTTTGCGGCGGAACTATTTATGGATGATGAATTACTGATTCGTTATAAAATTGATTCGGTGGGTTATGATGAAACGCGGTACATGAACGCGCATATTGATTATTCGTTCGACTTCAATGGCGGTGTTTACCTGCAGCACCTCTCGCGCCTACCGGGTAATCAAAGTTCCGTGTACCGTCCGGCCGGGGCCGATGGGGTCATTCATTTACAGGATGCCGAGCCGCACAAGATGCGGATCGTAATTCATGATGTATATGGCAATAAGAATGCCCTGAATTTTCAATTGCAGTACGATCCCAGTCTGAGTCCGGTGCAGCCTATCGCCAGCAGCAGCGCGGCGTTTATCCCCAACTATGTGAACCTGGTGGAGAAACCCGACTTTGAGGCCTATCTCCCGGAAGATGCTTTATACGACACCACATTATCTTTTTATTACCGCAGTACGCCAAATGGTACCAATGCCGTTTCGGCCATGCACCAGCTCAACGACCCTTCGGTGCCGCTGCATAGCGCTATGCGCATCCGCATTAAACCCGACAACCCCATTCCTGCCGAATGGCAGGATAAGATGATGATGGAACGGACTTATCGTGGGCGACGCACCATCCGCAAAGCCGAGTGGCAGGATGGCTGGCTTTCGGCCTCCTTTACCGATTTTGGATTTTTTCGCGCTTATGTGGATTTGGATCCACCCAATCTCCCCAGTTTGGGCAATGGCGACACCATCAACCTGAGCGGGCGAACCAGTATCAGTTTTACTCCTACGGATCATTTCGGCATCAAATCATTTCGGGCTGAATTGAATGGAGAATGGATCCGATTCACAAACGATAAGGGCCGCACCTGGATTTATAAGTTTGATGAACGCTGTCCCTATGGCACACATCACCTGAAAGTGCGGGTAGAAGACCTGGCGGGCAATATCACCGAAAAAGAATGGTGGTTTAAGCGCAGCGCGTACAAAGCGCCTGTACGGAAAGCGGCAACTAAAAAGAGAACAACCTCAAGGAAAAGGTAATACATGGCAACGCATTTGAAAGAAGGAATGAAAGCTCCGGCCTTTTCGGCAAAAGACCAGGAAGGGAAAACAGTATCCTTGTCCGATTTCAAAGGAAAGAAACTGGTACTTTATTTTTATCCCGAAGACGATACCCCCACCTGCACCATACAGGCCTGCAACCTGCGCGATAACTATGCGAGTTTGCGTGAGGCTGGTTATGATGTATTGGGGGTGAGTCCGGATGATAGCCAGAAGCACAAAAAGTTTGAAGAAAAGTTTTCTCTGCCATTCACGCTGCTGGCTGATACCGACCATAAGATACTGAAGAAATATGGTGTGTGGGACGAAAAGCAAATGTTTGGCCATCATTATATGGGTGTACATCGCACCACATTTGTGATCGACGAAAAAGGAGTTATCAGGAAAATTTTCCTTCGGCCACGCAACAAAGCGCATGCGGAAGAGATACTGGCGCTGCCCTAACCATATTTGGGGATTGCCATTCACGCATAAAGAGGGGAGTTTTGCGCAGCCTGAAGGCCGTTCCGGGAAATTCAGCTCTCCGCGGCCTGCAAATGTTTTAACTTACCGGCATGTGGCTTCGCCCCAAACCATTATTCCTTCTTTGTTTTTGCTGGCTTTGCTTTCTTCACCTGCCGGCGCAGCCCCCTTCCCTTTATTTCAACCGGATTAGCCAGGCCAATGGTTTAAGCAACAATAAGGTTAACTGCATTATACAGGATCAGCGTGGTTTTATCTGGATGGGTACCGACGATGGACTCAACCGATACGATGGCAGCAATTTTGTGGTTTTCAAAAATATTCCCGGCGACTCAGCTTCGCTATCGGGCAATACCATTACCGATTTATTGGAAGATAAGCAGGGCGTCATCTGGATAGCCAGCGCCGATGGTGGGTTGACCCGTTATGATTACCGGCTGCCGCGCGCGCAGCAGTTCCGGCAATATCGCCACCGCCCGGGCCAGGCAGGCAGTATTCCGGTAAATATCATCAATGCGCTGGAAGAAGACCGCGATGGTTTTATATGGCTGGCAACCGGTGGCGCTTCGGTACTGCGCTTTGATCCACGCAAGGAAATTTTTGAAACGGCGCTACCTGCGGCCAGCGGCACCATTTATGATATTTGCTTCGACAAGAACAATATGTTGTGGGCCGGCCGCGAGGGGGGCAGCATCATGAAAGTGAATCCGCAAACGCGCGAGGCCCAGCTCGATCCCCGCTACCGCGATCTCTATGCGCGACTGCCTCATATGGTGGTGACGCGTTTTTTCCGGGATAGCAAACAGCATATCTGGTTTGGCTCCTGGGACAAGGCTGTGTATCGCTACCATAGCGGCACCCAGCAGGAAGAAGTGTTTGCTTCGCAAAAAGGAAATCCTTTTTCGTTTGGAGAAGATGAGGCCCTGAGTTTTGCGGAAGATAAAGCGGGTTATATCTGGATTGGCGGAAAGTATAACGGACTTTATCTCTACGATCCGGCACGTGATGTTTTTTACAACTATCGGCATGATCCCGCGCTGGATGGATCTATCAGCAGCAATACCATTCATTGCATATTTATCGACCGCTCGGGTATGGTGTGGATGGGCACCAACAATGGCATAAGCCTGCACCGGGTAAACCTGCTGCCCTTTCAGCAGCAATTTATTCCCCGCAGCTATTGGGCGGAAGGCAAAGCGCCTGTCATTTACGATTTCATGAAGAAGGCCGACGGAAGCCTTTGGATGGGTACCAGTGTGGGGATCATAGAGCAGCGACCCGATGGAAACTACCGGCATCTGCCCCTCAGCTACAATAATGGTTCCCTCGCCGTTACAAAATTTCATCGGGGTACGGATGGCCGGCTTTACCTGGGCACCAACTATTCACTTTTTGTTTTTGATGAACAATCCGGCAGAATTTCGCTCCTGCCCAATACCGAAAAGGACGGGGTGATGTCGCGCCTGATTGAATCGAGGATAGTAGATGTTGTAAACGACAGCCTCAACGGGCATCCTGTTCTCATCGTTTCACCCTATGGGCATTACCTGGCCTATTACGATTTGCAGGAGCAGCGTTGGGTGTCAAGATTAGATTCGTCGGCCGCTATTTTGCGGCGCTATGATTTACGCGACAACCTGATTCGAAGGTTATTGCCCGGACGTCATGGCGGACTTTGGCTGGCCAATGTGAAAAACGGGCTAAGCCTGCTGATGAAGCATACCAGCGGTCATCATTATTTTGTGAACGATCCGGCTGATCCGGAAAGTATCAGTAATAATCATGTGTACGATATGGTGGAAGATGCTAATGGTAATCTTTGGCTCAGCACCTATGGAGGAGGACTGAATTATTTTGACCGGGCTAAACGAACGTTTACCCATTTCCCATCGGCCAGCAACCTGATGGAGGGGTTGACCATGGACAGGAACGGGAAAATATGGATCCTTAGCAGTGGCCACTTGCAGGTATTCGATCCGTCCAGTAATAGTTTTCAGTACTCCGATTTACCGGACCTGGAGCGATCGGGCGGTGTAAAGGGATATATCTATCAGGATGAGAAAGGCGAGCTCTATGTAGCGGGCAATGGATATTATATCCGTTTTAATCCGGCTACCATACAATTGCGCCAGGTGCAACCCAAAGTGCACCTCACGGATATGCAGATATTTAACCAGTCGTATTCGCATTTGCTGAACGGAGAATCGCTGGAGCTAAAGCATTATCAGAATTTCTTCACCCTTCATTTCGCCGCGCCACATTATCAATCACCCGCGCCTTTGCAATATGCCTGGCAGATGCTGGGCCTGAGCGATGATTGGGTATTGACGGGTTCGGCCACGCAGGTGCCGTTTACCAATTTACCCGCAGGTGATTATGTGTTTCGCGTGCGGGCCAGCACCTCACCCGGCCATTGGGGTGATGAGATCACTGAAGTTCGCATTCGCATTATACCGCCATTCTGGAAAACGATCTGGTTCTATGCGGCCTGTGCCCTGTTGGCAGGATTACTCATTTATTTCTTCTATCGTTATCGCATCAATGAACTGTTGAAGCGGCAGGCGATCCGGAATAAAATAGCGCAGGATTTGCACGATAATGTGGGTTCTACTTTGAGTAGTATTTCCGTTTACAGCCAGGTGGCACGCATTTACCATGAACAGGACAAGCAACAGGCGCTGCGCGATACGCTGGAGAAAATCAGTGGCACATCCAGCGAAATGATTTCGGAGATGAATGATATTGTTTGGGCCATCAATCCACGCAATGATAATATGCAGACCATTCTGCAGCGCATGGAATCATTTGCCCGGCCGCTGCTGGCCTCGCAGGGAATACAGTTTCATTTTGACGTGGATGAGGAAGCCCGGCAACTGGTGCTGGAGATGACGCGACGCAAAAATTTCTACCTGATTTTTAAGGAATCGATCAATAACGCTGTAAAATACGCACGTTGTCAAAATCTGTGGGTTTCCATACAAGCCGAACAGGGACAGTTGCAATTGCGCGTGCGGGATGATGGCATCGGCTTTGAGCCCGGCAAAACCAAAGCCGCCAGCTCACTATCAGGCAATGGCCTGCAGAATATGCATATCCGCGCCCGCGAAATGAAAGGAGAACTGAAAATAAGGAGCAGCGCGGGTAAGGGGACGGAAGTGGAATTGATGTTTTACGTTTTACGTTCTACGTAGTACGTTTTTAGGGTTTAGAGTTTAAGGTTTAGGGTTTAAGGTCTAATGTAAAGTGTTAATCACGCAAACTTTAACCCCTAAACCTTAAACTTTAAACTTTAAACTACGTATTACGTACTACGTAGAACGTAAAACGTAATCCCCACTTCCGGGGATTGCCTCTTATTCCACAAATGCCGACCTTTATTTAAAATTTGCCATGTCGCTACGCATCGCCATCTTCGATGATAATAAGAATATCCGGGAAAGCATCGGATTGTTGCTCTCCACGGTGCCTCACTTTGAAGTGGTGGGCTCGTTTTGTCATGTGCTGGATTGTGTGGATGATGTGCGCTCCTGTAATCCGGATATTGTATTGATGGATATAGAGATGCCGGGCATGACGGGCATTGAAGCCGTAGGAAAGATCAAGAAGGAGTTTCCGCATATACAGGTGCTGATGCAGACCGTATTTGAAGACGATGACCGTGTTTTTGATTCCATTTGCGCGGGGGCCTCGGGATATATTCTGAAAAATTACCTGAATACCAAACTCGTGGATGCCATCAATGAACTGCAATATGGAGGTTCACCCATGAGCCCTTCCATTGCCCGCAAAGTGCTGAACAAGATGCAATCGGTATCCAATGTGATCAGGCCGGAGGAAACGCCCGACTATCACCTCACCACACGCGAAAAGGAAGTGCTGAGCTGCCTGGTAAATGGACTCAGTTACAAAATGATAGGCGCCGAACTCAATATCAGCTACGAAACCGTGCGCTCGCACGTGAAGAAGATATACGAAAAGCTGCATGTGGCATCCCTCACGGAAGTTGTCGCAAAAGCCATCAATCAACGCATTGTTTGATGATGGGTGCTGAGTGGTGTAGCCGGCCAGGCAATTCTCCCCTGAATTTTCGCGGGATTGCCCTGCTTAGGATTTGGAGAATCCTTTTATTTTTTCCCCTTTATTTTTTAGTTCAGGTTCCATTATCAAACGCACAAGAGTCGAATCCGTACAAACGGCTACAATGCGTAACATCTTTTGAAAACGGCCGCGTCAATTCAGCCTGGCTCCAGGCATTGCAAACCCGTCAGCCGTTTTCGTATATCGATTCTCTCTCTTCTCTGCAAAGGGAATTGAATGAAGCAGAAAAGGAATGGTATGCGATCATTCAAAGCCGTATTGATGAATGGAAGGGTTTCCCCGATTCTTTACAGGCATTATTTCCCAGCGTGGAATTGCCGGATACCATACAGGTATGGCTTGGCTTTTTGGGAAACGATGATGGTTATACCTATCAATCGAATGTAGTTTGCCTCGACATTACCGCTTTTCACCGTGCCTATGGAGATGCCGATAATGTGGAGAATCTAGCCCGGGTTGATCGCATTTTTGCGCATGAGTACACGCACCTGTTGCAAAAAGCCTGGATGCGGGAACAAGGATGGTATCCGCGGAGTTTTGCGGATTCCATCGCCTGGGAATGCTGGTATGAAGGAATTGGCATGTATCGCTCCCTGCATCCCCGTTGGCTGCCTGTAGATGGAAAGCTGCCTGAGATAGCTCAACAATTACTTCACAAGCTGGAGCCGCTCTTCAGGGCTCACTGGATCAAAAGTCAGGAAAGCAATTTAAGTGAGGCGGAGAAAGTCGCCATCCGCCGCAACCTGAGCAGGGGAAAGGTGACGGAAAAATGGGGGGCTATGACCATTGCGCTATGGTTGTCGCTGGAAGCAACAAAGGGGAAAGATAGGTTACTGCACCTAATTCAATTGGGTCCGGACATGATAAAGGAGTTGGAGAAATTTTATCTCACAATGCAATGATGGTTCATATAATGAGTTACCTGGATTCTTTCGTTGGCGATATAACCAGTATGGGTGACTGATTCACCCAATTCGGCTATTTCAGCCCTCCCGGCAACAAGGCATTTTTGCGCACTAAACAAAAATGCTATGAAAAGAATGCTTTGGATGATGGCTTTGGCGATAATGAGCCTGAGTCTCGTGTTTTCCTGCTCCCGTCCACAGGATAATCTTCCGGATCCCGAACAATTTCCCGCTGACGTATTGGTGAGTTGGCACAAAACGGCTCTGGAGGCAGTTGGAGGACCGGCCAATCCCCATCCAATGAATGCAGCCCGTATTTTCGCGATGGTTCATCTGGCCATGCATGATGCCGTTAACGCCATATCGCCCAAGTATGAAACCTATCGTTTTACCGGCACTGATTCCAGTGCCAATCCCATTGCGGCCGCCGCTGCCGCTGCGCATGCGGTGCTTTTACATGAGTTGCCTGAAAAGAAGGGATTTCTGGATTCAGCATTAGCGACCAGCCTGGCAACTATTCCGGCATCTGAAAGCCGCGAAAGGGGTCTTTTGCTGGGTGAAGCTGCCGCCATGGCCATGGTAGAGGCCAGATCCAATGATGGTAGTAGGGGTGAACCCATGATGAAAGTGCCCCTGTCGGATGTTCCGGGTGTGTACCAGGGTGTGCCGCCCTTCAATATTGTGTTTGCTCCTCATTGGCAGGATGTTCGCCTGTTTGGCTTGCAAAGGCAGGATCAGTTCCGGCCTTCTCCTTATCCGCCCCTCACTTCGTCGGAGTATGCGGAGGATTTTGAGGAAGTGAAGAAAACAGGCGAGCTCAACAGCCATAAACGCACGGCAGAGCAAAGTGCCTATGCCAAGTTCTGGTACGAGTTTTCGGAAGTGGGCTGGTCACGTATCGCCTGTACGGTAATGATGGACCGTAAAATGAACCTGCAGGATGGCGCACGCTTTATGGCACTGGTGACAATGGCCATGGCCGACTCCTATATAGCGGGATGGAATGCCAAGCTCTTCTACAATTTCTGGCGTCCCTATACGGCCATCCGAATGGCGGCCAATGATAATAATCCCATGACGGAGCCCGACCCCATCTGGGAGCCCAGCGAACCCACTCCCCCGGTGCAGGACTATCCCTCCACGCATAGCGTACTGGGCAACGCGGCCGCTTCGGTAATGGCGCGGATACTGGGCGATGAAGTGTCGTTTACGGCATCATCATCCACTTCGCAGCCGGCAGGTAATACGCGCCACTTCACCAGCTTTAGCCAGGCGGCGAACGAAAATGCGGATTCAAGAGTGCGGGCCGGTATCCATTTCCGTTTCAGTTGCCAGGCCGGCCAGGAAATGGGCAATAAGATTGGTGATTGGATGGTGACACATTTTTTGAGGAAGAAGATCTAGGAGTTTAGTTTTTTTGTGTTTAAGGTTTAGAGTTTAGGGTTTAAAGTTTAAGGTTGGGACTAAGCGTACTTTTTCCATGAATACTTTAAACCCTAAACTCTAAACCTTAAACTTCAAACTCATTTCCCTCTCACTATCTTCAGCTCTGCTTCTTTCCCCAACCGCTGCTTCAGCCATTCTCTCCACCCGGCATCCGATTTCGCTGTGGATGCTTTTTCGGGATATATCACTTCGAGGGTCCAACTGGTATCCATTTTATTGTTGGCGGGATCATAAAAGCTTTGCTGGTTCAGCGACAGCTGCTGCATCAGGCTGTCTTCTTTTTTCCATTCTTTCGCGAGTGTAACCCGCAATGTGTCTAGGTAGTGCGATTGATGCATGAGCTGTTGCACGCTATCGAGTCGCTGGTAGAGGTTTTTGATCAGTTGGTTTTGTGTGGCCATATCGCTGCTCAGGTCCTTGAATACTTTCTGTGCGGCCACCCGGCTGTCTGGCCCCTGGTGCAAAATCAGTTTGCAATTGGGTAGCCCATATTCCTTTTTCAGGGTTTGCTGAAGGCTTACCTGTCCGCTACTATCAATGATATTGCCCAGCAGAATCAGTTCGAGCGTTGAGCCACTGTTGCGGTAATCAAACTGGCTATTGACCACAATATTTCCTCTTTGTTCTACCTCCTTCATCACAAAACTTTCCGCCGCTTTGCGGTGAACGTATTTGCGCACAATGTGGTAGGTGAGATAAATGCTGGGTGCAATTACAAGTACAACGATGAAAGTGATGATCCAGTAAATTTTCTTTTTGCCACCCGCTTCCAGCCTGTTGACGTTGGGATAGTCGAGCAGGCTCACGATCAGGTAAGTGGCGATCGCGATAAAGACGGAATTGATCATGAAGAGATAAAAGGCGCCAAAAAAATAAGTCCAGTTGAAATTGGCCAGGCCAAATCCCATGGTACAAAGAGGAGGCATCAGTGCGGTGGCTATGGCCACGCCGGGTACTACATTGCTTTTGCGCAGTCGGCTGGCACCGGCGATGATGCCGGCCACGCCACCAATGAATGCGATCATTACATCATAAAGCGTGGGGGCGGTACGGCCCAACAGTTCAGATCCCGCTTCTTTCATGGGGCTCACGAGAAAAAACAAAGTTGATGCCGTAAGGCTGGTGAGTACCATCAAAGCAAAACTGCGGGCGGATGCACGCACCAGGTCGATATCATTAATACCCAATCCCAACCCAAAACCCATGATGGGTCCCATGAGCGGGGAAATCAACATGGCGCCGATGATGACGGCGGTGGAATTGGTATTCAGTCCCAGTGAGGCGATGAGGATGGCACAAACCAATACCCAACGGTTGGCATTGGTAAGCGTGGCCCCATCGCGGATATTGCTGATAGAGGTTTGGATATTCTCCTCATCATTGGGAAGCCGAAGTTTGCGGATTATGTACCGTACGAAGCGGGAGCGTAGTAATGTCATAGAAAGGGTTTCAAAGTTTCAGCCTAAGGTCATACAATGCACAAATTACTGCATTAAATAAAAAAAGGGCTGATAATCAGCCCCTTACTTTGGTTAAAAGATTTTTTATCCCTTCCTGCGGTTACTAACCTAGAATTGTGTCGTTATTCATAAAATGTGTTTTTAATATTTGATGATAAACGTTATCGCTTTAGTATTTATTTGATGACATAAATTACGGATGTTGTTATACAGTAATTGTTAATTGATTCCCAAAGTCAAAAATACCTTCTTTTACAGAATTTATATTGCTGTATTCATAATGAAACACTTTTGAAAGGCCAGTCAGACCATGTCGCAAAAGTACTTGTAACTCAATGCATTTATTTGTGTCTTCTAATATCGGCTTAAGATCGTCAAGGCAGGTGATAATAATTGCATGAGGAGCAAATGTGTCACCATCCCTTATCTTTTTGTATTTAGGTACGTGTGATAAATATTCTTTCCTTACCTCTAAATCCTTTCTTTGTTCATGCATTTTGCCATTTGCTGCAGGCCACCTGATTAATTCACAAATCCTAAACCTAACGTCGAATGCAGCATGGCTGGACTTGTTAACTATTTTGAAATAATATCTTTTTGAGTCCGGAACATTCAAATCCTTGAAGTAGGCTATATAAGGGCTTATATCTATTCTCGGTCTAAGTTTTGTCAAAATATAGTATAGAAAAATGACAGATGCTACCAGACTACCCAATAGGCCAATTACAAAGCTAAGTAAATGTTCCATTTCCTGTTCAAATTTTGTTGTTTATGACATTAAATTAGAAAATTTGAAAATATCCTGCAAGAGGTTTTTTTACAAACTATCATGAAAAATTATCTCTGTTGGGAGTTCCTTAGTGTAAAAACTTTGGCCAAAATGCGCTCTTATCCTCCCCAGATTCGAGGATAAATCTCCCTCCTTTGGTGATTGTTCCGGCCTTTCGGCTGATGGATATTTGTGTCCTCAATCAACAGATAAAAATGATGAAGACACTAAAATACATGGTGGTTTGGTTTATGCTCTCTGTGGTCACTTTCAGGAGTTCCGCGCAACCGGCTGGCTTTTCCGAAAGCGGGTCGGTTGCCGGGCCTGAAGTGAAACGCTTCCTTACCATCAATAACCTGGAGCTGGAATATGCCGAGCAGGGTGATATTGACGCTCCGGTACTGATCATGCTCCATGGCTTTACGGATTCACGCATTTCTTTTAGCAGAATCCTGCCCATGCTACCATCGTCTATGCATGTAGTGGCGATCAGTATGCGGGGACATGGCAACTCTGGAAAGGCAGGGGATGATTTCAGCGTAAAAAGCATGAGTGCCGATATCATCCGCCTGGCAGAAGCAAGGCAATGGAAACAGGTGAGCCTGCTGGGGCATAGTATGGGTGGTGTGATAGCTATGCAGACAGCTTTGGATCATCCGGAACTGGTGAACCGGTTGATCCTGGTAGGCACCGATCCCTTTTATGGCGATAATGCCGGTATGCCGGAGTTTTTGCAGGCAGTGGAAGAATTAGGTGATCCCGTACCCCGCCAGTTCTCACTCGATTTTCAACTTTCTACTATTGTTCAACCTATTGAAGAATCATTTTTAGATGAACTGGTGGCCGAGTCGGAAAAACTCAGCGCCAAAAACTGGCGGCTCTGCCTCCGCTCACTGCTGAAAACCGACCTGCGCAGCAGGCTGCCTGAGCTCAATATGCCGGTAACGGTTTTCTGGGGAGAAAAAGATGCTGTATGCGACATAGCAGGTCAACAGGAAATGTGGCAGGGCATTAAGAAGGTGAACCTGATAAAATTCGCGGGAATAGGGCATGCGCTTCATTGGGAAGCACCGGTAGAATTTGTGGAGGATTTGAAGAATTTGATACGCTAACCCAGAAAAGAGCTTACCATCATTTTTTCAGAAAAGATTAAATCTATAAACTATCATGCGGCTGATAGAATTACTAAGAGCCTGGAACCCGCTGAGTAAGTTGCCGGTACCGGATTTCAACCATTATTATGATGAAGCCATCATTTGACTAAGTCTTTTGTAACAGTAACGATAAAAAACAAACCTTAAACATTTATTTTATGAAAAGAACAACTTTGATTCTGGTGCTTGCCGTTGCAATGGTAAGCCGTGTGCTGGCCAGCACCGTGCCGGCCAATGTGGAAACCACGATTCTCACATCTCTGAAGCAACATTTCCCCGGTGCGCAATTCGCACAAGTGAAAGAAGTGGAGGGCGAAGGACTGTACACCGTACGCATGGTGTACCAGGACGAGAGCATGCTGGCCTACAGCAAAGCCAATGGCGAAATTGTGGCGCTGGTGCGTGCCCTTAGCCGCGAGCGTTTGCCCATGTTGGTGAATGAGCGTCTCCGCAGTCAATACAACGACTACAAGCTGCGTCAGTCAGAAGAACTGACCATGAATGGTGAAACATCTTATATGTTCCTCCTCGAGAACGAAAAGCAGACCGTTACGCTGCGGGTGTACAGCAATGGCGATGCCCGTGTGCTGAAGAAAAGCAAAAAATAAGCCCGGTCTGGCAGGCCCGTTGGCAACCTTCAAAATACATGCTGCGTTAGGATGGAAAAACATCTTATGCGCAGCATTATTTTTTTGTCTTTAGTAATGATGGCTCTTGCTTCAAGGGCCCAGGAAAAGCCCGATGAGGGAAAAAAGAAAGATTCTGAACCAGTCTGGGTATTCTCCAGTCCCCGATTAATCAATTCCAATACGGTAGAGATGATTCCGAAAGGGATTCTGGAGTTTAAGGTCACCCATAATTTTGGCGACCTGGCCGGTGATAATGGCGGCATCAAAAACTTTTTTGGTCTCGATAATGCTGCCGATATCCGGATCGGTTTTCAGTATGGGCTTAGCCGGAAGATAAATCTGGTTGCAGCAAGAGCCAAGGGGGCAGGAGGTCTGCAGCAATTGTATGAGCTGGGAGCGAAATACCGCATTCTTCAGCAAACCAATGACAATTCTACACCCCTATCGCTGGCACTTTATGGCAATATGGTGGTTTCGGCCATGGCAGAGGGGGCTAATCCGGGACAGGAAAATTCTTTTGATGGTTTTTCAGATCGGTTAAGCCAGGTGCTTCAATTGTTGCTGGCCCGGCGCTTTGGCAAATACAGTTTTCAGCTTAGTCCCACACTTGTTCACCACAACTATGTTGTTTCCGGAGACAACAATACCATTTTAGCCCTGGGTGTCGGAGCCCGCTTACCCGTTGCCGGTCGTTTTAGCCTGATCGTGGACTATTTCCACAGTTTCCGCAGCAAAGCGAGCCGCGATTTTTTCCGGACACAGGATATTCGTTTCTATCCGGCTCTGGGTGTGGGTGTGGAATTTCTTACCGCCGGCCACGTCTTCCATCTCAATTTTACCAATGCCACCGAAATCCTTGAGAACAGATTCATCCCCCGCACCACAACCTCATGGGGCAAAGGACAGTTCAGGTGGGGATTTACGGTGTCGAGGGATTTTGTTTTAAAGAAGTAAGCAGTTTAGAGTTTAAGGTTTAGAGTTTAGGGTTTAAGGTTTAGGGTTTATGCTGTAACCAAAGGGTATTAAACTTTAAACCTTAAACACTAAACCCTAAACAAATCACCGAATCAACAAATCCACAAATTCAATCCGTATATCTTCCTCCCGCATTAATCCACGCCGTAATCTTGTCCTTATCTGCTTGTGAGAGTGCTCCCGTGGGGGGCATGGAGCTGGGGTTGTTGTCTACAGCACGGGCTTTTACGCGGTCGCGGTTCAGTATAATATTACATTCCACTGCCCAGTTCATTCCGCCATTTTGAATGCTGTTGTTGTGGCAGCTCACACAATTATTGTCCATCAGGGTTTTTACAGCTGAGAACAGCGGTCCGGCGGCAGCGCTGGAAACGGTTACGTTGCTGGAGCCTGTGCAGCCATTCTGATCTTTAGCCGTTACCGTATAAGTGCCGGGAGCCAGCCCCGCGAAATTGCCGGAGCCCTGGAAGTTGACGCCATCGATACTGAAGGTAAAGCCCGTGCTACCCGTGGCGCTCGCGGCTATGCTGCCTGTGGAAGGCGTGGCACAGGGTGTGGCGGGGCTGCTGTTGGCAGTAACCGTAATGGTGACGCCCGTACAGTTGGCGATGGGGTCGGTGAGTACAAACTGTCGGCTGCCTGTGCAGCCATTGCTGTTCCGCGCAGTAACGGTGTAGGTGCCGGCCGCAAGATTAGTGAAATTGCCGCTTGATTGAAAGCTGCCGTTGTTGAGGCGATAGGTGAATCCACTACCGCCACTGGCGGTTGCTGCGATGCTGCCATCGCTGGCACCGGCCGTGCTGGGATTGCTGCTGTTGCCGGCAACTACAACCGTAATGCCCGCGCAGGGATCAGCCGGTCCATCATCACCACCCTTGCTACAGGAATAAATAATGCCGGCGAGTGAAAATGCGGCCAATAGAAAGTAGAGAGAACGTTGGGTATTCATGCCATTAGTTTTCTCTCTTATCGCAGATTTTCGATTGGGAGTTGCTTGTTGTCGTGAATCGTGAATCGTGAATCGTGAGTGGTGAGCGTCACTCTTCTGCAAATTCCTTGCGTTCGTTGCGACTTCTTTGTCCCGCCTCGGCGGGACAAAGAAGTCGCAACGAACGCAACGTATAGATTGCTTTCTACTTACTACTTAAGACTTACAACTTAAAACTTCCCCCACGCTAACGATAAGTCAACGAAATCAACATTCCCGCTCCGCGCAACTTCACGTCGCCATACCCAATTCCGGTAACGGGGATTTTGATGTAGGGTTCTGCGCTGATGCTGAATTTTTTGGAAAGAGGGTAGCGGTAGCCGCCGGAAAGTTGCACCGCAGCAAGAATATGATTGGAGTAATTGGACCAGGAGCGGCTGCTGTAGCGCTGCTGCCCCGCGAGGTCTTTATAGTCGAATTCGTAGTCTTCTTTCTTCATCAAAACGGATGCGAAACCCGCGGAGGTAAACCAGTTGCCTTTACCCTTGCTGCGAAAATGGTAGAGCAGACTAACAGGAATTTCATAAACCAGGCAATTGGCATCCACCTTATTGAGTTCGGAAGCATAGGTCCAAAACTGATCATACATTTTATAATCATCCGGTCCTGCTGTGTAAATCTTTCGGCTACGGATCAAACCTGCACGAAGGGTCAGGTTGGGTCGAATGTCGTAACCGATAGCAAGGCCCCATGCGCTGCGCCATTCGCCCGCGCGGCTCCAGCGTGCGGCACTGATATCGGTTCCACCCAACAGACTTATACTCCAGCGAGAGCTCGATGATGTCTTTCGGGATAATGGTGCAGTTCGCAGATGGTCGTTGCTGATGGTCCTGTTATCCTGCCCGGTTTCCTGCAAGCTTTTCAACAGGGATCCATAAGGCCACTGCTGCAGTTTAAATTCTTTGCCTGGTACATTATCAGCCGGCCAGGACCGGGATGTTGGGAAGGATAATTCCTGCGCTTCGTATCTTATTCTCTCCGTATTTTCGGATACTTCTTTGCCACTTGTTGTTTTGTCTGATAATGGGGAACGGAAATTTTGGCTTTTTACAGATTTGGATGTTTTTATGTTAAAGGGTATCGTTGCGCTAGGAGCCTGCGTTGCCGGTTCTTCATCAACTGATTTGGGTTGGTCAGTTGAAAAGTCCCGACCAGTTGTTGTTTCAGATGGCAACATTTTCGAATTGGCCTCCGGTATTTTTGAGGCACCTGTATTATTTTGATCAGGCTGATGGGTCAGCTTTTCTTCCCTCAACGCGGTGCGCGATTGCAGGAGAATGGCTGTTCCCAGCAATCCTGCAATAAGGAAAAGGAGCAGGAGGGTAAAGCCACGCTGCTTTTGCGGCAGATGCTTATCCAGGAGCGGCTCCATCCGTTGCCATCCCTTCTCCGGGTCGGCATTTTTGTTTTCCTGCCCGGCAGCATCCCTGAATTTATTATCCCAATCCTCAGACCACATTTTTTTGTGCAGTTAGATTTTGGTGAAACAAAATTTTTTGCAACTGTTTTCTCGCTTTGGCCAAATTCGATTTGGATGTGCCGGTACTGATGCCCAGTTCAGCAGCAATCTCATCATGACTGAACCCTTCTATTACAAAAAGGTTGAATACGGTGCGGTAACCCGGACTCAGGAAGCGGATTGAAGCTATGATTTCTTCATAGGAAATTTTGTCGAGAGCCGATTCGCCCGCTTCCGGGATATTCAGGTAATTCTCCTGCAGTTCCTGCATATCCGACTGCTTATGGTATTTCCGGTAATGGTCAATAGCCGTATAGATCATGATCTTGCGGAGCCAGCCTTTAAAAGAACTGATGGTATCGGCATAGGCGGGTTTAAATCGGTAGATTTCCACGAATACTTTCAGGAAACCATCGTTAAGAATTTCAATTGCATCCTCTTCCCTATTGCAATAGCGTTGGCAGATAGACATAGCATAGCCATAGAAAGAGCCATATAAAATGCGTTGGCTCTCCCGGCTGTTCAGGGCACAACCCCTGATATGAAGCGTTAGTTCATCGGCCGTTAGCAATACGGGTTATTTTAATGTTGTATCGAAGAATGCGGGGCCCGGGTTGCCTTTCAGGGAATCATTTTTCGGGAATCAGGGATATTTCTCCAAAGGAATAGCTTTTTTCCATGCCTTCGTCCAGCCAGAGAAGCCCGGATTCATCTACCCGCAACAATCTTGCTGTAAAGCTCCGGTTTCCAGCCCTGAACCGGGTTTCCTGTCCGCGGCGATAAAGTAGTTCGTTGTAATCCTTCAGTAAATCCTCAAATCCATGCTGCAGAAGCTGCTGCCAGTGCTGGTCAATTTCCCGGCATAAAGCCATTGCCAGGTCTTTCACGGGCCAGGTTTTTCCGGTAATCTGCCGAAGCGATACCGGGTTTACCAGTTCTGGTTGAAATTGTACCTGGTTGATATTGATGCCCATACCGGCTACTGCCCATTTCCATTCGGACCTGCCGGATCCTGCCCCTGAAACGATGGATTCTACAAGGATTCCGCCTGCCTTTCTGTCGTGCCAGTACAGATCATTGGGCCATTTTATGCGCGTTTCATCGCCGGCATAGCGGCTAAACCAACGGGCCACACTTAAAGCAAGACAGGCGCTGAGCTGGAATTGCTGCCGGGGTCCGAGGGGGGAAGGACGTATGGCAAGGCTAATAATTAGATTATTACCCTTTTCAGAAACCCAAATCCGACCCCTTTGACCCTTGCCGGCATACTGTTCCCAGGCGAAAAAGGCCTGTCCATGCTGTGCCAAACCTGCATGAATCTGTGCAAGGGCATAATTGTTGGTACTGTCTACTGAGTCCAGCTCAACAAATGGCTCGCCAAGCGGGTTATTGGAGGGGAGAGGTTCTGGCAATTAATTGCTATTTTTGAGCAAATTAATGCTAAATTAAAAAACCGGTCAGCGGGTTTGCAGCAGCAGCCCCCCAGCCCGGGATACGCTTACTTATAAACCATTCATTATTGGAACAATTGGCATCATTGGCAACCCGGAAAAAGAAAAGTGCGACCCGATTAACCTTACGTTCAAAAATCATCAAAACCATCATTGCGGCCGTTCAGGAGAAAAAAGCTGAAAAGATCATTTCCCTGGATATGAGAAAGATTAATGAGGCGGTGGCGGATTTCTTCATTATTTGTGAAGCCGGTAACCAGCCCCAGGTAAGGGCCATTGCCGAGCATGTGGAAGATCAGGTGCGCAAGATTTGTGAAGAAAGACCCTATCACCACGAAGGATACCAGGCACTGCAATGGGTATTGATCGATTATGTGAATGTTGTCGTACACGTAATGCTACCTGAAAACAGGGAATTTTATAAACTCGAAGAAATGTGGAATGATGCGGTGATTACCGAACATAAAGAGTAACCGCAACATCCCGAATTAACAAATTTTGAATAACATCTAAACTGCAACAGGCAACGAGGAATCCATATGTCACAAGAGCCATCATATAATAAGAACGAGAAGAACACGCCCCCCCGCTTTGGCGGAAGACCTGGCGGAGACGACCCCGGCCAGCCGCCAAAAAAGGGTCCCAAATTCAGCATTTACTGGATCTATGCTATCATATTCGCCGTATTGATCGGCTTCTCCATGTTCAGCCCCTTTTCGCCCAACATGAAAAAGATCAACTCGCTCGAGTTTGAGCGCATGATCCAAAGTGGCGACGTGGAGAAATACGATGTGGTGAGCAATCGCAATAAGGTAAAGGTTTACATCAAAAAAGACAGCCTGAGCGAATATCCGCAACTGAGCAGCGATGGCGGATTTACCGGCAAAGTGAGCGAGTCAGGTCCGCATTTCACCTTCAACATTACCAGCGAAGAAGCCTTTCAGCGCCGGATGGAGGATTTTTATAAGGAAAATCCCAACCTGGCCGAAAGGGTTCCTTTCTATGCGGAGCCTGAAAGCGATTTCTTCAGCAAAATACTTTCCTTCCTGATTCCCGTGTTGTTGTTTATAGCATTATGGGTTTTGTTGATGCGCAAGATGGGCGGTGGAGCCGGTGGTGGCGCAGGGCCCGGAGGCATTTTCAATATAGGCAAGTCCAAAGCGACCCTCTTCGATAAGGGTACACGCGTGAATATCACTTTCGCGGATGTGGCCGGGCTGGATGAAGCCAAAGTAGAAGTAATGGAAATTGTGGACTTCCTGAAAAGTCCTAAAAAATACACAGCTCTCGGTGGCAAGATTCCGAAAGGCGCGCTGCTGGTGGGCCCTCCCGGAACGGGCAAAACCCTGCTGGCAAAAGCTATGGCTGGTGAGGCGCAAGTGCCTTTCTTCAGCCTGAGCGGTTCCGATTTTGTGGAGATGTTTGTGGGTGTGGGCGCCAGCCGTGTGCGCGACCTTTTTAAGCAGGCACGTGAAAAAGCTCCCTGTATCATCTTCATTGATGAAATTGACGCCATCGGCCGGGCGCGCGGAAAGAATGTGATGATGAGTAACGATGAAAGGGAAAGCACCCTGAACCAGTTGCTGGTGGAAATGGATGGCTTTGGTACCGATACCGGCATCATCATCCTGGCGGCAACAAACCGACCCGATGTACTTGACTCAGCCCTGCTGCGTCCCGGTCGTTTCGACCGGCAGATTACCATCGACAAGCCGGATGTGAAAGGAAGGGAAGCCATCTTTAAGGTACACCTGAAACCGATCAAGGTTTCGGAAACCCTTGATGTGCATAAGCTGGCCGAACAAACCCCGGGCTTTGCGGGTGCTGATATTGCCAATGTGTGTAATGAAGCAGCGCTGATAGCGGCTCGCAAGGGTAAGGCTGCGGTGGATATGCAGGACTTCCAGGATGCGGTGGACCGTGTGATCGGAGGTTTGGAGAAGAAGAACAAGATCATTTCGCCGGAAGAAAAAAGAATTATCGCCTATCACGAAGCGGGCCATGCCATTTGTGGCTGGTACCTGGAACATGCTTATCCGCTGTTGAAAGTTACGATTGTACCGAGAGGAACCGCTGCCCTGGGCTATGCGCAATACACACCCAAAGAACAGTACCTCTACAATACCGATCAATTGCGCGACCAGATCTGCATGACCCTGGGTGGCCGTGCCAGTGAAGATATTTTCTTCGGAAAAATTTCAACCGGTGCGCAAAACGACCTGCAGCAGATTACACGTATCGCCTATGCGATGGTAACGGTATATGGCATGAACGACAAAGTGGGTAATGTAAGTTATTACGATCCGCAACAGGAAACCACTTTTACCAAGCCCTATTCCGAAGAAACTTCGATGCTGATAGACCAGGAAGTACGGAAATTGATAGACAACGCCTATGTGCGTACTAAGGATTTGCTGACGGATAAGAAAGAGCAGGTGGCCAAGCTGGCTGAAGCATTGCTGGAGAAAGAAGTGTTGTTCCAAAGCGATGTGGAAGCGCTGATTGGCAAGCGTCCTTTTGAAGAAAAGAAACCCCTGGCCGATGAAGGCGATAAGGAACTGAATAGTCCCGATGCCGGCGAAATTTCAGCTGGTGTGCCTCCTTATGACAGCGATGTAACGAATAAAGCATTACCATAATGTTGCACGCAACATTATGGTAATGCTTGTTATTGAAAGATAATAAGCAATCAATCTGTGCAGTTCTCCCCATCCAAGGAAAATATTCTGAAAAAAATCCGGAAAGCCCTGAGCCAACCGGTGGCCCAGCCCTTCCCGCAGAGTGAAGGTCAGCAATCGGTATTTACGCCCCTGCAGGATGAGATGGCGGTAGATTTTGCCGAACACTTCAGCAAGTTGCAGGGCCGGTTCGTGTATTGCATCAACACGCAGGAACTGGCTTTTCAGCTCAACAGCCTGATAAGGAAAATGGACTGGCAAAAAGTGTATTGCCTGGAAGATGAATTATTGCGCAGGACGGGTGTGGACCTGGCCGAGCGTCATATACGCGAAGACCTGGCGCAATGTGATGTTTCCATAACGGGATGCGAGTACCTGGTGGCGCGCACGGGCTCAATTGTGCTGAGCGCGGCGCAGGATAGTGGGCGTAGTACCAGCGTATATGCGCCAATACATATTTGTATTGCCTGGTCGCATCAACTGGTGCCCGATATTAAGGATGCCCTGCAGGGTATGCGCGATAAGTATGGCGACAAGCTGCCATCGCAAATTGTTTTTGCCACTGGACCGAGCAGAACGGCTGATATTGAGAAAACTCTGGTAGTGGGCGTGCATGGACCTAAAGAAGTGTACCTCTTTCTGGTAGAATCCTGAGGGCTATTGCCTTTCCCTTTGTACATTTATAGCATGACATTCAACGAAAATTTTCATCTGTTTGTGTACGGTTCGCTGCGAAGCGGATTCCGTAGCCCTGCTTATGAATATATACGCCGCTACTTTGAACTGGTGAGTGAAGGAAGGGTGAAAGGCTATCTCTATGACCTGGGCGAATACCCCGCCGCAATGCCCGGCAATGAGGATGCCTATATTGTGGGTGAGTTGTACCGGGCGCGCGATGCGGCACAATTTGAATATGTGATAGGGCAACTCGACGATTATGAGGGCCTCACCGTAGAAAGCGGTGAAAGCCCGCTGTACCGGCGCGAACTTTGTTTGGTGGAAACGCCACTCGGTCCCACCCAGGCATGGGTGTATTGGTATAATGGAGATGTGAGTGGCAAACCCATTGTTCCTTCCGGCGATATTCTGGAATACCTTCGCAACCGGGGGTAATAATCAAGGATTTCATGTCATCTTCTTCCCGCAGCAAGATTTATTTTCTCTCCGATTTTCACCTGGGCGCGCCGGATCATGCCCGCAGCCTGGAGCGGGAAAAGCTGATTGTGCAATTTCTCGACAAAATCAAGGAAGAGGCAGCGGAAATATTTGTTGTAGGCGACATGTTCGATTTCTGGTACGAATACCGCCAGGTGGTGCCTAAAGGATATGTACGGCTGCTGGGCAAACTCGCTGAGCTTTCTGATGCCGGCATCCCCCTGCATTTTTTTGTAGGCAATCACGATATGTGGATGCGCGATTATTTTCAGCAGGAGCTGAACATGCCCGTGTATTATGAGCCCCGGGAATTCGACCGGCAGGGGAAGAAACTATGGATCGGTCATGGTGATGGGCTGGGGCCCGGCGACCATGGTTATAAAAGGTTGAAAAAGGTATTCCGGAATCCGGCCTGTAAATGGCTGTTTGGCATTCTGCCTCCGGTGGTGGGCATGGGTATCGCCAATTATATGAGCCGTCGCAGCCGCGCGCAAACCGGTTCTTCAGAAGAAGTATTTTTGGGAGAAGATAAAGAATGGCTGTTGATCTATTGCCGCGATACACTGCAAAAGCAGCATTTTGACTATTTTGTATTTGGACATCGACACCTGCCCATCGATTTTATGCTGGAAAATAATAGCCGGTATATCAATCTGGGGGATTGGATTCGTTATAATACCTACGCGGTGATGGAAAATGGTCAGATGGAACTCCGATCCTATACGGGCGAGGATCATCGCATTATTCGCAAGTCATGAAAAAGATGGTATGGATTATAGGGTTAGTTTGCTGCAGCCTGAGCCTGCTGGCTCAGCCAGACAGTAGCTTCCGCTACCTGATGACCATCAAAGGCGATGTCAGCCAGTTTGCAGTAGATAACCTGGACCATATTTACCTGCTCAGCTCCCAGAATCAGCTCAAGAAACTGAAACCGGATGGCGATTCTGCCGCCATATTCAACGACGTAAAAAGGTTTGGTCAGGCTTCATTGATCGATGTATCAAACCCGCTCAAAGTACTCTTGTACTACGAGAATTTCTCGAGCATCGTAATGCTCGATCGCTTCCTCAATGTGCGCAACAGCATTGACCTGCGCAAGCAGAATATTTTCCAGGTAAAGGCCATAGGACAGTCGTACGATAACAAGATATGGCTCTATGATGAAGTGAACAATCGCCTGAAGAAAATTGACGAGGACGGGAAATTGCTGTTGGAGACACCCGATTTCCGACAATTGTTCGACGAAGCGCCTTCGCCGCAATACATTTTTGACAAGGATCAGTTTGTGTACCTGTACGATAGCACGCGCGCCATTTATGTGTTTGATTATTTTGGCACCCTGAAAAACAAGATCCTGATTTCGGGCTGGCACAACCTGGAGTTACGGGGAAACTACATTTATGGTACGCAGGGCGATTCGCTGTATCGCTATAATACCCGAACCTTCAGAACCGAAGAATGGCTGATGCCCGCGCCCCTGCGCCAAAGCCAGTCGATTCATTTTGGCGAAGGAAGG
This sequence comes from Terrimonas ferruginea, assembly GCA_044463125.1. Classification (GTDB taxonomy): domain Bacteria; phylum Bacteroidota; class Bacteroidia; order Chitinophagales; family Chitinophagaceae; genus CAYMZZ01. The sequence continues at coordinate 36,306 of JBIQMS010000020.1, forward strand.
GTGTATGCGTTGAAGGGGGGGAGGATTGAAGTGTATGCATTGAAGTAATACGTATTACGTTTTACGTAGTACGTATTACGTTATACGTATAACGTGATTTGTTGTTAAAATGTACAGGAAGAATATTAGTTAAGGGAGGATTTTATTGATTAAGCCAAATAAACATAATCAACTAATTCAATGATTCAACAATAAAAAAATTCAACAAACGTAAAACGTAAAACGTAATACGTAAAACTTAACATGTCCGACTTTCTGAACGAAATATTGCTCGATAACACGGTTCGCATGTACCTGATCACGGCAGGAGTTATTCTTTTTGTGCTGTTGATTCGCAGGTATTTTGCGCACCTGGTGGCGAAGCTGATATTTCAGTTGGTGAAATCGATTTGGGCGGATGTGGATGAACGTTCCTTCACCACTCTGGTGATAAGGCCCCTGGGATCATTTCTGGTGATCCTGGTTTCCATCATCAGCTTATACAAACTTAATTTTCCCAACGATCTGGATGTGGGTATCTATCGCACCACGCTCAAGGCATTACTGCATACTTCGGCTACTATTGTGCTCATCATTGCTTTTATTCGCCTGCACCTGCGCATTATCGATTTTATCGCCATTATTTTGCATGCCAAGGCGGATCGGACACCTGATACCAGCGATAACCAGCTCATTGTATTCTTTAAGGATTTTTTCAAAGTGCTTTTGGGCATTGTGGGTTTGCTCATGGTACTGAAGTTTGCCTTTGGCTATAATATCAGTAATCTGCTCACGGGACTCAGTATCGTGGGTGCGGCCATTGCCCTGGCTCTACGCGAGAGCCTGGAGAACCTGATCGCCTCCTTTATTATCTTTTTCGATAAACCCTTTACACTGGGCGATACAGTGAAGGTGCACAGCTTTACCGGAACAGTAGAAAGAATTGGTCTTCGTAGCACACGAATCCGCACCGACCAGAAAACCTATATCACGGTACCCAATAAGCAAATGGTGGATAGCATTCTCGACAACCTGAGTCAGCGTACACAGCGCAAGGGCGAACTGCATCTGGAGCTTTCCCTGCAAACCAGCCAGGCCCAACTGCAAAATGTTGTAGCTGGCATCAGGCGTATACTTGACCGTACGGAAGTGGAGAATTCAACCGTTTTGTTGCAGGATATCCGCTCCAATGCCTTTAGTGTGCTGGTAGAATATTTCACGGCGGCCATTACCATGCAGGAGTTCAACGTCATTAAGGAAGAAATCAATTTTGCCGTCCTGGCTTTGTTGGTGGAGGAAGGCGTGGAGCTGGCAGGTGCCAGCACCGATGTGCGCGTGGTAACGGACCTGAATACTGTTTCGCGACCCTCCAGTTCCTGACTGTGATAGCTGCCCAATCAGGTTCGGGGTGCGATCAATTCACCCAGCTCCCGATCAAATAATCCCGTCTTCCCATATTCCACCACCCGGCCGATCTCCTTTCCGTTTCGCATAACGACGATGGTAGGCACATTCCTCACCTGGAAGGGTTCCGTAAGGTTGCCCAGCGATTTCTTGTCGCGGTCGCAGGCAATAAGCGTGAGCCGTTTTTTATCATAGCCAGCCGCATCGAGCAGGAAAAACAGGCGGGGTACCACAAATCGCGAATCCTCGCACCAGGTGCCCATGAATACCACGAACTGCAGCGAATCGGCCTGCTGGCGTATCATCTGCAGGGCATGCGCATCAGGCGTAAAGCCCGGGGGACGGCCTGTATATTCTTTGGCGAGTTCAAAATCCCTTTGCAGCCATTCCGCAGTAAGAATGCCGCGAATAACAACAGCCCCCTGTGAATCGGGTACTTTCTCAAATTGCTGGGAAAGAGCCTGATGGGTAGCGAAGGTAAAAACAGTCAGTAGGAGGAGGATAAGGCGCGGCTTAAGGTTTGAATGCATGGATTGGTAAGTTTTACGTAATACGTATTACGTAGTACGTAAAACGTATTGAGATCGAAAGGTGAAATTAGTGTATGGTGGTTATTGATGGTAATAGAGAACGCAAAAGAATCTTTAAAAATTGCGGTGCTATGTATAATAGCTAATGGGCGCTATTGGAGACTTCTCGAGATCCGGCCTTCACACGCCCTCCCTTCGGGAGGGACTTAATTTGGTTCCTTATTTGCTACCCACACGCCCTCCCTTCGGGAGGGTGTGACTACCGCAAAACTCCTTATTGTCCACATCCTGCGATCAAATCATCAGGATGAATTCCTAAGTGATTTTACCCTCCCGAAGGGAGGGTGTGTGGGTAGCAAATGAATATGGAGATATTCCCTCCCGAAGGGAGGGGGTGTGAATGCTGGAACCGAATGCGCGAGATGAGCGGTTGAGCCTATCATTATTGGTTTTGAAATTCACAATTTCCAGGCATCAGCGGAGCTGCTCTCTGGTGTTTTGAAGACGTTGTGGGGACAGGGTGTTTTTAACGCAACGAACGCTACGAATCCGCAACGTACGCGACGAGATCTCTAGAGTACATAGATATTACCCATTATGCGACAATTCAATACCAGGCCAACCACTAATCTGCTTCCCCTCACGCCTCACGATTCACGTCACACGCCTCACGATTCACGTCTCACGCCTCACGATTCTCATGCACCCCGATGGGCCGCCCTATCGGACGGCCCTGATATATGTCGCCCGCCACGGCGGGCTTTTCTGCATTTGGTTCTACTATGTTTCAAGATTCACGCCTCACGATTCACGTCACACGCCTCACGATTCTCATGCACCCCGATGGGCCGCCCTATCGGACGGCCCTGATATATGTCGCCCGCCACGGCGGGCTTTTCTGCATTTGGTTCTACTATGTTTCAAAATTCACGCCTCACGCCTCACGATTCACGCTTCACGTCTCACCTCTCACGGCTCACGGCTCACGGCTCACGGCTCACGCCTCACGATCCCCTGCCGATTGCTTTTGATTATAAGCTGTAATGTCAGGATGCATGGTAAAAGGATGTTGATCAGTTAGAGAGAAGCTTTCAACTCGAGGAAAAATTCTTTCATCTTCTGCAGCGACTGAATCAGGGCGAATTTTTCTTCTGCCCGCTTGTTTTTACGCAGATAATCTTTAGCGCCTTCGATGGTGAACTTGCGGCGGCGCAGCAGGTCGTGAATCAATACGAGATTTTTGATGTCCACCGGCCGAAAATAGCGGTCGCCTTTTTTGTTTTTGCGGGGTTTCAGAATGTCGAATTCGGATTCCCAGAAACGGATCAGCGATTGATTTTCGCCAAACATTCGGGCTACTTCGCCGATGGGGTAATAGGCTTTCTTGAAAAGTTCTTCATCATCCGGAATATCCACCAGGTCGGCTTTCAGCGAATTTTCGCGCAAAGAACGGCGCCCGCGGGTGGAGGCTTTCTTTTCACGAACAATAAAGGGCGCTTCAGCCGGCTCCAGCGCTGCAGGCTCTGCCATTTCATATTCAACCGGGGCTTCTTCTGTTTCTTCCGTGCCGGTAATGAGGAGGGATGTACCAGTGTCCTCCAAAGGAGCGCCTTCTTCCTGTGCAGTATCCGGAGCCGGACCAAAATCAAATGCTATTTGCGTCAGCGGTTTGCGCATGTGGTACAAATATAAGATGCAGGCCCTTCAGGGCAACCTGTTGAAACCCGCTACAGGCCGGAACTGGGATAAGTTGTGAATTACCTTTGCTCCTTCAGCCACAACATCAAAGAATTTCCTTCAGCACCTGCAGTGTTTTCAGGCTGCCAAAATCCTGTACCTGCCAGTTGTAGTAAACCTGGTAGGCTTCCAGCAATCTCCGCCGGGTTAGGTGATGCAACCTGAACTGCGCGAGTTCCTGTGCCTGTTGCACGCGCAACAACTGTGCCGTGATGGACGAAAGCTCCTCGTCCAGGTAATTGTGGTGCTCCGGCGGCTCCTTGCAAAAATTACCTTCCTGCAAGTCCAGGTAAGGTTGGGCCGTAGAATAGTTATCATGAAAACGAAAGCCAAAAAAGACGGGTAAATGCAGCGCAAAGAATAGCGGAAAATTCGCGGCTACAGTATCTTCCGCCTGATCCAAATGCATGAGGCAGTCTTCCGCAAAATGATAAAGATCGGGATTGGATTCGGGTTGCTTCAGGCATTTGCCCAGCAGCTCTACCATAAAAAGGGCGATCGCATTACGGGGCACATCACTAAGCAGCCTTTGATAGATAATAGCCCAACGAAACTCGCGGATACGCTGAAGCTGTTTGAACTCGTTGTGGTAAACAACAAGATCGAGTATGGCGGATGGCTGAAACAGGTTGGCCCTGCCTTCTCCCTTGCGGATACTCGTTCGTACGCCATTCACCAAATAGCTTTGCACCCCAAAAAGGCTGGTCAGCATGGTGACCACCAGGCTGGTTTCGCCATAGCGCACGGATCTTAATACGATGCCATGGGTATGATGCAGTTTTTCGCTCATCGGTTCACGAATACAATTTTACCGGATGCATATTCTTTACCGCTCTCATCGGTTGCCAGCACAAGGTACACGCCCGTTGCGATTTTTCGCCCGCGATAATCCAATCCATTCCAAACCATCTGGCCTCCGGTAGAAAATGCCTGGTACACGAGACGGCCATTTAGCTCTGTTATTTTTACCAGTGAATTTGATTTCACCCCCCTGATTCCTATGCTGCCCGTATAGCCCGGTGGTACCGGGTTGGGAAATATATCAATGGACGCCAATTCGGTGACAGGCCGCGTAGCCGTGCCCCGGTAACTGACCATTCCAAGTGATGTTGCAAAAAACACTTCGCCCGTTCCGGGAACAATTGCGATGGAATGTACCCGGTTGGCCGGAAGGGGGCTATTGCTGGTCGTAAATTGTTGCAGTATGGAATCGCCCTGGGCCGATACCAGCCATGCTCCATTTTCTGTGCCCACCCACTTCCGGTTGGCGCCATCCGAGCGAATACAAAGGACGCGTTCGTTTTGAAAAAGAAAACCACCAAAATTTCCATTCCGCACAATCGGGCGAATGGCTTCGCAGGCATTATTGCTGAAGATATCGGCGGCACAGGGAATGATGGCAATGCCATCGTTGGTGCCTATCCATATTTCGCCATTGTTGTCGGGTTCTATGGCAAGCACTTCATTGCCGGGGAGATTGCCGCTGCCTGATGAAAATGTAAGCAGGCGCCACCTGTCGTCCGTATCCACGTTGATATTCGCTCCTTCGCTAAAGGCTAGCAGACCCGCCTGCCCGGCAGCTATCCATTTTTGTTGGGTATTGTCTACGACAATACCCGTTATTTGATTTGTGGCAACTGTTACCAGAGGGCCAAAAGCATACCATTGATTGCCGCTATCGCGCATCCTCACAAACTGGTTATTGCCGGGATTGCTAATCCAGAGTCTTTCCTCTTCGTCAAAAGCCAGTCCACCGATTTTGTAAGAACCGGGCGAGGCAAGGTCTTCGCCCAGGAAACCCGCGGTGAATATTTGCGACAACTGACCCTGCCGCCATTGCAATAGTCCGTCGTCGTAGGTGGCGGTCCATATTTCATCGCCGGCTCTGTTGGCGACAATGGTATGAATATCTTCCACAGCATCAAGTGCCGGATGGCTGAGAATGTTGACATTCTCCCAGTTCCCTTCCCCTAGCTTAAACCAGCCCGCCGGCAGGTTTAAGCCCATACCATTCAATACAGCACCGGCGCTGGCCAGGATTCCCGTTTCGGTACTTTGGATATTCCCTTGTGCTACTGTATAAGGCGAAGAAGGTATGATGGATTCGAACTGGGTTCCGATGTATCGTACAAGCCCTTTGAGGCTATCGGCTATCCATCCTGTGTTGCCCTCCCATAACATTTTTTGGGGGAGTGGAATGCTGTTGTTGTTTTCGATAATAAGTTGTGTTTGTCCATCGGGTTCTAAAATAACAATACGACTTCCGGAAACTGTAGCCTGGCAAATGCTGAGCCTGCTACCTGATACGGAATGGTTGCGGATCCGATTGGGATCTTCATAAAATACCGACCAACTATCGCCTTCCCGCTTCAGGAACCGATTTTGCTGAAGGCATATCAATTGGTTGCCGAATACAAAAATGTTCTGTATAGATGCACCTGCATAGGGGCCAGCGGGGGGCAGAAGGCTCCAGTTGGCAAAGTTGGCGGGATTGGCTGTGTTGGCGGGAGTGCTCTTAATGCCTTGCGCTGTAGCGGCGTAAAGGGTATCGTTGTAGCGAACGAGTCCATAAACCGGTAAATCCTGGCCATTTTCGCCGATGCGCCAGGTTTCGCGCACTTCGGCCCTTTCTGGATCCAGCACTACGATGCCAATGGCGGTAGAAAGATAGGCAAGTCCACCCCACTGTACCACCCGGTACACGCCCTTTTCCGGCACCTGGTTGCTTTGCAGGATATCGCGAACGTTGCGGATGCTGCCATTGCCCAGCAGGTCGATATTGTTATTGTTGTAAACAACAATCAACTGATTTTGGTCCTCCAATCTATAGATCAGGCGAATGCCGGTCTCGCTCAGGCCACTCAGTTTACTGAATCGTTCAATATAGCTATCAGCCGGATCGTATGTGAAAAAGCTATAAGGCGAAGCGGCAACGATCCTGTTTTCGAGGATTTCAATGTCCTGAATGCTGTGATAGGGCAAATGATCGCGCCATTGCCCCAGTGGCGGAGCCGGATCCTGTGCATGCAGGAGAAGGGTTGAAAGCAATAACAATAGAAAGCAGGAAGATCTCACCCTTCAAAATTAGGGAATGCCTCTTTAGGGCTCCGGCTTTCGGCATTTTTCTGTTTCTTTGCAGCGCCCGCTTACCGGGTTTTTTTGTTTCCCTTCCTCTGCAGGAGGTGTTCAACAGCTAATCTATGTGGCGTAAATTAGGACAGCAGATTCTCCGATACCGATTTCCCTTTTTAGTAGTCATATTCCTGGCTTCGGCTTTTATGGCCTGGCAGGCATCGCAGGTGCAGCTCAGTTATGAGTTCAGCAAGGCCATCCCCTCCAATCACCCCGCCAATATTACCTACCAGGAATTTCGGGCGAAATATGGTCAGGATGGAAACTTGCTGGTGGTGGGTATTCAAACGGAGAATTTGTTTGAGAAGGGATTGTTCGATGCCTACACAGGCCTGTATCAACGCCTGAAAAAGTCGTATGGTGTAACCGATGTGATTGCTGCTCCTTCGGCGGTGAATCTGAAGAAGGATCCGCTCACGGAGAAACTCAATGCCGTGCCGGTATTTCCCGAGTCCATACCGGACCAGGCGACCCTCGACAGCCTGCGCAACACATTTTATAACCTGCCATTTTACCGGGGCCTATTGTATAATCCATCTACAGGCGCCTGGATGATGGGTGTGAGTGTGGACAAGGATCTAATGAATACCAAGAAGCGCAACGAAGTAGTGAAAGGAATAAGAGCGGAAGTGGCGGCGTTTGAGCAGCAAAGCGGACAAAAAGTGTACCTGAGCGGGTTGCCATTGATACGTACGGAAATGGCCACGCGTATAGCGGATGAAATGAAGTGGTTTCTGCTGGGCAGTGTTTTGCTTTCGGCATTGATTCTCTTGTTGTTTTTCAGATCATTCAGCGCTATGCTGCTTTCCCTCGGCGTCGTGATCCTGGGTGTAATCTGGACCATGGGTACCATGCAGTTGATGGGTTATAAGATCACCTTGCTCACGGCGCTGATCCCACCATTGATTGTGGTAATTGGTATTCCTAACTGTATTTACTTTCTGAACAAATATCATACAGCCTACAATGATTGCGGGAACCGGCACGATGCACTGGTTACGATGGTAGGTCGAATGGGCATCGTAACCCTGTTTTGCAATCTTGCCGCCGCCATCGGCTTCGCGGTTTTCGCGCTGACTAAAAGCGAAATATTGCAGGAGTTTGGTGTTGTTGCCGGCATCAATATCATGGTATTGTTCCTGATATCACTGGTGGTAATTCCGGTTATCCTTAGTTTGCTGCCTCCCCCACGTTCGCGTCACACACGCTATCTTCAGAATCCGCGGCTCAATCGCTGGCTGGCCAGGCTGGAGCGTTGGTCGCTCAATCATCGCAGGTTGATTTACGGCATCACGATCGTATGCATGTTGGTAGCTATTGCGGGGATATTCCGATTGAAAAGTGTAGGATATATAGTAGATGATCTTCCGCAGACCGATAAGATATATACCGACCTGAAATTTTTCGAGCGCAATTTTGAAGGGGTGATGCCGCTGGAAATTCTGGTGAAGACCAATAGCAAGGCCGGCATCATTCGCGACCTCGAAGGGTTGAAGCGGATCGATTCCCTGTCGCAGAGCATTGGCGCAAGGCCGGAGATGGCCCGGCCGCTCAGCATTGTGGAGGGATTGAAATTTGCCAAGCAGGCTTATTTTGAAGGCGACTCAGCCAACTACAGTATGCCGAGCCAGTTCGATTTGCCGGCTATGGCCCAATACCTGCGTTTCCGGGGAAATGAGGATGCCAAAGCCAATAGTTTTTCAAAACTGGTATCCAGTTTTATGGACAGTGCCCGCCAGGAAGCGCGTATCAGTATCAATATGGCCGATGTGGGAAGCAACCAATTGCCTTTGTTGCTCGATACCATTAAGCAGCGGGCCAATCAGCTCTTTGATACCAGCCGCTATTCGGTGCAGATGACGGGTACCAGCATTACATTTCTGGAGGGGAGTAGTTTTATTATCAATGGACTGAAAGAAAGTATTTTTTGGGCCTTCCTTCTGATTACGCTCTGTATGCTTTACCTGTTCAAGTCTACCCGGATTTTGGTATGCTCCCTTATTCCCAACCTGATTCCGCTGGTTATTACGGCGGGGGTAATGGGCTGGGTAGGGGTGCCGTTGAAGCCATCCACGGTTTTGGTATTCAGTGTGGCGCTCGGTATTGCTATTGATATCACCATTCGGTTTTTGATTAACTATAAGCAGGAATTACCCTTGCATCAGTTCAACAAAAAGCGGACGGTGATTGAAACCATCTATAGCACGGGCATCAGCATCATTTATACATCTTTAGTGCTCATCGCCGGATTTATCATCTTCAGTTTCAGTGGCTTCGGTGGCACGCAGGCCCTTGGCTGGCTCACTTCCCTCACCCTGGTAACGGCTACCTGTACCAACCTGGTATTGTTGCCGGCATTACTAATTACCATGGGAGGGTCAAAAAAAGAAAAAGAAGAGCCCTCAGCGCAGCAGATAGCATAGGCTACTTGTCTAAATTCACGGACTAGTTATTGAACAATCTGGAATTTCTCCTGTTTTGAGGCTTAATGGCCAATATCCGGACGGGATTTCAGACAGAGATTCAGTAAATTGCCTGTCGAAACCTGTCAAGGGTTACGGCTTAATCAGATACTAAAACACTAAATGCACATGAGAAAACTGTTAGCGACGCTAACGGCTTTCCTGCTTTGCGCGGGAACGCTGTTGGCTCAAAGAACCGTTACCGGTAGAGTGACGGACGACAAGGGAGCTCCCATTCCCAATGTGTCGGTTGTAGTAAGAGGAACACCCACCGGCACCGTAACGAAAGCAGATGGAACATTCTCTCTCACCGTTCCAGCCAATGCCAGACAATTAGAAATCAGTTCACTTGGATTTACCACACAGACCATTGACCTGGGAACAGCGTCAACCTACAATGTATCCATGGCGACTTCTGGCGCCAGCGATCTGGAGGAAGTGGTAGTTACCGGTATCAGCCGGGTTAAGAAATCGCAGTTTGCCGGTGCGGCCAGTAAGATTGGCCCCAAAGAGATTGAGAGCAGACCGTTTGGTTCTTTTGACCAACTCATCCAGGGTCGTGCACCCGGTGTACTGGCGCTTACGGGTTCGGGACAACCTGGACAGCCTACGAATATTATTATTCGTGGTACAAGTTCAGTATCCGGAGGTACTGCTCCACTTTATATCATCGATGGTATTCCAGTTGAAGCTGGGGTGTTCCAGTCTTTAAATCCGAACGACTTTGCTTCTATCGATATCTTGCGCGATGCTGCTACCACAGCATTATACGGTTCCCGTGGTTCTGCCGGTGTTATCGTAGTTACGACCAAGCGCGGACAATCGGGCAAAATGCAGGTAACCTATGATGGCCAGATGGGTATCAAGGGTCGTCCGGATTTTGCTTTCCGCCCCATGAATACACAGGAGTTGCTGCAGGCGCAGGAAGATTATGGACGCATATTGGGCATAACCGGTTCAGCCACTATTCCCGGTTGGTTCTATTCCCGCAACAACCCCCGTTATGCCACACTCAGCCCCACAGCACAGCAGGCGGCAGATCGTACCCTCGATTCCATTCGTGGTATCAATACCAACTGGGCAGATTATATCTTCCGCCAGGGCAGTTTTAGTAACCATCAGATCAGCCTTTCGGGTGGTACGGGCAAGACGCGGATCTATTCCAGCCTGGGGCTGTATAATGAAGCCTGGGGCTGTATAATGAAGAAGGTACTACGGCCCGCACGGATATGAAGCGTGCCACTTTCCGCAACAATATTGATTATGCGGATGAACGATTTACGCTTTCTGTTTCGAGCATCATTGGTTATTCCAAGCGTAATTTCCAGCAAAGTACTACTACCAACTCCACTGCCAACCCCTTCCTGGTAACCAATATCGCGGTGCCCTATCACCTGCCCTTCAAGCCTAATGGTGTAGACTACAATACAGGTGTAGGATCACGTTTTGTGGCCACCAACCAACTGGATCTGACACGTTATGACCTGAACTATAACGACCAGGTGAAAGTGACACTGGGTATGACAATGGATTATAAGATCACCAATAACCTGAATGTAGGTATTACCGGTGGTGTTGACTTCCGTGAGACACAGGCCACCAACTACGGCAGCCGTCAGGCTTTCCTGCGTACGCCGGCGGCCACCAGCAGCATTACCGCGCTGGCTGGTTTCCAGACTGAAACTTTGAACCGCTTCCTGACCATGAGTGTAAGGCCGAATATTACTTACCGTAATACCTTCGCCGACCGTCATGAAATTGAAGTGAGTGCTTATGGAGAATATATTCAGGAAAATTTAAAAGGATTTAACCTGACCGGTTTTGGTATTGACCCGCGTACACCGAATACGCCAGGCGTAATTCAGCCGGGCAATGCGGGCAACCAGCTTTATATTCAAGCAGGAGGTGGTAAAGATAATGCAGCGATCGCATCCGGTTTGGGAACCCTGCGTTATACTTTCGATGAGAAATACACGCTTACTGGTTCATACCGTACTGATGGCTCCTCCAAACTTCCCAAGAATACACGCTGGCAGGATTTCTGGAGTGTAGGCGCTATCTGGGATATCACCAAGGAGAACTTCATGCAGAATATCGGATTCATCAACTCACTGCGTTTGCGCGGTAGTTATGGTGGATCGGGTAACCACAACAACTTCCCCAGCTACTACCTGTACCAGGCTACTTATGGTACCGGCAGCTATTCCGGTCTGCCTACACAGGGTGTAACTTATGTGGGTAACCCCAACGCTGTTTGGGAAAGTACCTGGGTGCTGAACTTTGGTTTGGACTACGAAATGTTTAATCGTCGTGTATATGGTGATTTCAACTGGTACGATAACCGCACCAAAGATCTTTATGTGAATAGGCAATTGACCTTTGAAAATACAGGCGGAGCAAACATCGATTTTAATGCAGGTGAGCTTCAAAACACAGGCTTTGAGTGGAATATAAATGGGGAAGTGATTCGGAAGCGTGATATTGTCTGGACACTTTTCGCTAATGGCTCATACAATAGAAACCGCTTGCTCAGTCTGGGTGGTGAACTGCCTTATCCAGTAGGAACATCCTACCTTCAGGAAGGGCTTCCTCTTGGCTCCCATTACGAAGTAGGTTGGGCCGGTGTGGATGCTGCTACCGGACAGCCTTTGTATTATGACCTGGAGGGTAAGGTGACCACCGTGTACAATGCGAGCAATGCCACTACCAACTGGGGTACCTGGGAATCTCCCTGGAAAGGTGGTTTTGGTTCAAGGCTTACATACAAAAACCTGGAACTCTATGTGCTGTTTTCTTTCCAACAAGGCGCAACCAAAGTGGACAATCTTGAGTACTTTGTAGAAAACCCTGTAGGCTTCCTGAGTGGTGGTTACAACCAGTCGGCTGACCTGAATTTCTGGAAACAACCTGGTGATATAGCCACTACACCCAGCCCGTTGTATGGTACCAATTTCTCTTCTAAGCTTATTCACGACGCTTCCTTTATACGCTTGCGTGATGTGACCCTATCATATAATTTGCCGAACAACCTGCTCAGCAAATTGAAAGTGGTTTCACGTGCCAGCGTATATGTTCAGGCCAATAACCTGTTTATCTGGACCAAGTGGAGAGGCATGGACCCCGAAGCAGGTGCTGTAAACATCAACCTGAGTGAATTCCCGAACCCCCGCGCCATCACAGGTGGCTTGCGTGTAACCTTCTAACCGATAAAGGAAAAGAATATGAAAAAGATAAAGATTATATACCTGCTATCGGCCGCCTTTGTTTTGGGCAGTTGTAGCAAACAACTGGAGCAGTTTGATCCGGAATCCATCAGTGAGGGCAATGCCTTCCAGACCATGGAGCACGTGCAATTGGGTCTGAATGGTGTGATTGGTCGCTACTCCGCTTATGTGAACGATATCTATAAATCAGCCCTCGTTTCTGATGAAGCGAAAATCGGTCCCGATAACGCGGGACAGGGTGCGCTGACTTTTCGCTACCAGTATAGTTCCGACGCAACCACTGGTGGTGATGTAACGGCTGGTTATGCAGGATATTATGGCATGATCGATTTGGCTAATCGTGTGTTACCCTATGTGTATGAAGTGAGTGGCGAGGTTTCTAATTCGCGTCGCGATGTAGTGCGGGGACAATTGCTGGGTATGCGCGCTCTGGCGCATTTCAGCCTGTTGCAATCTTTCGCCAAAAATTATGACCCGGCCGAAAGACTGGGAGTGGCGATTGTACTGGAATCCAATCCAACTGGTCGGTCTCCCCGGAGTACAATGGCGGAGTCTGTAGCTGCGATTGAAAAAGATCTGGCTGATGCCAAGGCACTGATGCCGGCGGTAACGCCTGCCAGTTTCCGCGATACTGTGTTGAATCGGGTAAGTATTGCTGCATATCAGGCTCGCATCGCATTATGGAAGCGTGATTATGCAGCCGCCATTGCTTTTGCGACGGAGGTAATTAATTCCAACACAAAGCCCCTGGTTTCCGGCACTGATTTCCGGAATATCTGGATCGACGTAGAGACAGGCCCCAGCGGTTTGGATGAAACCCTTTTCCGTATCCGCTTCCTTACCAGCGCCGCGCTGGGTGGATTGTGGACAACCCAAGGCAATCTTATTTATATAGCTCCATCAGACAAATTAATCAACAGCTACGATCCTGTAAATGATATTCGATATGAAACCTTTATTGATACTGCTGTTTCAACAGGTAATTTGTATTTGAACAAGTACCATGTTTCAAATCGTGGCGGTCGTGTGGTAGATTTGAAAGCCATTCGTACTGCGGAAATGTACCTGATCCGTGCTGAGGCTTATGCCCGTCAGGCAAGCCCCAACATCGCTGCTGGTGCTGCGGATCTGAACTTCCTGCGCTCCATGCGTATTGATGGTTATGTAGATGAAACTTTCTCTACAGCTCAGGAGTTGGTTAACGCCGTATTGGAAGAGCGTTTCAAAGAGCTTTGTTTTGAAGGACATCGCTTCTTTGACCTGAAGCGCAACAACCTGCCTGTTCAGCGTAATGCATCGGATGCAAGCCCTGAATGGCAAACACTTCCGGCCAATTCTTATCGTTTCGTGTTCCCCATTCCGCAAGCCGCTATGCTGGCCAACCCGAATATGGAACAGAATGATGGATATTAAAACAGGAGCCGGGCTGTAATGGCCCGGCCCCTCCAAACAACCAAAGCTCTAAATTTTTGAAATATGAAAAGATTACAATCAGCTTTATCACTTGCCGGGCTGGTGGTGTTGGCCGCCATGTTTACGGGTTGTGATAAGAATAAACCATACGATACCATTACACCGCCATCGGGTATTCACTTTACCGGTAGCGTGAATCAGGTTTATGATGTGGTGGTAAACCCTGCTCCCCCATTCAATGTGGGCATCGGTACCACTACTGTGGAAGGTCAGGACAGGAGCGTAACCGTGAATATTACTTCCACTACTGGCGCAACCGCAGGCACACATTATTCTGTTGTCGGCGGCAATACCGTAACCGTTCCTGCAGGGGAAGTGTTGTCCAATTTCGCCATACAGGCCAACTATAGCCAATACACATCCGGAAGGATCGATACCCTGCAGCTCACACTGTCGAGCCCGCAAAATATCGCCGTCGCTGATTTCCTGGATACCATCACGCTGGTTCTGCGCGGTCCCTGCTTTGAAGGCGATCTGGAGCTTGATGATTTCCTGGGTACTTATGCGAATACCAACGAGCAGTTTGGAACTTCTGCCTATGGTCCTTATACCACCACCATTTCGGCGGTAAACGCAACATCAGCCACCACAGGTCAGATCACCGTTACCAACATTTACGATTTTGGCTGGAACCCTATCGTGTTCAACCTTGATTGGACCGATCCTTTGAACCTGGTCGCCACATTGGATGAACAATCAGGTATAGGTGACGCGGGTACCATCAACAGCGCTTATGCGGGTCTGGATATTTCGGTAAGACCCAGCGCGGGTAACCCCGGCACTTTTAGTTGGTGTAATAATTTCCTGACGCTGAAGATGCAGCCCGGCGTAACAGGATTGGGTTGGTTCAACCTCGTGTACACAGTGGATATGCGGAGATAAGAATCTCGGTATGTGAACTACATAAAAAAATACCCGGCATATGCCGGGTATTTTTTTGTTTATGGTCAGATGTTTATTGAGGTAAGATTTCATTCAGCTTTCTGCTCAACATGATGCCCCTGAGGTTCTCCGCCACTATTTTTCCTTCCGGATCTACCAGCACATTAAAGGGGATACCGGCAATTCTGTACAAGGGTACTACTTCGCTTTCCCAAAATTTGAGGTCGCTCACATGCGTCCAACCCAGCTCATCCTGGCGAATGGCTTCAATCCATTTGTCTTTTTGCCCGGGACGGTCGAGCGATACACCCAGGATGGTGAAGTTGCGGGTTCTGAACTGCTGATAGGCCTGCACTACATTAGGGTTTTCATCGCGGCAGGGCTTGCACCAACTGGCCCAAAAATCGACCAGCACATACTTACCACGAAATGATTTCAGGCTGATGGGTTGCCCACTGGTATTGGGCAGGGTAAAGTCCGGCGCTTCCTTACCGATCCAGGAAGCGTCTTTCATATCCTGTATGGCTTTGGCCGTTTGGGCGCGAATACTGGCCGCCGCCTTATGCTCAGGAAAGCGTTCGGTTGTTGTTGTCAATATCGCCATGCGCCGGTCGTTATCAATCAGCGGTAAACCATAGGGTGTACTTTCCGATACATACTGGTAATAACCCAGTTCAAAAATGGTGAGCGCGGGATTGTTCGACTGGTCAATGGCATTCAGGGTATAATCGTGCAGATTTTGTCCTTCGGTGCGGGCAATTTCGTAGAGTGAATCCGCTTTCTCACTGCCGGGATTTTGCTGCGTAATGCTATCCGCCCGGCTGGTAAGATTATAGATATTGATCAGCCCGTTGTTCATCTTGAACATATATTCTTTCATTTGCGCGCTGGCGGGAGAATATTTCACCGTATAATCCTCCGCAAAATCGCGACTATTGGGGCGAAGCCGGATATCGAGTTCAATCAGGTTGGTATCGTTAATAATGGAAGCTACCGGATACTGGCTGCCTTCGAGCATCAGGTTATAGATAACGGATTCGGTATCGTTGGAGCCCATGCTAAAGCTTCCATCTTTACCCAACACAGCGGAATCTTCGAGCATGGTAGAACCTGAGGCTGCCGGTACTTTTACCAGGTAGATCTTTTTGGCATCGGTTTCTCCAATCTTGCCCTTCACCGTAAATGCTTTGTCCGATTTTTGATCATCCTGGCAGGACGCGAACAGGAGGGCCAGCAGGGCCCAGGCGATTGTCTTTTTCATGTATGCACTTTAATTCGATGATGCGGTTTGCTTCAATTTCTCAAGCAGCAGCGCGTTGGTTACTTTGGGGTCGGCCTTGCCTTTGGAGCGTTTCATTACCTCGCCTACAAAAAGCGCGAGTACACCCTTTTTCCCCTTTTGATATTCCTTTACCTTATCGGCAAATTTCTCCAGTACTTCATCCACCAGCGGCGCCAGTTGATCCTTGTCGGATTGCTGCAAAAGGTTAAGCCTGGCGGCAAGCTTTTCCGGGTCACTGTCCGGCTCCTGCAACAATGCCTGCCATAGCTGGGTGGAGGCGGTAGAGAAACTAACCGCGTTGCGGTCAACCAGGGCGATGAGTGAAGCCAATGTTGTGTGCGACAATGGAAATTCCTGGATGGAACGATTGTGTTCATTGATCCAGGTCTTCACGGGGCCCAGCATCCAGTTGGCGGCAGCTTTGTACTGGCCCGGTAGTTTTTGTGTATCAGCGCAGCTCTTTTGAAGGGTGGCAGCGAGCTTTTCGAAATAATCCGCCATTTCGCGTTCCTCGGTCAATACCGAAGCATCATATTCCGAAAGTTGAAATTCTTGTTTGTATTGGTCGATTCGTTGGGCTTGCAGTGCGGGCAGCGATGCACGTATGGATGCTATAAATGCTTCTTCGAGATGAAAGGGGGGGAGATCCGGATCCGGGAAATAGCGATAGTCGTCTGCATCCTCTTTGTCGCGAATGGGAAAAGTGCTGCCGGAGGAGGGATCAAATCCACGGGTTTGTTGCACCACCGATTCTCCTTTTTGCAACAGTTCCACCAATCGCGCACCCTCGGCTTCCACGGCCTTGCGTGCGTGGCGTATGGAGTTAAGGTTCTTAATTTCCACTTTGGTGCCCAACTGCGTAGAGCCGGCAGGTCTTGCTGAAATATTCACATCGCAGCGCATGCTGCCTTCTTCCATATTGCCGTCGCATACTTCAAGGTAGCGAAGTATCTTTCGCAGTTCGGTAAGATAAGCCGATACTTCTTCTGCGTTATGCAGGTCGGGCTCCGTTACAATTTCGATGAGCGCCGTTCCGGCCCGGTTATAATCGATAGCGGAAAATTCTTCGTGTACATCGTGCAGGCTCTTGCCGGCATCTTCTTCCAGGTGAATTCTGTTGAGCTTGATTTTCCTTTCACCAGTAGTTGTCTTGATAAAGACTTTTCCGCCCTGGCAAATAGGAGTAGTATGCTGCGATATCTGGTAACCTTTGGGAAGATCGGGATAGAAATAATTCTTGCGGGCGAAATAATTATCTCTCACTATTTCGCAATCACAGGCCAGGCCCATCTTAATCGCCCCAATCACCGCCTCTCGGTTCATGTAAGGGAGCGTGCCCGGGTGGCCAAGGGTAACAGGACTCACCTGCGTGTTGGCTTCTGCGCCATAAGCAATACTATCGCCACAAAACAATTTGCTCTGGGTAAGCAATTGCGCATGCACTTCAAGGCCAATCACCAGTTCGTATGCCGGAGTAAGCGAGGACATAAGCCCAAAATTACTCCTTTCTGGCTGAATCGTTGATTTGTTGATTCGTTGATTTGTTGATTTGTTTAAAGTTTAAGGTTTAAGGTTTAAATGGTAGACATTTAGCTCTAAGATTTAAACCTTAACCCCTAAACTTTAAACTTTAAACTTTTTATCTGCGTTGATCTGCGCAAAAAAATCTGCGAAAATCTGCGGGAAAACTCTCCCGAACTTTGAAAAGGTTCAAAGAGCCGAAGCGTTTCCCGCAGATTTTCGCAGATTTTATACGCAGATTTTCACAGATTTATTCTTGATCCAGCTCTCAATTCCCTTCCTCCCCTTAAACATTAAACCCTAAACCTTAAACAAATCAACAAATCAACAAATCAACAAATCAGAGCTCCGCTGTCTTCAACTTCTTCGGAATCTTCACATCCAGGGTTTGAGACTTGCCTGCGCGCTGGATTTTGAACTTTACCGAAGCCTTGTCTTTGCTGTCGCGCATGATGCGGGCGATTTCGTCGGCATTGTTCACGGCTTTTCCATCCACTTCGGTGATAATGTCTTCTTCCTTAATGCCGGCTTTGGCACCATTGCCTTCTTCATCCACGTTAAGCACTTTCACGCCTTTACCATCTTCGGTATCCTGTACCGAAAGGCCCAGCTTGGGACTGCCGCCCGACCAGCCATAGTTGTAGCTATAACCACGCAGGCGGGGAGCCGAAGGCACGGATTGGATACGGGGCATCAGGTGCTCCAATTCCAGGTCTTCGAGGTCCATGCGAAAATCTTCCATACCCGGCGCAAAAGTGAAAGTGTTTACACCCTTCCATTTGGTGAGCTCGGCCGTGGCAGTTGATTCTTTTTTATCACGTATATAAGTAACCTTAACCTTATCGCCCGCCTCTTTCTCACCAATCACTTTGGAAAGATCATCGGGGGTTTCAATTTTGGTTTCATCAACACGCTTGATGATATCGCCTTTTTTGAGGCCAATTTTTTCGGCAGCGCTTTCTTTGGTAATGCTCTTAATTTCCACACCATCTTCTGTTTTTTCGGTGGTTACACCCAACATGGCGCGGTCGTCGTTGAACATTCCGGTGAGGGCACGGTACTGATCACCTGCACCACCGGGCCAGAAGTTTACTGATCCACCTCTGCCGAGGGCTACCACATCCTTGATCTTATTGCGATGAATGATGATGTTGTCGGCACCATCCTTATCATATTCCTTGCCATTCACCAGGATCTTGTCGCCCTGCACTTCAATCACAATCTTTTCCTTGTCATCGCCCTTGCGGGTAATGATGATTTGCTCCGCGTCGGTCTTTTTCTTCACCTTCACATTCTCCTTTTCTTTTTCCTGGGCGGAAACCAGGGATGGTGTTGCCAGCGTGGCGAGCAACAATGTGAGAGGTATTGTTTTCATGACTTGTTTCATACTAAAGCAAATTTGATTTACTACGTTTAGTTTCGTACTTCAAAGATAAAGGGAAAATCTGAAATACGAAACATTTCGGAAATGTTAAAAGAGGAAAGCTTTACGGACGGCAGGTCTGATGCAGGGAATGCATATGCATTGAGTAGCACTATCTATTCATTTGCAGGCAACTAGGCTGATATGCAATTGAAATTGAAGAGGATAGCATCGGTTAACTCTTAGCTATTCCGTTGTAAACACGTATATTTCCTAAGGGTTTTTCGTGCAGGGAATAAGCGGAAATCTGCAAATAAATCAGCATTTTTGACATCGCCACCATCCCGAACCTAACTGCCTGGCCTTATGATGAAAATTCTTTCTATTGGCTGCATCGTTCTCTGTACAGTCGTGATCGCTTATGTGATCATGATTTATATGGAGTCGAAAGACTACAAGCGCCCCGACAAGCATAAGCAAAGCCGTCGTCCTTATTGAATCAGTGCTTTCACGGCATCGATCACTTTCGGCAGATTCGATGCATCCTGTCCACCAGCCGTTGCCAATTGTTGCTGACCTCCGCCACCGCCTTTAATTAATGGCGCTACCACTTCCTTTATTATTTTACCGGCATCTAGGTTTTTAGCCTTGCTCACGGTTTCCGACATACCAATGGCTACATAAGGTTTACCGCCGATATTGGATGCCAACACTACGAGATGGTCGTGCAGGTTGTTGCGTAAGTCGCCGCATATTTTTTTGAGCGAATCGGCTTCATCCACTTCTATAATTTGCCCGATGAAACTGACCTGGTTGATGATTTCATCTTTTTGCAGCAGTTCGTTGCGGATAGCCACCAGTTGTCGTGCGCGCATGCTTTCAATCTTCTTCTCCAGCTTTGCCTTATCGTCCAGTAATTTCTCAATTGCCTTTAAAGGTTCTTTGGCTTTCAGCAATTCGGTCAGGTTCTTAAACTGGCTCAGTTTTTCACCCACGTATTGAATGGCACTGGGGCCGGTGAGTGCTTCGATCCGCCTCACCCCTGCGGCCACAGCGGCCTCGCTACTGATGGTAAAGAGGCCAATCATACCGGTATGGCCCACATGCGTGCCTCCACAGAGTTCGATGGAATATTCGGGGTCGATAATGACTACGCGTACGCTATCTCCATATTTTTCTCCAAAAAGGGCCATGGCCCCCAGGTTCAGGGCTTCTTCTTTGGGCATTTCGCGAATGACCACGGGGAGGTTTTCCCGGATCTTTTCATTTACCAGGATTTCTATCTGCCGAAGTTCTTCTTCCGATACCTTTTGAAAATGCGAAAAATCGAAACGCAGGATATCTGCGGAAACCAGTGATCCTTTTTGTTGCACGTGCGTACCCAATACCTGCCGCAATGCCGCATGCAGCAGGTGAGTGGCCGTGTGATTATAGGTTGTCTTCAACCGGCTCTCCCAATCTACGGAAGCGGTTACCGGAAGACTGATATCGGCCGGCAGGGACTGTGTAAAATGAATGATCAGGTCGTTTTCCTTTTTGGTATCGATCACGCTGATTTTCTCTCCACCAAAATCCAATACACCGGTATCGCCTACCTGGCCACCGCTTTCGGCGTAAAATGGTGTTGTTTCTAACAATAACTGGTATTGTTCTTTGCCTTTCGCCTTTACCTTCCGGTAGCGGGTTACCCTGGTTTCCACCAACAAATCGTCGTAGCCTACAAACCGGGCTTTTTCTGCCTCGTGAACGGTTACCCAATCTTCGGTATCAATGCTGGTGGCGGCGCGGGAGCGGTCTTTCTGCTGTTGCATCTGCGTCATGAATCCCTGCTCATCAACCTTTAGCAATCTCTCCGCCGCAATCAGGCGGGTAAGGTCGATGGGGAAACCATAAGTATCATAAAGTTCAAAAGCGTCTTCGCCCCTGATTGTACCGGTTTTACCGGCAGCTTCGGTAATATCTTCAATACGGCGTAACCCTTTCTCGAGTGTGCGCAGGAATGAATCTTCTTCTTCACGAATCACTTTGGCCACAAAGCCTTCCTGGCTTTTCAGTTCAGGGAATATGCCGGCAAATTGCTCCGCAATGAGTGGTAGCAATTGGTGCAACAGTGGCTGGCGATAGTCGAGATAGGAATAATAATAGCGAACGGCGCGACGCAGAATTCTCCTAATCACATAACCGGCTCCGGTATTGGAAGGCAATTGTCCATCGGCAATCGTAAAGCTGATGGCGCGGATATGGTCGGCGATTACGCGGAAGGCAATGGCTTCGCGGCTATCGCTGTAATCATATTTTTTTCCGCTAATGGCTTCCACCTTCGCGATAGTGGGTGTGAATACGTCGGTATCGTAGTTCGATTGTTTGTTCTGCAACACGCGCACAAGCCGCTCAAAACCCATTCCGGTATCTACATGCTTTGCCGGCAGCGGCACCAGGCTGCCATCTTTTTGCCGGTTGAATTGGATGAATACATTGTTCCAGATTTCAATCACCTGGGGGTGGTCATTATTCACCAGCGTTTTTCCGTCCTGCTTTTTTCTTTCTTCCTCCGTACGACAGTCTACATGAATTTCGGTGCAGGGTCCGCAGGGGCCGGTATCGCCCATTTCCCAGAAATTATCTTTCTTATTGCCCAACAGAATACGGTCGGGGCTGATCCATTTTTTCCATTCTGCCAATGCTTCTTCATCACGGGGCAGGCCTTCCTGCGGGTCGCCTTCGAAAATGGTGACATAGAGGCGATCTTTGGGAATACCATATACTTCGGTCAGCAATTCCCAGCTCCAGGCTATGGCTTCGGCCTTGAAATAGTCGCCAAAGCTCCAGTTGCCCAGCATCTCAAACATGGTATGGTGGTAGGTATCTACGCCCACTTCTTCCAGGTCGTTGTGCTTGCCACTCACGCGCAGGCATTTTTGGGTGTCGGCCACGCGGGGATTTGGCGCCTGGCGGTTGCCCAGGAAATAATCCTTGAATTGGTTCATGCCCGCGTTGGTAAACATGAGGGTAGGATCGTTTTTGACCACGATGGGGGCGGAGGGTACAATCTGGTGTCCCTTGCTACGAAAAAAATCGAGGAATGCCTGGCGTATCTCGGTGGAAGTCATTTTAATGAAATTTTCTTCGATGGGCGTCTGGCTACGCTTATCCGGGTATAATTGGGTTGATTTTTGCTGGCAGACAGCCTATATTTGTTGAAATCCCTGTTCGGGTTGCCGGCAAAGGTAATCGAATAGAATGGCATTTGTACTCCGGCTATCCGGGGGAAATGGATCCTGATGAAAAAAGTAAAGTACTATTACAACACGCATACGCTTCGCTATGAGAAACTGGAGACGCCCCTGCGGGTGAAGTTGTTGCGTGCTTTTGGTTTCATAGCCGCGGCCCTGGTTTCGGCGGCCCTTATTTCCTACCTCGCTTTTCAGTTTGTGGATTCTCCCAAGGAAAAAATTCTGAAGCAGCAATATGCCCGGCTCAACGATCGCTATGGTGATATCCGCGATCAACTGGCGAGCCTGGAGCAGCAAATGAAAGAACTGGAGAAAAGGGATAATAATGTGTACCGTTCCATTTTTGAAGCCGACCCCATCCCCGATAGTGCAAGAGCAAAGGAAATTGAACAGTTAAAAGAAATTGCCACGGTGGAAAGTATGGCGAATAGCGAGCTCTATGCCTCCATTGTGAAAAGCCTGGAGGAATTGGGCAGCCGCATCAAAGTGCAGTCCAGCTCCTATTCCGAGCTCGATGGACTAATCCGCAACAAGGAGAAATTGCTGGCGCATACCCCGGCCATTCAGCCGGTGAGCAACCAGGACCTTACGCGGATAGCTTCTGGCTATGGTTATCGAATAGATCCTATTTATAAGACCACCAAAATGCATGCGGGCATTGATTTTACCGCACCCACGGGTACGCCTATCTATGCCACGGCCGACGGGCAGGTGCGCATTGCCGGCAACCGCGGCAATGGTTTTGGTAACCATGTGATCATCCGGCATGGCTATGGCTATGAAACCCTCTATGGGCATATGGCCAAGGTAAAAGCCAGGGTGGGCCAGACCGTGAAGCGTGGCGAAGTAATTGGCTATGTGGGTAGCACCGGTAAGTCAACCGGTCCGCATTGCCACTACGAAGTGCATAAAAATGGCAATAAAATCGATCCCGTCTATTTCTTCTACAACGACCTCACACCCGACCAATTTGATCGTCTGCTGAAACAGGCCGCTGCATCGAACCAGAGTTTGGATTGATGAGGGGTTGAGAATGTTTAAGGTTTAGTGTTTAATGTTGGATCAATGGATTGGCGGTGATTGCATGGAGCGATCAGCACGAATTAACCAATGACATCACAACCCGCCCCGCCGGGGCGGAATATAATTCGATGAATCGTTGGTGCTACCGATAACCCGCCCCGCCGCGGCGGGGCGGTTTCAATCAATCATTCTGCGCCTGTGCTACCGATAACCCGCCCCTATGGGGCGGGGCGGAATACATTTCGATGAATCGTTGGTGCTACCGATAACCCGCCCCGCCGCGGCGGGGCGGGTTCAATCAATCATTCTGCGCTTGTTTTACCGATAACCCGCTCCTATGGGGCAAGGCGTCTGGTTGCATATGCATTATAACAGGTACCAATCCCCCCGCCCCGCCGCGGCGGGGCGGGTTGTCGGTAGCAAATGAATGTCGCCCGCCAAATTCCGTCCCGCCCCATAGGGGCGGGTTGTGTGTGGAATGAATGGGCTATTACGATAATCACGATAAAAAAACAACAGAAAAACCCCGATCTAGAATGGTGTTTTAAACAACAAATTGTGTTTTTCTCTCTTCGAAAACTGGTCATTCGGATTGTATATTGCCTGAAAAGTTCCAATGGCAAACACCTATACTCAGATACATATCCAATATGTATTCGCCGTTAAATTCCGAGCGGCCTTAATTGACCCAAATTGGAAATCGGAGCTTCATCAATATATAAGCGGTTTGTTAAAAAGCAGAGAGCATAAACCTTTGCAGATTAACAGCATGCCAGATCATATCCACATATTTCTGGGTCAGCGACCCGATGACTCCATATCTTCCCTGGCCAGAATAATAAAATCAGAAAGCTCAAAATGGATCAACGATAAAAATCTAACAAACCAGCAATTTCGTTGGCAAAACGGGTTCGGGGCATTTTCCTATTCAAAGTCGGATGTACCCAGAGTG
Source organism: Terrimonas ferruginea (assembly GCA_044463125.1). Taxonomy (GTDB): domain Bacteria; phylum Bacteroidota; class Bacteroidia; order Chitinophagales; family Chitinophagaceae; genus CAYMZZ01. Next base: position 60,503 of record JBIQMS010000020.1, read on the forward strand.
ATCAGGTATATTGCTAACCAGGAAGCTCATCATAAAAAGCAAACTTTTCTGGACGAATACCGGGAGTTTCTTGAAAAGTTCGGGGTCGAATTCAACGATAATTATATATTCGTTGAACCCACTTAGCCATTCAATATCTATCCATCAAAGCCATCATGATTTGACGATTTTCTCCATTAAACTTTAAACCCAACGTACTACGTAATACGTATAACGTACAACGTAATACCTAATCAATCTTCCGCAACCGCAAAAACGTCACCACCTGATCTATTTGCTCGGGACTCATTTTTTTGGCTACTGCATGATTGGTGGGGTCGAGGCCTATAAGTGCCGTAACATGGTAATTGTCGATCTGTATTTTGGTGAAATTGGGCACGCCTTCTTTGCCCTTGCCAAAAATGCCGTGGCAGCCACTGCAATGCAATTTGTACAACACCTTTCCCTTCTCACATTTTTCGGTAAGTAGTTGCCGGTTGAGTTTGGTTACGTGAACAGGGATATCGTATTGCGTTTTTTTCTGCGTTACGCATTGCGTAAACAGCAGTACGCACAAGGCCAGGGATACTATGCTGATAAAAATTTTCACGATCGTTAATATTCGCCACCCACTTTGCGGCTGTTGAGCGATTTGATGCTTGAAGCCGGCAATTGCGTGGGAGCGGATTCAAAAATAACGTTTTCTGTGAGCGAATGCATGAAGGCTTTCAGGTCTTCCTTTTCCCGGATACTCAGGCGCAGCGAATCGGGCGGTAGGGTTTGATTGGGTACTACCAATCCTTTGCCAACTCCTCCCCCCGCATCATAAAATTCAATGAGCTGATCGAGGTTGTTGAATACGCCATTATGCATATATGGTGCCGTTCGCGCACTATTGCGAACTGTGCCTGTGCGAAAGGCGCGCAGGGTTTCTTCCGCCGGATTCACTACATATCGACCACTGTCGGCGCTGAGGCGGGTATAGGCCGTATCAGCCGGCGTGCCCAATACTTCAAATTCGGAACCAATATAGGGCGGTCGCACGCCATTGAAATGTGGCACAAAATGGCAGGTGGCGCAAATGGCCTTACTCATAAAGAGGTTGAACCCCCTTTGCGCAGAAGCGGCCAGTATAGCATTTTCCCGCATGGCATCATCAAAAGGAGAATAATACTGGCTGAAATCCGCATAGTACCAGGTGATAGCCGACACAATATGACTCAAGGAAACATTCTTTTCCTCGGGAGTGTACTTCAACAGTTTCCGGAAACCATCGCGATAAGTTTTGCAGCTCATCACTTTCCGGATAATGTCTTTTTCCTCTCCATTCATTTCAATGGGGTTGCCAATTACCTCCCGGGCCTGGCCCTGCAGCGAAATATGCTTGCCATCATGCATCGACAAATGATTGTAGATGGCGTTTACCAGCGAAGGTGCGTTGCGTGCGAGGCTGTTTTGTCCGTCGAACTGCAATGGGGTATTTCTGCTGGTATCCGTAAAGAATTCCGTTGGCTTGTGGCAGGAGGCACAGCTCCGCTTATTATTGGCGGATAAGATGGGATCATAGAAAAGCAATTTCCCCAGTTGTCTGATCTCCGCCAACAGGTCCGGGTCATCTACAAAGGAAAAAATGCCCTTGCTGTTTTGTGACAGGAACAGGTTCTTATCAAAAATATTTTCTGCGTGCTGATCGAGCGCGTAGTCGTTGTAGTTGGCGCTGATAATATTTCGTTCGCGAATGGATTGCTGGGCCATCCGGAATAAAGGATTCACATGATCGCGGATAAATCGGAAATGATCGAATTGCGAAAACTGCTGGGGCTGGTTTTTCACAAATTGAATCATGGCTTCGTAGCGCGAATGATAGCCATTGGGTAGTTTGTTGGAGGGATAACTTTGTTCAAAAACGGCATAGATGCTTTTAACGGCATCAAGCATGCGGCTCAATTCCGGAATAATGCGGCTGGTATCCGGGCACTCATAGCCGGTAGTATAAATGCCTCCCAAATTGAGCAGAAACATTCGGTTGGCCAGGAAGAAATGGTTGGGTTCCTGCAAAAGTTGAAGAACGGAATCGGATTCGAAGATGACCATGCTATCGAGCGATTCGCGAATCAGGGCCTGCAATTCACCCTGCAGGGGGTTCTCATTTTCAAGATACTCTTCCGCCAGCGTGAGGCCTGCGCCGGTTCTCTTATAAGGCGGTTCAAATTTCTCGAACACTTCAGTTTCCCATTCCACCGGAAGCGGGCCATTCAATTTGCGATAGGCCACGGGTTCAAAATAACGCAGCCAGAAGTCGAGTGCCTTCAGGCGGTCGCGGTTCTGATGAATAGTTGTTCTTATGGCCATCAACGCTGTCGAATCATGCAGGTCGGCCGATTTTATTTGTTCCAGTAATTTTTCCTGAGCCTGACGAAACTCAGCCAGGGATTGGGAATAGTAGCGAAGGTATTGCTCATCTTGGCGACCGAGAAAGGAAAAGGAGATGGCGCCTGCGACAATACTGAATATGACGAGGAAAATTTTCATAGTTACAATAGACGAGCCGACGATTGCAACGACGGATCAATCCTTAACACACCCGGTGTTTTTCCGGCTTCAAAGCTACCCAATCGTTTCTCTATTTGCAAGGCTTTTGCTCCGTTTATTGTTGCCCATTGCAATAAATTTTCCAGTGCAATTTGAGGAAAATGTTCCTGTATGCTACGCATTTCAGCCAACAGGCTCAACTGATCGTTTGAAGCCAGGCTATCGGTGCCCAACACGATTTCTGCACCTGACTGCATCAGCATAGGAATAGCAGGCAATTTATTTTCGATATAAAGATTGGCATTGGGGCAAAGGCACCAGAAAATTCCATTCCTGTCCTTTTTGTTAAAGGCCGTTGCCAGATCTTCCTTTTTTGTTTCCACATTATGTACCAGGATCAGTGGTTTTTCATTAATCCTGTTGCCCGGCAAACAGCGTAAGTCGATTTCCAGGCTGCTTGTTCCGCTGCCTGCAAAGGGGCTGATGGGCAGGTTGAGGGAATGAAAGAAATCAAGGAAATCGCCCCCGCCATCACGAAACAGGTTGGTTTCAGCGGGCGATTCCTGGGAATGAATAGATAGGAGTGTGTTTGGATCGTAACCGGCGATTAGGGTAAAAAGTTTTTCCGAAAGGGAATAAGGCGCATGGGGCACAATAGCATGGCCGATAAAGCGGGGATGATTCGTTGCCTTAAATGATTCGAGGATTTCCTGCGCCTGATCAAAGCGGCGGCTGGCAAGGTTTTCATCGAGCCCCATGGTTTCAATAAAATTGAAGTAGAAGAGGGGCGACTGAAGTTTGACCGGAAGGCTGGCAAGTTGATTGCTAATGTCGCCAACGGCAACGATTCCTTCCTTGTACATGGCTGCGTCGGCCTGTCGCATGGCTTCCTGCCTGAAATCGGTATCCGGTACCCGGGTGGTCATCACCGCTTTCAGGAAAGCGGGCAGCCCGGTATGTCGCGGAATCATCCCGGCCAGGTGGCTCAGTTCCAGGTGGCAGTGGCAGTTGATAAATCCGGGACAGAGTATGCCATCTATTTCCTGCACATCATCACCCGCCTCAGATGCCGGCAGCAGGGCTTCCAACATGCCGTTTTCTTTCAATATAAGCACCGACCCCTGGGGAAGAAACCGATAACCATCAAAAATTTGGGGGGCGGTAAATTTTTTGTACACGGGCTGGGTATTTGAGCGCCATCAGGAGGCTCTGCAATTTACAATTAAACGATTTGACAGCTACCTATTGTAACGATCCGACCCTATTGCCGATTATCGTAATTTCGCAGCCTTTAGAAATATAGTATGCTCGACAAATTAGAAGCAATAAAGGCCCGGTTTGATCAGTTGGGGATTTCCCTGACCAATCCGGAGATCGTTGGGAATAACCGGAAGTTTGCGGAAACCAGCAAGGAATATCGGGGGCTGGAAAAAATTGTGCAAGCTTACCAGGAGTACAGAAAGATACTGGACGATATACAGTTTTACCGCGAGGCCATGTCGGGCGATGATGACGAATTGCGCGACCTGGCCCGGATGGAAATGCCCGCGCTGGAGGAGAAGAAGGAGAAGCAGGAAGCGCATATTCGGCAATTGCTGATCCCCAAGGATCCGCAGGACGATAAGAATGCTATTCTGGAAATCAGGGCGGGCACAGGTGGTGATGAGGCCAGCCTGTTTGCTGGTGACCTGCTCCGGATGTATATGCGCTATTGCGAAGGCAAGGGTTGGAAGACGGCCATCCTCAGCGAAAATGAAGGAACCGTGGGTGGCTATAAGGAAGTGCAATTGGAAGTGACCGGCGATGATGTGTATGGTACGCTGAAATTTGAAAGTGGCGTACACCGGGTGCAAAGGGTGCCCGAAACCGAAGGCTCGGGTCGCGTGCATACTTCCGCCGCCACAGTGGCCGTGATGCCTGAAGCGGATGAAGTGGACTTTGAGCTGAACCCTGCCGATGTGAAAATGGAAACCGCCCGAAGTGGTGGTGCGGGAGGACAGAATGTGAACAAAGTGGAGACGAAAGTAATGCTGACGCATATTCCCACCGGCACGGTGGTGGTTTGCCAAACGGAGCGTTCGCAGTTGGGCAACCGCGAGAAAGCCATGCAGATGTTGCGGACCAAGCTGTATGAAGAGCAGGTGCGCAAGCAGGAAGATGAAATTGCAAGGCATCGGAAAAGCCTGGTAAGCACAGGCGACCGTAGCGCCAAAATAAGAACCTATAATTATCCCCAGGGTCGCGTTACGGATCATCGTATCGGCATGACCCTTTATAATCTCCCGGCCGTGATGAATGGAGAGATTGAAGAGTTGATTGATGCTCTGCAGTTTGCGGAGAATGCGGAGAAATTGGTGAAGTAGCAACGTGAGTCGTGAATCGTGAATCGTGAGGAAGTTTAAAGTTTAGAGTTTAAGGTTTAAAGTATATAGAGGTCGCAGAGACATTTCCCGCCAATTTTCGCTATCTTCTTTACTGATTTACATTTTTCTCCTTTAAACCTTAAACTCTCAACTTTCAACTAAAAAAATCATGCTCGACCAAATCGCCCAACTCGTACGGCAGTACAGTGAAGATGTTGTAGTGAACAACAACTCAATTCCCAATGAGAAAAACACGGAAGTGATGGCCGAAGCCACTAAAACCATCACCTCCGGTATGCAAAACATGATGGCGGGTGGTGGTTTGCAGGACCTCATCGGCATGTTTACCCAGCAATCAGGCCAGGGCAATGGCATTGCCGGCCTGCTGCGCAACCCCATGGTGACCATGATGATCGGCCACCTGATCAGCAAACTCACAGGAAAGCTCAACCTAAGCACCGAGCAGGCCAGCCAGGTATCGAATCAGGTGGTTCCTAATGTATTGAACGACCTGATGCAGAAAACAGCGAGCCAGGCACCCGAAGATGATGGCTTTGACCTGAATGACCTGATCGGATCCCTGAGCGGTAACAACGGAAGCTTCGATTTTAAACAGCTCATTGGTCAGTTTACCGGTTCCGGTAGAGGTGCGGAATCCTTTGACCTCCAGGATATCCTGAACCAGGTAACCCGTGGTGCCCAGGAAAAAAGGGCGGCGGAAACCAGCGGCTCAGGAGGGGGATTGGCGGATTTGATTAAAGGACTGTTCTAGCGTGAATCGTGAGGCGTGAATCGTGAGTCTCACGATTCACGCCTCACGATTCACGTCAATTCGTTCCCAGTTTTGCCCCGTCCACTCAACAATTTCCGCATACCACTAAATGGCCATTTTTTTGGTATGATTTCTGAAATACTTTTGTGGTAGTTCTTTACGGCCTGGTGCAATGGGGGAAAATGGGAGATGGGTAAAATGTGGAATTATGTCTACATGTTGCGAGAATTACGAAAGTGGGATCGGTGAAAATACTTAATTCCCGCTTTTAGACTTTCGTTAACAGCGAGCATTACACTAATGGCAGTAAATTTGCGTTATAGATTTAAACAAGCAAAGTTTCATACACTTATAAAAGCAGTCAATTTTCTCATAAGCAGTTAGTTTTGGTTGCGACCCCTGTTTCTACAGGGGTCTATTTTTTTAAGTAATACGTTGTACGTAATACCTATTACGTTAGGTTTAGAGTTTAGGGTTTAATGTTTAAATGGATTCCTTGGGTCAGACAATTAACCTTAAACCTTAAACTCTAAACTCTAAACCCGCTTCTCCAAATCACCGAATTCACTAATCATCAAATTTTCTACTCACCGGTTTCCCGATATTTCCACCACCCATACCCGCCTCCCAGCACTGCTCCTGCAAGGTCGGCTATTACGTCTCCGCCGTCGAAAGAGCGATTGGCTACAAAGTAGAGTTGCACGAATTCCATCAATAGTCCATACAAGGTTCCTATCAGTATCCAAAGCATCACATCTTTCGGGTAGATGCGTCGACCTCGAAAGCGATAAACGCCCCAAACAGTAAGAAATACCAAAATGGAGATAATGCCGATATGTACCCATTTATCAAAATAGATATCATCGAGCCAGTCTTTTTTAGGGAAGGCTTTGCCAGGCAGAGTGAATAGTATGGTGCACACTATTAACCAGGCGATAGCGGGCAGGAGGTAGCGGAAGGGTCCTTTCACTTTTTGCCGGCAAACTTAAGCCATGTGGGCCGGACCATCATATGACATTCTTTACTAAAAGGGAAAAGGGCCCAAAAGGGCCCCTTTCATAACCAACTATAGAACCAAAAAGAGCTCAGCCATTACAATCAGCTATTCATGCTGAAAGGAGCTTTCCGTTTTATTACAATATCATCAGAGATTGCCGAGTGTGTACATCTGGCCTTCGGGCGTTGGGTTGCCACCCATTTTTTCCAGGGTGATAGCGAAGGCCTGCGCACCAATGGTATTCTTCATGGTCAGCAAAAGTCTTTTTCGCTCCACAAATACATCATTAGGAATCACGCCCAGGTCAATGGGTTTTCCATCGAGCAGGGCCCAAAGCTGGTATTGCTTATCGCTGGCCGGCAGGGGCAGATTATGAATGAGCAGGTACACATCCTTGCTCAGGCTATCCCAATAAACGGTAGCGTTGGCTTCCGGTGCGGGATCCATCCCTTTCATATTCGCCATCTTCACGTGCGGCATACCTTCAACAAGGTCCATTGCCTTTTGCATATCGGCCAGTTGCTGTCGGCTACTGTCCATTGAGCTGTTGACAGATGCCAACTCCGTTGCTATCCTTTTATTCTTGTTGATCAGGCTTAGGTTCCAAATAAGGCTACCAACCAGGAGAAGAGCGGCTGCTGCCGCGGCAAATTTCCAGAGGTTGCTCTTTCGTTCCCGCATGGGCACCACACGGGCTTCTTCTTTTTTAGGCTCCATGGCCGCCTGTACAATGGCCTGCTTCCACTCGGGCGGGGGCTTCATGGCGCTGGCCATCATCTGCTTTTCAAGCGCCAGCTCAAAACTTTCGCGGGCTGCACGCACTTCGGGATAGCGGGCGCAGGCCTGCTCAAAGGCTAGTTGCTCCTCTTCGGTGGCTAACCCCAGTACGTAGCTTTCCACTACGCCGCTCGCTATGTATTCCTGTACGTTCACTTAATTTGTTACTATCGTTCTCAATTGACTAATGGCGGTTCTAATCCTGGTTTTTACCGTACCCAATGGTATGGAAAGTGCTTTCGCAATTTCATCATGGGTGTATCCCTGGAAATAGGATAGTTCAATCAATACCCGGTGTTCCTCTTTCAAACCCGCGACAATTTTCTTCAGACCCACGTCCCTAATTTCAGGCGAAGCTGCCAGCCAGCCGGGGTCGCCCGATTCAGGTATGGCGCTTGTTTTTCGGGCATCCTGCTGCGCACGCGAGCGCAATTTGTCGATGGCCGCATTTCGCGCCACATTCAGCATCCAGGTAAACAGGCGACCTTTGCCCGCGTCGTAGGAATCAATTTTTCGCCAGATATTCACAAACACTTCCTGCAATACATCGCGCACGGTTTCCGTATCCGTCAAAACCTGGCTGATTACCGTGTACAGCGAGCCGGAATAGTTATCATAGAGATAGCTAAACGCTTGCTGATCACGCTGCTGGAGCAGGGCCACCAGTTCAGGTTCACTATATTTTACGGTAGTGGTCAAGTAGTTGGTTATCGCTGCGGCTCACCGGCAGACAGGTTCATATACGCAGGGCCGAACATTCCGGATTGGGTGATCGGAAAATTCATTTTGCCGCAAATGCCATTTTGCCGGCAGATCACGAATAGTACAGTTATTAGCCTACCAGGCTCTCATAGTCCGCCGCATCCATCAGTGCCGCCACATCTTCGGGATTATCCACCGTCATTTTGATCATCCAGCCCTTTTCATAGGGATCCTGGTTGATGAGTTCAGGAGCATTGGCCAGCTCGGGATTCAATTCTGTGATGGTTCCGCTCACGGGCAGATAAAGGTCGGAAACCGTTTTCACCGCTTCCACGGTTCCAAATACCTCGCCGGCGGCCAGGGGCTTGCCAATGGTCTCCACTTCTACAAAAACAATATCTCCCAGTTCGCCCTGGGCAAAATCGGTAATACCTACCGTGGCCACATTGCCTTCCAGGCTGATCCACTCATGGTCTTTGGTATAACGAAGATTAGCGGGAAAATTCATACTGAACAGTTTAGGCCACAAATATGCGTAAATAGCCCTTATGAACCTTGGGCGGGCGATTAAATTTTTTTAAGCAGTTTACCGAATAAATCGCGCCGTTCATGCCCTTATTCAGTCCACTTGTCGGACGTTGCTTTACATTTCTATGACACGGAGATACCTTTGACCGACCTTATCTAACAAAAGAGGGTATGTATATGAGAAAGATTTTATTGATTGTTGTGGCGCTGGTAACTGTCCAGTCGCTTTTCGCCCAGAAAATTACGGGTATCGCCAAAGACCAGCAGGGCAAGGGTCTTGATAAAACCACCGTTTCGCTCCTGCGTGCGGCCGACTCATCGGTAGTAAAACTCGCAGTGACCGATGCCCAGGGAAAGTTTTCAGTGGAAGCCGGCACGGGCAAGTTCCTGGTAAGCCTTTCACACGTTGGCTATGTGCCATTTTATTCTAAAGTGGTGGAAGTTCAGAATGCGGAAGTATCGCTTGGCGAACTTACGATGCAGAAAATGGAAGGCGCTTTGGAAGGTGTAGTGATTACTTCCCAAAAGCCCATTATTGAAGTGAGGGCCGACAAAACCATCCTGAATGTAGAAGGTACAATCAATGCGCAGGGTCAGGACGCATTTGAGCTTTTGCGCAAAAGCCCGGGTGTTATTATCGACAAGGATGATAACCTGAGCCTGGCAGGTAAGAATGGAGTGCAGGTGTTTATTGATGGTAAACCCAGCCCCCTCGCCGGAGCCGACCTGGCCAATTACCTCAAAAGCATGCAGGCTTCGCAAATAGAAGCGGTGGAGTTGATCACCAACCCATCGGCTAAGTATGAAGCGGCAGGTAACGCAGGTATCATCAACATCAAGCTAAAGAAGAATAAATCATTCGGCACCAATGGTTCGGTAAATGCGGGCTATGCTATCGGCACTTTCCCGAAATACAATGCCGGACTTTCGTTGAACCATCGCAACAAGAAGATTAACCTCTTTGGTAACTATAACTTCAACAATGGAGATAATCTGAGCCGGTTCAACAGTACCAGCACGCGCTTTGATACTTTGTTTGAGCAAAAGAACCGTGTTATTTTTCAAAACAACAGCCATGGTTTTAAGGCCGGTATGGATTATTTCGTGAATAATAAAACCATCATTGGCGCAGTAGTGAATGGCAACCTGGCGGGGAATGATATTCGCACAGCCGGTCCCATGGTGTTCACACATATCCCCACGAATTCGATCGACAGAATTCTGGAAGCCAGCAACCGCAATGATATTCAGCGCGACAATATCAATGCCAACCTCAACTACCGTTATGCGGTTACGGGAGGCACTGAGCTGAATATTGATGCCGACTACGGATTCTTCAAAATCCGCAGCGACCAGTTTCAACCCAACTATTACCTGGACTATCCGAGCCGCGATACCATTTACCGTGCAATCTATAACATGATCGCTCCTACGGATATTGACCTTTATAGTGTAAAGGCGGATTATGAGCAGAATTTCAAAGGAGGCCGGTTGGGTATTGGTGGTAAGATCGGATATGTGAATACCGATAATGATTTTCAACGGTATGATGTGTTTGGCAGCGGAAAAGTACTGGATACGCTGAAGAGCAACACTTTTGCTTATAAGGAGAATATTAATGCCGTATATGTCAACTACAACAAGGCCTATAAAGGATTCATGGTGCAGTTTGGCGTACGGATGGAGAATACCATTGCCAAAGGTACTTCAGAGGGATACCGTCAATTGGATAATGGAGATTACGTAACATACGATTCAAGTTTTAAGCGCAATTATACCAATCTGTTTCCCAGCGCTTCGTTGACGCTGAACAAAAACCCGATGAACCAGTGGAGCTTCTCCTATAGCCGTCGTATTGACCGGCCGGCTTACCAGGACCTGAACCCCTTTGAGTTTAAGCTCAACGAGTACACTTATATGAAGGGTAATACCACCCTGAGGCCGCAGTACACCAATAGCTTTGGCGTAACGCATATCTTCAAATACAAGTTGACCACCCAACTGAACTATAGCCACGTGAAGGATATCTTCGCGCAAATACCCGATACGGTGGATAAGACAAAGGGTTTCCTGTATAAGGAAAACCTGGCCACTCAGGATATCGTGAGTATGAATGTGAGCTATCCCTTCCAGTACAAATGGTACAGTTTCTTCGCGACCGCCAATGCTTTTTATTCTTACTATAAAGCAGATTTTGGTGGTGGCGACCGCAACATCAAGCAGGGTGTATTCTCCTTCACTTATTATATGCAGAATACCTTCAAGCTGGGTAAGGGCTGGACAGGTGAGATCAGCGGCTACTATAGCGCACCCACACTTTGGCAGGGTGTATTTAAGTCGAACGCGCTCGGTTTTGTAGATATGGGTATTCAGAAAACCCTGTTTCAGAACAAAGCCAATCTGCGGATAGCCGTGAGCGATGTATTCCGTACGCTGAAATGGAAAGGCAGCTCCGATTTTACCGGCGCCAATATTGTGGCAAATGGCAATTGGGAAAGCCGTCAGTTGAAGATCAATTTCAGCTATCGCTTTGGAAACTCCCAGGTGAAAGCGGCCCGCCAGCGTAAGAGCGCGATAGAGGAAGAGAACAAGAGAGCGCAGCAAAGTGGTGGCCAGATGGGCGGACCCGGCAACTAATCTTATCCTATCAGCATATCACAGACGCCTACAATAGAAATCCCCACCAAATTTGGTGGGGATTTCTATTGTAGGCATATGGCCTTTATCAATTATTGTTCTTATACTTTTTTCGTTTCACCAGTTTCATGCGTATGATGCGCACGTCTTCCAGGGGGCGATCGCGGTCGGCTCCCTTACTGGTAGCAACGGCGGCTATGTTGTCTACTACATCAAATCCCTTCACCGTTTCTCCAAAAACGGTATAGTTTCCATCAAGATGCGGTACACCGCCGGTGCTGGCATAGAGAGCTCGGCGTTCGGCCGGAATTTTGGTCTTAAGACGAAAAGTTTCAACCGAGTCGAGCCCGGCCTCTGTAAATACCCTGCCCTGTACAATATAGAACTGGCTGCCGCTGCTGGCTTTTTCGGGGTTTACATTGTCGCCCATGCGTGCTGCGGCGATTACGCCCTTTTTATGAAAAAGACTGGTGCGGAATTCGGCCGGAATGGTATAGCCGGGTCCGCCATTGCCGAGTGGTTTTCCTTTTTCAGCCTGCTTGCTGTTGGGGTCACCGGCCTGTATCATAAACTGCGAAATTACCCGGTGAAAAAGGATGCTGTCGTAATAGTTTTTTTTCACGAGCAGGATAAAATTGTCGCGATGCAGGGGTGTGGAATCCGAAAGCCGAATGGTAATATCACCCATGCTGGTTTGTATCAGCACATCGCGCTTACGATCCTTCTTCCGAATCTTTATTTCTTTTTGGGCAAAAGCAGTTTGCAGGGCAATGATTCCCGCAAAAATGAAGAGCAACCTTTTCATGTTGTGGCGATTGTTGTCAAAAAAATATTACGAATGATGCGGAAGTTATAAGCCCACTTCATCGAAATACAATAATACATGGTCTTTGAGAAAATTTTCCTGCTCAATGGGGTTCATATCGGGCAGGGGCTTTAGCTGGCGATAGTGCGGCCAGCCATCTTCATCAACCTTTTCCAGTTCGAAATAACCACTGGCGCTCAGCAGGCGACAGGTGGCAATATGCATCAGGTCCTGCTTTTGCTCTTTGGTAAATTTAGGTTTGATATCACCCAGTTCCTGGATTCCAATCAGGAAAAGGATAGATTCCATATCCGGTTTTTTATCAAAACGTTCCACCAGCTTAGCTTCAAGATTCCACCAGCGGATCTGTAAATCGTGTTGGGCATTCATGTAGCGAAGGTACGTTATACGTAGTACGTTTTACGTTGTACGTTGTTTAAGGTTTAAACCCTAAACTTTAAACTCCACGTATTACGTACAACGTAAAACGTACTACGTATAACGTATTACGTAATACGTATCTTCGCGCTCAAAATATCACTCCCATGCTCACCCTCTCACAATTGCGGCAGGATACGGACCTGGTAAAGAAGAAACTGGCAAAGAAGCATTTCCAGGATACCGCATTGGTGGATCAGATTCTGCAACTGGATGATGAACGCAAGAAATGGCAACTGGAGTTCGACAATACGCAGGCGAAGCTCAATAGCGCCTCAAAAGAAATAGGTATGCTGATGGGGAAGGGCGATAAGCAGGCGGCTGAAGCCAAGAAGGCCGAAGTGGGCAGCTTGAAGGCAGCACTCACACCCATTCAGGAAAAATTGCGTGAGGTGGAGGAAAGATTGCCAGCCGAATTGGTGAAACTTCCAAATCTTCCATCGGATAAAGTACCCGAAGGCAAAACGCCGGAGGATAATGTGGTTGTGCGCGAAGGAGGAAAAGTTCCACAATTGCCCGCGGGTTCCAAGCCGCATTGGGACCTGATAAAGGAGCTGGATATTGTTGACTTTGAAACCGGTGCCAAAATAACCGGTAGTGGTTTCCCGCTTTACAAAGGAATGGGTGCGAAACTGCAGCGTTCGCTGATTCAGTATTTCCTCGATTTCAATACAGCCGCGGGCTATACCGAATACCTGCCACCCTTCATGGTGAATGAAGCATCCGCTTACGGCACAGGCCAGTTGCCCGACAAGGAAGGGCAGATGTATCATATGCCGGAGGACAGGTTTTACCTGATACCCACTTCCGAAGTACCGGTGACCAATATCTATCGCGACATGATTCTGAAGGAAACGGAATTGCCCGTGCGGATGACGGCTTACAGCCCCTGTTTCCGTCGAGAGGCAGGAAGTTTTGGAAAAGATGTTCGCGGTTTGAACCGCGTGCATCAGTTCGACAAAGTGGAGATTGTACAAATTGTGAAAGCGGAGGAAAGTGAAAAAGCGCATGAGGATATGGTGAACCACGTGGAGCAATTGTTGCAATCCTTAGAACTGCCTTATCGTATCCTGGCACTTTGCGGTGGCGACATGAGTTTTACTTCGGCCCTTACCTACGATTTTGAAGTGTATAGCGCGGCGCAGGAGCGTTGGCTCGAAGTGAGCTCGGTTTCCAACTTTGAAGCCTACCAGACCAATCGGATGAAAATCCGCTATAAGGACCAAAAGGGGAAAACCCAACTTTTGCACTCACTCAATGGCAGCTCCCTGGCCCTGCCAAGGATTGTAGCCTGCCTGCTTGAAAATAATCAGGGTG
>JBIQMS010000021.1:0-1087 GCA_044463125.1 Terrimonas ferruginea
CGTTACGTCTGTAGTACGGAAGTAGAACTGGGGACGGTATTTGTTGAAGAAAGGCGTGTGACGGCCACCTTCGTCTTTGCTCAGTACGTAAACTTCGCACTTGAATTCAGTGTGCGGAGTGATAGAACCGGGTTTGCAGATAACCATACCGCGACGGATATCTTTTTTCTCGATACCGCGGAGCAGCAGACCTGCGTTATCACCAGCTTCACCTTCGTCCAGGATCTTGCGGAACATTTCCACACCTGTAACGGTTGAAGTCAGGGGAGCGTCGATCAGACCAACGATTTCCACGCCTTCACCTGTTTTAACGCGACCTCTTTCGATACGGCCGGTAGCAACGGTACCACGACCAGTGATAGAGAATACGTCTTCAACAGACATCAGGAAGGGCAGATCAACCGGACGGGGAGGCAGGGGAATATATTCATCCACTGCAGCCATCAGTTCGTTGATTTTCTCCACCCACTTTTCTTCACCAGCCAGGGCACCGGTAGCGGAACCTTTGATGATGGGGGTGTTGTCGCCATCGAAACCGCGCTTGCTCAGCTCGTCGCGGATTTCCATTTCAACCAGGTCGAGCAGCTCGGGGTCGTCAACCAGGTCAACTTTGTTCATGAATACCACAATACGGGGTACACCTACCTGGCGGGCCAGGAGGATGTGCTCCTTGGTTTGGGGCATGGGACCATCGGTAGCAGCTACCACCAGGATAGCTCCGTCCATTTGGGCGGCACCAGTGATCATATTCTTCACATAGTCAGCGTGACCAGGACAATCCACGTGAGCATAGTGACGAGTGTCGGTCTGATACTCTACGTGAGCCGTGTTAATGGTGATACCACGCTCTTTTTCTTCGGGCGCACCGTCGATTTCGTCATATTTTTTTGCCTGCGCAAGACCTTTTTTAGAAAGGATCTCTGTAATCGCGGCAGTCAAAGTGGTCTTACCATGGTCAACGTGACCAATCGTACCAATGTTTACGTGAGGTTTGTCCCTCTTAAAGGTCTCTTTTGACATTTTTATGTGTTTTAAAGTTGTACTAGTTTATGTTCATTTGTCGGCCCCCAACAAACGACTGGAGCCA
>JBIQMS010000021.1:1187-73624 GCA_044463125.1 Terrimonas ferruginea
CTTGTCGGAATCGAACCAACGACCTTCCCGATTCATATCGGGATGCTCTACCGGCTAAATCATCTTACGCCGACAAACGACTGGAGCCACTTGTCGGAATCGAACCAACGACCTTCCCGATTCATATCGGGATGCTCTACCGGCCCAATCATCTTGCTCCGACAAACGACTGGAGCCACTTGTCGGAATCGAACCAACGACCTACTGATTACAAATCAGTTGCTCTACCGGCTGAGCTAAAGTGGCTTATTCAAAAAACTTTTTACAGAGCCGTTGATGAGAATTGAACTCACGACCTCTTCCTTACCAAGGAAGTGCTCTACCACTGAGCTACAACGGCCTCACCTAACATTTCATGGAGCGGGAGACGAGGCTCGAACTCGCCACCTATAGCTTGGAAGGCTATCGCTCTACCAAATGAGCTACTCCCGCATACGCTCAATTAAATGAGCTAATTCTGCTTATTGGGTGGGCAAGGATGGATTCGAACCACCGAACTCCGAAGAGGACAGATTTACAGTCTGTTGCCGTTGGCCACTTGGCTACTTGCCCAATCTTAAGTTTTCAAAAAACTGTCCCCACTCCTTTCACAGCTTTCACTTCCAGCATTATCAGGGAAATAGCAATACTTCGCTACCCCCAATTTTTGGGAAGGCAAAGGTAAGGGAATTTAACAATTGCAAAAATTTTGATTCGGGAATTTTTTATTTGTTTTCAAGCAGTTGACCACCGGGCAGGGCCAAAAATACAAAAGCCCCGGAATCCGGGGCTTTTGTCGGCATCAGGCTGCCTGTTTTTCTTTCTTCCTTTTTATCTGATTTACGATGGAATCGAATGCGTCATCGAAAGAAGCTTCAAATGATTTGCTGGTCGCTTTCACAAAGAACTCATGACGGGGCACATGAATACGGATCTCTGCGATCTTGTCTTTGATGGTATGAACAACATTATCCAATTTCAAAAACACGTTGACGTTAATAATGCGGTCGTGAAATGTACTTAACTTTTGCAATTTCTTGTTGATGTACTCAATCAACTTGGCGTCCGCATCAAACCGAACTGTCTGAATGTTTACGTTCATGATCAACATTTTTAATACAGTGAAATAATAAATTAAAGAACTGAACTTGTGGGTTGCGAGAGAGGGATTTTGTCTACATAGGTGGGTGTGTTTTGTTTGTCTCAATTTACTGCAAACAGCGGGGAAAACCAATTAATAAGCTCTTAAAATTCCCGATTCCCAAAGTTTTTTTTCAGCCCCTGGGATGGGCTTTCCGGTGGGCTTCGCGCAGCTTCTCCACGCTGTTGTGTGTGTACACCTGGGTGGCCGCGAGGCTGGCATGGCCCAGCAACTCTTTCACGGCATTGAGGTCAGCACCATGGTTTAATAAATGCGTGGCAAAACTATGACGCAGGGTATGCGGGCTCTTTTTATCGAGCGTGCTGGCCTGGCCCAGCCATTGCTTAACGAGCAGGTAAGCATATTTGGGATAAAGCTTTTTCCCCTTTTCTGTGAGTAGCAGGTAATCCCCTTCCCCACCCCATCGCTTTCTTTTTTCTTCCCGGTACCAATCCAGGGTTTGGCCCAGCTCTGGAAGCAGCGGGATTATCCGTTCCTTGTTGCCTTTTCCCAATACTTTGATTTGCATGCGTTTTCTGTCGACCTGGTCCTCCCGGAGGCCAATCAGCTCGCTGAGACGCATGCCGGTTGTGTAAAACAAGGTGATCAGCAGCCTCGCATTGGCCGATTTCCAGTCTTCGGAGCCGGCTTCCAGGTTGTCGATCAATACAAGCATCTCCTCCTCTTTGGCAAAAACCGGCAGGCGCTTTTGCACTTTGGGCGTGGGTAAGCCGGTGCCCGGTATAGCCTGAACCCTGCCTTTCTTGAAAAGGTATTTGTAGAAAGAGCGCACCGCGGAATGTTTTCGCACAATCGTTCTGCTGCTCTGGCCTTCCGATTTCATCGCCGCCATCCAGCTACGAATATGCAGGGTTTGCGTTGCCGTCAAATCGTCCATTTCGTACAGAGTATGCAAATAGGATGCAAACTGCTCCAAATCGGTTTGGTAGGAAATAAGTGTATGCCGCGAATAGCGCTTTTCAAATTTGAGGAAATTCAGGAATTCTGCTATCAGGGGATGAAGCTCCATAGGAGTGGTTGATGAATGTTTCGTCAGCGGATTTCCAATGAATCAAGGTTTGCGATGATCTAAGTTACCACAATATTCGGTACACGTCAGCAAACAAAAAAAGCCGACCGGCAATGCCGGTCGGCTTGGTACATTTATCAGAAATCTGAATTAAGCCTCAATTTTTCCGCTGGCAATCTGCTGCTTGTAGATTGCTTTCAGGATCTCGCCGCGACGCTTCACAGAGGGCTTGGTGTAGCTCTGACGCTCGCGCAACTGCAATAAAGTCTTCGACTTCTCAAACTTCTTCTTGTACTTCTTCAGCGCCTTGTCGATATTTTCGCAGTCTTTTGAATCGATGATCAGCATAATGTATACCTCCTTTGGTATGTTTTGTGTTTACAATAGCGGCTGCAAAGCTAAGTAAATCTTTTTAAATTCCATGAATCGGGGGCTGGAAAAAAAGGCGATTCTCTTTTTGCGGGCGGTTTCCCCGAAATTTGCGCCATGTTTACAGGAATCATAGAGGCCCTGGGCCAGGTAAGGGAAGTGAATAACCGGGGTGGTAACCGGGAGTTTTGGGTGGAATCCCCCCTGGCGCATGAGCTTCGCGTGGATCAAAGCCTGAGCCACAACGGTGTATGCCTCACGGTTGACGAGCTGGGGACCGGCGCCCACCGGGTAACCGCCATTGAAGAAACCCTCCTCAAAACCACCCTCGGAAACTGGAAAACGGGCGACCTGGTGAACCTGGAGCGCTGCCTGCCCGTAAATGGCCGGCTCGATGGACATTTTGTACAGGGACATGTGGACGCAAGGGGTACCTGCATTGAACGCCAGGAAAAGGATGGCAGTTGGGAGTTTCGTTTTCAATTTCCAGCGGAATTTGCGCCCCTTATCATTGAAAAAGGCTCGATCGCCATCAATGGTACCAGCCTTACCTGCTTTAAAGTGGGTTTGAATGAATTCAGGGTAGCGATTATTCCTTACACGTTTGAGCACACCAATTTCAGCCGCTTACAGATAAGTGATCTGGTAAACCTGGAGTTTGATATGTTGGGGAAGTATATGCACCGACATCTGCTACTGAACTCCAAATGAAGCTATAAAAGAAGACCGGGCTAAACGCAGCATGGCCCTGTATTCATTTCTCCTACAGCCTATCTTTATGCCTCCATGCAAAGACCGGGAAATAGCATAAACATACCTTGGATTGCAAATCGTCAAAAATCGTTGGCGGTTCTCGCACTCATTCTTTTGGTCGTACATGTGACTCTCTGGCTCGTGCAAGGAGTGGGATTAGGCCTGGAAGCCGACAAATATATCAGCCAGGGAGAAATACTCTTGCGGGAAGGAAGACTATCTGAATCCAAATTCATTTTCTATCTCCCTGTTATTTTGTTGGTGTCGGCGGCCAAGGCCCTGGGGCTCCCGCTTTATGTGGTGGCAATAGTGCAGATACTTTTTTCAGCTTATGCGCAATATGTCTTCTATAAGCTGATGAGAAAGTTGAGTTCAAATGCTACTGCATTCCTCGCTTCCCTTATCCTGCTGCTATTTATCCCCCTTCAGGCCTGGAACCTTTTCCTGTATTCGGATTCCATATTCATTAGCTTTTCCCTACTATTTGCCCATACGATTTATAGTTACCGGCCAACCAGGCTGAAAACCATTCTCCCGGTATTGCTTGTGCTTTGTGGGCTTGTTTTTTCAAGGCCAAGCGGAATTTTATTTATCCCGGCTACCATTATTTATCTCCTTCTTTTGCCACAGGACCGGCGCACGCGCGTAATTATCGCCTTTGGTTCCATTACGGTACTTGTGTTGATGTATTTATCGATCAATATCGTTTTTAGCGGAGGAAGTGATATGGATGTTATTAAGCCATATGTTGAAGAGCATATTATCTGCTTTGTTCCCCAAAAGCCCGAAGGAAGTTCATTAACCCTTCTGAATTCAGGAGATCCGGTTAAAGACCTGTTTTATTATGTGGTTCACAATCCACTTCATTTCCTTCGAATGGTTTCGTTGCGTATGCTGTCATTTTTTAATTTGTGCCGGCCTTACTACAGTTCAACCCACAACCTGCTCCTGATAGCATTTATGGTTCCAATGTATTTATTCAGTATTGCGGGAATTCTTAAAACCTGGCGCAGAACAAAACCATTTGTCTTGTTTATTGCATTGTTTGTAGTGCTTTATTCCCTGGGCATTGCCCTGCAATGCGATGACTGGCATAGCCGATTTACCATGGTAGTAATTCCTTATTTCATCTATCTTGCGGCCGCAGGATTCATGAGCTTAAAACCATTCAGGCACCTTCAGCAACCATGAAAAGATTCATTCTACTACTTTGGTTGATTACCCTTGCGGGCTCCGCATTTTTGCACTTTAAGCTTTATTTTAGTGGAACTACCCTTCTTTATCATTTTGGAGTCGTGGGCCTGGTTCATTTGGGACTTTGCGCGTGGATCTTTCTCACGGGTATCATCAAAACGCAGAAACTCCGGTATCGGGTTATCGATATTACGGCCGGGCTCTTCCTTCTCGCATACATTCTTTTCTATCTTTCTGTAATATTCAGCAATCTGCTATGGGGCAAAACCATCACACTGGCCATATTGTCCGATTATCTCCTGTCTATTCACAAACTGATCAGCGTCCTGCCATTGGATGGCTGGATTGTATATACTGCTTTTGTCTTCCTGCTGCTCTTTGTAATCGTCCTTTACAGAATTTTCCGGATTCGAAAAATTGACACCTGGTTGCCGGGTAATGTCATAAATGCGTTGGCGATGCGAAAGAAGTGGCTGGTAGTTTCAGTACTGGTTGCTATTACCCTGGTATTTGTATTTATCCGGCCGCTTTTGCATTTTAAACGCCAGGCTCATTTTTCCGGTGAACCACTGAGTGAATTTATCTGGGGACCAATGTGGTATCCGGAATCCCTTGACGACATTTATAATCCGCAAAAACAACGCAACTCCATCAGCGAACAAGCCTGCATAGATTCAATTGTTCCCCACGACAAAAAGCCCGAGCATACCAGCGTAGTCATCCTGATCGATGCGCTTCGCGGCGACCATCTGCCCATGTATGGTTATGATCGGATGACCGCGCCTTTTCTCGACAGCCTTTACAGGGCGAATCAATTGATGGCGGTGGACCATGCCTACTCCAATTCTTCGGGCACACTGATTGGTGTAGCGGGGCTTTTCAGTTCCAAAAACTGGGATGATTTTGGTTACGCCGGACTGAGCCTGATGAAATTTATGCGGAAAACGAATCATAGCACTTATGCATTTCTGACAGGGCACCACCGAACCTGGTATGGGCTTACCGCCATTTATCGCAACGACACGGAGGTTTTTTATGAGAGCGCTACTTCTTATGCAGAAATAGACCTGGATGATTTAACCACACTGCGGAAATTTGAAGAAACGCCCATAAATAAGGGGGCATTCGTATATATGCATTTGCTTTCCACGCATGACCTTGGCAGGAAGGCAGAGCAATTCCGGCAATTTCAACCCGACAAAATTGGTCTCGGTGTTTCACAAAAAACGGCATTGATCAATAACTACGATAATGGCATACTGCAGGCAGATTATGTTATCCGTAAGGTCTTCGAAAAGCTCAGGAAAGATGGAAACCTGGCGAATAGCACCGTTTATATCGTATCGGATCATGGGCAGCTTTTTGGCGAATACAGGCAGTGGAACCATGCATCCAGCATCAATCCCACAGTTATTTCCATACCCATGCTCATTTATGACAGTGAGCCCGCGTTCTACAAAAACCTCTCAATAGCATCCATAAAAGATGTTGCGCCAAGCCTGGCCGATCGTATAGGATATCCAATACCTAGTTGTTGGCAGGGACAATCCCTTGGAGATTCCCTGGCTGAGTTCTCCCTTCGAGTTGATATCGAAAACAAATGCGCGATTCCCGGAGCCAATCTTTATTTTCGCGCGGATACGCTTTGGCTGGATATGCTTGACCCTGAAAAAAAGTTGGCAGGCCGGGCATTTCTAAATCCGGGAGGAAAAGATTGGATATTTACAAAACCCCTGCCCGAATAAGCTGAGACCTTCATGAGTTATTTTTCCCGCATATTTAGTACAGGAGCTGTTCGGAAAACTCCAGCCCGTGTAATCACTCGTATTCTTGGCGAAATAGATGCAGGCCCCGCTACGGAAGTTTTGGAAATAGGTGCCGGCAAGGGTGAAATCAGTCACCCCCTGCTGCAAAAGTTATCGGCAGATAATAAGAAGGTTCAACTTTATGCGCTGGAAATAAACGAGGAGTTTGCGGCTCAATTGCAGAAGCAATTGCCCGAAGCCCATGTTTTAACGGTAAGCGCTTTCGACCTGGATGATCAATTGCCCGCCGATTTCAACCCACACTACATTATCAGTTCCATGCCGCTTTCCTTCTATTCAAAGGAGGAAATCATGATCTTATTGGATAAGATGAAAAAAAGGTTGCGGCCAGGCGGAAAAATTCTAATCCTTTACCATGCGTTCTGGTTGACGAAAATTTTCAGAAAGCAACTCGGAAAAGGCAGGCTTCACCGCTTCTTGACCCTGCCACCCTACTTTCTTTATCAATTCCAAAAAGAGAAAGTGTAATACAATTACAAAAAATAAGGGAGCCAATGGCTCCCTTATTTTTTATCGCATCAGGTACATCTTGCCGTACCCCTTATTGAAGAATTGATCGGTGTTATCGTCTGCTGATTTGTATTTATCAAGCGACTTGCCATTGAGGTTGGTGATCACACGGTAGAGATAGATACCGTTGGCCAGTTTTTGTCCATACTGATCGGTACCATCCCACTTAAACTCGGTAATATTTCGTCCCACGTGAAGCGGCCCAAGCTCTTCCTTGGTGATTTCCCGAACCACTTTGCCGGTGATCGTCAGGATCTGAATCCGGATATTCTGCGGCACTTCGGCACCCGTTATTGTAAATACGAATGCGGTGGAAGTGGTGAAGGGGTTCGGATAATTCAGCATGTTGGAGATCATCGGTTTGTTGATCACCTGGAATGCCACTTTGTATTGCACAAATCCTGCGTTATTCTCGCTTCGGTCCTTACCACTTACCAGCAGCTCATATTCGCCATCCTGCAGGAATTGCGGATTAAACTGAATTCGCGCAGCATTATTGGATGCGGAAGTTGCCGGCTCAAAGCGCAAGGTGTCGTTGTCGAAATGGAAGCGACGCAATTGCCCATCCGGGTAGCGCACCTGCACGGTGATCAAACTGGTATCGTTCAACAACAACCACTTGGCCTCATCCTTCAGTTCCGCAACAATATTGGGTCTTGCAGCTACTATATCGCGATTGAGAATATGAACTCCGTCAAAGGTTACATCCAGCATTGGCTGAAGACTGTCGGGACGAACATAAATGGTACGGAAGCCATAGTTATTAAACAGATGTTCTTCCGGCTGGGCCATGTCGGGGTTGAAGTTTACAAACAGGGTATTGAATCCAGCGAGATCTCCTGTTTCCACCGGCACGTCCAGTTTGATAGTGTCGCCCGGCGCAAGTTCCTTTTGCAGCGGAATCTGCAATTCCCGAACGGTGTTATTGCTACCGGTAATAGACAACTTCACTTTTACGCTATCGAAAGGATAGGGACTGATATTCTTGAATCCGATTCCGAAATTGAAAGGCTCGCCAACTTCCAATGTATCACGCGTGGTGAAATAGATATTTGGAGCGATGGCGCCTTCGGGAACAGGATTGTAGGTAACCATCCAGTATTTTAGTTGATAGGGATCGAACTGAATCGTATCCAGGTTGGCCATTTGCAGTTGCAGGTAGGGAAACTCATTGGCGTCAATCGAAGAAATATCATAGTCCTGGCTGCTGAAGTCGAGTGATTGCATTAGCGGAGCCTGTGTACCGTCGGCCCTGATGCCTATGATGTCAATCAGGGGCGCATCCGTGGCTGTAGCGTGCTTATCAGCCCCACGCCAATGGAGCTGTGTCCATGCTTTAGCCGGGCCGATTTCAGGAGAAGTGATTACTCCCAGCGATCTGGGGGTAATACAATCCACGGAAAGATTGATGGCGTCATAAATGCCAGCGCTATACACAAACTCTGTTGGGTGAGTGGTCTGCCTGTTTTTCTGATACACCAGGCTGAGTGCCCTGGGTTTATTGATACTATCGATATCCGTGAATCCCTGGTTCTTCAACTCTGTGTACATGCTGTTACCAGCACCATATACCAGTTCATCGGCCAGCCATTGCGAAGCATACTCATTTTGAGCAAAGTTTTGCCGCACCTGGTTGCGTAATACCACATAGTTACCGTCGGGAATGGCACGGAGGAATTGAAGTGCAGCATTTCTTCCCGCCTGCGTGTTGGGAAACTCAAAATTATAATTGGTACCACCCAGACCGCAGGGAACCTGGCTGCCATACATACCTGTTGAGCCTACCTGCTGGTTTTGCCATGGCTGGAAGGTTTTCTCGTCAAAGACGTTAAATATCAAACCATAAATACAGGAGTTTCGAATATAGGAGGAGTCGTTCACATTCACCACCAGTTCACCAGCCTGCGTAATCGCACTTCCCCATACCCCGTTCTTCACAAAGAGATTGTTCACTACGGAATCAAATTTCCATACACGGTCTTCATCCAGGCGCACGTGCAGCATATCGCTACGCTGATGCTGGTCAAAATGTGCCTGGGAAAATCCGTCATTACCATTCTGGATATACTGGAATGAACTCAGATTCCAAACTGGCTCTCCTGCGGTAACAGCGGGTGCTATCCGCCAGTAATAAACGGTGCTATCCTGGAAGGAAAGTCCCGGATCAAATTCTATGATACCTCCGCTGGCCGATTGAGAGCGTTGCACTTTCAGGGATGAATTGAACTTTGCTGTCGTATCCAGTTCCATCCGGTATTCACGACCTTCGGCGAAGGGATTGGCGGTAGAAGCGATCAGTTTGATCCCCTGCTTGTTTACAATTGAATAGCGATAAGGATAAACCGGTCGAAGATCATCCTCAATAATATAAATATCTTTGGTCAGCACATTATTCGATTCATACAATTCATCAACCATACCATCTGCATCCAGCGAAATGGTTATCCGGTTGAGACCCTGGTCCCGCGTAGCTACCACATCAAGCGTGTACTCAATCGAATCAACAAAGTTGGTAAACAGCATCGTATCGCGCTGAATGATCTCCGTTACATTATTGGGATAGGTACGCTTAAGCTCCACCACGATGGGCTTATTGATGGATCGGCCCAGGTTTACAAAGCTGGCCCGTACTTTAAACTCTGTTTCCGAAACGGGTATGAACTTGGGGTCCACATTTACCATGGCGTCTTCTATGGCGTAGTCGGGCTTTTCGAAATTATAGAGCCTGATAGCCGGATCGCCATGGAGGGTAAATTGTTCGCATTGGAAACGGGCATAGAAATCATTCTCCGTTGTAAGGTCAAATGTTTTCCGAATGGCCTCGTCCATTATTTCCCCCAATGTTGCACCATAATGGGTACCCGAAATTGCCCGGTAGGTTCTTGTGTTGTAAATATCCAGATAGTGAATAATTCCCAGGTGGGTACTTGCCAGAAATGCCACTGCTCCCCTGTCTTCGGCCAGCACAAATTTCTCCGAGATGGTTTCTTTTGTTTGCAATCGCGCCAAATGGTAATTGTAAAAATTTCCCGCATTACATCCCATCACAATCATCACAGGATATTTTCCGGCGTTATTATAGGTTTGGGGATTATCGAGGTTAAACTCAAGCGCACTGGAAGAAGAGTGGCCAAAATAGGTCAGTACTCCTATTCCTTCTTCAAATAATCGTCCTAACCGGATGCTTGCCACCTGCTCCACCGCATCGGCAGAGGTCTTGCTGAAAGTGTGCACATTGGCCGCATAGAAAGAATCCTCAATAATCCGCGCATGACCTTCCAGCGCAGCCGCCAGCAGGTTGCTGGTATTGTTGTCGCCGGCACCTACTACATGCACCACATTCTTCTTCCAGGCTTTATCCGCCACAACCGGGGAATTAAAATCATAAAGTTGCTCGTACTCCTTCACTTTGTTGAGGTAAGCCACTACTTCCGCTTTATTGATAACCGACAACCTCCCAATGGGAATAAGTGGTATGGAACTGGTTCTTATCGATGTCAAAAGGTTATCGGAAGCAGGGTTGCCAAATGTTGGCACCATGCACAAAGTATTAATATCTGCGCTATTCCTGTTGGTATAATACTGATTGTAGGTAACCGCTTTACCGATCAGGAAAATATTGGTAATGGGTTCGCTAAAACGGCTTCGCGCCCAATGAACAAAGTTTCGAATAGACGAAGGATGCATACTTATACCCAACCCAAACTGATCTTCCAATTGATCGATCATGTACGTCTTGGCGTTGTAGCCACCACCCTGTGCCGAGGCACGGTATTGACGGTAATCTTCCACCGGATCACCCTGGCCGGATTCGGCTGTCAGGAGTTTATTGGAGATAATCAGGTAATTGCCCTGGAGGTTGGATGCGGAGTAATCAACGAAATCTCTTCGCTCGAGCTCGGTCACGAACTTTACGTATGCGCTACCTGAACTGGAAATCACCAGTTTTCGTTCGGTAGCTGAAGGGAGAAGCCTGAAACGAAGTGGAGACGCTGTGCTGGAAGGCAGGTAGCGCCGGCCATTGGTTATGTCGTATAAAACAGGAAGCACACCCGTTACCGGGAAGTTAACAATTTCAATATAGTTGCCCTGTGCACTGGCCGGAAGGTTAAATTCAAAACGAATTTGAGAACTGAAATTAAAAGTGCGCGCATATTCGATTCCCATTTTTCCAATCACCATCCTGTCGCCACTGCCGGTAGAGCGATTGGTAACCACGAGGCTGGCATTGCCTGAACTCAACAGGCTAATGGGAAAGCTATTCTGATACTTGATATGATCATAATAATCCAGCCGGGCTCCACCCACCGAATCATTATTGATGGTTACCCTGAAATGTCGGGGTCGAACGGCATTTCCGGCGGCGTTCACATATACTTTAGGATCCGGGGCTCCCGCACCCATAAAAGGCCGCAGGTTCGTTAGATTATAGGAATGAGTGCCACCCGCAGCCATATCCGTGGAGCTCCAACCCTCACCCACGTCATAGGTGGAGGAATACGTGTACGAACTCCCCACCAGCTCCGCGCGTCCGCCATGAACTTTCGCATGGAAATTTTGCTCAGCGCGGTGTATAAAATAGGATTCGGCAGGCAAAGTATTGCCGGCCACATCATTCACCGTTTCTATCAATCTCCGATTGTTGCCTGCCGGATTTATCGTTAGAAAATAAGCCGCGGAATCACTATTAAGACTGAAATAATCATTGAGTTGCCAATCCGCATTACGGTATAGAACATTGTCGGGCTTACCATCATTCATTTCACCCCAAAACTCAATATATCCATCTGCCGCCAGCGGCGCATTGGTACTGGTGGTGTAAATCGGCACTTCCACCCCGTTGCGCCAGAGTTGGAAATGGTCTGCATTGGCATTGCTGAGACCAATGCCAGCCAACGTGGATTGGGGTACACGTACAAGGCCGGTGGTAGCGATCTTGAATTTGTAATAAGTCTTGCTATAGTCAATCCACTCATTATTGTATGGCTGCGCCAGGGCTCCCAGGCCGCATAACAACAATACAAAGAGTAAAATTCTTTTCATGGAGGGGTATAATTGAGGGTACTGATTATTTTTTCTTTTTCTTCTTGTCCTGCGGCACCATATCCAAACGCAATGAAAATACGTGGGTGAAGAGAGGATTGGATTGATTGGCCAGGTTGGTAAACGCATAGTCGATCGTCACATTCTGGATCTTGAACCCGGCACCGGCGCTGGGCTGATAGATCCATACCTTTTTCTGATTCAATGTATCGCCATCGGCCAGTGCGCGCTGGAAATTATTGATGCCCGTGCGCAGAAAAAACACATTGTTTACATTCAACTCGAGCCCCAACTTAGGATCGGCACTCACCGGATCGGCGCTTATCACCGTATTGCGTTTGCCATCGAAGGTGAGGTCGATATTGGTTTCCGCCAGCAGACTGGTTTTCTTGCTCAACGAAAATTCCCGGGCAATGCCGAGAATCAGCCGGGGCGCGGTCATTTCCGTCGACTTTACAGGAATTTCGTTGTTGGTCAGGTAAAGCGCTTCCTTTTCTCTTTCGGTGAATGTAAAGGACCAGGAGTTGAAAGTGGTGGTAATATCCCTTCCCGTCAGGCCAAAGCGCCATTTGCCTTCCTGTATCTGGATGCCGGCATCGAGGCCAAAACCCCAGGCTTTGGCAAACTTGCCCACATTGCGGTGGATGATTTTGGCGTTAACCCCAAACTGCACCTTACGCTTTTCGGTATCCTTAATGCGCTGGGCATAGCTAAGCAAAAACGCATAGTCAGCGGATGAAAAAGCCTGGATATTATTGTAGTTGATGGTGCCATCCGGCTCCACCAGGAACAAGGTGTTCATGATGTCGTCAACGGCAAACCGTAAACCCGTGATGGCGAAAGTCCTTTTGTTGTTGACGGAGGGAAAGGCGATGCTCGCAAAATCGTATTTACCGATTCCCGCAAAATATTCGGCATGCATCAGGTTGACCTGGGTATTTTCTTTTACGCCAACCAGGCCGGCCGGATTCCAGTAACCGGCGGTGCCATCCTGTACGGAAGCTACCTGGGCGCTGCCCATGGCCAGGCCACGTGCACCGGCTCCGATATTCAGAAATTCGTTGGAATACTTTCGAAACTGCGCTGAGGCAGACACAGCAAGCAGGGTTCCCACTAGGGTGAGGTATAGGATGGGCGACTTCATTCGGATGGTTTTCTTATAAGCAATTAATCAACGTAAACAGAGTTTTCAGGGTTCAAGTCGGACTGTAAAATTAGACCAGAGTCCCCGAAAATCATAGTTTTACTAAGGGAAAAAACCTAAGAACTGAAAACGAATGATTTAGAAATATATTGCATTTCAGCCGCCACAAGCCGCTTTGGGCTTAATTTTGCGGACAAATTTTGACTTAAGACAATGACGCTCATAGAAGAACTACGCTGGCGGGGCATGATCCAGGACATGATGCCGGGCACGGAAGAACAATTGAAGAAAGAAATGACCACGGCTTATATCGGCTTCGACCCCACGGCCGAAAGCCTGCATATTGGCAGCCTGGTACCCATCCTTTTGCTGGTGCACCTGCAAAAAGCAGGGCATAAACCGATTGCCCTGGTTGGCGGGGCCACTGGCATGATTGGCGACCCCAGCGGCAAAAGCCAGGAAAGAAACCTGCTGGATGAAACTACGCTGGCCCGCAACGTGGCCGGTGTGCGCGGGCAGCTTGAGCGCTATCTGAACTTTGATCCGCAATTACCCAATGCGGCGGAGATGGCCAATAATTACGACTGGTTCAAGCATATCAGCTTTATCGATTTCCTACGCGATGCCGGTAAGCATATCACCATCAACTACATGATGGCGAAAGACAGCGTGAAAAAAAGAATTGAAAGCGAAGTGGGCCTCAGCTATACGGAATTTGCTTACCAACTGATGCAGGGCTACGACTACTATTATCTCTATACGCAGAAGAACTGCAAACTGCAAATGGGCGGAAGCGACCAGTGGGGAAATATTACTACCGGCACGGAACTGATCCGCCGCAAAGTGGGTGGGGAAGCTTTTGCGTTCACCTGCCCCCTGATCACCAAGGCCGATGGCACCAAGTTTGGCAAGACCGAAAAGGGTAATGTATGGCTCGACCTGAATCTGACTTCAGCTTACGAGTTTTACCAGTTCTGGATTCGCGCTTCCGATGCCGATGCAGAAAAATGGATCAAGATCTTCACTTTCCTGGGTAAGGAAGAAGTGGATTCGTTGCTGAAACAACATGCCGCCGATCCGGGCAAAAGTATTTTGCAGAAGAAACTGGCCGAAGAGGTAACCCGATTTGTGCATGGAGATGAAGAATTGAAGAAAGCACAGGAAACCACAGCCCGGCTTTTCGCTAATCAAAATGCTCCTGTTGAATCCATGAGCCTGGCCGACCTGGAAGGACTGGAAGGTGTAACCCTGAAAAGTTTTCCGGCATCATCATTGGAGCAGGGGGTGGATGTAGTGAGCTTTCTGGCTGATTCCGGCTCCTTTGCCAGCAAAGGCGAAGCCCGCAAAACCATTCAGGGCGGCGGCGTTAGCATCAACAGAAAAAAGGTGGAAGATATTCAGTTGAAAATCGACAGAAGCTTCCTGTTGCATAGCAAATATATATTGGTGCAAAGGGGGAAGAAGAATTATATTCTGGTAGAAGTTGCTTAGGTTGTACGTTATACGTTATACGTTATACGTTTTACGTATTACGTTGGGTTTAAAGTTTTAAGTTATAAGTTATAAGTTTTAAGCTATAAGTTTTAAGCTATAAGTTTTAAGTTATAAGTTATAAGTTTTAAGTTATAAGTTTTAAGTTATAAGTTTTAAGCTATAAGTTTTAAGCTATAAGTTTAAAGTTTTAAGTTATAAGTTATAAGTTATAAGTTTTAAGTTATAAGTTTTAAGTTATAAGTTTTAAGATGGGAACGGTTGAGAGATAGTATCTGCGCTATTCAATTACTAAGATGCAATCGCCACCGTAGTTGCGACTTCGTTGCGATCTTTGCGACTTCTTTGCGTCCGTTGTGGTGAAAAATGCTGCACTGGGAACCATTCCGAATATGCAGAAAGCTTACCGCAACGGACGCAAAGAAGTCGCAACGATCGCAATTAGATTGATTAAAGTATTCCACTTTTTATCAGGACATAAAATTTATAACTTACTACTAACAACTTACAACTTAAAACTCACTACTTACAACTTCCTACTTACTACTTACTACTTACAACTTACTACTTACAACTTACAACTCCCTATTTCCCATCACTGTGAAAACACTTCTCACCATATTGCTCTTAACAACAAGCATCGTGCATGGCCAGGAGGATACTCTTCGCCTGCATTTTCGCTATGGGTCCAAGCCGGCTAAGGGCTTTAAGGATGTGGAGAAGGTTTGGTTTGGTGGGTTGAAGGGCGGCCATGTGAGCATTGAGGTGGATGGGCTGGTGCTCGACTTTCTCCCCGGGAAAAATCCCCTCTTCCCCCGCAACGGTAACCCCAGCGGCGATTTCAGGATCAATAATGGTTTGTACTGGGATAGCACCCACGACAACAAGCGCTCCATTGTCAGCATTCCCATCAGCCCGGAGCAAAAAGCCAGGCTGCTGCTTTTATTTCACGACTGGGATAAGCAGGCTCCCTACGACTATGCCGTTTTCGGCATGCGCTGCGCCGCAGCATGTTATGATGTGCTTAGCCGCATCGACATCCTTAAACCCATGAGCCGGAAAATGAACATCATCCGGAATTTCTATCCCAAATTATTTCGAAAAAGAATCTACAAACTGGCCCGCAAAAACAACTGGCCGGTTCAATATTTTGAGGGAAGAAAAAGCAGGAAATGGGAAAGAGATCGGGGAATGTTTTGAGGAAATGTTGAACTGTTGAATCGTTTAATCGTTTAATCGTTGAACAGTTGAATCGCTTAAAGTTTTCGGTTTTGAATTATAGGGTTAAAAAACTTTAACTCCAATTGAAGTTTCAATTTTTCCACCTGATATATTTAGATTGAATATTCAACTCCTAAAATTCAACATCTCAACTAATCAACTAATCAACAATTAAACGATTAAACGATTCAACGATTAAACGATTAAACGATTCAACACCTTCCACATTTCCTCCGCTACCAGCAAATTCCCCTTCTGATTCAAGTGCACCCGGTCTGTGGTTAGAATTCCGCGGTCTTTGTTTTCAGGATTGTTTTTTAGATTATAATCAAGGAATGCTTTGCGTAGGTCAACCAGTTCCAGTTTGTTTTTGGTTGCCAGTTCGCGTACCAGGTTGCTATACAGGTTCAGGTCACCATCCTGCTGGTTGCTGAAATCGGTACGTTCTCCAATCACGGCTGGTGATGCGAGTATGATCCGGATATTCTTTTCTTTCATGCGGTCGATCAAAGCCTGGTAGAACTGTACGAATTTATCGGCATCGGTGCCGGTTCCCGCACCCGATTTATGCCACACATCGTTGACGCCAATATAGATCACCACGATATCCGGATTATGCGTCATTACATCCCGCTCCAGTCGCAGGTAAAGATCATACACTTTATTGCCCCCTATCCCCTTACCAATAAATTCAAACTGATCTGCCAGTCCCTGCTTGCGGCAGATACTGTCAATTTTTGTGATATATCCGCCCGGATTCACGCCCATTTGGGTGATGCTATCGCCAAAGAAGATAACTTTTTTAGGCTTTGCTGTAAACGACATAGTCAGTAAAGTGGTAAAAAGAAAAGAGAAACAGAGTACTCGCATAATGGGCTGCATTTATGGACTGATTATTTTTTAGATTGTTGTTTCACAAATCCCCGGATACCTTCCACCAGTACATCCAGTTGATTCAGGGTGGTATAAACGTTCGGCGTTATGCGCACGCCATGAATGTTTTCCCACTCAATAGCTACCGTGTGTAGTTTATGTTTGCTGAAAAGAAAACTGTCGAGCTCACCCGGTTTGGCGCCTTCTATACCAATATTACCGATGGCGCATCCCCAACGAGGGTGAAGGGAAGTGTTTAATTTGATACCGGGCAAATCTTTCACTTTTTCCATCCAGTAATTCTTCAGATAGTGCAGCCTTTTTTCTTTTCGTTCAATGCCTATCATCTCATGAAATTCAACGGCTTTGCCGATGGCCTGTTCAATGAAGAATGGCCGGGTACCCAGGTTTTCAAACTTGCGGATATCGGGCTTGAGCGGATCATCGCTGGTCGCGAAAAGCGGATAAACCCTGCTGATCTTTTCCTTCTTTACATACAGCATGCCACTGCCAATGGGCGCATAAAGCCATTTGTGCAAGCTGCTGGCAAAATAATCGCATTCCAGCTCTGGAATAGTGAATTGAAAATGCGCGAAACTATGCGCGCCATCCACTATTACTTCAATATTCCGCTTATGCGCTTCCCGGGCTATCTTTTGTACCGGAAGTATCTGGCCATTCCAGTTGATGATATGGGTAATATGCACCAATTTGGTTTGCGGAGTAAATGCCGATACATATTGTTGCACCAAATAATCCTCGTCTTCGCTGGGCAGTTCAAGATTGATCCATTTCATTCGGATGCCATCCCTTTTTTCGCGCTGCTTGTAAGCATTGATCATATTGGGATAATCCTGCCGGGCCGCTACCACTTCGTTGCCCGCTTTCAGTGGCAGTCCAAAAATGATGGTCTCCAATCCTTCGGATGAATTGCGATTGATGGCTATTTCTTCTGCATCGCATCCCGCAAGCCGGGCCAGGTTGCGACGCAAAGGCTCACGGCCCAGATCCAGCACGCGCCACATATAATAACTGGGTGCTTCGTTGCTGAAGTCGTAGTAGCGCTTCATGGCTTCGGCTACGGTGCGGGGTGCAGGTGAAACACCACCATTGTTCAGGTTGATGATTCCCGGCGACACTGTAAAAGCCTGCTGAATGGCATACCAGAAATCCTCCTCCCCTGCCAGGCTGGCCGCATCCAAACCCTCGGCCCCTTCCAGCGCACGGTTCAGTTCGCGGGCCCAGGCGGGTTGCGCCAATGAAGAAAAAAGTGCAAGCGAAGAAAACATACCGGCTTTTCTCAAAAAGCCACGGCGGTTTTGTTGTTTCATACAACATTATTTAGGCAGTGCATCTTCCATAAACTGCCGGTAATCGTTTTTCAACTGTACCAGTGAGGGCTTATGGATATACATCATATGCCCCGACTCATAATATGTGAACCGAATATTCGAGCGGAGATTCGCCGGCAGGAACATGTGCTTCACCACATAATCCGTAGCGTAGTACGGGGTAGCCATATCGTAATAGCCGTTGCAAATCCACACTTTCAGAAAGGGATTCTGCACCATCGCACCGCGCAGGGTTTCTGCTACGTTCAGGTAGCGGTCCTGGCTATTGGTCCAGGGGCGCACCCGGCCGGTAAGAATTTCGTAAGGCAAATCGCTCGAGAATTTCAACTCGCGACGCAGGTAATCGTTGATGGCGGCGGTGTAGGGACCATAAATGGCGCGCTCATAGCTGGGATCATAGTCATAACTGTCGCCGGCATGGTCATAGTCCTGGCCGGTTATCCGCGAATCAAGCCGCCCCACAGTCAGTTTATCCTTGCGCAGTAACTCCTTATTGTAGCGTCCCACATTGAAGCGAAGATTGGCCTGATCAATATAGTCGGGGTCAAGTCCGGTATATTGTTGCAGCTTATTGATGATCGTCTTTCTTTCCTCCGCCGGCAATTGGTCCCCTTTCATGAGGGCCTGTTGATAGGGGCCTGATGCAAATGCTTCCACTTCTTTGAGCAGGTTTTTCAGATTATTGTAGCGCGGATCCAGTTTCTTGTGGTACCAGGATGTGGCCGCAAAGGTCGGGAGAAGCAGGGCATGTGGAAGATCATTACCCCTGTCGGCGCGCACGGTGCCAAAATCAAGGATGGCCGAAATCAGAATGATCCCATTTACATAGAGCCCATGGCGGCTTTGCAGGTAGCCCGATAAGCCTGCCGCGCGGGTGGTGCCATAGCTTTCACCGGCAATAAACTTGGGCGATGACCATCGTCCATAGCGCGAAATATAAAGCCGGATAAAGTCGCCCACGAAACGGAGGTCGTTATCGTAGCCGGTAAACTCCCCCTGCTGGGTTCGTCCCGCCGGCCGGGTATAACCTGTCATCATGGGGTCAATAAAAACCAGGTCAGCCTTGTCGAGCCAGGTATGCGGATTGTCCACGTATTCGTAAGGCGGAGGAAGGCTATTGCCCTCTTCTGTCATTTTTACCAGCTTGGGGCCCAGGGCGCCCATGTGGAGCCAAACGGATGAGGAGCCCGGCCCGCCATTGAATGAGAAAAGGATAGGCCTTTTCGCGGGATCGGGTTCTCCGTTCTTGGTGTAAGCAATAAAAAACAGGTTGGCCTTCAGGGTATCGCGCTCATCTCGCATATCCATATAACCCGTGGTGGCCGTGTAAGAAATGGTCTCTTTGTCGGTTTTCACCTGCTGCTGGGTTATGGAAAGACCTTGCGTTTTCCAACCAGCAGGTTCCGGGGCTTTCTGGGCCTTAACTATGGTAGCCAACAGAAGACAAACGACCAGGGATCTCAATGACATAAGCATACAATTAGTGATGGAATGGCTTGAAAGTTAGGCCTTCCCGCCATAATGCGAAAATTTTTTCCCGCCCCTCAAGGGATTGGAAGCCAGGCGAAGAAGGCTGAAATTTTTTTAAAAGCATTTGGGCGAAAAGCGGGCAAACCCTATTTTTGCACTCCCAAATCGAAAAGAGGCGGGACAGGATTGACCCATGGTGTAACGGTAGCACTACAGATTTTGGTTCTGTCTGTTAAGGTTCGAATCCTTATGGGTCAACAAAATAAACCCGAACGACTGCGTCGTTCGGGTTTATTGTTTTTTGCCAGAAGGATACGGGTTCAATGGTTAATGAGTCCGGTTTTCAATGTACTATCACTTTCGTTATTTATTGTTTGACAAATGCTGATTGATAACGTTGGTCTCCCGACTCGATGCTGACCAGGTAGGTCCCGGCCACAAGCGCCGGTAGCTGGAACCATTGCGATGCATAGGGCAATTGCTTCCTCACTACCACCTGCCCCTTCATATCAACAATGCTAATGGTCATTTTTTGCAAGCCTAAACTTCCGGCCTTTATATAAATAGCATGACCGACATCGAAGGTTGGAAACAGCTTTTCGATAAATTCTTGAGAAATATCCGGACGAATGGTTATTATGTTGGAATAAGAAAATGCACCATCAAAGTCAACCTGCTTCAAACGGTAATAAATTAATCCTTTGTCTGAAGCGGCCTGATCGGTCCACTGGTAATTGCTGGGCATTTGTGAATTACCTCCGGCATGCAGCGAATTTTGAATACCTACGAAGGTAAAATCATTTTCGGTACTGTACTTTCTTTCAATATAAAAATGTCGGTTATTATATTCAGTCATGGTGACCCAATCAAGCTGAACAAGATCGTTATGCCAGCGGCCGGAAAGTTTTAGGCCGGTCACCGGAAGGGCATTACCCACCGAGCTGAGCGTCCATCTTGAAAATCCCGGAACCCCTGTTTTCTCCACATAGTTGGCGGCCATATCCCTATTCGTGTACCCTTCGTTAGTCCAGTTGCTGTTGTCCGTACTCTTCCAGAGTACCAGGGTGTTTTCCGCCAGGCCATTCAGTTCAGCATCCAGGTATTCGAATCGAAGAGTAGCGTCCAGAGAAGTGTTGTTGCTGGGAACAATATCATAATAGCGGAATATAGAGTTACCGGTGCCTGACCCATTGGTTTGCGACTGATGTCCACGGCGTATGGTGGTTGATCCCAAATTTTGAGAGGATGTAATCGATATGCCCAGGCTACCAGGGTCGGCTGCGTTGGGAGCATTTAGAAGGACTGTCTTGAAAATCTGTCCATTTCCCGACGAAACAATCCTGCTGCTTTCGCTTTCTCCCTTCAAATGTCCATCCAATATCAGCTCTACATTTGCATTTCCAAGATCCAGCAGACCAGAAGTAAAAACCAGACTACTGGATACCGAAATATCTCTGGTAAGTGTAATTTTCCGCGGATTTTGCTTATCTACCTCCATGGCGTAAAAAACAAGCTTTTGGCTGCCTGTGATTGAATTATCCGCCTTACCGGTAAATTTGAATAAGCCGTTATTCATCTCCAGGCCAGCGTCGCTATGAAAGTCGATATCGCTGAGTACTGTATAAACATTTCCGCTTACCTTCCATTCGGTATTTTGATTGAGAGTAAGCTGGCCCAGTGCAGGCTGAACGGCGATGCAAAAAACAGTCAGTAGCGTTAATTTCATATGCTTGAATTAAGATCTGCGTGATCCTTTTAATTTTTGAAGATCACAAATTTAAATTCCCCTTCCACAGCACCCGAGTCCTTATGCCAAAGCTGAACCACATAATAGCCACTATTGGCCTTGAAGGAGCCAAACGATGCCACGTTTGGAACACTGGGAGTTACCAGTATTACACTTCTATCGAATGAATAGGCCTGTAACCCTTCTACAGTTATCCTGTATTCGGTAGCACCCGTTCCGTAATGCTTTGAAACCTGGAAATTGCCTGTGCCATTTGTAATAGTTCCATCCAACGCTACAGTTCCGTAGCTGTACGCCGCCAGGTGATAATCGCCGGTTTCGGGTCGGGTAAGTTTACTGGTTGAGCTCAAACTGATCCCAGTATTATCTACCGTTACTTTGGTTAATCCCCCACTGGTTAACCTGACAGCTCCGGTTTCGTTCTCAGAATTCGTTCCGATTCGTAGGTCATTGGAGGAAAGTTGCAGAAAAGCCTTATTCAAACCACTTGTTAAAAATTGAAATTTGCCGGTTGCGCCATTCACAAAAATGTCGCCACCATCCAACTTCATATCGCCGTTGAGCAATCGAAAATTTCCATTGGCCACATGAAGTCTTTCCGATAGCGCCGCCGTACCTATACCCACGCTATCGGTAAAGTTGATTAGCCATTTGCGACCTATCGTTTTTGTCCAGGCATAATTATTCAGAAAATACCGCCATTGCCCCTCGCGGTATTGAAACAATCGTTGATTCCCATTTTCAAAAACGAGTAGTCCATTCGCCGGATCAGGGATGGCAAAAATTTGTGACTGCGACATACGCGGCAGCAAGAATCCCCTGTTGGTACTTTTCAATTCCAGAATGGCTGAGGGCGATGGCAAGGATCCATCTTCAGAGATGGCGATTCCCTGTTGGGCCATACAATAATATGGGAGCAACACCAGTAGCAGTATGAACTTTTTCATGTTCAGTTGTTTCAACATATTATTTTATTAGGGGTTAAACACAATGAAGCTGAATGCCGCATCCTGTTTTAAAGTTGTTCCAATATTTCGAAACTCTACATAAACACCACCGCCGGGGTTTGTGTTGTAATCGGTTTGTACCCTGACGTTGGAATTCATGGGCGTAACAATGGCAATGGCCTGGCTGGTCATACCCGGATAACGAATATAATAAGTGCCTCCGCTTTCGAGCCTTTCTATTGAAACATTCGGAGTGGCATGAATAACGGACCCATCTTCCCTTACCTGTCCATAGCAAACAGGAATCAGATTGTTGTCACCAGTATTGGTTCGCACAATTTTACCATTGCCTGTCAACTCCAATCCCTCCTCATTGATGGTGACCTGGTTGGTCCCATGCGTCCGTATGATCAAGCCGCCTTCCGTATTGGTAAGATTGGTGCCGATGCGCAGATTATTACCGGACAATTGCACAAAGCCCTTGGTTTCACCGGCCGACTGAAACTGGATGATGCCATCCGATTTGTTGAGTAAAACATCCCCATTGTCGATCTTTATATCTCCGTTTGAAATTTTAAAGTTCCCATTCCCAACGTGCAGCCTTTCGGTGGGTGCGGCGGTACCAATACCAACGCTATCAATGCCATTGTACACCCAATTGCGGGTGGGAGATGCGGCCCAATAACTATTATCGATCAGAAAACGCCATACGCCATCCTGATACTGAAATAATTTCTGGGCATCCGTATCAAACACCAGTAAACCAGCTTCGGGGTTGCTAATGGCTATACGTTGGGATTGCGTCATTCTCGGCAACAGAAATCCCTTGTTGGTACTTTGTACATCCAGCAGGGCGCTGGCGGCAGGGGCGCTTCCATCGGTATTGATGGCTACACCCGGTTGCTGAGCCAATGCGGGTTGAATAAATACAGAAGCTGCAAAAGACAGGAAGATGACTAAATTCAGTTTTCTCATAAATTAATCGGTTAATGATGGTCAATCTGGTTAAGGCCTTTACCAGTATCCGTTATGGCATAAAAAACCATAATTGTTTTCTGGGCTGGAATCTAACATTGCTGTGCCTGGGATTGGGAGGAGAAACATTTCCCGCCCGGGTAATCAGATAATACCCCCTCTTGTACTTTGATTCCAGGTAAAAATTCTGGCCGTCACCTTTGGTTCTAATAAAAACAGATTTCTCGTTAGGAACATCATCCAGATCATAACTGTACTCATCATTGGATGCATAAGGGTCGTCTTCAAAGCTGATGTATTTACCGGCATTGTTTTTCAGGTGCCAGTTATTATCGCCGGTAGTAATGAGCTGCCATATATCCCGGGGTCTAACAAGAAATCCTCTTGATTCTGCGGTGGCGGAATAGTCCGTAATGTTGAACGTGCCGCTAACGCCAGACCTTAAAGCAAGTGTATCTTCATCACCTATCCCATTAATGCCTATGGTACAAATAAAACCGATGGTCCTTAAATCCGAACTTTCTTCATCGGTACTGTTTTGCTTTTCACAAGCAGATAGCAGCATCCAAACTGCCAGTGTGAGCACAAGATTTTGTTTCATATATATTCCCGTTTTCTGATTTGGTAGTTTGTTTACGAAAATCAAAACTACCTGTTCAACCAAGGCGGGTCAATAGCGAAAATGGGTGATGGCGTTCAGCACAAAGACCCGCATAGCACGGGCATGCTTTGGGGTGAAAGCAAGTAGTACATAGAGGGAAAAGCGGGAAAAAGGAAGCTAAACGATCCTGTCCTTAATGGCTTTTGACACGGCCTCGGTTCCGGAGTTTACATGTAGTTTGGCGTAGATATTCCGAATATGCGATTTCACGGTATCGATGGCAATATTCGATGCCGCGGCAATCATTTTATAACTTTTACCGGCCACCAGCATTTGCAATATTTCCTTTTCCCGGGCCGTGAGTTGATAATCCACGGGAACTGTGGGTTGCATTTTTTCCCGAAATAATTCAAGCATACGCCGGGCAATACCCGGAGTCATAGGCGAACCGCCGCTCTCCACTTCTTTCAAGGCCTCAATATAACCAGTAGGTGAGGTAGATTTCAGAATATATCCTGAAGCCCCGGCACAAATTGCATTGAATATATAATCGTCATCGAAAAATGCGGTTTGTATGAGTACGTGTAAGCCAGGAAAGTGAAGTTTGATCAAGCGTGTGGCATCTATACCGCTCAAACCTGGCATCTCAATATCCATCAGCACTATATCGCAGGGATTTTCGTTCAACACCTCAATTAAATCATTACAATTGGCATAGGCGCCACTACAGGAAAACCCTTCTACCGATTCAAGCAATACCTGCAATGTTTTGCGCAGGTGACTATTGTCCTCAAAAATGCTGATCCGCGGCATCCGTTAATTTTTTACAAATTTGATAGAGTTCTGGCCAAACCCCAATAGCGAATAAGGGCGAGTTGAAGTGTTCACTAAACCGGGAACCTGCATATAATACTTGTTCCCTTATCCGATGAATTAATTTCCGTTTTGCCTCCCAGCTCCCTGGCCCTGTTTTGCATATTCGTAAGCCCATTACCCTTATTACCCGAAGCAAGAACGAAACCCTTTCCGTTGTCGGAAATGCTCATCTCCACCTGGTTTTGCTGCTTGCTAATAGTAACATGAATATGTTCCGCTGATGCATACTTCAACGCATTGTTGACCGCCTCTTTAAAAATGAGATAAATGGCTTTTTTCTGCTCCGTATTCAGCTTCAGGGTTTTCAACAATTCTCCATCAAAATGATGGACGACTCCTTTACTGCTGCACATTTCATACAAAAAGCGCTGCATTCTTTCCTGCAGGTCTTTCCCATCTTCTGTATCCTGCTTGATCATCCATACGATATCACTCATCTTGTCCATCGTTTCTTTGGA
Source organism: Terrimonas ferruginea (assembly GCA_044463125.1). Classification (GTDB taxonomy): domain Bacteria; phylum Bacteroidota; class Bacteroidia; order Chitinophagales; family Chitinophagaceae; genus CAYMZZ01. The sequence continues at coordinate 26,188 of JBIQMS010000021.1, forward strand.
ATAGCTGGTTACCTTATGCAGCATCTCTTTCTGCTGGCTGCCAGCCGATGGGTTTGCACTGGCCATTTCGCTCAGCATATAGATGCTGCTGAGCGAACTGCCAACCTCATCGTGCAGATCGGCGGCTATGGATTGCCGCAGCTCCATTTCCTTCATGCGCTGCCGAAGCCTGTTGCGGTTAATCAGCAATAGTACCCCAACAATGGTTAATACGGCTAATGATAGAAAAACGAATAACCAGATGCGCTGACGAAACTGCTGCAACTCCCTGTCCTTATTCAGCAAGGCTATTTGACTGTTTTTTTCTTCCACTTCAAAAGATGTTTGCATCGCCGCAATATCCTCATTGTATTTCTGGGTAGCCAATGTGTCGCTTAGTTCTTTACTCTTTAGCAGATATTTATATGCATCCCGATGGTTACCCGTTAAGGAATAGGCCTCCGCCAGAATTTCTGCAACGGTCTGCTGTTCTTCCAGCCATTCATCTTGTTGAAACAGGTCATAAGCACGGGAAGCTGCCGTGATGGATTGTGCATACTTCTTTTGTTTCAGGTACACTTCCCCCAAAAGCGAATAAGCAATGCCTATCTGTTTTTCATTTTCCTGTTCCTGGGCATATTGCATAGCCCGCTGAGCGTTTTCCAGGGCCTTTTCATATTGCCCCTGTTGACTATAATTGGAGCCAATATTGCTGTAGTACATGGGCAGATTTACCCGATCACCCGCTTCGTTGGCAAGCACTATGGCCCTTTGGTAATTATCAATACCCGCCTGAAATTCATTTGCCCGGGTTAAAACATTCCCGATATTACCCAGGGTGATGGCATACATTTTTTTATTGCCCAGTTCATTATACAAAGCCCCTGCCCGTTCATTGTACTCACGGCTTTCTTTGTATTTTGACTGATAGAAATAAATGGCCCCGATGGTTTGCAAAATGCGGGCCCGGCGATCGTTATTATCAGCTAATTCTGCATAGCGCCAGGCCGAGTCGCAATTGATCAGCGATTGCTTGAAATTGCGCATTTGCATATAGTAATCCGCCTTGTTGAGGTAGACCAGGGCCAGCCTTGTGGGATCACCTACCATTTTGGCGGAAATAATGGCCGAATCAATATAAAGCATCGCTGAATCCAACTGGCCATTATACCCGAATGCAGCAGCGACGTTGAGGTAACAACCCGCTATCCCCTTTTCCCAGCTCAACTGTTTTCCTAATAGTATTCCGGCTTTTCCGTATTCAACCGCCACAGCAGGGTTACTATTGCCCACTATGCCCGCCAGCATGCGGTACAGGATCACCTTATTGGTATCTTCCTTTGCATGCTGCAATTCGCTTTTCAATGAGTCGACATTGAACGATTGTGATAACGCTGCCACTATCCACATATAACTCCATAGCAGGCATAGCATTTTTTTCATATCCTAATATATGCCAATTATTCGAAAGCTGTTTTCCGGCCCGGAGGGCATAAATATGCGGGGACGCATGAGCCTGCTACGCGTGGCGGAACCGGATGGCCGTATAGACGGCCAAAAGAATAGGTTCAATAGGGGCTACCTTGCCTGCCGCCCCACAATCCAAAATGCAAACCATATAATAAACTAAAGCTGAAAAATGCTAAAGGTTAACACTTAATCTTTGTAAGAATTGTCGCCAAAATTTCATTTCATTTAATTTACTGTGCGGATGAAATTAATCATGAACAATATATTGCAGAATAAATCGTATTAAACGATAACACTATACCTAATCCAATACCAACGGCAGCATTATGAAAAAACTCTACCTTTTTTTTATCCTTTTGACCAGTCTTTCCGTAAAAGCACAAACAGATGCTTCGCTTCATTTTGATGGCTCTAACGACATTGTCGTCGTTCCTCCATCCCCCACCCTGGCTATCACGGGTGACCTCACCCTTGAGTGCTGGGCCTATTTGAGTCAAACAGGTCGTCAGCAGCACCTGATTACAAAAGGGCAGCCCGCGGTCGACGTGGATGGGATGCAATCGAATATCCATTATTTCTTCACGATTAACACGAACCAAACCCTCCAGCTCTTTATGGAGTACGGAGCTGGCGGCAACAATATGGTACCTGTGTCCACTGCGTCGGCACCCATCAACGCCAACGAATGGCATCATTTTGCCGTGGTTCGCAATTCCGCCAGTAAATTGGTAGACTTCTATGTAGATGGTGTTAAGCTCGGCAACTCTGTCAACTATCCCATCGATCCTGACGGCGGCGCCAACACGAATTTTCATATAGGCGGAGCCCTGCGGCAGGACAATTCCGTTGAGGCCCCTTTTTTTGGCCGGATAGATGAAGTGAGGGTTTGGTCCGAAGTGAGAACGCAGGCACAAATACTGGACCACATGAACTGCTCCATTTCCTCCGGCACCAACCTGGAGACCGCTTATAATTTCAATAACCGGTTTCCGGGAGGCAATAATACGGGCGATCTGGTACTTCCTGATATTACAGGGAACGGCTTCAACGGCACTATCACTAATTTTGCCCTCACCGGAGCGAGTTCCAATTTTACCGATGAGGTGGAATTCTTTACGCCTTCCGCTACTGTAAGTTCCAATGATCCGGATAATACCATAGATGGTGGTACGGAAGTAATTTTTTCGGTGGCGACGACCCATGTGGGTGCCACCCCCACTTACCAATGGCTGAAAAATGGAGCCAATATTGACGGCGAAACCGGTGCGACCTATACCACTACCACATTGTTGGATGCTGATGAAATCAGTTGCCTGGTAGATCCTTCTTCGGTATGCTTCGTCGGTACCAGCGCGAGCAATTCCATCGCCATGACGGTTAATGGTTCTACGCTGCCTCTTTTGTTAACCGGGTTCACCGTAAAGGAGAGCAACTGCAGCATAGTAGCGGAATGGACTACCGCCGAAGAGGAAAATGTGGCCGGCTTTACGCTCGAAATCAGTGAAGATGGCAGAAATTTTCGCAGCGAAAAAACTACTGCCGCACACAATACCGAAGGAAATCACACTTATAAATTAGAGATCCCTGCAACAGCCAGCAAACTATTCTACCGCCTGAAAATTCAGGATCGGGATGGAAGCATACAATATAGCCCTGTTGTTGCCGTCAACAGCACCTGTGGCGCCAGCATCCAGATTTCCCCGAATCCGGCTACATCGAAACTCTATATCCGGAATGCCCCGACAGGAAGTTCTTATGTGCTTTACAATGCATCTGGAATTCGCGTTGGAAGCGGTGCAGTGAGCTCTGGCAATCATGCAATAGAAATCGGACATTTAACGCCAGGTATCTACCTGCTGAAAGCAAGGGATAAGTCTCTTAGATTTCTGAAACAATAGCAAATGTGAGGGATTGCAACCCTTCCGATTAGTTCTTATTGGAATGAAGCCAGATCCGTAAAAAATGTGGTCTATCCTTTGATATAGGGCGGCCATAAACTATATTGCCTGCATGAAAAATAATCTGTACCTCCTGCTCCTTACAACGGTCACATTTTTGCTAGCTGGTTGCCCGGTTGAAACCAGTGTGCCATTAATGAGCCGTTCCCAGGCAATTCCCATGAATGAATCAATTGTAGGGACCTGGAAGAATGCAAACAGTGATGCCGAAATACAGGAAATGCGCGTTGCCGCTACGAGTGGCAAAAATGTATATTCCTTCAGAGTACTGAAGAGTAGTGATGCTTATTGGGGTGAAGAGCGCTTTGACGGATGGTTTGTAAGTTATAACGGATACACCTACCTGATTACGCAACCTTATCACGAATCGGGCCCGGCTGATAAATATTATGCTCACCTTGCATCCATTTTTCCAAAGAAGATACTGATTACCGAATTCACACTTTCCAGCTCAGATGAGTCAGAAATTTCCAATAGCGAAGAGTTTAAGGAAGCTATCCGGAAAAACTTTCAGAATGATGATTTTCTGAATACCACAGAAGAATGGCTTAGGCAGCCATAAGCCCTTTACGGGCAGCAGTGAATTCTAACTATTTCTAACACCTGATACTGGCACGGACCGCCTCAACAGCAAGATCATCTACAATAACCTTTTTCTTTCAGGAGCAGAGCTCCTGAAAGAAAAAGAGATATACCAGTTTCCGGGTATAGTGTCGGGGTTCTCGTTTTTTACCTTTACCCAAAATGGATACTATGCGTTACCCGATTACCCTTTTTCTGCTATTGATCACCTCTCATGCTTTTTCGCAGCAGGACAGCTCCTGGAAAAAGAAATACGATAAAGTGCATGCATACGCCGAAGGCCTGGCCAGGGTGGTAGCAAAAAACAAATGCGGTTTTGTGGATCCTTCCGGAAAAGAAGTGATATCCGTTCAATACGATTATGCCTCCGACTTTTCAGAAGGGCTGGCAAGAGTTGAAAATGGAAATAAGAATGGATATATCGATAAAACGGGCAAAACCGTCATTCCCCTGGATTACGAATTTGCGCTCGACTTCTCAGGTGGACTTGCGGCCGTAAAATCGGATGGAAAATGGGGCTATATCAACCAAAAGGGGAAACTTGTTATTCCTTACAAATACAGCGAAGCCGAGAATATGTGGGATGGTGCGGCCCGGGTTCGGTTCAACAAAGCCTATGGCTTTGTGAATAGTACGGGCAAAGAAATTACTGAATTCAAGTATGAAAGCGCCGGAAACTTTTTTGAAGGAATGGCCGTGGTGCGGCATAAGGGAAAATATGGCTATATCAATACCAATGGCGAAGAAGTAATTCCCCCAAAATTTGATAAATACGCGCCCTTCAAAGACGGGGTAGTTATGTTGCAATGGAACGGCAAGTACGGATTCCTCGACAAAGAGGGTAAAGAGATCACGGGCTTTATTTACGACCGTATCCGGGATTTTGATGAGGGCCTTGCAGCAGTACAGGTTGGCAACAAATTTGGCTTCATCAACAAAAAAGGGGAAGCCATCACTGAAGTTAAATACGACAATACCGGGAAGTTTCAGAACGGCCTGGCTGTGGTAGTAATTAATAAGAAACTGGGCTTTATTAATTCAAAAGGAAAAGAAATAACAGCCATTGAATACGAAAGCTACGGGGCCCCTTCCCAGGGTTTGTGGCGGGTTGCAAAGAACGGCCTAAGCGGCTTTATCAACGCGAGTGGCAAACTGGTGATACCTATGGAATACCAGATTGCGGGCGATTTCACGGAGGAGGGCATCTCTGTGGTGAAAAAGGATGGAAAGTTTGGGTTCATCAATACCAAAGGAAAACTCTTGTTACCCTGCGAATATGATATTATCTACAAATTTGACGGAGAGGTGGCGCAGGTTAAACAAAATGGTAAGAGCGGACTGGTGAATAGCAAAGGGAAGGTTTTGGCCAAACCGATATACACAAGCATGACGAGCTTCAAGGATGGAATTGCCAGCATTCAGCTCAACGACAAATGGGGGCTGCTCAACACGAATGGGCAGGTGCTCGGCAAAATACAATACGACAAACTGTATGCATTTACGGATGGTCTCGCGCTGGTGAAGAAAGGCGAGTTATATGGATTTCTGAACCGCAAAGGCGAAGAACAAATACCCTTACAGTTCAAAACCGCCTCCGCATTCAAAGACGGTCAATCGATGGTGCAGGCCGACGGGAAATACTACTTTATTGATACAAATGGAAAATGTGTGAAGAACTGCCCATGAAGCTGTTCTTCACGCATCCTTCCGCCGCGGCGGAAGGATGTGTATCAATTCGTCTTAAATAACAACTTCGCGTTGGTCCATTCGTTCGACGCGTCAATAAATGCCAGCATCTTATCCCAGTTGGATGCAGGCTCAAATCCATGGTTATAGGATTTGGTTACTTTCACCTTTATTACATCGCCGCTCACACTGGCTTCGGCCTTAAAAGAGCCGGTTTCGTTTTCCACCACTTTATTCAGCGCTTCCACACCCTGCACGGAATAACCATCGGGAATCTTAATCCGCATATCATAACCAAAACTGCGCGCAAAAGGCATGTACACATCCATCTCTCTCTTGCGTTGCTCATCCTTCACGGCCAGGGGCTGACCCTGGATCTTACCTACTTCAAAAATCAGGTTATTGCCCGCTTTTTTCACCAGGCCATCCAGGGAAAAGGAACAGGAATAAATAAAGTCAGGATCGGTATGGCGCACGCCCATTTTTTCAATCTTGTAATCCTTCATATCGCTCACTTCCTGCTCAAACCAGCTCTTGGCCTCATCCTTAAAAGCCTGTTCCTGCTTTTTCCGGGCCTCCGCGAAAGCATTCTTCACTTCATCTACATGGGATCTTGTTTTCTTATTCTCCGCGAGCGTTTCCAGCAGGGTTTTCTCTTCACCCAGCAATTTTCTTTCCTGCTCATAGAAATCCTCGTACAGGATCAGACTTCTTTGCCAGGCCAGTTTATATTGTCCGCGAAGAATGGCACGTCGCTGCACGGATAATTTGGTCTCGCCAGGGTTGACGATTATCGCCAATTGTTCCAGGTGTGCGTTTTCCTCCGCCTTTGCCGGCTTGATGGTAAAACCCGGGCCATGCTCAGCGAACTTGTTAATTGCATTCATGGAAGCAGCCATAGCTTTGTTGCGGAGCCGGATGATTCTGGTGTTCTTAACGCCATCAAATTCTTCCGGCACTTCGTAGGGATGCGAATAAATGGACTGCAGATGAAAGAAGCGCTTGCTGCCTTCGAGAAAGGCAATGCTTTCCAGGTCGTCGGTATCCAGTATTTCATTCATCCGAAATCCGGTGCGGGGGCTCGATACCAGGATGGCGGCATCCACATCACCTGCCTTCAAAACGCAATTCAAAACAAAAGCCAGTCCATTGTAGGTGTAATCACCCGCCTCAATGGATCGCGCCATCGAATTGATATTAAAACTAAGCAGTTTCGTAAACCGGGTTGTATAAAAGAGATGCAGGGCCTTCTCATCATCCGTAAGTTTATTATAATTCAGGCCCATGGCCTTGGCCCGTTTTTTCGCGTCACTAACCACATCTACAAATTCCTGCCTGGCCGCCCGCATGAAATAGCTGGCATAGAATTGCTGGGCAAATTCGTTGGATTGGGCTTCCACCACTTCATCCGTAGGCAGGTTCTTGTTTACTTCACCGGGCTTGGCGGCTCCCAGGTATTTGGCTGCCACGCCACGATATCCCAGCGAAATATTCATGCGGATCATTGGCAACTGAAGTGCAGGCGCCACCCAAAGCGATGCTTCAAAGCCCGGCATATCCTTTTTTACCACGTCGATGATGATGTCTTTATCACGGTCTTTGGTAAGCACCAGGTCCGGAGCGCCATTGTAACTTCGATAATCAATCGCGTATTTTTTTCCCAGCTCTGCATGGAAGGAATAATGCAGAACGGGCGCTTCATCATACAGAAACAAACTGTATCGCTTGGCTTTGTGATCGGAGCCCGTCAACTCATGTTCCGTAGCAATATAATAATCCACTATATCGCCTGGCTCCAGATCGGATATGGCGAGCTTGGCTGTTTTTTCAGAACGCTCATCCTTGGTCATCACCATTTCATCAGCGTCCACTTCCCGCACGGATCCATCCGGCTTAATGATCCGTACCCCCACAAAACTGCTCGATTTGGTGCTGCCGGCAAAACCACTTGCCCTTTCAAAGCGGGTGAAACTCAGTTCTGAATACTCTTCTACCGCAGTCTTATCATTTACCCGCACCATCTCCCGCACGATTTCGGAAATAGTCTGGTCTTTGCGGGTACCAAAACCCAGACCTTCAAAAGTGAGTTTGGTCTTGCTATCGGCCGTTAATTGCGAATGGTGCGCAATCACCACTTTGGAAGCTTTGGCATATTTTTCAGGAACGGTTGTCACCTTAAACTCAGGCCTGTCCCATCCCCAAATTTCTGTCCTGATTTTTTCAGACGCTTTTTTGTATTTGGCGTCTGCTTTTGACTGTGCCTGTACATTGCCGGGCAATAACATAAGCCATCCCAGACTGATGAATAGCAGGAAAAATTGCTTGCGCATGTAAGAATATTATTTCTTGGTGGTTAATACTATTTGCTGATTGTAGAACTCCTTTAGTTCTTCAACATCCTTATTCCATTGCGCAAAATCCGCGGGCTTCAATTCCGTATCGCGGAACTCTATTTCGCAGCGGTACTGGAGGGATTTGTCCTTTACGGCATAAGTACCGCTAAACAGATAGCCGGGTCGCTCAATTTTCAATGCCGGTGGCAGGCTGCTGGCCTGTTTATCATCGGGGAGTTGTAGTTCGGTTTCAAAAACCAGGTGATTCTTGAAATCAAACCAATAAGGTAGCTTACGCTTTGCCGGGTCTATTTTAAAACTCTCAAAATTTCGTCTGTTGTCGACCTCAACATATACTTCTTCACCAAACTCCGCCAGGGCATTCTTCCAGATCATATCATATTCCACAGTGAGATCCTTGTTGTAATCTGTTAAATTGGCTATGCGAAGACCCGTGATCTCCACATTATTTTTTCCTTCCGCCAGGTAACGGCTCAGTGCCAGTTCCTGCTTTTCTGTTCGGATACTATTCAGCCCCGACAGCAGCATCACTTTGTTCTCACCCTTCCAGCTTTGTGCTACATGGCCTTTGAGGTGACTGCCTTCCATCACCAGTTTGCGTTTTTCAAACGCAGTGTTCTGCCTGGCAGTAGTGCTGGGTACTTTACCCAATATAAACTTTGCGCCATCTTCAATCAGGGTTTGCCGACCCTGTATGCGTTCTGCCAGTTCACCAAAGCCGATATATTTTTCAGTTGCGTCGAGGTATACGGGTTTATTGTTGTTCATCCATACGGCGATCATGTGATTATCCACTGCCAGCGATGGGGTGGTATAATCATACGCGATATGTCGGGTACCAATCCAGCATCGACGGGCATCGAGGCCCAATGAGCGTAGCATTTCAACCAGCAGGTTGGCCATGCCCTTACAATCGCCATATTTCCTGCGCAATACTTCCTGCGCCTTTTCCGGTTTAAAACCCGCGATGCCATCTTCAAAGGCGATATAGCGGATATTGTCCTGTACCCATTGAAAGATGATCTTTACTTTCTCTTCCTCTGTTTTGGCTTCGCGTGTCAATTCTATCGCGCGTGCTTTTATAGGAGAAATGTCGTTTCCGATATCCAGCACGAGTTTTCGATACCAGTTATATTGATCCTGGAGGGTATTGAAATAGGTTTGCTTTCCCTGCTTTGTTTCCGCCGTTTTGCACATTACCATTACGTGAGGGGAATAGTAAGTAAAGCCCGGCGATGCGGATTCCCTTTTCAGGGCTGGCAGATTTTTCGCCGTGTAGCGGTACACGGTTTCGCCGCCATCAGGATTTGTTTGTTTTTGAATAGTATAATTTCCGAAATTGAATTCTTTCAGCTCCAGCTTCATCCAGGAAGGAACCCGAATGGTCAGCTCCTGCGCTTGCACCGGATAGGGTTCCATGAAATGTACGCTGGTGAAATACTTGGGATCGAGAACTGTCTTCTTGATCTTAACGCTTGAAATGGATTCTTTCTCAGGAAGCGGCAGCATAAAATGGCAGACCCGCGCATCCGAATAAAAAATACCGTCGGCCTCATAAAACTCGTGTGCCGGCGAAATGCCGTGCTTTTTGGAACCATCCACCAGTATCTGGATATCGTCGATGGTTTCCATATCGTTGTAAAACTCAGCAACAGGAACTTTCGTACGGTAATTCCGACACTGATAGCGGTACTCTGTTACCTCCTTGATGAGCACGGGATGCTCCGCATTGCCCTGCACAAAACTGAATTCCCGTTTTATTTCGAGCAGGCTGATATTTTCATCGTTGGAGTTTGGGCTTTGGGCATAGGTATAACCTATTCCCGATAGAGAAAGAATCGCCGCGATAAAATATTTCATAGTACAGAAATGGTTTCGGCTAAAAAGGTGGTAATCATGAAGAGACGCGTCATGGCGGCTAAAACATGACTGAAATAACACCTCAATATAGAAATTATTCGACTAATTCCATAGTAAGTACCCCTAAAGCCTACGAAATATTAAGATAAATCAATATTTCAATGCCTGTTACGGCAATGCTTTGTACAACAGCCTGTGCAATTCCTTCATTTTCTCCACCCGAAACTTGATTATCCGCCGGTCGTAGGTCATGAGTCCGTTTATTTCCACTTCCACATCCGTGGTTTGCGTGTACACGGCGGCCGACAGGCCCATTTCGATGAATTGTGGAATATTGCGGATGAATGCTTCATAGCGCTGATACAGTTCGTCTTTATTCTTAAAACTTTGGTAACCCCAATTATCTTTCTCCTGCCAGGTATGTCCTTCCAGAGGAAGGCCCAAACCGCCAAACTCGCCCAGCACCAGAATCTGCCGATGGCCAAACAATTCGGGATCGGGCATAAGGGGCTCGGGATAATTGTGTAAATCCATAATATGACCGGCATCGGTGAAATTGCCACCACTGGCCGCGTTCACCAGCCGCGATGGGTCCAGCGATTGAGTCCATTGCACTATGTCCTGTGTCTTGAACTGGCCCCAGGCTTCGTTGAAGGGTACCCAACATACAATGCTGGGAAAATTATGCAAGCCCTCTACAATAGCTTTCCATTCATTCCGGAATATTCGCTCCGACTCTTCGGTCCGCTCCCGATCGGTAGCTTTGCCGTAAATGCCCGGGCGCATTTCCCAGCGGTTGCCCATATCGCCACTCGGCATGTCCTGCCATACCAACATGCCAAGTTTATCGCAATGATAATACCAGCGAGCCGGTTCCACCTTCACGTGTTTGCGAATCATATTAAAGCCCATGGCCCTGGTTTGCTCAATATCGAATACTAAGGCATCATCGCTCGGTGCCGTATAAAGCCCATCGGGCCACCAGCCCTGATCCAGCGGACCATATTGAAACAGGAATTTATTATTGAGCATCATTCGTTGAATGCCACGGCTGTCTTTTTGCATGGAAATCTTCCGCATACCAAAATAGCTTTTCACCTCATCCACCACTTTACCCTTCCGCAGGATTGTATATTGAATATCATACAGGAAAGGATCGGCGGGTGACCAAAGCCTTAGATCAGGAATAGCTATTTCCATTTCTGAAAAAGGTTTGATGTCGCGCTCAGCAATCTTTTTTCCTTCGGAAAAAAGGTTTACTGTCAACTGGTCCCCGGGCATGGCATTCGCTATGTTTGCCTGCACGCGAATAAGGCCTCTGTCTATATCGGGTGTTTGCCGGGTGGAAACAATATGCGTAACCGGAACCTGCTCGAGCCAAACGGTTTGCCAAATTCCCGTTACCGGTGTGTACCAGATGCCATGCGGCTTATTCACCTGCTTACCCCTTGGCTGAGGGCCTTCGTCGGTAGGATCCCACACCCGTAGCACCAGTTCCTGCTGATCTCCGTTCTTCAAAAAATCCGTAATATCAAATTGAAACGCATCGTAGCCTCCCCGGTGCCGGCCTACTTCCTGTCCATTCACAAACACCTGGCAATCCCAGTCAACCCCGCCAAAATGCAGGATGCTCCTGCGGTTACGGTCCTGCTTAAGGCTGAAAGAACGCCGGTACCATAGTACGCTGTCTTTACCCACCGTTTTTCCCACGCCCGACAGGGCCGATTCCACCGCAAAGGGTACCAGTATCTTACCCTGCATGTCAGGTGTTGTTGCTTTCGACAATACCGGCTGAATGCTGTAATCCCAGAGACCGTTGAGATTTACCCATTCAGGCCTTTGCATCTGCGGTCTTGGGTATTCATTCAATACCGATTCCGGATTCAGGTTCTCCGCCCAGGGAGTTTGTATCTTACCTTTTACAGGTTGCCAGGCAGGTTGCGCGTACGACAACAGGCTGCTTACAAGCAATAGGAATAGCAGGAAATTTTTCATTGGGGTAAATTACAGCATTTTCAAATCCAGCAATAAGATTCATTTAAAAAATCGACCTGTAAACTTGTTAACGGAATCTGAAGAGCGTTAACCAATCCTCAATTCTGCCAATGGTCCATCTGGAAAAAGCGGCAGCAAAACCGAATCATCTCAAAATTTTTTCATAACTTTCTGTATCGCTCTGATTCGGCAGGGGTTAAATGTCCGCAGGCAGATTCGCGGAAACTTCAGCACAGACCTTATCCATTTATCGCATCGGCAGGCCAATGCACCTGCATGGAATCCTGACATTCAGGAATCATTCACTCTTAAAATATAAGGCAATGGGAAAATTTCTTGTCAAAACCGGAAATGACGGTCAATTTTATTTCAGCCTGGTGGCTTCCAATGGCCAGGTAATCGGGAAAAGCCAGATGTATACCAATGCCGCTGGCTGCGAAAACGGGATTGAATCAGTGAAAACCAATGCACCAGGAGCACCTGTTGAGATGGAATAAGAGATAATCATCAAATAATACCGGTAGAAGCCTTAACAAGGCTTTTACCAGTATTATGGTATATTTGCAATTCGACGGTGAATACCACTAAGCATATAGGAACCACGCAATCGAAGGACTTTCTTCATTGAACCCGGGCGGCTTAAAGCTCCGTTTCGTCCGGGATATCCATTTATTTAATAACTGACCATTACGGGTAATGAATTCCCGATATGGCAGCTATTGTTTTTTTAACCCTGAACGAATCTTCGCGGAGCGAGGATAGAAACTACTTTATTAAAAAGAAAAATCAACAACCATGGCAAAGAAAAAGCAGCAACTGATCCTGCTCCGCAATGAATATGAATTATTGAAAAAATATGTGCAAAGCCGTATCGACGGCGCCAATGCCGAGCAGGCGATAGCCGCACAGCTACAGGCCGAACTGGAAGAAGCCAAGGTGCTGGAAGATGAAAAATCGGCCCCGGATGATTTGGTGCGACTTCATACCAAAGTGTGCGTGGAGGAATTGCCCAGCCGTAGGAAATTTCATTTCCGGTTAACGGCACCGGCCGATGCTAATATAAAACTTCAAAAACTTTCTATCTATGCGCCACTGGGCATTGCGCTAATGGGTTATCGTAAAGGACAACAAATAAAATGGAAAATGCCTTCTGGCGAAAAAACCTTTGAAATTGTAGATGTGGAAAATGATTAAATAAAAATCCCACGCCGGAGCGTGGGATTTTTTGTGTGCTGTCAATATTATTTTTAGAGTCCGAGCTCTTCTTTGTCGGTAATCGTCGACGCTTTCTTCTTCTTCTTTTCCTTCTTCATCGCACCAAATCGTAGCCCCATATAAATGTCTGCCTGTTTGGATTCGCCGGTCATAGCCGTCAGCAATGAACCGGAACCTACAAATAGTGGACCGTAGCGTAGGGCAACGCCGGCATTCAGTTTTGATAAAGTGTGATACTGTATCGGCACATAAAGCCCAAAGCTGGATGACTCAATACGTGGGGTAACCGTTACAGAATGAAATTGCTGTCCATTATAGATATTCTTATCGCTATTGGTGAGGCTTACCATACCTCCTACGTTCAAATAGAAACGCTTGGTGAATCGGTAATCAAGGTCGAGGTTGAGGCTGCCGGGCAGGCTTACATTATAGTTAGCTGTGGTAGCTCCCGGTATAGCTGTGAAAAACTGCGGGCGTGAATCAAAATAAGCCTTGAGCTCATCCAGGTCGTTGGCTTCCACTTCGCTCAAGTTGAGGCGTTCACCGCCAGTGATATTGATGTCGTATCCACCGCTTCTCGCGAGATCACGCTTGTAGCGGATGGAACCCAGGTCGAGCAGGGCCAAACCTATACGGAAACGATACTTGTTGTCGAAAGCATCTACCGCCAGGCGGTCGCCACCTGGACGGTATTCATACACGAAACCGATATCGCCGCCAAAGCCTGAGCTACGGAATGACGTGAGATCATCCCAGTCAAAATCGCTGAAGTTAACCCCGCCAAATCCAATCTGCAGGCGACCCGTACTATTGCTGAGATAAGGATCACCGGTAATCAGATCATCATCCACCTGGCCGGTCAGGTTATCGACGCCCAGGTAAGCATTGGCCGCGCCAGCCAGGTATTTTAGGGTTAGGCCCCCCTTCAGGAAATGCTCGCCCTGTTCCATCAGTATCCGGCTATAGGTGAAGCCAAATTCTGTCCAGGCATTCATATTCACCCGGTTTTTGGCATTGGAAAGAATATTAAAGGAGCTGCTGTTGCCGCTGCTCTCATCAATCAGGCGATCAGCCAGCTCGCCATCAATTTCAATGGCATTTACCAATACCCGGCTTCGGGTACTGATGGCGATAGAAGATTTGGCACCGGCGCTGATCATCAGGGAAGGCCCATGGATCGTGGCATTGAGCATGGCCGTGGTAAGTCCGGCACCCGTGCCGGTCAACTGGTCTTCCAGTTCATCATTGTCAATAGCTGACTTCAGGTCGCTAAGCGAAAAGCTGGCATTATCATTCGCTATAGAAGCATGGAAGGACAGCAGGTTGAAATGCCATTTGTGCCGGCTGTCGGCGATATTGGCGGGATTGAAAAAAACGCCATTGGCGCCGGTATAGTTTCCGGTTCGGAATCCTGGGAATTCCTGAGCCATAGTAGTTCCCGAAAAAAGAACTAGAATCAAGGAGAGTCGGATCGACTTCATGTTGTACGGTGGTTTAAAGCCTTTTGAAAATTGGTTCGCGGCCGAAAAATAGATAATTAAACCCTGATAATCAAGCACTCCAAATAAATAAAGCCGGCATAGCCGGCTTTATTTATTTGGAGGTATTTGAAACAGTGTCGATTATTTGGTCAGAATAAGGGTTTGCCTTTTGATGGCTTTGCGGGGTTTCCCGTATTGATTCAGTAATGGTGACAAATTGGGCGCAGAAAGCGTCATACGATTGCGGATCTGGTCGGCCAGAAAATCATTGGAAGGGGATGCTGAAACCGTATTGATATTTACCTGCCCATCCACATCTATTTCATAAACAATCAGGATGGAATAGGTACCTTCTTTAATCTTACGGTTGGGCAGAATTTCCCTTTTGATCTCTACCATCAGCTCATCGGTGTATTCCTTCCATATTTCGTCATTATCCCTGGGTTTGGTAGGCTCCATACCTGTAGAATCCGCCAGTTCAGCTACCGGCACACGGGTTACTACCGTGGCGCCAGAACTATCCACCGTCAACACTTCCTTTACGGGTGGCGGCGGTGGCTTGCGTGTACTCGTGTCAATTTTTGTAGAGAGATCGTCGGTTTTACGAACCACGGATCCCGTATCGGATTTGAGTTTCCCGCTGTAGAGCAATTCCTTCAGCGATTGGGAATTTGCCAGATTGGTGAAGCATACACCTGCTGCAGCCAGGGCGCAGCCAAGCCATATTTTTTTCATGATACCCCTTTTTGGTATAAGCATAACAGTAAGCTATACCTGCAATTTAAGTACCATTATGGGAACCATATCCAAATAAAACGATAATTAATGCTTTATTGGATCGTAATTCCCGATTCTTTGGCTCATTGTGAACAGGTATCAGTTAGATCCGGCACTTTCACTTCGGAAAGAAAGGACCACCCCTACCAGAAACAAAGCGATGAATAGATAGAAAAATACGGACATAGTGACAGGTTTTGATAGTTAATCAATTCAAATTGAAGTGCTAAGTAAGATTCTTCGCTAAGGACTTTTGCTTTGGACTTAGCTAATGGCAGCATTCGCTTTTTAAAAGGCCACTGTCAGAGAGGAAATTCAGAGGAGGGGGATACGAATAATGATGGAACAAAGATGAATAAAATAGTTGAGGAAGTCAATACCCCAAAAGTGTGATTTTACGAGAGGCGCTTCAAACAGGCGGAAAGGCTTTCCTTCCAGGGTTTAGTGGGAATACCAAATGTGGAACTGAATGAGTCGGTATTGAGCGCGCTATAAGCGGGTCTTGCTGCCGGTGTGGGATAAGCGGAGCTGGGAATGGGATTTACTTTTGTTGAAAATCCGGCCAACTCGCGAATGGCGGAGGCAAACTGAAACCAGGTGATGATACCGCTATTGCTATAATGGTAAATCCCGGGATGCCAGTTGTTGCCGGCGACAATTTTAAGAATAGCTTCCGCCAGGTCGCCCGCGTAGGTGGGTGAACCCTGCTGATCGTCCACCACGCTGATCTCGGTTTTTTCATTCATCAGCCGCAGCATGGTTTTTACAAAATTCTTCCCAAATTCCGAATATACCCAGGAGGTGCGGATGATGATGGAATCAGAGTTAAAGCGCATCGCTTCCTCCTCCCCTTTTCTTTTGCTGGCGCCATAAACGGATTGCGGAGCGGTGGTATCGGTGGGTAAATAGGGTTTATTTCCTTTGCCATCAAAAACATAATCTGTAGAGATGTGCAGGAACCGGCAGTTGGTGGCAGCGCTAACCGCAGCGAGTACTCCAGTGGCTTCCGCGTTTACCTGGTAAGCCAGGTCTGGTTCTGATTCAGCCCTGTCCACAGCCGTGTAGGCGGCGCAATTGATGCAATAAGCAGGCTTATACGCCTCAAAAGTCCGGCGTACCAGCTCCGGATGATGAATGGGAAGGTCTTCGCGGGAAAGAAATACAAAATCCAGACCGGGATAGTCCGATTCCAGTCTTCTGAGTTCTTTTCCCAATTGCCCATTGGCGCCAGTTACCAGTATACGGGGACGGGTCATACGCAAAAATTAGAAGGTAAAAGTGTTTCTACAATTGGCAAATGTGGGAAGCTGCTTATCCTTATCCGATACGATCACGCGATCGGCTGGCAGCTTCCAGTCGATACCCAGTGCCGGGTCGTTGAAAAGAATACCCGCATCGCTCTCCTTGTTGTAAAAAGCATCGCACTTATACATCACCACGGCTTTTTCGCTCAATACTGAAAATCCGTGAGCAAATCCTTTGGGGATAAAGAGCTGCTTTTTGTTTTTTGCTGAAAGCTCGATGGCATAATGCTTACCGAAAGTAGGTGACCCTTTCCGGATATCGAGTGCTACATCCAGAATGGCTCCCTGCAACACGCGGACCAGCTTTGCTTGTGCGTAGGGCGGTAATTGGTAATGTAAACCCCTGATAACGCCATAGGCAGATTCAGACTGGTTATCCTGCACAAAAACAAGATCCAGCCCAATATCCGCGAATTTCTGCGCATTATAGGATTCGAAGAAATGACCCCTGCTATCCTCAAATACCAGTGGCTGTATTACCTGCAAGCCGGGAATTTCGGTGTGAATCTTTTCCATAAAATTTAGAGACTCCAGTAAGGACGGTTTTGAATACGGCCTCTGTACATTCCTTTGAGATCTGCAATCAATGCCTGCTGGTGGCTTAGTGATTCAAAATAGGATTGATCCAGTTGTTTGTATTCCTCATGTGGCACCGTTACCAAAACAGCATCGTAGGGCCCTTTTGCTTCCGACACCAGGCCAAAACCATACTCATGCTGCAACTCATCGCTATCGGCATGCGGATCCACCACATCCACGTTCACATAAAAGCTCTTGAGCGCTTTCACCACATCAGCTACCTTGCTGTTGCGGATATCACTCACATTTTCCTTGAATGTGGCACCCATCACCAGTACTCTGGCTTTTTTCACATCACCATTAGTGGCAATAAGATGCTGTACTATCTTTTGCGCTACATAGTTCGACATACCATCATTGATCGTACGACCCGCCAGAATTACCTGCGATTTATATCCCAGTTCATTGGCTTTATGCGTAAGGTAATAAGGGTCCACACCTATACAATGCCCCCCTACCAGGCCGGGCTGAAAGCGCAGAAAATTCCATTTGGTACCTGCCGCTTCCAATACTTCAAATGTATTGATGTCCATCTTATCAAAAATGATAGACAGCTCATTCATGAGCGCGATATTCAGGTCGCGCTGGGTATTTTCAATGATCTTGGCAGCTTCGGCCACTTTAATGGAGGATGCTCTATGTACGCCCGCATCTACTACCAACTCATATACTTTGGCAATGACTTCGAGTGATTCAGCATCGCAACCACTCACCACTTTCACGATACTGGCCAGTGTATGGTTTTTATCCCCCGGATTGATGCGCTCAGGCGAATAGCCGAGCTTAAAGTCGGCAACATTCCGCAGACCGGAAATCTTTTCAATAACAGGTAAACAATCTTCCTCCGTGCAACCGGGATATACGGTGGATTCATACACTACATAATCGCCCTTTTTCACCACTTTGCCAATGGTTTCAGATGCACGCAGCACAGGTGTAAGGTCGGGCACATTGTGCTCATCCACCGGCGTGGGAACGGCCACAATGAAAAATCGCGCTTCGCGTAATTCATCAATGGAAGAAGTGAAATGAATATCACATCCTTCAAAGTCCTCTTTTTCCAGTTCATTGCTGGGATCTATTCCCTGGCGCATCAGGTCAACCCTCCCCTGATTGATATCGAAGCCAATAACGGAAAGTTTTTTGGCGAAGGCGAGGGCAATGGGCAGGCCTACATAGCCGAGCCCTATCACTGCGAGTTTTGCTTTTTTGTCGAGAAGTTCCTGGTACATGAAATATAGGGATGATGAGCACACGGCTCGTTAAATCAACTTATTTCCAACAATCAACTCAGACCAAACTCCTTGGGCTGTTTATACCATTCCGATTCAGGAAGTGACTTAAAATATTCGTAGGTGATTCGCAATCCTTCAGTTCGGGATATAATGGGTTCCCAACCCAACACATCACGTGCCTTTGTAATATCGGGTTGCCGTTGCCTGGGATCATCAACCGGAAGGGGCTTATGAACTATTTTCACTTTATTACCCGTAAGCTGTAATATCTCCTGCGCAAACTCCAACAAGCTTATTTCGCTTGGGTTACCCAAATTAACTGGAAGATTATAGTCACTCATCAGCAAACGATAGATTCCCTCCACCAAATCATCCACAAAACAAAAGCTCCTTGTCTGAGAACCATCTCCAAACACAGTTAAATCTTCGCCACGCAAAGCCTGGCCAATAAAAGCCGGTAGTGCTCTTCCATCGTTTAAACGCATGCGAGGCCCATAGGTATTAAATATCCGGACTATCCGGGTATCAACGTTATGAAAGCTGTTATAAGCCATGGTGATGGACTCCATAAAACGCTTCGCCTCGTCATACACACCCCTGGGTCCAACTGGATTAACATTTCCCCAATACTCTTCCGTTTGGGGATGTACCAGCGGGTCGCCATATACTTCGCTGGTGCTGGCCACCAGAATACGCGCTCCCTTTGCCTTTGCCAGTCCCAGGCAGTTATGTGTTCCTAAAGCACCTACTTTCAGCGTTTGAATTGGGATTTTCAGATAATCGATCGGACTAGCCGGGGAGGCAAAATGAAGAATATAGTCGATCTTACCCGGTACATGTATAAACTTGGTTACATCATGATGATAGAACTCAAACTCCCGCAGCTTGAAAAGGGGACTTATATTGTTCAAATCACCAGTAATCAGGTTATCCATTCCAATAACTGTGTATCCTTTTTTTATGAAGGCATCACACAAATGAGAGCCAAGAAATCCTGCGGCTCCTGTGATCAAGACTCTTTTTCCGTTCACGAAATTGAATTAGGGTTTAGGAATAATGGTTTGTCGTCCAATGCTTACATAGTGAAAGCCCAACTCGCGCATTTTATCCAGTTCAAAAAGGTTACGCCCATCGAATATGGCTTTATTTTTCAACACTGAAGCCAACCGATCAAAATCCGGCGTACGGAACTCATTCCATTCCGTTGCAATCAGCAATGCATCACAGCCGTTTGCCGCATCATAGGGATCTTTACCGTATTGAAGCTTCTCACCCATCACCCCCTGCACATTTTTCATAGCCTCGGGATCATACGCAGATACTGTGGCGCCATGGGATATCAACTGCTCGGCAATGCTGATGGCTGGTGCTTCACGAATATCGTCGGTGTTGGGCTTGAAAGCCAGCCCCCAAATGGCAATTTTTTTGCCATCCAGACTTCCGCCAAAATACTGTTTTAAAGCGGGCATCAGGTGCAGGCGTTGCTTCTCGTTCACTTCCATCACAGCGTCGAGTATCTTAAACTGATAATCAACCTGACGAGCTGTATATCCCAGTGCCTTCACGTCTTTGGGAAAGCAACTTCCTCCATAACCGATACCTGCAAAAAGAAATCGCTTTCCAATACGATCATCGCTACCCATGCCTTTTCGAACCTGATCAACATCTGCCCCCAGCCGTTCGCAAAGTTGGGCAATCTCATTCATAAAGGAAACCTTTAACGCCAGAAACGCATTGGCCGCATACTTGGTCAACTCCGCTGATTTCTCATCCATAAATACGATGGGATTCCCCTGCCTTACAAATGGCATATAAAGTTCCGTCATAATATCCCTGGCTCTTGCCGATGAAGTGCCAATTACCACACGCGCCGGTTTCATGAAATCATCCACCGCCGCTCCTTCACGCAGAAATTCAGGGTTGCTCACTACATCAAACTCCCCCTTGTAATTTTTTTGAATCAACTCCTTAACCTTGTCGGCGGTACCAACCGGCACGGTACTCTTGTCTACAATAACCCGATAATCCTTCAGTATTTTGCCTAAATGTTCAGCCGCACTCAACACGTATTGCATGTCTGCAGAACCATCTTCACCGGGAGGGGTTGGCAACGCCAGAAATATAACCCTGGCATCCTGTATCCCTTCCTCCAGGCTTGTGGTAAACAGCAATCGCTTCTCTTTTTGATTGCGAAGAAATAATTTCTCCAGCCCGGGTTCATAAATGGTTATTTCTCCATTCCGCAGGCGTTGAACTTTTTTTTCATCAATATCAATACATGTAACGGTATTTCCAGTCTCTGCAAAACAGGTACCTGTCACCAGTCCTACATATCCGGTTCCTACAACTGCAATTTTCATAAATTCTAAGGCTATTGTTGTTATAAATAAAATAATGATCAGGATTAAAAAAAACGTTGCACTTTATCAACTATATATGCCAGTTGCTCGGCATCCATTTCCGTGTGCATGGGAAGCGAAATAACCCGTTCTGTCAGCAAGTCTGTCACCAGCATCGGATGCACCTGCGCCTGAAAGGCATCAAACATTTTTTGCCGGTGACCGGGCACCGGATAATAGATCATGGAGGGCACCTGTTGCTGCGCCAGCCATGCCTGTAATGCATCCCTGCGGCTGGCCGATTCCTCACCGGCTTCCAGCAGCAATGTGTACTGATGAAAAACGTGTTGGGAATACGGCGCACGATAGGGTGTGGTCAGCGCTTCCACCCCAGCAAATGCCGCATCATAATAATCAGCCACTTTTCTCCTCTCGGCAATATAAGCATCCAGATGCCCTAACTTGATCTGGAGTATGGCCGCCTGTATACTGTCGAGCCGGCTATTGCAGCCTACCCGGTCGTGGTAATAGCGACGACTCTGCCCATGATTGGCGATCATGCGCATACGCTCGGCCAATGCATCGTCTTGTGTAAAAATGGCTCCACCATCACCAAACGCTCCCAAATTCTTGGAAGGATAGAAAGAAGTGCAACCAATATGTCCAATAGAGCCGGTTTTGCGAACCTGTCCATCCTTACTGGTATAATCGCAACCAATCGCCTGTGCATTGTCTTCTATTACAAACAGATTGTGTTCGCGGGCAATGGCCATAATCTCGTCCATAGGCGCGGCCTGACCATACAGATGCACGGGTACGATGGCTTTGGTGCGGGGGGTGATAGCCTGGCGAAGCGATGCCGGTTCCATACAGAAACTGCGCTTATCCACTTCCACAAAAACGGGCTTGAGCCGCAGCAATGCGATCACCTCCGTAGTGGCGATATAAGTGAAGGATGGAGTAATGACCTCATCTCCCGGTTGCAGGTCCAGGGCCATCATCGCGATCTGAAGGGCATCCGTGCCATTGGCACAGGGAATACAATGCGCCACACCATGGTAAGCGGCCAGCTCCCTGGCAAAATCCTGTACAGGCTTGCCATTGATGAAGGCGGCACTGTCCATCACCTGCAATACCGCGGCATCCACTTCGGCCTTGATCTTCAGGTACTGTGAGCGGGTATCCACCATTTGAATCGGACGCATATACTACATGGGTTGGGGCGGAAAAACCATCGTAGAGGGCCCACCCTTTCCGATCGGCCTATCGCCAATTCTTTAAAGTGCGGCAAAAATAGTAAAATACCAATAGTTTCCCTCCCTGCCTTTACATTTGCGCTATACATAAACCGTATTAAACACAAAGGGTTGGGCGTAATCTTTTACAATATTTTCCTGTGGCTCTTCCGGATCGGTATCCATATTGCTTCCATCTTTCACCCCAAAGCCCGCAAATGGGTTAAAGGGCGAAAAAATATCCTGCGCCGAATCCGGGAATCGGTAAACGGTCCGGTGATCTGGATGCATTGCGCTTCACTGGGCGAATTTGAACAGGGCCGCCCCCTACTGGAAGCCATCCGTGGGCAATACCCTGGCTATCGCCTTTTGCTTACCTTCTTTTCACCCTCGGGTTATGAAGTACGCAAAAACTATGCGGGTGCTGATTGGGTCTTTTATCTGCCGATGGATGGCCCCCGCAATGCGCGGATTTTTCTGGAGGCGGTGCAGCCCCAACTGGTCATTTTTGTGAAGTACGAGTTTTGGTATTACTACCTGAAAAAAATCAAATACCGTCAAATTCCTCTTTTGCTCGTATCGGCGCTGTTCTGGAAAAAAATGTCATTCTTCCGCTGGTATGGTGCCATGCCGCGCAAAATGCTTTCCCGCTTCGACCGCCTTTTTGTGCAGGATGCCCATTCGCTGCAACTGATGGAAGAAATCGGTTTGGGACCCATCACCCAGGTATCGGGTGATACCCGCTTCGACCGCGTGAGTGCCATTGCCGTGCAAGCCCCCGCCAATGCTGCGCTGGAAGCCTTCGCCCGGAATAGAAAACTGGTTGTTGCCGGCAGCACCTGGCCCGATGATGAAGCAATACTGGCGGAGTGCTATCGGCAACTGCAACCTGCCGATCTGGCCCTGGTGCTGGCCCCTCACGAAATTGATGAAAGCCATCTTGAAGCAATTGAAGCACGCTTCCCCGGAATCATCCGCTATTCGAGGCTGCAAAAGCTATTGGAAAATACTTCTGCCCAATCTCCCGGACCTGGGCTGAAGGAAGCATTGGCCAGCCCTTTTCTGCTGATAGATAATATTGGCTTGCTTTCGCAGTTGTACCGCTATGCATGGGTAACTTATGTGGGAGGTGGATTTGGGAAAGGAATTCACAATACGCTGGAAGCGGCGGTATATGGCAAACCCGTATTCTTTGGCCCGGTGCATCATAAATTTAGGGAAGCGCGCGAGCAATTAGCCGCAGGAGGGGCTTTCTCTATCCGGAACGCCGGTGAATTAAGCGAAAAACTTCGCATCTTACATGCAAATGAATCGGCCTATGCCCAAAGCGCTGCGGCCAGCCGCGAGTATGTTAGCAGCCATGTTGGCGCCACCAACATCATCATGCACTATATTCAGGAGAATCGCCTTCTGACCAAATTATCAAACTGATCCACGGCCGGATGGTCAATATTCCAACCCAGTTTGGTCTTCAGTTCGCGGCTGATCCAGTATTCCGCTTCGGCGAAAATGTTGAAACTGTTGATGGTCTTAATACTGCGTTCATACATGGCTTCATCACCACGAAACAGTTCATTGATAAATAGAAAGCGATCGTTGATGCCGATGGCTTTACGAAGATCTTTGATGGGCGATTCTTTGAGCCGGTCGGAAAGCTCGGTAGTAGATTGGCGAAGCCGATCGTTGAGTGAGGGCATGTCGGCATTTGCTCCCTCCTGCTTTACCTGCACCTGTTGCGAAAGTGTGGGAATTTCGATCATGGGATCAAAACTCATTTGGAGTTTGCCGTCATCCGCAACAGTGGTCAGCACTTCTTCGGGTTCGGGCTCAGGCGGTATCACCTCAACACGCGGGCCGTATTGCTCCATCAATTCCTGGTTCACACCCACTCCGGCTGGCATCAGTACAGCTACTTTGGAGGTACCCAGACTGCGCGGTTGCTGCTGGTAGCGCATCAATTCCTGCTGTATCTGCTGCACCACGGCCAACAGGGATTGCGTATCGGCCTGTCGGTCCGATAGAGCCTTTAACTGATTGATCAACGCCTGTATTCGTTCCATTATGCTACTTTTGAGGCTGCTTAAATGTACAAACACTTTGCCAATTAAGTATTTACGGGATCGGGAAATAAAAAATCTTAACAATGTTTATTGAACCCAGCTTAAGGGGAGAGCGCAGGGGCTGGATTGAAGTGATCTGTGGCAGCATGTTTAGCGGCAAAACAGAAGAATTGATCCGACGGTTGAAGCGGGTAAAGATCGCGAACCTGAATGTGGAAATCTTTAAACCGGCCATTGATATCCGCTACGATGAACACAATATCGTTTCGCATGATACAAATGCCATTCCTTCCACCCCTATCGACCATTCGCAGAAAATTCTGCTGATGGCCCAGGATGTGGATGTGATCGGCATCGATGAGGCGCAGTTCTTCGACGATCAGCTTCCCGGTGTGTGCGATGAATTGGCCTACCGGGGAATTCGTGTAATTGTTGCCGGGCTGGATATGGATTTTACCGGCAAACCATTTGGCCAAATGCCCTTTTTGCTGGCCAAGGCCGACTACGTAACCAAGCTCCACGCCATTTGTGTGCAATGTGGGCAGATCGCCAACTATTCCTATCGCAAAATTCCCAACGAAGACCAGGTGATGCTCGGCGCCCGCGATGTGTATGAACCCCGTTGCCGCCAGTGTTATTTTGAAAAAGAATGAAAGCCCAAAGCATGAATGCCGCCCTGCACCAGATATGGACCCTTTTCCGCAAAGACCTGCTGCTCGAAATACGCCAGCAGTATAGCTTCTACGGCATTTTGCTTTATATAGGCGCCACCATATTTGTGCTTTTTCTCTCGGTTCGCGAACCGGAACCCGAAGTATGGAATGGACTGTTTTGGGTGATTCAGCTTTTTATTTGCGTGAATGCCGTAGCCAAGAGTTTTCTTGCCGAAAGCCGTGGCCGCATGCTTTATTACTACAGCCTGGTATCGCCCGCCAACTTTGTGTTGGCCAAATTGCTTTTCAATTCCCTGCTGATGTTGCTGATGAGCCTGCTCGCCTTTGTCTTGTTTTCGCTGCTGATGAATGCGCCGCTGGTGAAGCCGGGTGCCTTTATCGGGCTTGTATTATTGGGTGGTTGGGGCCTTAGCCTGATATTCACCTTTCTGGCCGCGATTGCCGCCAGGGCGCAACAAAATGCGGCCATCATGGCTGTACTGGGCTTTCCGATAATTACTCCTCAGCTGATTCTACTGATGAAGATATCCAATGCCGCTTTCAATCCGGTACTTACCCTTAAAATGAATGATATCCTGTTGCTGGTGGCCCTTGATGCGATGGTGGCATTACTGGCGGTGATACTCTTCCCTTTTTTATGGAAAGAATGATCTTTTTGAATAGGCGTGGTTGAATAGTGAAAATCATTATTTCCCCCTTAATTTTGCTGCACCCTTAGCATAAGCAGGGTTTTCGAAATGACCCAACCCAAACAATTCATTTATAAGCGCTGGTGGAAGGTCACTTGTGTGGTATTGCTGGTTTACACCTTTACGATGGGCTTGCTTTACAAGATTCCGACTATTCCGGCGCTGGAAGAAACCATACGCAACCTCTATTTTCATGTGTGCATGTGGTTTGCCATGATGATTCTCTTCACCATCTCCGTGGTTCATTCCATTCGTTATCTCCGCAGCTTCGATCTCAAATATGATATTTACGCCCGGCAATACGCCGGCAGCGGTATTCTGATGGGGTTGCTGGGCTATGCCACCGGGGCCATCTGGATGAGCTATACCTGGGCCGATCCCAATAATCCCACTTTCGAGTCCTTCAGTGCGCTGGCAAGGGAACCCAAATTGATTGGCGCCGCTATCGCCCTGCTGATTTATTTCGCCTACCTGGTTTTGCGCGATTCTATCATGGATATCGACAAGCGCGCCCGGATCAGCGCCGTGTATAATATTTTCGCCTTCGCCATGCTTTTTCCCTCCGTATGGATTGTTCCCCGCCTGCTGCCCAGCCTGCACCCGGGAGGCCAGGAAGGTAATCCGGCTTTGAACTTCAAGGATACCGATGGAAATATGCGACTCGTATTTTATCCGGCCATTATCGGTTGGACCTTACTGGGCGTATGGATCACCACTGTTAAGATCAGACTACAATTGCTCAAAGAAAAAAAATGGAACGCATGAGAAAATTGCAATACGCTTTGCTTACCATCCTGTGTACCCTGATCGCCGGTTTTGCGCTTGCGCAGGATAAGGGTTATTCCGACTTCGGAGCCACCATGCGCAGCAATGGCCGGATCTATGTGGTAGTGGCCGTGATGCTCACCATCCTGGCCGGTTTGATCCTGTACCTGGTCCGCATTGAAAAGAAATTAAAGAACCTCGAAAACAAATAACGTAGTACGTAATACGTACTACGTATTACGTCTCTTGCTATATTGAAAACAAAATCATCAAACCATGCCTGACAAACATTACAGTTTTTTTAATGCGGTAGAAAAGAGCTTTGATAAAGCGGCCAAGTTTACAAAATGGGATCCAGGCATTCTGGAGCAGATCAAAGCCTGCAATGCCATATACAGTATGAAGTTCCCGGTGAAGCGCGATGATGGAAAGATTGAAGTAATTGAAGCTTATCGCGTACAGCATTCCCACCATAAAACGCCCTGTAAAGGTGGTATTCGATTTGCGGCTGAAGTGAACCAGGATGAAGTAATGGCACTGGCGGCATTGATGACTTATAAATGCGCCATCGTAAACGTTCCATTTGGTGGCGGCAAAGGCGGTATCAAAATTAACCCGCGCGATTTTTCCGCTTTTGAGCTGGAGAAAATCACACGTCGTTATACTTCTGAGCTGATCAAGAAAAAGTTCATCGGGCCCGGCACTGATGTACCGGCTCCCGACTACGGAACCGGTGAAAGAGAAATGGCCTGGATTCTGGATACCTATACCACCATGCACCCCGGCGAAATTGACGCATCGGGTTGCGTTACAGGTAAGCCCGTATCGCAAGGCGGTGTACGTGGCCGTCGCGAAGCCACCGGGCTGGGCGTTTTCTTTGGGCTCCGCGAAGTGTGCACCATGCCCGATGTGATGGAAAAACTGGGCATGACGGTAGGCGTGGAAGGAAAGCGAATAGTGGTACAGGGTCTGGGTAATGTGGGCTATCATAGCGCCAAATTCTTCCAGGATGCCGGTGCAAAAATCATAGGCCTTGCCGAATACGAAGGTTCAATCTGGAGCGAGAACGGGTTGGATGTGGACCAGGTATTTCAGCATCGCAAGAACACTGGTTCTATCCTGAATTTCCCCGGTGCCAACAATTTTGCGAAGAATACCGACGCGCTGGAAATGGAATGTGATATCCTGATTCCCGCGGCTCTGGAAAACGTGATCAATGCCGAAAACGCCCCCCGTGTAAAAGCCAAAATGATTGGCGAAGCCGCCAACGGCCCCCTAACTCCGGAAGCAGATGAAATATTTGCCAAAAAAGGAATCGTTGTTGTACCCGACATGTATCTGAATGCAGGTGGTGTAACCGTTTCCTATTTTGAATGGCTGAAAAACCTGAGCCATGTTCGCTATGGCCGAATGGAAAAACGCTTCAACGAAAACATGAACTCTCATATCGTTGCCCAAATGGAGTTTTTGTCGGGCAAGAAAATGGGTGTTAAAGAGCGTGAATACATCGTGCATGGCGCGGATGAAGTGGACCTGGTTTACAGTGGACTGGAAGAAACCATGATCGCCGCCACACATGAGATCGTAAACGAATGGAAAAGCAATCCGGATATCCCGGATATGCGCACGGCGGCTTATGTAGTGGCCATCAACAAAGTAGCCACCAGCTATGCCGAACTGGGCATTTTCCCCTAATGTTTTAGGGCCTGCCCCAAAAGGCAGGCCCTAATTTTTTGTTAAGCGTTTCCTACGCAATCAACCTTTCCTGCTTCGGCAGGGTCATACCAGAAATTTACCGCATGAAAAGATGGATACTCTGCTTTTCGCTGCTTTTTCTGGCCGCCGGGTCAAAAGCCCAGCAAATCGACAGCATTTACTTTCACCTTTACACTGATAGTTTGAAGCGGGGCACCCACAACTACATTAATGTGGATGGTAAACTTTCCAATGGAACCTGGCTTCCGCTTACGGAAAAAGAAATACTGTTCGAATCATCGGCCTGCCAGTTTTCGGGAAATGAACTGATTGTTCCTGCCCATTTCAGCGGGGAAAAAATTACAGTGAGCGCTACGCTTCGTAAAAAACCGAGCATGCGCATTGAAACCACCATTTGGATAAAGAAAGTTGACTAAACCTACTTCAACGCATAAAAAAAAGAGTGGATGAATATCCACTCTTTTTTTTATGCGTTGAAGTAGCACTACATTTTCTTCGCGTCTTCCAGGAATTTGGCGAGGCCAATATCCGTCAGCGGATGCTTGAGCAAACCGAGAATGGAATCGAGCGGGCAGGTGCATACGTCGGCACCGGCTTCGGCGCATTTCACAATATGGAGGGCGCTGCGAATCGATGCGGCCAGAATTTCTGTTTTAAAACCCTGGATAGAATATATCTGCGAAATCTGCGCAATGAGTTCAACCCCGTCCCAGCTACTGTCGTCGATACGACCAATAAACGGAGAAACATAGGTGGCACCGGCTTTGGCGGCCAGGATGGCCTGTCCGGCTGAAAATACAAGTGTGCAGTTGGTTTTGATACCGTTTTCGGTAAACCAGCGAAGGGCTTTAACGCCATCTTTGATCATGGGCACTTTCACCACAATATTGGGGTGAATGGCGGCCAGGGCCTTTCCTTCTTCCACAATTGCATCAAAATCGGTGGACAAAACCTCCGCACTCACATCACCATCCACCAGATCACAAATGGTTTTGTAATGGTTCATGATGGCTTCCGAGCCCTTGATGCCTTCTTTCGCCATCAGGGATGGATTGGTAGTAACACCATCGAGGATACCTAATTCATGTGCTTCCTTGATCTGCGCCAGGTTGGCGGTATCGATGAAAAATTTCATATTGTATAATGTGTCCGGGCGGACATTTGGTGACGCTCCTGATGTTCAGGCAGCTCTTGCGTAGCAATCAAAATAAAAAAAAATGGCAGGCTCCTCACATCGCACCGCTACAACCACTTATCCTTGCTGCCTTCCGGCCCTGGGGAGGTTCAGCAGGAGCTGGTCGTGTAAGACCTGCCGGCGCAAAGATAGGGTTTTTGCCGCTGCATTGCGCAGGGGTCAGCAATTTTACCGGTTAGTGGCTGAGTTTAATTCCGCTATGCCCAGCAGTTCATCCGCACGAGCCCCAAATGGCCTGAAATAAACCAGCACCGTGTATTGATTTTCGGTTGCGGTAAAATTGCCTTCAGTGGGCTGAAAGGACAGCTTCCCTTCCCGATCGGGCCGTCCGGCGAGCGTGATATAGGAATAATTATAGAACCCCTGCTTCAAATAAAGGGCTTTCTCATATATTCCCTTTTCAGCATTGAATTCCATCTTCGCATGTTCTCCTGGCTGGTACTGCGTCAACTCGCCATATACATACAGGTCTTTTCCGGGATAGGGCTGGTTACCGGGTGGCACAAAACGAAAATGCACCCAGGCATAATCGCTCTGCCAATTGGGATTATTTCCATCGCGGTTCCCAAAAAAGAACTGGCCATTCAGGTCTTCATAAAAAGCGTAAACCAATTGCTGACGTTCCTGATCGGGCTTTACGTACACATGCATCTGCCCGTCTTTTTCCTCCATTTCCGAAACCCGGTCGCCAATCAGTTGCATGCTGCGCATATCGAGCCAGCGCCACTCGCGCCCGGCCTGGAAGCTGAGCTGATCATCGTTGTATTCCAGGTAATTTCCCCGGTAAATATTGGGTCTTGTATTCAGCACCGAATGAAACCAGCTGTTGTTTTGTAAAACAACCAGCTTGAAATCCTGCGGCGACATTACATTGATGCGCGCGTTGGCCGTGTTCAACGCCACCTGCACCCGCTGGTCCGTCTGAAAATAGCGGGAATCGAAAGGTTGCCTGATTTGCGCGGCGATGCTGATGCGGTTATCCACCACCAGGAATCGACGGGTAAAATAGAGCTGCGTGGTATCATTATTCAAAAAAACCTTGAGCAGATAATTTCCGGAGCGTTTGGGTACCATGCTTCTTTCCGGAAACTGCAGTTGATAATGTGTATAGCGGGTAAGTGCAATGGATGAGTTGCGATAAGTATTGAGACGGTTCGATTGAAAGCCCTGTAAATAATCAAAGGGCAGCAGGCTGGATACGGACCAGTCGGCATTGCAAAGCTGGAAAGTGTAATAATAGTTTTTTACATCAGCGTCCAGGTCATCGAAATGCAATTCCAACTGATCGCCACTGTTGAGGCGGATGATGGGATAGCTATAAATATCACCAACCCGGTACAGTTTCACGCCCTGAATATTATCCTGAAAATTCTGATCCGCCGTCTGCGCTTGCAGGCATGAGCCGGAAAGTAGCAGCAGCGCGAGCAATGTATTTTTCATCTTCATGCTGTATGGTATATCCCACATGGATGGGAACAAGGAAAATAGTTATCAAGTAAGCTTATCCGCTTATTTTTGTTGAACCGGTCCTGTTCAAAAATACCGGACTTCATTCAGACAGTATCCAATTCAGAATGGTTGCAGCATTTATAGCCCAACGCATTGCTTTTAACCAGCAGCGCTCCTTTTCCCGGTTCATCATCCGTTTGTCGGTGGTAGCCACGGTCATCAGCGTGATGGTAATGATCGTGACCCTGGCATTTACCAACGGGTTCCAGCGGGAAGTGGGCCGGAAAGTCTTCAGTTTCCTGGGGCATATCCGCATCCAGGAAAAGCAACCCATGAAAGCGATTATCGCGGAAGAAATTCCCCTGCTGATGGATTCCGTTCTGATGCAAAAGATACGCCAAAATCCGGCGGTAAAACAGATTCATCCCTTCAGCACCAAATATGCCATCCTGAAAACAACGGATGAACTGGAGGGTGTATTGCTGAAGGGCTATAATGCGGAATATGATTTCGATTTCTTTAAGCGATTCATCAAACAGGGCCGGCCCATTGCATTCAACGACAGTACTTATAGCCGCGAGATCATGCTGTCGGAATACACGGCAAAGCAACTGCAATTAAAATTGAATGACCGTATTCTCATTTATTTTATTCAGCCTGATGGTAAACCGCGACCCAATAAGCTCACCATTACAGGCATTTATAAAACCGGTATAGAGGAATACGACAAAACATTTGCTATTGGCGACCTGAAACTGATACAGCGGCTCAACGATTGGGACCCGAATGAGGCGGGCGGTTATGAAATTTTCCTACATGATCCGGATCAGATAGATGAGCAGGTGGCGAATATCTATAGTTTGGAAGAGTTTCCTCTTGAATGGGATACACAAAGTATCCGCGATATCGCACCCAATATCTTCGACTGGCTCAATATGCAGGATACCACCCGTTCGGTGCTGATCATCATCATGATTATCGTGGCATTGATCAACCTGGTGAGTTGCCTGATCATACTGGTGCTGGAACGCGTGCGTATGATCGGTGTGCTGAAAGCCGTGGGCGCGCGCGACTGGACTGTGCAGCAGATATTCCTGCGGCATGCTTTATTTATCACCGGCACGGGCATCATAGTGGGCACGTTGCTGGCGATGGTATTGATCTGGTTGCAGCAGCAAACCGGATTTATCCGCCTGCAGGAGGAAGCCTATTACATTAGTGAAGCCGCTGTGGAAATCAGCATTTGGGAAATACTAATCGTGGCGGGCGGCACATTACTTATTTCATTGCTGGTGCTCTTGATTCCAACCTTGCTGGTGAAGCGGATTCAGCCGGTGAAAGCCATCCGGTTTAGCTAAGATGTGATAGCAGGATACCCGTTGCCACCGCAGCGTTCAGCGACTCGGCCCCACCTTTTCGCGGAATGGTGAGCCTTACATTAACCCTTTCCATCAATTCTGGCCGGATACCCCTTGCTTCGTTGCCGATAACCAGCAGGCCCTTTTTCGGACTTTTAAGCTGGGATATGTCACGCCCCTCCAATGTGGCGCCGTACACAAGCGTATCAGGATGTTGTTGTATCCATGTCGACAATTCTGCATACAATACCCTTACCCGGGCCAGGCTGCCCATGCTGGCCTGCACCACTTTTGGATTATAGATATCGGCCGTATCGGGCTGGCAGATGATGTGTACAACACCAAACCAATCGGCAATCCGGATAATGGTACCCAGGTTGCCCGGATCCTGAATCTGGTCGAGGCCAAGCATCCATTCATCCGTATCGCCCTCCGGAATGAAATAATTCCATTGCCTCACCAGCGCCAGCACCTGGTTGGGCTGCTGCAATTGTGAAATTCTTTGTAATTCTATTTCCGAAATTTCCACTGCCTTTGCTTCAGGATGCGCTGCAATCCATTCAGGTAAGGCATAAATGGCCTCCATACTAATCCCCGGATCCTGCAACCATTCATTCACAATACGCGGTCCTTCTGCTATGAAGAGGCCCGTTTCGTCGCGGAATTTTTTATGGCCTAAACTTTGAATATATTTGATTTGTGATTTTGTCAGCATAGCTGTTATTTTGATTATGTCGTCCGGCACCTTGCAGCACCATACCATTTCCCTTCGCGCCTTCATTGCCGGGTTGACCCTTGCGCTGCTGGCGTCCTGTACCATCGTCAAAAATGCGCCGCCGGGAAAGGATTTTGTGTACAGAACAAATATCAATGTAATAGGCAACTTTTCAAAAGAAGAAAGAAATGAGCTGGAGTCGGCGCTGGAATCGCAGCTCGACGACAGCCTTCGGGTGCGTAGACTGGAAAAGCTGGCCTGGAGTGTGATGAAGAGTCCGCCGGTATACGATAGTGTGGATGCCATCAGCAGTATCGACTACATGCAGGACCTGCTGAGGGCGCGTGGTTATTTTAGGGATTCCATTTATTTCACGAAAACGCTGAAGTCGCCCCGCAAGCTATTTCCCAAACCCAACCATTACCATCGGGTAGTCATCGACTATTATGTGAAACCGGGCAAGCAGGTTACACTCGACAGCGTGAGCTATACCATGCTCGATTCCAACCTGCAGCACCTGGCCGATTCCACACGAAGCGAGGCCCTGATCAAAAAAGGCAGTCCTTTTGCCAAAGGTCCCATATCCGCCGAGCTTGACCGCCTTACGGACTTATACCGCAATAACGGCTACCTGCGTTTTACCCGCGATGAAATGATTGGATTATGGGATACCCTCGATGCATCTTTCCTGCAGCCCGACCTGGATCCCTTCGCCCAGTTTGAATTGCTGGAGCAATTGCAGCGCCGCCGCGATAATCCCACCGCCAGCCTCGACATAAGGCTTCGCAGTATCGACAGCGCAAGGCTCACGAAATTTCATGTTGGTCAGGTCACTATTTATCCAGACTATTTGCTGGATACTGCAGGTACCCAGCCTCGGGTGGATACCGTGGAAGGAATCCGCGTGGTACAATATGGCAATAAGTTTAAGCCCAAAATTTTTCCACCATACATCTCCCTTCCCTATCAGTCGGTGTATCGCCAAAGCCGGTATGTGCGTACACTGAACAAACTCAACAGCCTGGGTACCTGGCGAATTGTAAGTATTGACCAAAATCCAAGACCCGGTACCGACACCGTGGATTTTGTGGTGCGTATGAGCCCAGCCCGCAAATATTCCTTCAGCACCAACCTGGAAGGCAGTATCAACCAGAGCGTGATATCGGGTAACCTTTTCGGTATTGGCCTGAACGTTGGCTTACAGAACAGAAATTTTGCCCGTGGTGCCAATATCGCCAACAGCAACCTGCGTTATGGTGTGGAACTGGGCGCATCGGGATCCAACCAGTTTATTCAAACCCGGCAGTTCAGTTTTAGTCATAGTATCGTCTTTCCCCGGTTCGTCCCGCTTACCCGGCTGATACCCGAAAACCGGCGCGATAATTTCCGGACCCTGCTTAATTTCAATGCGGCCAGTACTGAGCGCCGCCTTCTCTATAACCTGGTAAGCATTAACGGAAGCTGGGGCTATGAATATACCTGGCGCAATAAATTGCTCAATGTTAAGTTCCCCAACATCGAGTACTCCAGCCTGGTGCAGCGCGACAGCCTCAAGAACCTGATCATTCAAAACCCGGCACTACGTAATATTTTTACCGATGGTTTTATTGCGTCCATTATAGGCAACCTCACCATTCCCTTTGGAAGGGGCAATCACCTGAGCAAAGTAACCTTCAATGTGGAAGAAGCCGGATTGATGACAGGTTTGCTGCGCAATAGCTTTCTTGATGAGGAGCTCTATCGATTTGTAAAGGCAGATGTGGAGCTGGCCCACCTGATCCGCTTCCCTAAAAACTCTATCGCGCTTCGTTTTTTTGCGGGTGTGGGATATGAGTTTGATGCCACACGAAATCCGCTCAAGCGCAACAACCTTCCCTTCTTCAAACAATATTTTAGTGGCGGGCCCAACTCCATGCGGGCCTGGGCCCTGCGAAGGCTGGGACCCGGATCCACGGTGAAGGAGTTCAACGGTCCGGGAGGCACACCCGATCGCTATGGCGATGTGCAGTTGGAAGCGAATGCCGAATTCCGCTTCCCTATTGGCCGACCATTTGGTATAAAGGTAAATGGTGCCCTGTTTACCGATATCGGTAACGTTTGGTTCCTGAAACCTGCCGACAATCGACCGGATGAAGAAGTATTCAAGCTGAGCAGGCTGGGTGAAGATATTGCCATAGGCGCCGGGGGTGGAATTCGCATTGACCTCGACTTTTTTGTGATCCGTTTCGACTATGCCTACAAAGTGAAGGATCCCAGCCCCTCCATCACTAACGCGCAGTACCAGAACAAATGGTTCAGCTATCCATTTTTCCGAGGCAGCCAGTTTCAACTGGGTATCAACTATCCCTTTATTCTTTAACCAGCCATTCGGGGTGCTGTTGCACCATGTCGTAAAAAGCATCCATGCTACTGGCGTCTTCCAAACGGTAATCACCAATTCGTGTACGGCATAAGCTGCTGAGGTAGGCGCCACAACCCAATTCCTGTCCCAGGTCATGCGCCAGGCTGCGGATATAGGTGCCCGTACTGCATACCACCCTGAAATGCAGCAGGGAATCTTCTTTGGCGGTGATCTCAAATTGGTAGATGGTAACCGGCCTGGGCTCCAGCTTCACTTCCTTGCCTTTACGGGCCAGTTCATACACCCTTTTGCCATCGACCTTAATGGCCGAATGAGCGGGTGGCACTTGTAATATAGGGCCCGTAAATTTTTGGGTCGCCGTTCTGATTTGCTCCAGGCTAATCTGATCAATGGGATTAAAATTTTCCGGCTCCGATTCCAGGTCGTAAGTGGGTGTGATGGCGCCCAGGGTGATGGTTCCTGTGTATTCTTTCTCCTGCGCCATATACTCATTGATCTTCTTGGTAAACCGACCGGTGCAAACGATCAGCAAACCCGTAGCCAACGGATCCAGGGTGCCGGCATGTCCCACTTTCTTGATACGGATGGTATTCCTGATCTTCCGCACCACATCAAAACTGGTCCAGCGCAAAGGCTTATCGATAAGCAATACACGGCCCTGGGAGAAATTGTTCATGCTGCGAAAATAGGGGAAGTGTTAAGTTATAAGTTATAAGTTGGAAGTTTTAAGTTGGAAGTTTTAAGTGTAAGTTAGTATTTGTCGAAAACAAAGCAGAGTCCAGGGCTTTCCAAGGCCTACGCCTTTACATACAAAACGGAAATCACACGAATAAAAACTTAAAACTTATAACTTAAAACTTAAAACTCAAATCACTGTTCTCGTCTTCAGCTCCAGGTATTTATTAATCGTATTCACCGTAAGGTTTTCGGGTGTGGTGAGGATGGAGGGAATGCCATTGTTGTGCAGCTCTTTTACCATCAGCTTTTTCTCAAAGACGAATTTTTCCGCGATTGTTTTTATATAGATGTCTTCGGTTTTTTGAGCGGGTGCCTGCGTGATGGCTTTTAGTTCGGTATTCTCAAAAAATACCACGAGCAGCAGGTGATAGCGGGCAATCCTCCGCAAGGCGGGCATTTCGCGCTGCAGGGCTTCCACACTTTCGAAGTTCGTAAACAATACCAGCAGGCTGCGCTGGGTAATGCGGGTGCGGATGATGGAATACAATCTTTCAAAATCAGGTTCCATGAATCCTGTTTTCTGCCGATAAAGCGCTTCCAGTATCTGTCCCATCTGCGATGCCTTTTTATCTGCCGCCACAAAAGCATCTACCTGTTCACCAAAGCAGATCAATCCGGCCCTGTCCTGCTTTACCAGGGCTACATTGCTCAGTACCAATGAGGCATTGATGGCATGCTCCAACAAGGTCATACCCAGAAAAGGCATTTTCATCACCCTTCCTTTATTAACCAGGCAATAGATCTGTTGGCTGCGTTCGTCGGTGTAATTGTTCACCATCAGTCCCTCCTTGCGTGCCGTGGCTTTCCAATTGATGGTGCGGTAATCATCGCCCGGTACGTATTCCTTAATCTGCTCAAACTCCATGCTATGCCCCAGCCGTCGCAGCTTTTTCACGCCAGCGTCCTGCAGCCGGTTGCTGAGGGCCAGCAAATGATAGCGCCGCATTTGCATATAGGATGGGTACACTTTAATAGTTTGCTCAGCCGGAATTATGATCCGCCTTTTTACAAGACCCAGTGGCCCTTTTACAAATACATTGATCTGGCCAAATTCATATTCGCCCCGGCTCACCGGCCTCAGATCATAATAGATGACGGCTTCCGATCCGGAGGCAATGGCAATTTTTCGTAGAAAATTCCTTTCCTGAAACTGTACCGGCAGTTCATCAATCACCCGAAGCTGCGCCCGGAAGGGGAAACGGCTCCTGAACCATAATTGCACTTTATTGTCGTCGCCAATACTAAACCTGTCCGCACAGGTTCGTGTGGCTTCAAGCGGTCGCCTGACGCCATAAAGCAGCATCAGATCAACCAGTATCGCCAGCAACAACAGCAGTAGCAGCAAACCTCCCACGCGGTACATACCCGGAAAGAAATAGCTGAGCGCATAAAGCACCGCAGCGGCTCCCGCCACATAATACACCAGTCCATTCAGAAAAATATTCTTATGCATGCTTATCGGGGTATATCCATTCCCTGTATGATCTGCCTGATTACTTCTTCCTCTGTAACGCCTTCCATTTCCTTATCGGGCGATAATACAATCCGATGCCGTAAAACGGGCACGGCCACATCCCGGATATCATCAGGGGTTACAAAATCGCGGCCCGCCATGGCCGCCATGGCTTTGGAAGCATTCATCAGCGCCAGGGATGCGCGGGGAGATGCGCCCAGGTAAAGGCTCTTGTGATGACGGGTCTGGTGAATCAATTTCGCGATAAACTGTAATAGTTTTTCTTCGATCAGCAGGGTTCTTATCTGACTGCGGAGTTGGTTGATCTGCGCAGCCGTAAGTACCTTCTGAATGGTATCCTCGGCCTTTGCATTCCCCATCTGGTGGAACTGCGTGAGGATGCTGAGCTCCTCCGACTCGCTGGGATAAGGTACCACTATTTTGAAAAGGAAGCGATCAAGCTGTGCTTCGGGCAGGCGATAGGTTCCCTCCTGCTCCACCGGGTTCTGAGTAGCAAGCACCATAAAGGGAGCATCCATTGCGTAGGTAGTTCCATCCACGGATATCTGCTTTTCTTCCATCACTTCGAGCAGGGCAGACTGTGTTTTGGCAGGGGCGCGGTTTATTTCATCGACCAGGATGATATTGCTGAAAAGTGGTCCCTTCTTGAATTCAAATACGGCATCGCGGGGGTTGAACACTGGCGTACCCAGTACATCGGAAGGCATCAGGTCGGGTGTAAACTGTATGCGGGAGAACCCGGCATCCACACTGCGGGCCACCAGCTTGGCAGTAAGCGTTTTGGCTACGCCCGGTACACCTTCTATCAAAACATGTCCATCCGCCAGCAATGCTCCGAGTATGAGCTTTACCATTTCGTCCTGCCCTACAATCACTTTCCCGATCTCCTTACGGATCGACAAAATGGCCTCATGCAGGCCCGACAGATCTGTTCTTTGCTGAAATACTTGTTCTTCCATTACTATGCATTTATTGTCCGCACCCGGCGAACTATTTATGAATTTTTATAAAACTGCTCCAGTCGTTCATGAAAAACAGCCATTGTTGCTGCCGACACCGTTCTTTCTTCATCGAGGCCGCGTATAAAATTTACTATCTGTCGAATCAGTTCTTCCTGTGCTCCGGTCTTATACACCAGGTTTTGAACAAACTCCTCATCCAGGCGCTGCGTAGGCAGTTTATACCGGGAGCGTACATGCTCCAGGAAATAGGCGCTCATCTTGCGACAGAGATTCTGGTGATCACCCTTATCATGATACAGCCGGCCGATGGTTTTCACAAAATCAAGCGAATCGTTGGCTGGTTTTTTCAGTACCGGAATGATGCGTTGTTTACGCCGCATTTCCGACAGCACATACAATAACAAAATAGCCAACAGCAGCCAGAAAGCCGCTTTAAACGATTTATTCCCGTCTGCATTCTCCAGGTTCAGCAGCGTGCTGAGCCAGCCCTTCTCCTCATTTTCCCGCTGCTGCTCACTGCGTTTGTTAAGAAAGTATTCATCCCAGACCACCGTTTTCACTTTGTCCGAAATCAGGGAAAGCGATTGATCATAATAGCTCATATTCTGCTTATGAAGCAGGAAATAATTACTGAAAGCCAAAGGCGACAGGTGAAAAAAAAGATTGCCCTTCCCGGCACGCATCTGCACAAAATTGGGTCGACCATTGGCGGCATGACCCAGCACACGGGTCCTGCTACTGTCAATTTTCTGGAACCAGGATTCGAGCCGGTGACCAGGATACAGGTACTCCTTCTTGGCCGCCATAGTAGGAAGCGATAGCGTTACCGACATTGAATCCGGATCGCTCAGCTCATTATAGACCATCGTGTTGAGCCAATCGTAATATAGGCCAAAACCAAGTGCATCTACCCATTCCCTGGAGCAATTGAGGGTGCTGATAAAAACATCATTCCCGGATTCTATAAAGCGGAACAATAGTTTCAATTCCGATTCATCCGGAAAGAATTGTGGGGTGATGATGATCAGTGCCTGGTTTTTCTCGTAGGGCGATAAATTGGACCAGTACTGCGGCGATGCTGCTTCGGTCGCAACCCTTGTACCCGGAAAAATGCTGGGTAGGTTTTGCCAGGCGATATAAGTCCCATAAGGAATCTTATCCCGCTTGCGAAGGGAAAGTCGGCTATCCAGGGTTTTCTTTTCAGAGGCCTTTTCTCCACGTATCACGAGTACCAGGAGTAAGGCCAATAAGAGCCCAAGCAGGAGATATGGAACATGTTTTTTCTTCACCCTTTATCAAAGACTTTTATGGATTTCATCAAAATCGGCCTTTATCCTGGCATACTGGTCCGCGTTCACCTCAAATTTTCCATACCAACTGTATTCAAAATGCCGCACCAGCGGAAAAAAACTTCGATACCAATCCGTACCATGCAATTGCATCAGGTAATCGAGGTTAGTACGCTCCTGCAGGTAGCGGATAATTTGCCTTTCCGACATTGTTTTGAGCAGTTGCAGAAAACGAAGCCGGATGGCCATACGGTAATTGCCCTCCTGCTCGGCCCGGCCGATTTCTTTATCATACGAAATGGAAAAAATATCTTTGTCGAATTCATCCTCCTCCCCTTGCGCCGCAACCGTTCTGGTCCGACGAAATACCATCGCGTTGTTTTGGCCAAGATAGACCACCAGCAGCATCACAAACACCACCACCGCGAGCAGGATCAGCAGGGTTTCAAATGCGCGGCTCGCAAAAAAGGAACGCTTTGACGAACCAGTCTTCTCGGGCTTCTTGTTGCGTGCAAATGATTGATCAGCATACCAGAATTCATCCTGCGATTTCCATTGCTGAATAAGTGAATCACGGGTACTCCTGACCCTACCGCCCGATTGATCTTCGCCCCAGTTATACAGCGGCATGAAATCACTGCCGATTGCTTCCTCATCATCCTCGTCTTCATCATACGTATCAACCATCACTTCCGCAGGCTCTTCAATGGGTGGCTCCTTCACCGGGAAAGTATCCAGTACAAAATCGTCGGCATAATTAATAGAGTCAGGTGCCTGGGCGGCGAGGGTACCGGCCACAAGGAGCAGGGCAAGCAACAGTATGTTGCCGACAA
The DNA here is from genome assembly GCA_044463125.1 of Terrimonas ferruginea. Lineage (GTDB taxonomy): Bacteria > Bacteroidota > Bacteroidia > Chitinophagales > Chitinophagaceae > CAYMZZ01. The sequence continues at coordinate 66,516 of JBIQMS010000021.1, forward strand.
TAACTGGAACAGAGAATAGTTTTCGTAACTGAAGTACCACTTAAATTTCCTCCATACTTTCTACCTTCATTTTCCGCGCCAGCCTTATGGGGTACAGTACAAAGTACCAAATAACAAAAATGACCGATAAGGAGGTGATGAGGGTGGTAAAAACTGAAATATCGTTGTAAAGCCGCGTGATGAATCCTTCAAAGAAAGCGGCGAGCGCAAAAACCGGTATCAGGCCGATCATGATCTTCACTCCATCTTTGGCGCCGCGCTTAAATGCGTCCATCCGCCTGATGGTTCCGGGAAACAGGAAACTTTTTCCAAGCACAATGCCGGCTCCTGCCGCAATAATGATGGCGGTAAGCTCGAGCATACCGTGCACAAACACCACCATAAAGAACTCCAGGCCCAGCCCTTTCGCGGCAAACATCTGGTCGAAGGCCCCTACCATCACCGCTGTCTTCACCAGGAAATACATGCTGGGCACGCCCGCAAAAATTCCGGAGCTGAAGGTGATCAGCGAAAAACGGATATTGTTGATCATGATCCATATCCAGCTCATCAAAGGCGTACCATTTTCATATACGCCAAAGGGGTTGCCGTTTTCAATATTCTCATGCGTACTGTCAACATAGCCATGCCCCATAATGCTGCGCAAAATGCTTTCATCCTTCATAGCCACAAAAAAACCAATTACGAAAAACAGCAGAAAAAGCGCGAAGGAAAACCACATGGGTTTATGGTGCCGGTGAATGGTCAGGGGTAAATCATATTTCCAAAACTTCCAAAGCCGGTTGGTTTCTTCCTTCCGGTTTTGATAAATTTTCAGGTATATGCCTGAAGCCTGTGCATTGATGTAGCGCGTAACATTGCTACCCGGATAATAGGTTTTAGCATAGGCCAGATCATCCACCAATTGCGTGAATTCGCTGGCCATCTGGTCCGGATCAGTGGGAGGAGCCTGCTGGTGCTGTAGCCAGCGCTCCTTGTTCTTCTTAATGAATAAGGCTTCGCGCAACAGAATAAATTTGGATCGTAAAATACTATTTTTTTGCAGTTCCCTACAGACCCATTCCTGAATTATCTGGATTTTTTGACTAATTTCCCGCTCAACAGTTTGCAGATCCTGATGTCGACGCTCAAAGTACCTACCAGTTTTAATATAGACGTGGAATTCGAGATACCCGAATTTTTTCGTCGCTTCCTGTCTTTATTGATCGATCTGGTCATTCAGTTTCTTTACCTGGTATTGGCGAATAAGATACTGAGTCTAATTTTTGCCAACCTCGAAAAATCGAAGGATTTCTATTACGACCGCCTGGCTTATATTTTTCTCATGTACCTGCCCATTTTTCTCTACCATGTGTCGTTGGAGATTACCCTCAACGGGCAGAGTTTTGGAAAGAAGATCATGCAACTGCGGGTGGTAAATGTAAATGGCGGTCGTGCCAGTGTGAGCCAGTTTCTGATACGATGGCTGCTGCGTGTTTCCGATACCTGGATCGTTCTGGCAATTCTGGTGCTGATGGAAGGCGCGGCGATGGGTGGCAACAATGAAGGCAGCTTCATCGTGCTGGGCATTCTCATTTTTCTGATTGCGGATATCATTCTCGTTATCTCATCCCCCAAGGGCCAGCGGATTGGAGATATTCTGGCCCGTACCATCCTGATTCGGACACATACGCAATCGAGTATTACCGAAACGGTGTTTCAGGAAGTGGAGAATACCTATACACCTCAATTCCCGCAGATCATGCGCCTGAGCGATAAGGATATTAATGCCATAAAATCCATACTGGAAAGCGCGCGCCGCAGAAATGATGATGCCGTGGCCGATACGGCAGCCGAAAAAATCAAGAGGCACCTGGGAATTGAAACCCAGATGCCTCCTTCGGAATTTTTGGAAATATTACTGAAAGACTACAATTATCTCTCTACCAACTAATCTTCAGAATCAAGACTGGGAAATCCCCAACGCCACCGCCAGCAATATGATCACAAATACAATGATGATCAGGATGGAATAGATCATGAAATAGGCCTTAAGGCTATTGAAGCTTTGCCCCAGTTCGGTACCATTCCGCGTATCAATGGCCTTCTTGGCCTGGCTGGCGAAACGATAGAGGAAAAAATTCAGCAGTAGGCCGATGGCCACCGAGAGAATGGTAAAGGGTATGCTATTCCTCTCCATGCCCATGAAAAAATTACCAAAGCCTTCGCTTTGTTGAATGGTCGGCAATTCAGGGGCGGTAAATGCCTGTATCAGGCTGATTACATAACCTACCACAGCCAATATGGCAATCACCATAGCCCATTGCGCAATACTGCGGATATGCGTACGCGCGATATTATCAAATTCCAGATCATTGAAAAGTCCGGGTTCGTTAGTGCTCATATAAGAGAAGTTTAATGTTTAAAGTTTAAGGTTTAAAGTTTTTGAAAAACGGCGTCCTACTACGTAATACGTAGTACGTAATACGTAGTACGTATTACGTTTAACTTGCCACCAGGCCCAGCAATGTAAACACCATCCCCAACACGGCCAGCACACCATACATTACAAAAAAGTTTTTCAGGTTGCCCAGGCCATTGTTGAACAGGACCTGGTCGCGATTTTGAATACCCGCCCGAATGCGGTTGGCTCCTTTGATCAGGAAACTCATCAGCACGGCCATGATAGCGATAACAATGATCAGTATTACGGCTACGATGGCGCCGGCACCCTGGGCATCAGGTCCCCACATCATGATTTCTGCCATGGAATTCCAGGCAAAGACCAACATGAGGACAGAGAGCCCCATGGCCACCAGGATCAGTATGGCCATAAGTTTCGACCAGCGGCTGGTTTCCATCAGGTTGTTTTGCGCGGAGGCATCCACGCCCATGTCGAGTAGAGAACGATTTTCTTCCATTTGTTTGATTGGTTTTGGTGTGCTTAAATTTATGACGAAGACAGCATACCTGCAAGTAAAAAATACCCCCGCCTGGCGGCGGGGTTATTTTTTTGCGGCGATCGGATAAATTAATATCGGAGTATTACTATTAGTATGCTCTGGCGAACAATACCCTTTGCGTGGAAGGGTTGCCGGTAAGAATACATTTACCTTCCTCTTTCGGGTTGTTGAGCGGGATACAACGGATCGTTGCCTTTGTTTTTTCCTTGATGGCTTCCTCCGTTTCGGGGCTGCCATCCCAATGCGCGGATACAAAGCCACCCTTTTCATCGAGCAATTGCACAAACTCGTCCCAGCTATTGGCGGTCGTAATATGTGACTGCTGAAATTTTTGGGCGCGGTCAAACAGGTTTTGCTGAATTTCTTCCAGCAGGCTGGTGATGTGGGCGACAATACCATCGAGGCTCACCGTGGCTTTTTCGCGGGTATCGCGGCGGGCTACTTCTACCACATTATTTTCCAGATCCCGCATGCCCAGGGCCAAGCGTACCGGAACGCCCTTCAACTCGTATTCCGCAAATTTCCAGCCCGGGCGCTGGTTGTCGTTGTCGTCATACTTCACCCGGATGCCCTGCTTTTTCAGATCCGCCATCAGGGGAAGAATCTTTTGATCGAGCGCGGCTTTTTGTTCCTCATTCTTGAATATAGGAACAATCACAACCTGCAAAGGTGCTATACGCGGAGGTAATACCAGTCCTTCATCATCGCTATGTGCCATTACCAATGCCCCAATCAGGCGGGTGCTCACCCCCCAACTGGTTGCCCACACGTATTCCAGTTTGTTTTCCTTATTGGAGAACTGAACATTGAATGCTTTTGCAAAATTTTGTCCCAGAAAATGCGAAGTACCGGCCTGCAGCGCCTTGCCATCCTGCATCAGGGCTTCAATACAATAAGTATCTTCTGCTCCTGCGAAGCGCTCATTGGGTGTTTTCACACCCTTGATTACCGGCACGGCCATGTAGTTCTCCACAAATTCGGCGTATACCCCCAGCATTTTTTCGGTTTCTTCCACGGCTTCTTCGCGCGTGGCGTGCGCAGTATGACCCTCCTGCCAGAGGAACTCCGCCGTACGCAGAAACAGCCTTGTGCGCATTTCCCAGCGCACCACATTGGCCCATTGGTTAATGAGCAGAGGGAGGTCGCGGTAGGATTGGATCCAGTCGCGGTAAGTATTCCAGATGATGGCCTCGCTGGTGGGGCGGATCACCAGTTCCTCTTCCAGTTTGGCTTCCGGGTCCACCATCAACTTCCCTTTTTTCGAGGGGTCATTCTTTAATCGATAATGCGTTACAATCGCGCATTCCTTGGCAAAGCCTTCGGCATTTTTTTCTTCGGCTTCAAACAAACTCTTGGGAACAAAAAGCGGGAAATAGGCATTCACATGTCCTGTTTCTTTAAACATCCGGTCGAGTTGATCGCGCATATTTTCCCAAAGAGTATAACCATAAGGCTTGATCACCATGCAGCCTCTTACGGCCGAATAATCCGCCAGTCCGCCTTTGATCACGAGGTCGTTGTACCATTGGGAATAATCCTTGTCGCGCGCTGTAATTTCCTTGCTCATAAATTTGCCATCTTTCCGCCAGCTAAGGGGGGGTATTTTATTTTTTAATTAACAGTGTATTGGATACTATTCGTTTAAAATCGGTGTAATTTCGACAAACAGCCGTTAGGCCGGATAAAGTCGCACAAAATTAGTAACTTCCAGCCTAAACCACTAAAACCCTTTGACATGAAACAAAGCCTGCTATATACGGGATTGGCGCTGGTACTGCTCAGCAGTTGCAGCACCGCTTACAAGGCCGGACAAACTCCGGACGACGTGTATTTTTCGCCGGCACGCGAGGCGGATGAATATGTGGTGGTGAACAACCGCAATCAAAGGTATAATGGCTACGATGAAGACCGCTATTATTCCGACCGTTACCTGCGTATGCGCGTCATGAACCGCAACCGCTGGTCGGCGCTGGATTATTATTACGACAATCCCTATGCGTTCAGCCCTTATATGTATTATCATTCCTGGAATAATCCCTGGAACAGCTATTGGGCCTGGAACAATTTCTATAACCCTTACTTCAACCCGCATTTTGGCTGGGGAGGCGGAGGAGTATGGGGTGGCTGGTCGCCTGGCATTATAGTATCCAATCCAAAGATTACCACAAGGCCCAGCCGTGCGCTGGTATTTAACCCCGCCAGCTATGCACCCAACAGCAATAGCACCCTGGTCAGGAATGGCAACCTTCGTTATTCCAATCCAGGTGTAAGCAATGTGGGTCGCTACAACAACAGCAACAATAATAACGGACTCGGCAGTTCGCTGCGGAAAGTATTTAATGGCGGTAACAACAATAATGGGTATCAGCCGGGCCGCAATAACAGCACCAATACGCCAACCCGAACTTATAACCCCTCATCTTCTTCCGGAGGAAGCTCAGGCAGAAGCAGTGGCGGTAGTAGTGGTGGCGGGGTGAGCCGGCCCATCCGTTAAGGATTATCATAACAACCCTTTTAGTACATACTGAAAGGAGGAAGCGGAAATTGAAACCTCTCAAAACCTGTTTCCTCCTTTTTTTGTACCCGGAAATAATTTCATATGAAAAAAACATTGATTCTTGGAGGCCTGATCGCTGCTGGTTTGCAGGTAAGCGCACAAATTCCGGAAGACGTATTGCGCTATAGCTGGCAGCCGGTAAATGGCACCGCCCGCATTAATGCGGTGGGTGGCGCCATGGGTTCACTCGGTGGCGATATTTCGGCAACCTTTACCAACCCCGCGGGCCTGGCGATGTACAAGACCAGTGATTTTGTATTATCACCCGGTTATAGTTTTTTGAATAACCGGGGTCAGTTTCGCGGCACCAGCGCTAACGAAAAAGATAAGCATTTCAACCTCGGCGCCAGCGGTTGGGTGGGCGGTATCAACGGTTCCGGTCGTTGGACTAATAAAGCCATTAGCTTCGCTGTAACGCGCACCGCGAATTTCAGCAATACCATCTACTATACCGGGCAAAATGATTTTAGCAGCTATGGCGAACAATATGCCGCCGAGGCCGCGGGCAGTGGACTTTCGCTGGATGATATTCTGAACAGCAACAGCGTTTCGCTGGGCACCCGCATGGCTGTATATTCATACCTGGTGGATACAGCCACTATCGGCAGCAATCAATTTCCCGATGTGGTAAGTATGCCGCTCTGGAATAACCTCAAAAATGGCGCACCCTATCTGGTTAACCAGGCGCATCGTATTGAAACTAGTGGTGGCATAACCGAAGCCGCGCTGGGCTATGCCGCCAATATGGACGACCGTGTTTACATAGGAGGCTCCATCGGTATCCCTATTATCCGATACAATAAAAACTCCTCTTTCCGGGAGTCGGATGCTACAGGCGACAACGACAATAATTTTGATTTTTCGGAACTGAATGAACAATTCAGCACCCGCGGCGTGGGTATCAATGCCAAACTGGGTGTAATCGTACGCCCTTCCGACCGGATCCGGATGGGTATGGCCATACACAGCCCTTCCTGGCTTAGCCTGGAAGATACTTACCAGGCCGATATGGCTGTAAACCTGGAAAACTATCGCTCCGTGCCGGGTACTGAAACCGTGCAAAGCACCCTGTTCACCGGTGGCGAAGTGCCGCGCTACAAATACGAACTGGTCACCCCCTGGCGCATGATGCTGAGTGGTACCTATATCCTGAATGAAGTGGAAGATATTCGCCAGCAAAAGGGCTTTATCACCGCCGATATTGAATACGTTACTTATAAGTCGAACCGCTTCCGCAATGCAGAGGACTATGACGATGGCGGATACTACGACCAGCTAAACGAAGTGATGAAGGAGTATTATCAGAACGCATTTAATTTCAGGTTGGGTGGCGAATTGAAATTCACCACTTTTATGACGCGACTTGGATTTGCTTATTATGGTAACCCCTACTCCGACAAGGAGCTAAACGCGAGCCGTATGTTTATCAGTGGAGGGATTGGTTACCGACACTCAGGCATGTATATTGATCTCACTTATGTACACGGCATTCAGAAAGATGTGAATTTTCCCTATCGCTTGTCGGACAAGGCGAATACATTTGCCAATACCCGTTCCAATGGCAGCAACCTGATGCTTACATTTGGTTTCAAAATCTAAGAGAGTTTCCA